>NZ_JBGANL010000148.1:0-3249 GCF_044222345.1 Prosthecobacter sp.
CCTTCCCCGCCCATGCCCTCCTCCCACCCACTCCGCGGCGTCCTCCCCGTCTTCCAAACCCCTTGGCACGAAGACGAAACCCTCGACCTCGAAACCCTCGAACGCGAAATCTCCTGGCTCTACGACTGCGGTGCCCACGGCATCGTCATGGCCATGGTCTCCGAAACCCTGCGCCTCGACAGCGAAGAGCGCGAAGCACTCGCCGCCGCTTCGTGCAAGTTTGGCAAATCTCGCGGCGCCGTCATCATCAGCGTCGGCGCTGAATCCTCCAAGACCGCCGAACGCTACGCCAAACACGCCGAAAGCGTCGGTGCCGATGCCGTCATGGCCATCCCGCCCGTCTCCATCGGCATCGGTGAAAGCGAACTGCTCGCCTACTACACCCGCATCATCCACGCCATCCAGATCCCCGTCATCGTGCAGGACGCCAGCGGCTACGTCGGCAAGCCCATGCCCATCGCCATGCAGGCCAGACTGCTCGCCGAGTTCGGCCCCGACCGCGTTCAGTACAAGCCCGAAGCCTCCCCCATCGGCCCCAAGCTCT
Organism: Prosthecobacter sp.; assembly: GCF_044222345.1. Lineage (GTDB taxonomy): Bacteria > Verrucomicrobiota > Verrucomicrobiia > Verrucomicrobiales > Verrucomicrobiaceae > Prosthecobacter. Next base: position 545 of record NZ_JBGANL010000148.1, read on the forward strand.
CCGAACTCCGCGATGCCACCCAGGGCCGCGCCCGCGTCTTCGAAGGCACCGGCGGCATCGCCCTCGTGGACTCCTTCAAACGCGGCGTCGTCGGCACCATGCCCGGCGCGGATCTCATTCGCGGCCTCGTCCCCCTCTGGAATGCCCTCACCTCAGGCGACACCGAAAAAGCCGACCGCATCCACGGCCCCCTCTCCGCCCTCATCTCCATGCAGACCAGCCTCGACGGCTTCCTCGCCGTCGAAAAACACCTCCTCGTCCGCCAGGGCATCTTCAAAAACACCCTCATCCGCGGCCCCGTCGGCTTCAAACTCGACGACGAAACCAAACGCGAAGTCGAGCGTCAGTTTGACCGCATGATCGCAGCAGCCCAATGATTTGAACCCATGATCATCGACGTCCACTCCCACGCCTGGAACTTCCCCGCTGACTTCTCCGACGATTTCCTCCATCAGGCCGGTCGCGCCCGCCCCGGCGTGAAGGTTGATATCAGCGCGACCTATGAGGCCTATCGCGCCAGCGCCCCGGAAGACACCCACACCTTCGTCTTCGGCGGCAAAGCCAAACTCAGCGGCCTCTGGGTCAATGACCAGACCGTGGCAGACTACGTGGCGCACGATCCCGCACGCTTGATCGGTTTCCTCTCCATCGATCCCACTCAGGAAAACTGGCAGCGCGAGATGCAGTTCGGCCACGAAACCCTCGGCCTGCGCGGCATCAAGCTTCTGCCCATGTACGCCGGCTTCAGTCCCGATGATCCCACACTCGAACCCCTCTGGCAGTATGCGGAAAAGCACGGCCTGCCCGTCCTCCTGCACATGGGCACCACCTTCATCGCCCAGGCACCCCTGGCCTTCACCCTGCCTCGCCTTATCGAGCCCGTGGCCCTCAGACATCCCGGCGTAAAAATCATCCTCGCCCATCTCGGCCACCCCTACGAAGGCGAATGCCTCGTGACCATCCGCAAGCACGACAACGTCTTCGCCGACGTCAGCGCCCTCCACTACCGCCCCTGGCAGCTCTACAATTCCCTCATGCTCGCGCAGGAATACGGCGTCTGGCACAAGCTCCTCTTCGGCACCGACTTCCCCTTCACCACCGTCAACGCCTCCATCGACGGCATCCGCAAACTCAACGACATGCTCGAAGGCACCCAGCTCCCCCGCCTCGATGTCGCCCAGATCGAAGCCATGATCCACCGCGACAGTTTAACACTGCTTGGCTTGCAATGAATCACCCCCAGCTCTCATCCCGGTATGTCGCCGGCGAAGTATTCCGGTACTGCCGCAGCATGCGGCTGAAGTAGTAGCGGTTCGTCAGCCCGCACTGCTCGGAGATCGTCTCGATGCTATCCTTCGTGTGCCGCAGCTTGCGGCACGCTTCATCCAGCCGGTAGTCCAGCAGCACCCGCATCGGCGGCTGCTGCAGCTCCTGCTGAAAAAGATGGTTCAAATTCCGCAGGCTCAGACCCGCATGCTTCGCCACCTGCTCGGCCGTCAGCTTGAGTCCGTGATGCTGGTGCATGAACTCCATCGCCCGCAGCACCCGCGCATCCAGATGCTGCTTCTCCCACACGCTCTCCGGCAGGCACTGCACGGCGGCGATCACGAGCTGGATCGTCGGCCACGGAAACCTCACCGCCACCTTCTCCTTGCCCATCTTCACCAATCCGGGGATCAGGCTCTGCATCAGCGCATTCGTGGGAAACTTGTGGATCCCCGGTGCCGCCCGGTCCGCCAGCGGCCCTAGGTTGAAATGCGCATACCACTTGCTGAATGGCTTCGTCGTCGTGGTGCTGAAAGTCGTGTGTGGCGGAATCAGATACATGAAGCCCGGCTCCAGCAACGTCTTTTCACCCTCGATTTCCACCACCCCTCCGGCACTCACCGGCCAGTACAGCCGCCAGTACGGATCATTCAGCCGCCGCAGCTCCCACTGCTGCAGTTCGATCTTGCGCGTCGTCAGGATGTCCACCGTCACCCCCGGCAGCGCCACCGTTCGCTGACCCTGCACACGATGCGCGGAGCCGGTGGGCACGAGGCTGAGGATGTTTTTGTTCGTCTGCATCAAGGCGTCATTGCGAAATCCGACACAAATCTGGCGAGCACGTCCATGGACGGCAAGCAGGGAGTGACTATGGATTTAAACTCACCCAAAACTGAACACACACCATGGCCGACATCCAAACCAGCGCTGCAGACATGAAGGAAAAGGAATTCTTCAGCGCGTCGATCAGACCATCCTCCCCCTCGCCCCCTACGCAGACTGCCTCATGCTCACCCGCGGCATCCAGCGCTCCGTCATCCCTGCCTCCACCACCAAGGCCATCGCGCTGCGTGCCTCCGGCGGCACCTCGATGATCAGCCCGATGGAAGAATGGGAAGGCGAGATCGACGGCAAGAAGGCCAAATTTGCCCGCCCCGGCTTTGAGCCCCTCTCCAATGAAAGCACGGCTCTCAACATCGAAGAAGCCATCCGCCTCAATGCCTCCATTCTTGCTGTGCAGGTCTTCATCGGCAGCGCCTACGAGCGCCAGTCCCTCAAGAACCTCACCGATCTCGTCGATGCCGCCAGCCGTTACGGCATCGCCGTCATGGGCGTGACCGCCGTGGGCCGTGCAATGGCCCGCACCCCGCAGTACTTCCGCCTCGCCACCCGCATCCTGGCGGAACTGGGCGCCAACGTGGTGAAGTGCTACTACACCG
>NZ_JBGANL010000065.1:0-25607 GCF_044222345.1 Prosthecobacter sp.
GGCCGCGAGGCGCAGTATTATAAGTGGACGACCACGATGGAGTACACCCTGTTTGCCACGCCCAAGGCACCGCCGGAGCAGGCCTTTGACACCGAATCCGCCACCACCGAACGCAAGGGCAACAGCGTGGTGCTGGATGAAAAGGGGGTTCCTCTGGCCGTGCAGCCGAAGGGAGAAACGCAGGTGGGCCACAGCGAGACCCTGAAGGCGCAGGCGGAGGCCAAGAAGAAAGGCAAGGGCAAGAATGCAGACGCTCCGAAAAAAGGCGGAGCCAAGGGCAGTGCCAAAAGTGCGCCGATGCCCGGCAGCGTGCAGTTTCCGGACATGCCGGTGCTGGACCCCACGAAGACTCCCATCACCGTGGAGGCCTGGGTGCTGCCGGACAAGCCCAGCGGCACGATCATCAACCACGGCGGACCTCGCCTCGGCGTGGGTCTCGACTTCCATGACAAGAAACCGCAGTTCCACATCCGCAGTGATTCGAAAGTGAGCAGCATCGTCTCCGCCGAAGCGCTGGCCGATGGCTGGCACCACATCGCGGGTGTCCTCGCGGCTGACAAAAAGATGACGCTCTATATAGATGGAAAGCTTGTCGCCGAAGGCATGGCGGGGGATCTGGTGGCTGGCAAACCGGCGAATCCGCTGATCGTGGGCAATGGCAGCGGCGTGGCCGAAGAAAGCGCGGGGGCGTACAGCGGCCTGCTGGATCAACTCGCCGTCTATCACAAGGCGCTGAGCGCCGCCGAAGTGCAGCAGCGCTTCGAGCAGCCCGAAGTGAAGCCCACGGATGCCGTGCTGGTTTGCAACTTCGACAATGGCGACTCCCGCGACAGCTCCGGCAATGAGGTGCATGGCGTGGGGGCCGGGGTGGAATCCGGCAAAGGCAAGGTGGGCGGTGCCCTGTGGTTCAAGGGCGGTGCCGATGCCAAAGGCGGCAAAGGCAGCGGCAGCTTTGTGAAGCACACCTGGGACCGCTTTGTGCCCATCGTGGCCCGCAGCATGGCGCTGGCCGGCAAGACGGTGCTTGTCAGTGGTGCGCCGGACACGATTGATGAGGAGTATGCGTTTGAGCGTCTCGCAGCCAAGGACCCCGCCATCCTGCAGGAACTCAAGGAGCAGGACGAAGCGCTGGATGGCAAACGCGGCGCCAAGATGTGGGCCGTGAACACTGAGACGGGTGAACAAAGCGCCGGACTTGAGCTGACCAGTCCCGCCGTGTGGGACGGCATCACCGTCGCCCAGGGGCGTGTGTATGTGAGCACGATGGATGGCAGGCTGCAGTGCTTTGGGAAATAGAGCCATGCGACTCGCCACCCTCATCATCGCCATCTGCACCAGCGGTGCCTGCGCCTGCACCATTCCGGTGTTCCGCTTCGCGCTGGATCGCTGGGAGGCGGACAAGTTTCATCTGGTGATGCCTGCCGCCGTCTCGCAGACACCGGAGGTGCAGGATCTGCTGCGCCCCCTGCGCGCCAATGGCAAGGCCAACCTCGATTTCTCCACCTCCAAAGACCCCGCTCAGCAGGAGACCGTTCTGCGCTATTCACGGGAGAGCGACAAGCAGGTGTGGGCAGGCAAGCTGAATGCGGCCACGCTCAGTGCCGTGCTGGATTCCCCGGCGCGCAAGAAACTCGTGCAGCAGCTGCTGGCCGGAGATTCTGTTATCTGGGTGATCGCCGACAGCGGATCGCCGCTGGACGTGCTGGAGGTGGAGCGGATCGAGAAGCGGCTCAAGTTTCTGGAGCAGGTGGCATCTTTGCCGATCCAGGATCCGAACGACCCGGACAGCCAGCTTGGCCCTGGGCCGCCGCTGCGGCTGAAATTCAGCACCCTGCGGCTGCGGCGCGATGATCCAGCCGAAGCCATGCTGCTGCGTATGCTGACCGGCCCGAGGGGAACCTTTGACCCCACCACCACCAGCTTTGCCGGGGCGGTCTTTGGCCGGGGCAGGGTGCTGGGGGCCTGGCCGCTGAATATTTTGGATGACGCATCGCTGGAAGACGCCTGCATGTTCCTTGTGGGCCGCTGCGGCTGCCGGATGAAAAACGAAAGCCCCGGCTGGGACATCCTGCTCAATCTCGATTGGGAAAAGGCGCTGCCAGCAGCGGCCACCAGCGAGACCCCGCCTGCGGGATCTGAAGCCCCCAGCCCTCCGCCTCCGACCATCCCAGAGTTCAAACCCCTCGCGGTCCCTGATTTGGTGACGATTCTGCCCGAGATTGAGAAGCCGGCTGAAAGCCATAAAGGCCGGCTGATCGCAGGTTTGGCAGCAGGACTGGCGCTTCTTGTACTGATCCCGCGCTGGCTGAGAAAGTAGCGGCGCGTTTCGCACGTGGGGACCTCTTATAGGATGTATACGTCCTGTAAGACCTATTCAAATGCCGGGTCGCTGACGCAACGTCATAGCGACTGGATTGAATGGAAATCTCAAAGCCAAAAAAAAGATTTGCCCAATCTATTGATTTGAGAGATTATTTAACCTATCTAAATAATCAATAGATGCCCCACTTATCATGAAAAGGATCCTATTTTACGCTTTCAGCGTCAGCGTTGCCTTTTGCCAAAGTGCGGTCGGTCAGACTGGTTATGGTGTCATGGGTGTTCCTCCGCCGGGCTATGGCACTCCGCCTCCGGGATACGGTACTCCACCGCCCAATGTTCCTGCGTATCCCAATTCTTTGCCTCCTGCCTCCGTCACGCCGGCAGTGACGGCCCCTCCCGGTTATGCAGATCCGTACGCTGCGGCTCCTCAGCCTGGAGGCGTCTCCTCTTACGCGCCTCAGGGGGTGAGCAATTACAGCTCACCACCCGCTGGCGCAGGCGGTTATGGGGCGCAGCCGAGCGGGCCTAACATGGTCAATTTCAACAACATTGAGGCCTATTACCGCTACGTGGCCCCCAAGGCCAGCAACCTCTCTGGAGCCAATACCATCGGCGCGACACTGACGGTGGCTCTGTTCAATCCGCTCTATTTGAAATTTGGTGCTTCCTGGGGCAGCGGCGGCGGTGGCAGTGTGACGGGAGCCACGAAGGGGAACTATGACTTTGCGAGCATTCAGGCAGGTGCCGGTTTCCACACCTCGTTGATCAATGAAAAGCTCACTTTTGTGGCTGAAGCCGGTCTGGTTTACGCCAGCTTGAAAGCGCAGGACACTTCCGTGAGCTTCAGCGATGGCTCCATCTACGTGCGTCCAGCACTGCGATTCACCCCCTTGACCTGGCTGGAAGTGCAGGCAGGTGTGACGGTGAGCAGTGCGGACAAGTACGACAGCAAGATGATTGATTTGTCGACCTACTTCCGCGTGCTGCCCATGTTTGACATCGGTATTGGTGGAGATTTTGGCAATACCACCCGCGCCTTCCGCACCAGCCTGCGTCTGCGCTGGTAAGCCCGGTGGCGGTTCTTTCTTTGAACGGCGGAGCCTTCAGGCCTTTTTGGTGCTGACGGGATTCCGCCGCTTCGCATAGCAGGTGCGGCAGATTTCACACACGGTGCCATCACAGCCGCGCGCACTGCAAAACTCCCTGCCGTAGAAAATGATCTGCAGGTGTAGTTTGTTCCAAGATTCCTCCGGAAACAGGCGCTTCAAATCCCGCTCGGTCTGCAGCACGGATCTGCCATTGGTGAAACCCCAGCGCTGGGCGAGGCGGTGGATGTGGGTGTCCACGGGAAATGAAGGGGTGCCAAAGGCCTGAGCCAGCACAACCTGGGCGGTTTTATGGCCGACTCCGGGGAGGCGCTCCAAAGCCTCCAGCGAGGCGGGTACCTGCCCTTGGTGCTCAGCCAGCAAGATGCCGGAAAGCTGCTTGATGGCCCTGGCTTTCTGGGGTCCGAGGCCGCAGGGGCGCACAATGGCTTCGATTTGATCGAGTGGGGCGGCGGCGAGTGCCGCCGGGGTTTTACCAAGCCGAAACAAGGCTGGCGTCACCTGATTGACACGGACATCGGTGCACTGGGCTGAGAGCAGCACGGCCACCAGCAGGGTGAAAGGATCCTCATGATCCAGCGGAACCGGGGTCTCTGGGTACAACTGCTCCAGCCGAGTCCGAACGTAATCCGCACGCTCCTGTTTGGTCACTTGGGGAAAGTCGGAAAAACCGGGGACTAGGAACTGCGTTCAATGCGCGCCACCATGCGGCGGATGTGCTCGTAGCCAGTGCGCTCCTTCATGATGGACAAGCTCTTGGAAAACGATCCCCATTTAATGACACGGATGTTCACATTGCGCACGCCCCATGCATTCATGGTGGCCTTGTCCGGCTTGTAGAGGTCGATGGTGTTGGTGCCCACCAGGGCAGAACCATAATCATCCACCTGATAGACGTAGGGCAGTCCTTCGATCTGGAAAATGGTGCCTACCGGATACACCGACCAGTCGGCTGCGGCGCTGCGCACGTTTCCATATTTCAGCTGGGTTCCGACGGCCGTCTTGGCTCCGTAAATGATGTGGTCTGACTCGCCATGTGTGTAGGCCGTGGTGCGAACAGCGGTGATGCGTGTGCCCCGGCTCATGAAGCCTGTGGATTCACAAGACGCCAATAAACAGGCGGAGAGGCTGAGAAGAAGGAGGGTGTGGTATCGCATTTTTATTAACAATATCTGATTGTTAACTTTCCTTTTAGAATACTTATTGTGGGGTAAATACCCGCTGAAATCAATCTTTGATTTTCGGCCCCCTTTTTGAGAAAGAGGCCGTACGGCATCAAAGGCAGCAGTTCCTGTCGCGAAAGGGAACTCTGCGTGTATTCCTGGCTGTGATTGAGCCTGCCATTGCGGCGGCAAATCACGGTCAGTTTCCGCTCTTTGGGGAGGCTTCCGCCTTCTTCAGAACCTTGGTCAGCTTTTTGGCGAAATCCTTGGGTGCGGTGACGTCTTTCAGTTCGTCCAGCGTGGTTTTGCCCGTGGAATCGAGGAAAAAGAGGTGGGGGATGGTCTCCACCTTGAAGCCTTCGGCGAGCTTGCCGTTGGCTTCATCGTCGATGTCAAGGTAGGCCCAGTTGAACTTGTCCTGCAGCGGCTGCACCTCGCTGCTCGGGTAGACCTCCTTTTTCATTTTCTGGCAGGGGCCGCACCAGGCGGCGGAGAAAACGAGGATGACGGGCCTGCCATTCTCCTTCGCGGCCTTCAAAACCGCGCCAGAGGAGGTGAAGAACTTCGGGCTGCCTTTGGGGAAATCAGCGGCGTGGAGGCTGAGCGAGAACAGGGTGGCGAGTAAGAGGAGCGCTTTTTTCATGAGGGTGCGGGGAAAGGGACGCATGCCACGGCACGAATATTTCAACTCCTGTCAGGCTCTTTCAAAGCGCGGTCTTGTCACCTGAGCGAAGCGTCTGGGCCATGACGGACAGCCGCCGCCAGCACGTCCAGATGCCGCCAACAAAGATCAGCGTCAGGGCCAGCAGGATGCCCCAGCGCTCACTTCCTGCCAGGTGCTGGATCATTTCGATCAAAAGCCCGCCGCACAGCACGGCCATGCGGTGCTGTTTGGCCATGGGGCCGCGGAAGTCGTGCTTGCCGGTCAGTGACGCTCCCAGCACACGGATGTAGGCCGTCCACACCGCCGTCACGGCGCAGCACCAGCCCAGAGGAATCACGTGGAAGAGCTTCACCACCCCGGGGTCTCCCGCGCCGCTGTAGCCCGCACCCACCATGATGAGCACATCCGCCACACGGTCTGGCGCATCGTTGAAAATCGCTCCCACGGGTGATCCCTTGCCGCCTTCCACGGCGACCATGCCGTCCATCAGATTGCACACCAGCCTCATCTGGATGCAGACGAGAGCGCCCAGCCAGGCTGCAAGAATGCCGGTGATGCTGCTCTGATCTCCGGCGACCATGAAGCAGGCCATGGCCCCGCCGGCAAAAAGCACGCTCAGTAGAGAAATGGCATTTGGGGTGATGCCGGAGCGCGCCAGCAAACCTGCCAGAGCATGCGCCCAGCGGGTGTCGCGGGATTTCAAGCTGCGGCGTGACGCCAGGTGTTCTTCGGGCACGCTCATGTGAGGAAGAAACTCGAGCTCAGCGTGCCGTGGACTTCCAGCTCACCACCCGACCGTTGACAAAATCCGCCGTTCCAGCGGTGTAGGGAATGTACGTCACAGAAGTGCCGCTGCCCCACATCGGATATCCACCGTAGCCATAAGGACCGAAACCGCCAAAGCCGGGGTATCCGAAGCCGCCGTAGCCAAAACCACCGTAGCCAAAACCCATGTTCATATTCATGGATCGGACCGGACGCTGGCCTTCATAGGTCCAGTTTTCGCTCTCTTTGCCACGATTGATACCCACCGAGACGGTGTCAGGACGTCCCCAGGCAAGGAATACCGCATCCCGAGTCATACCTTCACGGATGAGGCCGTGCGTCACGAGCTGGCGGTCTTTGGCGCTGAGTTTGGAAAACATCTGCGGGTTTTTCTCAATACGCGTCCTGGGCGTGGAGGCGCACTGGACGAAAAGGGTGGCGATGGCCAGAACCAGACAGAGGCGGATCAAGAAGGGCTTTTTCATGGTTGGGAGCATTTTGCTGCCGGTGAAGTTGTTTGTCGAACGTTCTTAATGACCTGAAGACTCTACGTTTCGTTCAGCTTTGGTGGCTGTAAAAACGCGCAGCAGCATCCAGCCGCCTGCCGCCAGCACGGTTCCGGCAAACCACCACGGCCACAGTCCCAGTGCTTCGGCAAACACGCGGGGATCGTCCGCGCTCAGGTGCAAATGGCCGCCCACCCAGCCGGTCTGCCAGCCGAAGAGCAGGGTGAGTGTGCCATAGGCCAGATTGATCGTCAGCCCGCGAAAGCTCAGCGCGGTGGCCCGCTGCTCTGAATCCACGATTTCATTGAGATAATGGGAGAGGAAGAACTGGAGGAAACGCATGCTCAGGAACAGCGGCATGACGAGGGCGATGCCCGCCCAGCCCGGCTGCGGATGCGCTGCAGCCAGCAAGCCGCCAAACACCACGAGGCCGAGCCAGGTGAAATTCTGCCGCACCGTCATGACTTTGGCGCTTGTTTCCATCAGGCCAGCGGTCACGAGGCCCAATAGGGAAACGGTGGTGCCGATCACGCCATACCAGCCTTCCTCGATGCCCACGAGCCGGTAGAAATTGCTCGCCACGGTCAGGAACAGACGGATCACACTGTCAAAGACCAGCCCGAACAGGATCAGCGCGAAAGCGGCTTTCGTGCGCCAGATCCAGCCGCCAGTTCGCAGGATGGAGATCCAGGTTTCGCGGATGCTCTGCAGCAGCGAAATCTTGGGGGCAGGGGCGCGCACTTCGGTCATGCGCAGGGTCACCACCAGACAGGCCAGCGCCGTGCCCAAGCAGAGGAGCAGCGGCAGCTTCATGGACACCTCCTTGGCCACCGTTACATCCAGACCAGTCCAATGCAGTGCCGTCGTCAGGCTGTGTGCGTCATAAAGCACCGATCCAGTAATGGAGGATACCACAAAACCCAGGGCCATTCCGCGTGAAAGCTTGGCCATGATCTGCGGCCACAGCGTTGTGCGCTCAGCCGCCGGCAGGGAGTCGTATGCCAGCGCCTCATCCGCCCCGCTCGCACAGGCTTCGGCGGCCCCGCTGAGAACACGGTTCAAAACAAACAGCCACAGCACCAGATCGTGGTGCCCAGGTTGCATCAGGCACAGAACGGCCATTTCCAGCACCATCAGCACACCTGCCGCCACCACCAGCGGCCTGCGGCCAAAGCGGTCTGCCAGTGCCCCGGAGGGCACCTCCAGCACCACGCTGGTCAGCGCCCATACCACGTTCAGCGCCGCGAATTCACCGATGCTCAGCCCCAGATCGAGGAACAGAATCGTGAACACCGGGTAGTAAAACCGGCAGTTGAAAAGGATTCGGAACCAGACAAACAGGCGTGCATTGGAATGCTCAGGCATGCCTCTCTCTACGCGCCAAATCAGGACGCGGGCAACGCAAAGCCGCGAATTCCGTACGGCTCTAGAATCTCACCCGCAGATAGGTGCCCAGCACGGATTCGTTTTTCCAGGTCTTCTTGGTGCGTTTGGAGTCGATCATGTAGAAGAGGTCGAGGTCCATCGAATCGGTGAGCTTGAACGTGAGCCCCAGCGGTATGAAGCGGTTCTCTGTTGGGCGGCGAAGATGCAGGTCCATCAGACACTCATCGCTGGCATAGAGGCGTGTCAGCGGGCCCAGAGGCTGTGGCAGCGTCCAGGCGAGCTGCATGCGGTGACGTGTGCGGTTGGCCGTGGAGGGCGCGCCCTGGTTCTCGCGCCATTCCATCCGGTTGCGCCAGTCCAGACGCACCTGCTTTAGCTCGTAGTGGGGATTGATCTCCAGCTCTGGACGGAGCTGGTCGTAGCGGTCGTGCGTGGCGACGTTTTCGAGCCTGAGCATCGACAACCCCAGACCGAGATCCAGCCACTGTGCAGCGGCATACTTCACACGCGGGCTCACCATCTGCGCGTAGGAGCCGTCCACTTCATCGGCAAAGTTGCCCATGAACACACTGCCGGTCCACGGCGGCTTGCGGTAATAGTCCACATTCGACCAGGCCCACCACTCATCGGCTTGCGCAGGCAGGGTTGAAAGAAGGCAGAGGAATAGCAGCAGTCGCATCAGGTGAATCAGTAGGAGGCACCGATGATCTCGTTGGTCATGGCATTGATGCGTTCGATGACTTCATCCGTTTCCTCCTGCGTCACTCCCATGTCGAGCAGCGTCTCCACCAGATGTCCGGTGAAGCGGGCAAAGTGCTGCCGGGTGATGCCGCGTCCGTGATGGGTATGCGCCAGGGGACGCCCGCTGTACTGGATCGGTCCGCCGGTGGCCATGACAAAGAACTCGCGCTGCATGGCGTGCAGTTTCTCCAGCTCGGTGTGGATGAAAAAGGGCCCGAGCTCAGGATCGGCCAGCACGCGGACATAAAAGGCGGGAATGAGGGCGGAGATCATGTCTTCGCCACCGAGACGTTCATAGAGAGAGGGTTTGTTCGTATTCATGCAGAGACGCTATAAGCACAAACAGCGCCGTCATGCCGGGGCAAATCAGCGCAGGCCAAATCCGGCGCAGCGAATGGCAGCGGACGCATGATGCCCACACAAAAATGGTGCACAAACCCATTGCACCTTTGGCACCAATCATGCCTATGAGAAGGGAATGTCATTTCTTCAGCAACTGCATCTGGACAATCCCGTGGCCTGTGACCTGCTTACCTTCAGCATCGTCATTCTAGGCGGCATCGGCCTGGGCAATATTCGTGTCCGTGGAGTCAAGCTGGGCACCGCAGGCGTGCTCTTTGCCGGTCTGGCCGTTTCTCATTTTGGGATGCGTCCCAATGCGGAGGTGGCACACTTTTTGAAGGAGTTTGGGCTGGTGCTCTTCGTCTTCGCGCTCGGCATGCAGATGGGGCCGGGTTTTTTTGCCTCGCTGCGGCGCCAGGGACGCATGCTGAACGCCTATGCCTTTGCCTTGGTGTTTTTGGGGGGCATGGTGGCTTTGGCGGGCGGCTGGCTGTTTGGCATGCCGCTGCCTGCCGTGGCGGGTTTGTTTGCCGGTGCCACCACGAACACGCCCGCACTCGGCGCCGCGCAGCAGGCGCTTGCCTCAGCTCATGCGGACCCTGCGCTGATCACTCTGCCGGCGCTTTCCTATGCAGCGTCTTATCCCTTGGCCATTGTCGGGATCATTGTCTCGCTCATTGTTCTGCGGGCTTTTTTCAAGGTGGATGTGACGCAGGAGGCGGAGCTTTTTCGGCAGGAGCAGGGGGCCGGCATCGAGCCGCTGCAACGCATGAACCTGCGGGTGGAGAATACGAATCTTGAAGGTGTCGCCATCGCCCATGTTCCGGGTGTGCAGGAAACCAGCGTCGTCATCTCCCGGCATCGCGCAGCTGCAGAGGTTGAAGTCACCGCCGCCACGCCGGAAACGAAGCTGCATGTGGGGGATGTGATCATGGCCGTGGGCACGCAGACGCATCTGGAGCAGTTCCGTCTGGTCATCGGCAGCGTGAGCGAGGAGAACCTCATGAAGGCACCCGGCCGCATCACCTACCGCCGCGTGGTGCTCACGAACAAAAAGCTGCTGGGCAAAACGGTGCGTGAACTCGGCCTCGATCACTTCGATGGCGTCGCCGTCACCCGCGTGAGCCGCGGGGATTTGATCTTCACCGCGCTGCCCGATCTGCGCCTCCAGTTTGGCGACATGCTCCAGCTTGTGGGTGATGAGGATTCACTCAACGCCGCCACGCAAAGGCTCGGCAATGCAGTGCAGATGCTGCAGGAGACCAAGTTTGCCGCCATTTTTGCGGGCATCCTTCTAGGAGTGCTGCTGGGCCTCTACCCCATCCGCATCGAGGGGCTGCCAGCGCCGGTGCGCCTCGGCCTGGCGGGCGGGCCGCTCATCGTGGCCATCCTGATGAGTCATCTGGGACGTCTGGGCCCCATGGTAATGCACATGCCCATCAATGCGAACCGCGCCCTGCGTGAGCTGGGAATCATCCTCTTTCTGGCCAATGTCGGTCTGCTTTCCGGGGAGCATTTTGCCGCCACGGTTTTCTCGGCGCAGGGGCTGCAGTGGGTGCTGCTCGGTGTGCTCGTCACCATGCTGCCGCTGCTCCTGGTGGGATTTGTGGCGCGCAAAGTTCATCGTGTGAACTTCATGACGCTGTGCGGGCTCCTTTCCGGGGGCATGACCGATCCTCCCGCGCTCGCCTTTGCCACCACCATGGCGCGCTGCGATTCACCTGCGGTGGCCTACGCCACGGTGTATCCGCTCACCATGCTGCTGCGCATTGTGGCTGCGCAGGTGATTGCCCAGCTGGCCTGAGGAGGGGTATCTCGTTTCAACTCCACGCTAAAAACACAAGACATCCGGCGCACTTGGCGTTCCTTGCGGCCTGCCATGAAGTCAACCATCGTCGCTTTTCAGCTTGCCGCACTCCTTTCGGGCTCTGCCGTCTTGTACTCAGCGGAAACACCGCCCGCTGAAGTCAAACTGCCGGAAAAACTGCCGGAGGACCTCAAGAAGCAGGCGCTGGAGTTTAAGAAGCAGCAGGCAACCGTGCGTGAGTACATGCAGGCAGGCAAATACGCGGAGGCCGAGCCGGTGCTGCGTTCCCTCATCACCTCTTTCAAGAGCTTCTTTGGTCCTGGCAATGCACTGCTGCCGGAGTGCCAGGGGGCGCTGGGCACCTGCCTGCGCGCACAGGGAAAGCTGGCCGAGGCGGAGCTGGAATTTCGCGCCTCCTGGGAGGGGCATGTGAAATACTCCGGTGCGGACAAGCCGGAGACACTGCGCATTCACAATGCCCTGGCGGAAACACTGCACCAGGAGCAAAAGTACCAGGAGGCGGAGAAGGAGTCCCGGGCGGTGGTGGAGGAAACGAAAAAGATCTATGGGGCGGAGCATCCCGCGACCCTGCTAAACCGCACCAACCTGGCAGTGGTGCTGGGCGATGAGGGGAAATACCCCGAGGCGGAAAAAGAGCTTCAGGATGTTGTCAAAATCAATGAGCGCGTGCTCGGTGTGGACAAGCAGCCGACTCTGATGGCCCGTGGGGCGCTGGCGATGACCCTGCGCGCCGAGGGCAAGTTGGCGGAGGCCGAGCAGGAATTCCGCAAGGTGCTGCTCTTTATGGACATCAATCCTGGCGAAGACCATCCGGACACGCTGACCTTCCGCTATCAGTTTGCCCTCTGCCTGACGATGGAGAAGAAATTTGCCGAGGCCAAGAAGGAGGCGGATCAGGGGCTGGCGGCTGCGAAGAACAAACTGGGCGAAGACCATCCCAACACGAAAGATCTGCAGCAGCTCGTCACGAACCTGCAAAACATGCCCAGGTGAGGCGCGTCAAACGTGCAGCAGTGACACCGAGACCCTGCCGCTGAAGCAGGTCTCCACATCCGAGCCGGGATCTCGCGGGCGTGAGGCGTAGGAGGCGGAGTAGGCGTAGCCGTGCTCCTCTTTGCGATAACTCACATTCAAAGGTGAACGCGCCGGATGGCTGAGGATGCGTGGCGGCAGGGCGCTCTGATCTGCTGGGAGATGCGGAAGATTGATGTTCCAAAAGGTGCTGTGCGCGTGGTCCTGCGCATGCGTTTCCCGGATGATCTCCGCCATCCATGCGGCGGTGCGCTGCCAGTCCACCGTCAGCTCGCGGATCATGTAATGCGACAGCGCCATCGAGCGGATGCCATGATAGGCGGCCTCGCGTGCCGCCGCCACGGTGCCGGAGATGACGATGTCCTGCCCCATGTTGCCACCGGCATTCACGCCGGAGAGCACGAGATCGGGCTTTAAATCCAGCGCGAACAGGGCCAGCCGCACGCAGTCAGCCGGTGTGCCATGCACGGCATGGCGGTTCTCTGCATGCGTCTCTACCCGCAGATGTTGATGCGTGGTGACACGGTGCCCACACTGACTCTGCTCCGTAGCCGGAGCCACGATGGTGTAATTCCAGCCGAGCTGCTGCACCGCATTTTCCAAAGCCTGCAATCCCGGTGCCACGATGCCGTCGTCGTTTGTGAGGAGGACGTGCATGAGTTACGCGAGATCAAGGATGACTTTGCCGCCGCGTGAGCCTTCCTGCGCACGCTTGATCGCCCGGTTGAATTCGGCCAGCGGAACGATTTCGTCGATCGCGGTGACGAGTTCGCCTGATTGAATCAGCGTGGTCAGCGGATCCAGCACTTCGTAAAGTTCTGCGGTGCTGGCTTTCTCAAACCATTTGGTGATCCACAGGCCGTGAAGCTGGAGGTTTTTGAAGATGAGGAATTTGTTCGGCACCTTCAGGCTGCGGCGGCTCATGGCGCCATAGGTCACAAGGATGCCCTCGGGACTGAGCAGGTCCATGAGATGGATCGCGCTGTCACCACCCACGGCATTCGTGGCCAGCATCACAGGCTCGTCGCCAATGATTGATTTGGCTTCAGCGACGCCTTCGTCGGTGTCGAGCATGACCAAGTCAGCCCCCAGCGTTTTCAATTCATCAAACAGCTCCGTGCGGCGGACAAAGTTGATCGTGCGAAAGCCGAAGTGCTTGGCGAGTTGGATGAAGGCACGGCCCACGCCGGAGTTCGCTGCATTCTGCGCCACCCAGGCACCCTTCGGCAGATCGGTGTAATGTTTGAGCAGCGCCCAGGCTGTGACCGGATTGATGCGCAGCATGCTGGCCTGCACGGCATCAATTTGAGAAGGAACCTTGGCAAAGTGATGCTCCGCAGCTGTGAGATGCTGCGTCCAGCAGCCGGTGCCGAGCAGCGAGATGACCACATCTCCCTTCGTCAGCGAAGTCACGGCGCTGCCCACCGCCTCCACCTCGCCACAGCCCTCATGCCCCGGAATGCAGGGCGGATGCGCCGGGCGGCCATAGGTGCCCTCGATGAAATTGAGATCCGCCGGATTCACCGGCGCATAGCGCATCCGCACCCGCACCTCATGCCCCTCAGGCGGAGTGAGAGTGCGCTCGTGAAGCTGCAAAACTTCAGCAGGATTGCCGGTGCGGTCGAATTGGAGGAACTGGGACTTCATGAAAAAAGGGTTACGTTCGAAAAAGGTAGGGAGATCGAGTTTCCGCATTGTGGGAAGGAGAGGCGGAATGGCAAATGCGTGATCGAAGAACACTGACGGCAGGAGCGCGAGGGGGGCTTCTTCATTCGCAAGCTTTACGATGGCAGCAACATGGCCTATTCTTTCTGGTGAACACTTTGGAAACCGATGTCGAAATCAGCGCCGATGGAAGCCTGAAGCTGCTTTCGCCGCTGCCCGATTGGTTGAAGCCTGGCCGCATGCACCTGCTGCTGTCAGTTCCCAATGGGGCGACTTCAAGGGCGAAGCGAGTGATGCCGTCCGCCACGCCGGAAATGCTGGCTAAACGTGCGGAGGCGCTTGCCGGACTGCGCGCAATGGGAGGACTGAAAGATGTCATTCCTGACCCGGCAGCATGGCAACGCGAAGCCCGGGAAGACGTCATCCTTCCTGACCAGAAGTGATTCATATGATTTGCGACAGCAATATCGTCATCTATGCCGCCGAGCCTGGAGATACCCTTTGTCTTCCTTACGTGCAGAAAGCGGATGCCATGATCGCGAGTGTGACACGAATCGAAGTGCTGGGGTTCCCGAAGTTTGGAGAACTCTCGCCGCAGCGACAAGTTCTGCTCCATGACCTTCTTGCGTCCACCACCGAGCTGGCGTTGGATGAAGAAATCATCCGACAGACCATCCAGTTGCGTCAGCAAAAAAAGATGAAGCTAGGGGATGCCATCATCGCCGCCACAGCGCTGGAGTATGGTGTGCCGCTCGTCACTCGAAACGAAGATGATTTCAAAGACATTGCCGGTCTTGAGATCATCAATCCGTTCGCATCGGGTGGGCGGTAGGAGTTTCAGACTATCACTCCCTCACCCCGATCTCCTCCACCGGGATCTTCTTGAACCCCAGTTTGAAAGCCGGTGACTCGGGCTTGAGGCGGAAGTCGTCTTTCTGCCAGTCCACAAACAGCGGATCGGCGACGAGGCTGTGTTTGTCCCAGCCGGCGTTTTGCCAGGCGGCCCATTCGTCGAGAGGTTCGGCTTCGGTGATGCGGACGTCGTCGAAGAAGACCTGGCCCTTGGGTTCGTGGCAATCCACGCGTAGCCAGAAGGCGGTCATCCAGGGTTTCCATCCGGCTTCGTTTTCGCGCAGCATGCGCCCGGTGGCTTCTACCTCCTGCCACTCGCTGGTGGCGGTGATGCTGGTGCTGCCGGTCTGCCAGTAGCCTGCGCCATTTTTGAAGGAGGCAAAGGCGAGGCTGATCTTCGCGGTGGGCTCGGTGGATTTGACACGCAGCTTCACGCGATAGGCGGCGCCGGGCTTGATCGGCACATCGGGGCCATGGAAGACGCTCTTCGGATTGGGTGGTGTGCCGAGGGCGCAGTCCACACGCAGCGCGCCATCGGCGACGACGAGTTGCACGTCCTTGTTCGGCTTGTGATTGAAGCCCCAGCCCTTGGGTGTTTTGCCGGGCTCAGGGCTGTCGAAGTTCTCCGCCACCAGCGGCGCGCCTGCTTTGTCGGGGCCGACTTGATTGATGCCGGTGACGATGGGATGCCCGCCATTCCAGGCGAGGTTGTAGTCGATGGTGTTGTACTTCGGCGAAGCGTTGCGGATGTCGCCATACTTCACGCCGGGGGTGTCACCAAACATGATGTTATGCTGGAAGCTGTTGCCGCTCATCATGGTGCCGTCTTCGCGGATGGCGTCTTTCGGGTGCAGGTCCATGTTGCGCATGCTGGTCCACGCGAGCTGACCAGCCACAGATTCGTAGCCTTTGATCATCGTTTCGAGGTGACTGGTGTAGAATCGCTGATCTTTGGTCCAGCCATGGAGGTCGAACTGAAATTTGCCGCCGAGGGCGAAGATGTTGTTTTCCACAATGCAGTCGCGCGAGTTGTGCATGTGGATGGGCGTGTGCGCCACGCGATAGACGATGTTGCCGATGATGTCGATGCCGCCGCTGTTGTCGTCCGGGTAGAGGCCAAAGGTGAACCACGGGTGCTTCAGTCCGCCGGATTCCTGGCCGCAGCCGATGACGTCGTGGATCAGGTTGTACTGCCACTTGCTGCCACGGCTGCTGATCCAGTCCCGCCCGCCGGTGTAGATGGCACCGCCGTCCTGGGTCTCCAGGCAGAGATGGTGCAGGTGGTTGTATTCCACGATGAGGTTATTCCCGCTCATCTGCACGCCCATGCGCGGGCCGTCGTGGATATGGTTGTGCGTGGCGGTGTTGTCCACGCCGTAGAGCGAAATGCCGCAGGCGTTCTTGTTGAAGACGCCCATGTGGTGGATGTGATTGTCCGCCGCCACGTGGCCGGGGCCGGTCAGAGTCTTGCGATCTCCGCCGCTCAGACTGATGCCGTTGCTGCCAGTATAGCTGATCTCGTTGTGAGAGACGCGCACGTTTTTGCCGTCGCTCACGCCGATGCCGCTGCCATTGAATGCGCCGACTTGCGATGACGCACTTCAATACTGCGCAGTCTTCCGCACGCTCAAAGGTGATGGCGCTGCCGTGGCAGCCTGTGAACGTGAGTCCGCGAATGGCGATGTTCTTGGCACCGGCCTTCACCTTGAAAAAGCTCTCCAGCACCGGCATGCGCACTTCTGGAGTGATGTGGCACTCTTGCCCGCAGGATCGGAAGTGCGGGCAGGAGCCCACATCACTTTCCTGAGGCCAGAAATACAGCGTGCTGCTGCGTTTGTCGTAGTACCACTCTCCGGGGGCATCCAGCTCCTCCAGGGCATTTTGGAAATGGTAGCGGTTGTGCGGGTGGAGGTCGTAGCTGCAGTCCTTCTTGAGCGTGAGCAGTCGTGTCTGCGGATCGAGCGAAGCCACGGGTTCCACGAAATTCCACCAGCCGTATTGCGCGAAGATGTCCAGCTCCACGTCCTCGGGGTGCGCCCACTTACGCACGTCTTCCGGCTTCACATAAAGCGTGCGCTTCCACAGGTGGCCTTCCGGTGCGCCAGCAGGCGGAAACTCGGCTACAAAGGCCCAGCCGCCGTAGAGGGGATCTTTGGCATCGAAGTTCGGATAGCGCGCGAGGATCTGCCGCTCGCCGTTGCAAAGCAGTTGTTTGGGGATGAACCCCTTCGGCAGCAGCTTGGAGACATCCGCCTTCACAATCTTGCCCTCATGCGGCTGCCAGCCGGTGACGACCGGTGCGCCGATGAGCGTGCTCTTGCTGCCCGTGATCGTCAGATTCGAATCCTGCGCTTCGAGCTGAATCGGCTGCGTCAGCTCCGTCACCCCACCTGGCAGCAGGATCGTTGCCGGAGAGCTGTCGCCAGCTTTACGGGCCTCACGGACTTGGTTGAGCGCCTGGGGCAGCGTGAGGGCAGGGGAGACTTGCACCTCCAGGGCATGCGCGGAGGAAAGCAGGGATGCGGTGAACGCGAGGAGCAATGAGCGGGGCAGGAGCATGATTGCGCAGCGATACGCCATGCGGCCATGAGGGCAAATGCCTGTTGTAGGCGGGAATTGGCGTGGGGAGGCAGATTTGGGGCGGACGAGGCAGGATCAAGGACGAAGCCCTCCGTCCTTGCCACGCGCCCCCATCTCGCTAGGCTCCGCGCTCCTTTTCCCGTACCATGAGCGCCACTGACACTGCCAAGAACTACAAAGACACCGTCCTCCTGCCCAAGACCGATTTCCCGATGAAGGCGGATCTCGTCACGCGGGAGCCACAGCGCCTGGCCAAGTGGCAGGAAGGGAAGCTTTACCAGCGCATCGTGGCCCAGTCCAAAGGCAGGCCCACCTTCATCCTGCATGACGGCCCGCCGTTTGCGAATGGCGATGTGCACATGGGCACCGCGCTGAACAAGATCCTCAAGGACCTCATCGTGAAGTCGAAGACCATGGCAGGCTTTCACACGCCCTTCATCCCCGGTTGGGACTGCCACGGGCTGCCCATCGAGTTCAAAGTGGTGAAGTCCGCCGCAGGCCTCACGCCGGTGGAGGTGCGCCAGCGCTCCGAAGCGGAGGCACGCAAGTACATCGACATCCAGCGCAACAGCTTCAAGCGCCTCGGCGTTTTCGGTGACTGGGAGAATCCGTATCTCACGCTCGATCCCGGCTACGAGTCCGGCATCCTGCGCACCTTTGGCAAGGCCGTGGAGCAGGGCCTCGTCTATCGCATGAAGCGCCCCGTGCTATGGAGCTACGGCGCGCAAACCGCACTCGCTGAAGCCGAGGTGGAGTACAAGGAGAAGACCTCCCCGGCGGTGTACGTGAAGTTTGCGCTGGTGAATCCGCCGCCCGGTTGCGATGGCGCATCGCTCGTCATCTGGACCACCACGCCATGGACGCTCCCTGCCAACCTCGCCATCGCGCTGCATCCTACTTTTGACTACATCAGCGGCACCTTTGCGCATGCAGACGGCCGTGTGGAAAAACTCGTCATCGCCAAATCCCGCATCGAAGCCTTCGCTGCCGCCACCGGCTTCAAGCTGAACACCGAGCATGCCAACGAGGAGCTCAAAGGCGTCGCGCTCAATGGCTGCGAAGCGCAGCATCCTTTCCTGCCGCGCACCTCGAAGGTCATCAACACCCTCTTCGTCACTGACGACACCGGCACCGGCGCGGTGCACATCGCTCCCGGTCACGGCGCGGACGACTACCAGGCTGGGCGCGAGCACGGCCTTGAAATCCTTTCGCCGGTGGATGCCGATGGCAAATACACCGCCGAGTGCGGTCTGCCCGAGTTCGTGGGCAAGCATGTCTTCCAGAGCAACGACGGCATCATCGAAATCCTCACCGCCAAAGGCGCGATCCTTGGCAACGAGAAGTACGTGCATCAGTATCCGCACTGCTGGCGCTCCAAGACGCCGATCATCTTCCGTGCGGTTGAGCAGTTCTTTATCAAGATCGACGACATCCGCGCCAAGGCGCTGTACGAGATCGACAAAGTGCACTGGATGCCCGCCTGGGGCCGCAACCGCATCTACGGCACGGTGGAAAGCCGCCCGGACTGGTGCATCAGCCGCCAGCGCACCTGGGGCGTGCCGCTTCCCGTGTTCTACTCCGCCGCTGGCGAGATCATCATGGACCCCGATGTCATCGCCAAAGTGGCGGTGGTCATCGAGCTGCACGGCAGCAATCTGTGGTTTGAAAAAGACGACGCCTGGTGGGCGGCGGAAGTGGGCCTGCCAGTCGGCACGAAGCGTGGCAATGACACGCTCGACGTCTGGATCGATTCCGGCTGCTCCCACGTCAGCGTGCTGGACCGCCACCCCGAACTCCACGCTCCGGCGGATCTCTACATCGAGGCCACGGACCAGCATCGCGGCTGGTTCCAGAGCAGCCTCATGATGAGCATCATCGCCCGTGGTGCCGCGCCGTACAAGGCGGTGATCACCCACGGCTTCGTCGTTGATACCAGCGGCAAGAAGATCAGCAAGAGCGACCAAGGTGCCGCAGGCAAGAGCGCCAAGCCGATGACCGCTGACCACTACTACAACACCTACGGCGCCGACATGGTGCGCCTCTGGGTGGCCAGTGTGGACTACCAAAACGAAGTCCCGTTCTCCGAAGACCTCTTCAAGCAGAACAGCGAAAACTACCGCCGCATCCGCAACACCCTGCGCGTGCTGCTGGGAAATCTCAGTGGCGAAAAAGCGCCCGCCTCACGCCTGCCTGACGTGGACGTGGAGCAAGCCTCTGACTTGCCTGCGGAAGATGTGCCCGCCGCTTCCCGCCAGCCTGCTGCGACTGCTGCGGTCGCACCCGCCTACACCCTCGTAGACCGCTGGATCCTCGAGCGCCTGCACGCCGTGACGAAGGAATGCGTGGACGCCTACGCGCACTACGACTTCCGCAAGGTTTTCACAGTGATCAACAGCTTCATCACCGGAGACCTCAGCTCCCTCTACATCGACATCACCAAGGACCGGATGTACTGCGATGCCGCCACCAGCCCGCGCCGCCTCGCCACGCAGGCCGCCATCCGCGAGATCACCGAGACGCTCTGCCGCCTCCTCGCCCCCATGCTCGCCTTCACCGCCGACGAAGCCTGGGAGCACCTCGGCTACACGGACAGCGTGCACCTCCAGTCCTTCCCACAGCCCAATCCCGCCTTCCCCGGCAGCGATGCCACCCTGGCGGTGAATGAACTGCTCAAGGTCCGTGGCGTCATCCAGCAGGCCATCGAAAAAGCCCGTCAGGAAAAGAAGATCGGCTCCAACCTCGAAGCCACCGTGGCCCTGACCCTGCCCGCCGAAGGCTTCGACCACCCCGTCTTCAACGACCCCGCCACCCTCCACGAATTCCTCATCTTGAGTGACCTCAAGATCACCCGCGGCGGCGATCTCAGCGCCATCGTCCAAGAGTCCACCCACTGCAAATGCGGCCGCTGCTGGAAGTATCTGCCTGATGTGGGAGCGAATGCTGAGCACCCGACGCTGTGCGGCCGGTGTGTCGAGGCGGTGGGGTGAGTATGAGTGTTCTATGAACAATCGGTTCATCATCTATGGCCCGCCAGCTTCTGGGAAGTCGACACTTCTCAGAACGCTGCCGACGCTTATGGATGGCTGTACCGTTGTTGATCTCGAATTGGTCGATACAAAGAAGAGAGGCTCGCTTTGATTCAATGTTTGGCGGAGGTTCGGTTTAAAGGCCCGCTTTTTGTGGGGGCGGCAGATTTGGCCCCGCGAGAGTTTCCCGAGTCTTTTCAGGTTGTAAGCCTTCTCCATAAAGAGAAGGCACAATACCTTGCTAGGGTCGCACGGAGAAATGAAAGTAATTCAGACAAGAAGGGGCAGGATGAAGATCGTCTGTTCGATTGTTTTACGAGAGTCTTGGCGAACAATAAGCAATGGATACATATTGATCCCGAATCTTTT
Organism: Prosthecobacter sp.; assembly: GCF_044222345.1. Taxonomy (GTDB): domain Bacteria; phylum Verrucomicrobiota; class Verrucomicrobiia; order Verrucomicrobiales; family Verrucomicrobiaceae; genus Prosthecobacter. The sequence goes on from NZ_JBGANL010000065.1 coordinate 20,348, forward strand.
GAGGGGGAATGCACCAAGATGGCTGAAGATCTTTTGGCAAAGACGGGCCTGCCTTCTCAGCGCTAAGATACCCGCTCTCTCTGTGGACCGAGAAGGTGGAAGCGCTCCATGAGGTGATCGATTTGGTGCTTAATTCGCGGGGTCGTATCTGCGGCCTCATAGTCGCGCAGGCAGCGTTCCGCATCCTCCTTGGGAGGAAGATCTTGTATGGGGACATGCCTCTTCCATCGTCCATTCTCAGCGGCTCTAACAACTCCGCTCAATGAATCCAAAGCCACCAGGCTCAAGGGGCGACCGGACTCCAGCCACTTTGTTACGCGAGGCCATGTGATGCCTGATTGGGAGGCCAAACTGCCCCAGTCATCAGTAATGGGAGGCTCGATATGGGATTCGATCCAGTCGAGCATTTGCGGATTTTTGAAATCATAAAGGTGCATCATACGCCTGCGCTGCTCTTTGAGAGGCAGCGTTTTGAACGCCTCAAAACATCTGCTGAAGCCTTCCTCATCTGGAAGACAGGCCGCTGATGCTTTGGCTAACGCTCCAAAGTACATGCTTTCAGGGTAGTCAAGCCACGCCCGGCGCACTAGATCAGCGGCCGCTGCACCCAAACAATGGGAGCAGATCTCCAAAATCGTCGATTTCCAGTGTGAGTTCTGCGCCGATTCGTAACAAGTTATCAGTAGGTTTAGAACAGACGCCTTGGGATGTTGCCGCCAAGCTTCGTTAATGGATTCGTTCAAAGCGTATCTTGTCAGCGTAAACTCCCACAGTCCATCCAAGTAAGCGGCTTTGTCGTTCAGGCGGGGCGCTGGAAATAGGTCTGCGTCAACAACTGCTTCTCTCGGCTGATCCGCCGTTCCATCATCCAAGTAAAAATCGCTATGGAGAGAGAAGTTGTGAGGGCAGTGCCGAACCGCAAGGCGGTACCACTCCGCAGGTCTAAGAGCGCGCGTTACTAGTCGATGCTGGCAGGTGGCACACAACTGATAGGGCTGAGACTCATCATCACATGACTCAGAAACGGTCGCGCGCGATGAATCACACGCTTCACACATGTTTGATGTCAGTATTTGTGGCACAAAACGAACTCTGCCCACCCTTTTAAAAAAAACAAAATAAAACGAGTTCGCATAGATTTTTCTAGCAAAGCTAACGCTCGTCAAAGCTTGCTGAAGCTCTGCGCTGCACCTATGCTGCGTTGTTTTATCACGGCACCACACAAACAAACGCGCCAAGAACCGCAAAATCGCGAGCGTTTGTTGTGAGAATTGACTGAATACCCGCTTCACGGAAAGTCGAAGCCAGCAATGTGTCGAGAATGCGTTTGCGACCCAGGCGATGCTGACGCATCCAGTCGAAAAATGTGCGAACCGAAAAGGCATCGGAACCAAGTTGGTCCATTTCAGGCGAGTCCCACCAAATTTCTGCACGTTCCAAGGCTGCCTCCATCGTCAGCGGTTGAGTAAAACGTTTCGGATCGGTCACGACATGTACAAACTCCGCCAGCACCTGGGGGACGAGTGCAAAACGATCTCCAGCCGCTCGAAAGTCTTTAAACTTCAAGCGCGCTGCTTGGTGATCAGCATGCTCCGCCACTTCGGCAGCCACAAGAAAGCCGGTATCAATCCCGTGTGTCATCAAGCATCTCCTCCAGCAGGTCGTCGTCGGCAGTCAGAGGCTTGATCACTTTCCCAAGCTGCAGCGGTTCGAGATCAAACGCGCTACGTCGCTTGGGCTGCTCCCGGCGAGACCTCACGAAATGAACCAAGCGTTCCAAGCGGGAAAGCTCCGCCAGATCGAGGTGCGGAATCGCCATTTCAATCTCTGTCAGAGTGCTCATATCTTAAAACTATGCTTTTCACCAATGGCGGCAAGTATTCGTTCAGGAAACAATGTCTGATCCACCGACCTATTATTTGGCGGGTAGTCCACGATTCACTCATCGTAGGATAAGATGTGAAGGTGCTCACTGATCTCACCTCACCAAAAACTCCGGAGTGATCTGCGGGATCGACGCCGCCCCCGCCTGGCGCATGTCGATCTGCAGTTCTTTGCGCAGCAGGGTGAGCATGGTTTCCACCCCGGTCTGGCCGAAGGCGGCGAGGGCCCAGAGGTAGGGGCGGCCGATGCAGACGGCGCTGGCGCCCATGGCGAGGGCTTTGAAGAAATAGGTGCCGCGACGGAAGCCGCCATCGACGAGCACTTTGCCATTCACGGCGGCGATGACTTCGGGCAGGCAGTCGATGCTGGCGCGTTTGCTGTCCTCGCTGCGGCCGCCGTGATTGGAGACGATGAGGCCGTCCGCCCCGTGCTGCAGCGCGAGTGCAGCGTCCTCCTTCGTGACAATTCAAGCACGTTCACGGCCTGATTTGCCGCAGTGATGGTCAGCCCGTTTAAAAGGCTGCTCAGGCCAAGGCCGCATGCGAGAGCCGGGCTGGTTGCAAGCATGTGCAAAAACCGACGGCGGCCGAACTCGTGTGAGATCATGATGGAGGGAGAGGAAGGCGCTGCCAGTCGTCCGCCCCCCCCCGGCAGGCATGTCAATGCCCACCCCAGCCACATGGCTTGCATAGGTCTCTTGCTCATGGACGCGCATTCTTCTCGACCACCGTCCATTCGCTCGCCAAAGTCTAAGCCCCGTTTATGCCATCTGCCACTCGCGACATTTATCTCGGCACCGACTCAGGAGCCACCACTTCCAAGACCGGCGGCGTGTTTGCCAATGGTGAACCTGTCTCCCTGCAACTCCGCCAAAGCTCGACCAATGCGCAAAACGGCACTGCCGCCGTGGTGGCCGGGTGGGTGGAAGGCGCGGAAGGTTTCCTCAAGGACAATGGACTCACGTGGGATCGCGTCGCTGCGGCGGGGCTGGCCCTGCCGGGCCCGTATCAGGTGTATGGCGTGCTCGATAAATCCTCCAATCTGCCGGAGTGCTTCATCGGCTGGAATTTCCATGCCGACTACTCCGCAGCCATCGCCAAGGCCGCAGGCCGCGAGATCCCGCTGTATGTGGGCAATGACGGCGACTTCGGCGGTGTGGGCGAGGCGGCGCGCGTGCGTGGTGAAACGAAGGCGACCGTGCTTCTTCTCGCACCGGGCTCAGGACTGGGCACCGCCTACATGGATGCCAATGGCCTCCCGCTCAGCGGCGATCACCTCGCAGGCATGGAAGGAGGGCACATGCCCATTCCGCGTCACCTCCTTGGCCATGGTCTGGATGAAGTGCCCCCTTTCAGTTGCGGCTGCGGTCGTGACTGGGGTTGCATCGAGGCCTACTCCACCATCTCCGGCCTGCCGCAGTTCATTGAGTTCTTCCTGGCCAAGTATCCCGATCACGAACTCGCCGCCAGCACCGACACGCCAAAAAATAAGGGCCTCTCCCTGCGTGGCCGTGCGCAAAAGGGCGATCCGCTCGCGCTGAAAATCTTCGACATTCAGGCGCGTGCGCTGGGCATTCACGTGGCGAATTTGTCCATGGCACTCGACCCCGGCATCGTCGTCATCGGCGGTGGTCTGATGGACCCAGACAGCACCACGCCAGAGTTCCGCGAGCGCTACCTCGGCGGCATCCGTGCCGCCGCGCTGCCCTACCTCTTCCGGAAACAACGTGCCGAGCTCAAACTCGTGCCAGCGACTCTGGGAGAGCTCTCCCAGTCCATCGGCGCAGCGCTCGTGGCACTGTATTCCTCCAAGGCCTGAATCACGCATGGCCACTGAGATCGAGCGCAAGTTTCTCCTCAAGCCCGACCAGTGGCAGCCCACCGGTCCGGGCCGCCGCATGGCGCAGGGGTATCTCTCGCGCGATCCCGACCGCACGGTGCGCGTGCGTCTGGTGGGGGATGAGGCGTTCATGACCGTGAAGAGCCGCCGCACCGGCATCTCGCGCACGGAGATCGAGTTTCCCATCACGGTGGAACATGCGCGCGATCTGCTGCTGCTCTGCCATCAGCCGCTGATCGATAAAACGCGCCATGAAGTGATGCATGAAGGCATGCTGTGGGAGGTGGACATCTTCCACGGAGCAAATGACGGCCTCGTGGTGGCGGAGATCGAGCTGCCTGCGGAAGACACCGCTTTTGAACTGCCCGAGTGGATCGGCGAGGAGGTGAGCCACGACATGCGCTACACGAACTCGAACCTCTGCGCAGTGCCGTTCAGCGAGTGGTAACGGAGCGCGGACTTTATTCCGCAGCAGGTCGTTCGCGCATGGAGCGTCGAATTCCCCACGCAGTGCCGCAAGCACGTTGGCGCTCGGCTTTAAGGGGACGGGTGGGACGGCTAAGAATCTGGCGCTCCGTCGGGGTGCTGCGGACTAAAGTCCGCGCTCCGGGGCTTGATTTTCATCGTGCACGTAGGTCCAGGGCCATGCTTTCCAATCAGAGGCCAGACCGGCCTTCACGGGATTGTTCCGGATGTATCGGAGGGTGCGATCTTGATGGTCGGGATCTCGCATGTAGGTGTCCCAGTAATCGCTTTGCCAGAATGAAGTCTGAAGGCTCAGGAGTGAGTTTGCCAAGCGGGCGGTGGCTCCTTTCCATTGCTGCAGAATTTTTTGCACCGGCACTTCGAAGGTTTCAAACAAGGCATGCACGTGATTGGGCATGATTGTCCAGGCTAGAAGATGATACTTCGTGCCATTGAACTTTTGCATTTCACCGGCGACGATTTCCGCCACGCGGTTGTCTCTCAGATGACACGCTCCGTGGCCAAGATCGAGCCAGGCTTCGAGCTGAAGGCGGCGCTCCCGGTCATCCTCGATTTTCAGCAGCTTTTCCCACTCTTCCTGCAGTTCCACCGGGAAGCTGTCTGCCAGGCGGAAAGTCACAAACTGGGTCAGTCCTGGTTCATCGCGGTGGGGAAGGTAGCCACGTTCGTGCCAGCTGTGGAAGCCTTTGATTTTCTCCTCACGCGTCAGTTGTGGCGAAGCTTGATGTTGCCGCTCGACCAGTCGCCGAACTTCAGGCCGATGCGGCGGACCTGCGCGACGAGAGTGAGGTGATTCGCTCATGACGCACAGCAAAGGAAGACCAATGCGGCACGCAAATGGAATCGGAGCGCGGACTTTAGTCCGCAGCAGGTCGTTCGCGCATGGCGGGTGGAATTTCCCACGCGGTGCCGCAAGCACGCTCGGTGGAGCGCGGACTTTATTCCGCAGCAGGTCGTCCGCGCGTGATGGGGGGACTTCTCGCGCAATGCCTCAAGCACGTTGGCGCTCGGCTTTAAGGGGACGGGTGGGATGGCTAAGAATTTTGCGCTC
>NZ_JBGANL010000149.1:0-3094 GCF_044222345.1 Prosthecobacter sp.
GTAACGCACGGCGGGTGCTGCGGGCGGTGGCTGCATGCGGGCGGCGGCATTGACCTCCAGGCCCTGGAAATCGACGGCGTCGCCGTAGGGCAGGACGATCTCGTAATCGTGGAAGCCGGGGGCGGTGGCGGGCATTGTCACTTCGACGGACTCGGGGGTGCGCTTGGGCGTGGCGGTCTTGGTGCGGAAGGTCCACGCGGGCTGGGGGGCGCCGTCGATGAGGTAGATGCCGTGGCTGTTGCGCGCGCTGGCGGAGGTGTGGAGCTCATTGTAGTGCAGCAGCGCCTTGAGGTGCGTGGCATCGGTGCGGAAACGGATGCGCGCGCCGGGATTGTCCCAGCGGTAGCCTTTGCCGGGGATGTCGAGCACGCGGTCAAAGCGGGCGATCTTGGCGGCAGACAGGGGATCCTCTTGGAAGTACGGCACGAACTCCATGTGCACGTAGCCAGAGTAGCCGATGCTGGCATCATCTGCTGCGATGAAGCGTAATGAAGCTGTCTCCGCCTGGGCCTGCGCGGCCAGCGGCGCGCCGAGGAGGCCGAGTGCAGCGAGGCAGGTGCAGCGAAGGAGGCGGCGCAGGGAGAATCGGGGGCGGCGTGGATGAGACGCGGGTGGCGGGGTGGTGGGCATGATGCAGCAGACTGGCCTGCGCGGGCGAGACGTCAATGCGGAGGCGAAGGTTCAGGGATGCGCAGAGGTGCTGTTCGTCCTGCTTTTGTGCCTTGTCCTAATTTCCAGGCACTGGCGGCCCGGGCACCACCCTTGACACCATGGGCCAAAGTATCTTGGAGGAACCTGGGAGCATCGCCCACTCCTTCGCAGTGGCCACCGCTGGAGCGAGCGACCAATAATTGCCGCCCAGGTGGTCGCAGAGAAAGAACATGAGTTCGCCAAGCTTTTGTGACGGGACATCTTCTTTGACGTGGAGGGTCTTTCTCATCAACTGCCCGCCAACATCAGCCTCTGAGATCTTGAACAAACCGGAGGTGGCCTGGCTTAAAAAAGCAAAGCCCGTGTAGTCCCCTTTTTTGACCGGATGGGTCATCTGGTCATAGATTTGTACGGCGTTTTGATCCGTGAGCAGCACCGTGCCACCCGGCGACTGCAGGTCGCCCCAGTTCAGGGTGTCACTCAAGGCCAGGGACTGTCTTCCATTCAGCGGGTGGATCAGACCTTTGATGGAAGATGTCCGGATGCGCGATAGCACCATATACCAGCCGACCTCTTCCGCTTTGACGTGCATGGAAGCCACGAGAAACATGAGGGAGGCCAGGAGAGCCGTGAGCGCGTGCATGGGGATGAGTCTAGGCATGAACGATTCCCAATGCGAGATTTGAATTCTCCTCTGGCGGGCTGACATGGCATGGCAAGCCGGGCTTTCTGGGGTGTAGGTTGGGGGTGTTTGGCGTCGAGGGCGCTTCTTTGCTCCACTGCTTCCCCACCGGATGCGGCAGGAACGTTCGGCTTTGTCGCTGAGGAGCAAAGAGGCAGAGGGAGCAGAGAACAGATTCTGTACTGGGAGCGCCGATATTCTATCGGCTCCAGATACCAGCATCCTGCAATTACTCTTTAATTACATACTTCGCCCACAACTTCCGCGATTTCAAAATCTCCAGATACATCAAGTGGGAAAAGTTAATCTTGGAATTGCTAGCCGATTCCACAACTGAGTAATAACTTTTGCCAATGCTAACAAGCCTTGCTCCATATATTGTCACATCCACTTCTCTACCATCTTTCATCAGTAGCTTGTAAATACAAGACTCCGCCGAGTTAATCCCACCATATGACATATCCATTTTTTTGAATTTACTTTTTTCTAATGCGGCAAGGAGGCTTTCATATGCACTGCGATCAGTGGCTTCACCATTGAACAACCACATTTTTTTCACATCCCTTTTGATCACCCTTGCATTACAGGTCATTTTGACCACATCCTCAGCCTTTGGAAGCAGTGAGTTTATCTCCAACTCATTACCTTCGGGTAGTGCTCCCTGAGAAGTAAATGCACTTAATAAGAATGCGGCCAATGTAATTTTGAGGATGTTCATTGCTCACTATTCATTTAATTGATTGTCATACATAGCCATTTTTTCAACACCGCACACCCGACGCTCATTTAACTTCGCAACTCCTGTGCAACCCTAAACTCTGAAAAAAGATGCCGGGCATGAATGGCACTCGGTTAAGCGCATTCGTCGTGGCATTAAGCGCAGAACGCCGTGCTACTGCCCGACTCGTTGCCACAGACTTGGCGTGAATGGCTGTTGCATGACACTCTTCTCCAGCGATGAGAGGTCTTAACCGAGTGCCATTCATGACCGGCATTCCGTGCTGGGAGCGCCGATATTCTATCGGCTCTGGGGACGGCTCCGCCGCACGGGCAAGTGGCGTGTGACCCGTGAGCTTTTTTCCGTGGCGATGGCGCAGGGACGTTCGCCGGGGCCGATGTGGACATCGGCGCTCCCAGCAATGAGCTGCGCGTCATTGAAAACGGGCCGGGCAGGCTTGTGCAAAGGTAGCGTGGCACTCCGGTCGTAGGTTGGTCGTGTTTGGCGTCGAGATCACTGCCATCCCTCAATGCCCTCTCCGCCAAACCGCCCGACTGCGAGGACGTTCGTAGGCTGTGGTGTTTGCCACACGCTCATGGACGGGCGGGCTGTCGCCACACCCATCCTACGTAGGCCGGGCCTTCCATGCTGGGAGCGCCGATTTTGAATCGGCTTTGGATGTGGCGGGGACGCAGGAGGGAGCGCTGGGTTTGCGCAGAGCTTTGTGCGAAGGACGATGTGGCGGTGTTCACTTCTCGATCCGCACCCACAGATGCCCCTGCGCTTTTTCGCCGCGGGCGTTGGTGTGCTGCACGCTGACGATGTAGTCGCCGGGCTGGGTGTAGGTGTGGGTGGTGATGGCGTAGCCGTCTTTGGCGAGGGCTTTGGCGTTGCCGTCGGAGGTGACGCTGACGGGTGGGGTGGCGTCGCCGAAGTCCCAGGTCTCGCCGCCGGCATCGCGGAAGGTGCGGACTTTGAAGGTGATCGGCTGGCCGGGCTTGAGATTCATGGTGGGATGAAAGCTGGGATGGATGGAGGGCGGG
>NZ_JBGANL010000150.1:0-3091 GCF_044222345.1 Prosthecobacter sp.
GCTGGTGTGATTCCCAACGGCTCGCAAGTCTTCACGCATGAGGCAAAAGCCGAAGGCGACGTCTTTGGTAAAAAGACCCAGCGCCATGACTCCGCCATTGTTCTGGCCGCGACGGGCGGGCTGCTGACAATGCTGGCGCAGTCCGGCAGCGGCACGCTGGCAGGCGGCGCGCATAGCGATACATGGCGTGATCTCGTCAGCGGCATCGCCGGGGAAGTCAGCGAGGCTTATCAAGAGCAGCTCGACAAGCTGTGGATTGCCGAAAAGTTTCCCAATCAACCTATAGGTGCGTACTTCGAGCTGTCCTTCCCTGAAGAGAAAGCCGACCGGAAGGCGACTGCGGAAACGGTCAAGACCTGCGACGAGGCTGGATTTGAGACGGATGAAAAGTGGCTTTCCGAAGAGATGGCCATGCCGCTGAAGCGCAAAGCTGCACCGCCTCCTCCCGCCGTGGTGCCTCCGGTGAATCCAGCGCCGCCCGTTCAACCGCCGCTCAAGAACCGCTTTCAAGGCGGGCCTTCTTCGGCACGTGATCGCGCCGAGGCCACGCAGCTGGCAGAGACGGCCATTCAAGACGCGCTCGATGTGACGCACGAAACCACCGCGCCGCTGCTGCCTGACATCCAGGCATTAACTGATCTGGCTGCAAATGACCAGGCCACCGAAGCCGACTTCATCGCCATGGCCACGAAGGTGGAGCAGCTGCTCCCCGAGCTGTTCAACAAAGACGGCGTCGACAAGCTCGCGAAGTCCATCGAGGCCGCGATGGGAACCGCCACCGCCCTGGGGGCGCGTGCCGCCATTCGCCAGCGTTCCACCGCGAAGGCTTGATCCTGCATGGACTTCACCGAACCGCAGCCATTGACGGATGTTCTCGCGCAGCTCGATGCGAAGACACCGATAGGCAGCGTCATGCGGTCGGCAGACTGGCAGGCCATGCCGCAGCAATTGCGCGACAGCGCCTTCTTCAGCGCTGGCGTGACGAACGCCGCATTCCTCGCGCAGCAGCAGCAGGGCATCCGTGACATGATCGCCCGAGCACGGGAGACAAACGCCGCTGGCGAGAGCATGTGGAAGATGGATCGCTCTCAGTTCATCAAGCAGCTGCGTGTGATGGGCGAGGCCGTGGGCATCGCGCATCCTGATGGCCGCAAGGGCGGCATCAATGAAAAGGACATCACCGATCCGCTGAGCATCGCCCGCTTGAAGCTGGTGGTGAACACGCAGCTCGAAATGGCTTACGGCCAGGGCCAGTATCTCGCGGCCATGGACGAAGACGTGCTGCAAGAATGGCCCGCCTGGGAGCTGGTGCGCATCACGCCGAAGAAAGCACCGCGTGACTGGCTGGCGCGCTGGCAGGCCGCAGGCGGCACGCTGCATGAGGGTCGCATGATCGCGCTGAAGACATCGCCCGTCTGGACCGCGCTTTCCCGCTTCGGCAAGCCTCACCCTCCCTTTGATTACAACAGCGGCATGGGTGTCGAGGAAGTTGATCGAGACACCACCGAGCAGCTCGGGCTGATGTCCATGACGGTGAATGAAGCACTGCACACCTTCAGCAATGATCCCGCGCTCAAGGCTGCTGCCAAGAAAGGCCGCTTGGTGCCAGACGCCCCCACGCATCAGGTGCTGCCGCCAAAGTTGAGCACGCTTGAAGAGGGTCTTGAGGCTTCCATCAAGGACATGCCAGACGATCTTAAAAAGCGCCTGAAGGACATCTTTGGAGATCAAATCAAGATGGACGCCAATACGGCCAGGTGGGTGCCTTTGAAAGATCAGCAGCCAGAGCCAACAGCCCCCGCAAAGCAGCCAGCGGCAAAAAAACGAGCGGCGAAAAAGAAAGCGGTGCCAGCTGCGCCAGCGCCCAAGAAGCAGACCAAGGAACAACTCGCGGTGGACTTCGGCGCTGAGTTTGGCTGCACGGTCAAATTTGTTCCGCCCGCTGGCACGACCAAATGGGGCGCGAAAATGGGCAACCCAGCATGCATCAAACACATGCAGACAATCGCCGATGAATGGCGTCGTGTGCGCGAGGCTTTCCCTGCGCTCAAGCGTGGCGGCATCGTGAACACGTTCCTGTGTTTGAGTTCCAAGCGTGGCCGCGCACATCTGGACGGCCCTTCGCCGTTCATGTCCACGAAGGCCGTTGAATGGTCCGACGCTTCATTCGCGGGCATCGCGCAGTGGGAGAAGCTCAACAAGAGAAACTGGGGCACCGAGCGCAAAGGCAGCCAGGTGCAGGACAACTTCCGCCATGAGCTGGGGCACACGATGAGCACACCGGCAATCATCGAGACCTTCAAGCGCGAGGTGCTGGCCAAGCATGATCTCGAATGGTTCCGCCAGAACGTCTCCGAATACTCCGCCACGAACAGCTGGGAGGCCATCGCCGAGGCGTTTGGCATCTGCACACGTGTGGATTACATTCGCGGCACGTTCCCGCCTGCGCTCGAACGTTTCATTTTTCAAACCATGCTGGGAGAAACAAAATAATGGGAGCACCTGCCATACCACCCGGACTTACTGACGAGGAACTTTTGAAGCTCACGCTTGAAGCTCCCGAAGGCGACGAAGTTGAAACCGACGCCGTGCTCGTCATCGACGGCAAGGCGCTGCCGGCCGATTCCGAAACATGATCAGCGGCAAGGTCATCACCATCGGCCTGACTGATGCGCAGAAGCGGATGCACAAGATCGCCGCGAACTTCACGGAGCCCAAGCGCGCCTTCAGGGTCGCGGGCAATGCCGTGATGAACAGGGTCAAGACGCACTTCCGCAAGCGCAACCAGGAGCCGAACAAAGAAGGCTGGGCCAAGTCCGGTTTCTGGGCGCAGATCCGCGACAGCGTGCAGATGCTCGATGGCAGCGGCGAAGGCGTGATCATCCAGATCAACGATCCGCGCATCAATCTCAAATTCTACGGTGGCACGGTCACACCGAAGCGCGGCAAGGCGCTGGCCATCCCGCTGCATGAAGAGTACAAAGGCATCCTTCCCAGCACCTTCCCGCGTGATAAGTTTTTCTTCCTGCCCGACAAAGACGGCAACAACGTCGGCATTCTCGCCGAGGCGCTTGGCGACAACAAAATCCGC
>NZ_JBGANL010000014.1:0-117320 GCF_044222345.1 Prosthecobacter sp.
GCCTCCCCGGCCGCATCTACCGCGGCCAGCCCCTCTCCCTCGGCCTCTCCCTCGCACGCCTCGTCGAAGTCGCCACCACCGAACTCTGCGCCCGCATGGATGCAGACGACATCTGCCACCCCGACCGCTTCCGCCAGCAGCTCGATTTCCTCCGCCAGCATCCCCACCTCGCCCTCGTCGGCACAGACCGCACCTGCATTGACATGGCAGGCAATCCCCTCGAAGGCGCTTCCGCCTTGCCCTACACCCCAGCAGAAGTCCTCCACGCCACGCTCGTCGGCCCCCGCATCTGGCACCCCACCGTCCTCTTCAAACGCAGCGCCATCCTCCACGCCGGCAACTACCAGGACCACAGCACCCCCGCAGAGCCCTACTGGTCCGAAGACTATGATATGTGGATGCGCCTCCTCTCCCACCACCTCGCCGCCACCATGCCCGCGCGACTCCTCCGCTACCGCATCAATCCCGAAGGCGTCACCCAGAAAGCCATGAAAGAAAAGCGCGCCGCCCTCGCACGCCGTCGCGTCTGGGAGCGCCACGCCCCCGCCTTCACCGGCCTCGATCTAAAGACCGCCCTCCAGCTCCACGATCGCTCCAGCCCCTTCGCCCTCCCCGCACTCTGGCGCATGGCACGCCACTTTCAGCGCCTCGACGGCATCCCCCCCTTCACCCGTTTGCGTCAGCCCTCCTTCCTCGCCGCCATGGACAAGCTCATCTCCCGCAAAGACATCCCCTCACGCCTCTGGCTCAAAGCCTGCCGCCTCTTTCAGTCAGCCCCAGCAAGTGCTCCACCCACACCGTGACTGGCTCCGCCGGGATGCGCGCTTGCGCCAGCTCACGCCCCGCAGCACCCATCGCACCCCACCGCTCACGCTCCGCCCACGCCTCCTCCATCACCGCGTGCAGCGCATTCGTCTCACACGCACCCGCCAGAAATCCCGTCACCCCCGGCACCATCATCTCCGCGATGCCACCCGCCGGCGTCGCGATCACTACCCGCCCCGCCCACATCGCCTCGATCTGCGCGATCGGCAGCCCCTCATGGCGCGAAGGCAGCAGCAGCGCATGGTGCTCCCTCCACACCGTCCCCATGTCATCCACATGACCGGCGAAAATAACCTTCTCCGTCAGCTTCAGCTCCTCGCACAGCGCCCGCAGCGTACGCTCGCAGCCACCATTCCCAAACAGAGAAACCTGGATCTTCCGCTCCCGCCACTCCGGCCGCGCCAGCACCTCAAACAGCATGTCATGCCCCTTCGTCTTCGGGTGCAGACGTGCCGGCAGCGCCAGCCTCACCGTCGCATCCCCGTTTAGCACAGGCATCGGCATCGCCTCCCCGCTCACCAGAAACGGATTCCGCACGATCCGCGCATTCTTCAGCCTCCGCCCCGTCTGCCGCGTACACAGCTCACGGTTGTGCTCAGACACAAAGCACGCCTCCAGCGCACCCGCGTATGCCCGGTGGATCTTCTCCGCCAGACCATCCTCCGGCCAGTTGTCCGTGGACACCAGGTGAGTCACCACCACACACGGCAGCCCCGCCTCATGGATCACCTCCAGCAGAGGCAGCCCGTCCACCAGCGTCCCCGAATTAAAAATCACCAGGTCCGGCGCCTCACGCAGCAGCACCGACTTCAAGTGGCGCAGCCTCCACGGCGCGCTCCCGCTCACACGCTCCCACACCTTGTCCACCACCGCCCGCTTCCCGCTCCGGTCCACAGACTCGTGCCGCACCTTCATCGCCCCCAGTTGCTTCACCCGGCGTTGCGCACCTGCCTTCCACTCCGTCAGCGCCAGCACATCATGCCCCAGCCCCCGCAGCCGGCCCGCCGTCTGCACCCATAGCTCCTCACTACCCCCGCCACCTTGGTTGGCACTGACAAAGACAAACTTCATGAATCGTGCGGCGGCGGTTTTACAAAGCAGTGGAAAAGAATAAGAAAAAGCGACCTCATCCCATGCCAGCAACTACCAGCGCTGTCAAAAAATGCAGTTCAAATCCGTTGTTTCTTGCCCTAGCAACTTGGCGCGACTATCAGACATCCCTTCGCCTGGCATCAACTTGACCGCCATTGAACACAGGCGCGTTCACACCATCTCAATATTTTCTTATGATTAAAAACCGCAGTGGTCTGACTATTTTGGAAGCTCTCGTCGTCTTGGTCGCGAGCATTATACTACTGTGGATCGTCATCCCCGTCGGCATGGTTCGCCTCGGCTGGAAAGAAGCCGGCGTCATGGTCGTCACGGAAGGTGACAAAGCACCCGAATATAAAGGTGAGCCTCTCGAAGATTCTATTTTGAAGCCTCGCGTGGACGAAATCCCCAAGCCCCGCATTCTCCCGGACAGCAAGACCGTCCCCCCCGTGCCCGCCACGCCGCCCAAGAAAAACCCCTTGGAGTAGAATTCCGCCGTGCAGCGCACGAACCAGACGAAGCCAAAGTAGTCCGCGCAGTCCCCCGTGTAGCGTCCCCCGTGCTAGCCAACATCGACAGCCGGAAATACGATGGGCGCTCCTGCCTGTCGAGCAGCGCTCACTCAGGCAGCATCCTCACCGAGCTTCCAGCCCCTCCTCTACACCGGTCTCAAGACCCGTGGACACTTGCCCACGGCGTTAAAGACCCTTTATAAAAGAGTACGACGTGTCAGATCAATGATGGCAACTTGTGTCAATAATTGGCATCTTGCCTCATATTCCCTCTGTGGCATTACCACGATGAGCTTGGAATGACGGTGAAACCATTTTTGGACAATCCTTTCTCAGTTCCTGAACACTGGACCCTCCACAATCTCCCTCCTCGTGAGCATCCTCGCTCCCCAATAAATGCCCGCCCCCTCCACACCCCCCGCTCCCGCAGATGACCGTGCCCTCCTCCTGCTTCTCTGGGCCCGCCTGGCGTCCCTCTGGCAGTGGCTGCGTTCCTGGTTTTTTTCCAGCACCCTCCTCCTCGTTGCTGGAGTCCTCTTTTTGGCGTTTTTCATTCGCTCTCGTGCAGAAGACAATCTTCTTACCATTTTCCTCGCCTATCTCCCTGTCTGGGTGCTCGTCCTACCCCTGCTAGGAACCCTCCTCGGCAGCCTCCTCTTTCTCTGCTGGCGCTCAGCCCTCCTCTCCCTCTCCAGCGCCCTCTTCATCGTCATTTGGCTAGGGGGCTACTGTTTCACATCAGGTTTTACCCCTACGCAGCCATCAGGGGAAAATATCCTATCCGTCATGACCTATAATCGGGGGCAAGGTTCGGATAAAGGTTTGGCTGTATTTGCATCGGCGCAGCGCCCAGACATTGCCGTCTTCCAAGACGCTGGCCGCCGTCTCACACAATTAGCTGCGCTCCCTGAGTTTATGCATTGCCGGTATACATATCAGAGCGGTGAATACGCCCTGCTGAGCCGCTGGCCTCTCGTTGAGAACACCTCTCTGGACCTCGATTTCCCGGCTGGAAAAACACCTGTTTGGCGTGCTGGAACCCGCTCTGTGATCGACTGGCAGGGCCGGAAAATCATCGTTTATAACATTCATTTGCCTACTCCCCGCGACCTACTTTACTGGTACGCTAAACACGGAACATTTTTGTATGGAATATTAGGCGTCATTCCGTACACTCCCTTGTATGCGCGTCATCAGCAGTATCTCGAATATTGGACGGCACGGGTCGGCCTTGCCGCGCAGCTTGCCGCGCGCGTTCGGGCAGAGTCCGCCCCCGTCATTTTAATGGGTGATCTCAACGTCCCGCCACTGGGGCGCGGCTACGGTTTGTTGCACTCTGTCTTGCAGGATGCACAGCTGTCTGCGGGCACTGGTTTTGGCCACACTTTCCCCAGTAATTTCAAATCCATCGGCAGATTTTTTGCCCCCTGGATTCGCATCGATCACATCTTTGCTTCGGCGCATTGGACGGTTTTGTCCTGCTCCACGCCCTCCGGAGTCATGTCCCAGCACCTTCCAGTTGCATCGTTATTTAGCTGCGAAAAGGATAGATCTAAAGAAGAATGACGTACGGTTGAATCGATGGCATGGTAAATGCTGGCCACGAACTCAAAATACGCGCTGCACTGCCAAGATTTGTTTCAAAAATGTGTATTGCAGATATTGAAAAAAGAACTACCAATCAAAGCCCTTAAGTTAATCCTGCTTCTTATCCCATTGACCACATTATGAAGATGAACCTAAACAAAAACATGCTGATCGCGGGTGCCGTCGCTTCTGTGCTCGTGATTGGCGCTGTTGATATTTTTGCCTTTGGCGGAGGCTACGGCGGCTTCGCCTTCGGACTCGGCTATTTCCCTCAGCAGGATCGCACCCTCGGCCGGGTGAGCATCGCGGCAGACAGCAACTATGATGGATTCTTGAATTCCACCGACCTTGATGCCAGCGACAACATCAAGCGCAACCCTCCAGGTTTGATCGTCGGCACCCGCGAACTCGCTCGTGTCGATCTTTCCGTGATCCACAACACCGCCCTCCAGACCACGGGTTCCCCTGATCTCAAGTTTTTGTACTACAAAACCGCCGCCATCCTCGATCTCCGCCCGGTGAATCTTGGTCACAAGCGCGGTCACTTCGCTTCCTATGAAGAGGAGCAGCGCCGCGGCGGTCATGTTCGCGTCTGGCTCGACACCACCCGCACCACCCTCCTTCTGGACTCTGCGGATCCCGGCAAACGACGCGTCGAGTGGCCCGCCGCCTCCAGTCTTCCTCCCAAGCACGTTTACGTCGAAGGCGTTTCCGTCGGTGACGCTGGTACGGTCATGATGTTGACTCTGTTGCTTGATAACAACAATCTCAGCCCAGTGGCTGACAAGCTCTGGGGCGAAAAAGCCGCTTGGGATGCCATGATGTTCTCGGTCTGGCCTAGCCCAAAGACCAAGCCATTCATCGACAAGTCGCCTGTTTGGAAGCGTTTCTAATCTGTTGCAGATTAGCGCTTAACGTTGGTGACGGTTGCGTTGGTTCACTTCAACATCTTGAAATACAGTGTATCTTTTCCAAAATGCCTTGTTGGCCGATCCGCAAAACATTTCCATGCTGGTTCTGTTCATGGCTGCGGGGGTTTGGTTTGTGATGGCTGTTGTTCTCTTGGTTGACTTGTTCAGCGACGCCACACTCTCCCTGTCTTGGAAGGTGATCTGGTGCCCCGTCCTCATTTGTGTTCCCTTGTTTGCGGGGCTGTTTTATAGCGTTTTTTCGATTATTCGCGCCCTTCTGGTGGTGCGTAAACCGTGACAGCCCTCTCGGTCGCCTCCTTTTTCCTCTGAGAAATAAATATTAAACATAAATAAAGCTCAGTGGCTACGATGAAAAAATATCTAATTGACCGATCGGTCCACTTCTTAGGAGGTGCCGCCTTCTTGCTGCTCGTCTTGCAGCTTCCGGCGGGTGCTCAGACCTCCGATCCCCAGTCTGGTGCACCTCTCTCCCGGGCGCCTCGCTCTCGGTCACCCCTCTTTGGCGCTCCCTCCCAGTCGGATACTGCCGGTAACCACGCCTTGGGCCAGGACGTCACTCGCCCTTATGGCGAGTACCGCTATGTTCCACAGAAGAATCTTTACCAGCAGACCACCATTGGCGATTCCATCGGTGATCTCCGGCAGGGCACTCGCGATGTGCTGGCTCCCGTCAGCAACATCAATCGTTACACCAGTTGGACGTTGTACAGTGCCACCGACAGCTACTTTCTCGGCACCTCGCTGGGGCTGAATCTGGGCATTCCCGCCTTCGGCGTCCAACTCGGTTCTGGCTATGGCGGCATCCAGAACAATCGCCTCACCATGATTGCTGGACCCCTTGTGGTGGATAGCATTTATGCCGGGTATGGTTTGATCTATACAGACATCCAAGGCAATTATCCAGGCATTTCCTCCCTCCCGCCCAATGGCTGGGCGCAGATCGTCTGGACGAGCTTTCGCGCCACCTTGGTCCTCGGTGACTCATTGGCCATCAGCATCAATCCCTACTTATACTGGCTGCCGGACAAAGGCGAGTTCGGGTGGGCCATTCCTGGTCCCATGGCTGGCTTGATGCTGCCACAGTTCGGCGCCAGAGCCTTGTTCCAAGGCGTTTGGAAGAAAGAATGGAACAATTGGCGCCTTGTCGTCACTGACCAGTTTACCCCCTACATCCAGCCTTATAATCTCTGGGATGTGTATGTGAATGCTAATCAATCTTGGGGTGATCTCTCTCCGGTGGAACGCGTCGGTCGCTATGGCGTGGGCTATGGCTCAGGTGCTATTAACAGCTACGACCCTAATGCGCGCTTCGGTATCAACAACGACCATTGGAGCGGCCTCAACGGCTATTACAACATCATCGGTGCCAGGCTTTTTGGACGCCACGGTAATGCCACCCAGAGCATGTTCTACCTTGATCGCGTGGACGCATGGGGCAAAAACTTCAACACCCTCTACTCTGCCCTCAACGGCGGGGCCTACATCCGTAACGGTGATCCCTACTTCACCTCCTACGCCGGTTATAACTTCTCCACCCGCTCCCCCTTCTTCAACACCACCATCAACTGGGCGGTCGCTGGCTTCCGCAAAAGTCTCACCAACTTCCTCACTACCTACGCTGAGGGCGGCTATTATTGGCTTACCGGGGAAGGGCCGAATTACAAGGGCTGGACCGCCCTCGTCGGCATCCAGAACCGCCTCGGTCCCCGCACTTATCAGTATGCTGAGGTTGGTCGCCGCGTTTATCAGCCTTTCAACGCTCCTATAGGACTCGAAGACTTTGCTGAATACCGGCTCGTTCACCTCCTTGGCGGTCGCATCAACACGACGGCTTACGCTGGCGTATCCAAGCGCTACCTGCAGTTCAACAAACAAACCACTCAGCAGATCCAATATGCGGGAATTATGATGAGTACTAATATTTCCCCCAGAATTGGCAGTTTTGCCTCCGCCGGCTGGGAAAAGATCAGCATCCCCAACAGCGCCATTGAATGGACCCAGTGGACCTACCGCTCCGGACTCACCTACGCTATATCCAACACGGTTAACGCTCAGGCATTTTACCAATATTTGGATTTTCATGGCAACACATACGGCTATACTGAACATTACTTGTACCTCGGTGCGTCCAAGAGCTTCTAGAATATTCCAATCCTGTATGTTTAAATCAGTCTTTGTTCCGTGCCTTCTCGCTATCGTCGGCTTGGTCTCCTGCAGTGGTCCGCAAAATTACGATTCCGCTGATCTTGCCCCTCTCCCCAAATCCACCCTCGGTGGGAACGCCAACTATCGCATTCAGATCGGTGATCTGATTGATATGTTTGTCCTCGAGGACAATTCCTTCAACGGCTCCTACATCATCCGTCCCAGCGGCGACATCATCGTTCCAAAGCTTGGCCGCGTCGGCATCCAGGGACTCACCTTGTCTGAGGCTGAGGCCCGCATCAAATCCACCCTGCAGGCCAATCACTTGAAACTCGCCACTGTCATTGTTGACCCTGGTATGCGCGGTGAAACCGCCGCCGGTGGACTCACCCTCCGCCTCAGTGGCGAAACGATGCAGAGCGGTCGTGTCACCGTCCGCCCTCTCGGCGACGCCCCCGTCTCCGCCTATCAGGCCGTCATTGATGCAGGTGGCTTCAAACCTTTTGCCGGCAAGAAAAAAGCGTACATCCTGCGCAACAGCCCTTCAGGCGTTCAGCGCATCAACGTCAACTTCGAAGCCGTTGAAACCGGCAGGGCCTCTGACCCTGTCGTTCAGGAAGGTGACTGCATTGTCGTGCCAAAGAAAATGTTTGGTTTGTAACAGCCCTCCTTTCCGCTTCTCTCCCATCTTATGGCAACCCAGGGCTTCAAACGCTTTCTCACATTTCAGGACATCCTTCAATTCCTGTCACGGTATGTGAAGTACTGGCGTTTGGGCATGTTTGCCGGTGCCCTCGGCTCCTCCCTCGCCCTCGCCTATTTCGTTTACGGCAAGCCCTCCTACTACTCCAAGAGCACCGTCGAATACAGCTACGTGGACCTGCCCATCAAGTCTGAAATTTCAGATATCCGTGGCAACACCAAGTGGGACAACATTCATTCGCAGGTCGTCCTCGGCCTCCAGTCACGCTGGCTTGCTGAACGCACCGCCATGCGCCTCAAACTCGTCCAAAACGTGAACCAGCTCGGCACCATCTGGAGCCGTTTCATCTCCAAAATCAAAATCACCAGCTCGGTCGCTTCCCAGTTGGAGATCGAGGTCTGGGTCTATGAACCTCGTCTCGCCAAGCTCTGGCCGCAGGCCATGCTTCTCGAGTACCATGACTTTCTCACCGAATCTCGTATCAAGCATCGTGACCTCCTCATCCAGGGCTTCTCCAAGGAAATGGACCGTATCCGCGAAAACTTGAAGGCCGAAACTGAGCGTGACCGCCGCTTTGAGTCCGAAAATCGCATCCTCGAAAACTTTGTCGCCAACAACAAGCTCGAGCACCTGCCCACTCAGATGCTCACCTACCGCTCTCAGCTTGATGCCATGGAAGAGGTCGAAAAGTACATCGACGCCACCGCCCCCAGCACCGCTGAAAAGCTTTCCCTCCTCCAGAAGTACCGCGACAAGCCCCTCGCAGTCGGCACCATTGTGCGCCGGAGTGCTGAGACAGACCCCTTTCTCCTCAAAACCAGTCCCCCCAATATCGTGATGGGTGGCAGTGGTACCGTCGCCGTTGACCCCGCGTCTCGAGTCCCCGCTGGCGCACCACCCTCTTCCGATGGCAGCACCATCGTCATCCCCGAAGCTTCCAAACGCTCCGAAGTCTGGGAAGGCATTGATGAACAACTGCGCGAAGCCCAGCGCGAATACCAGCGCCTCTCCAGCAACCTCCTCCCAGGGCACGAGCAAATGCGCGCCCTCCAAAAAGAAATCGACGCTTACAGCTTCGCCCTCGAAGCCGAGTGGAAAAAAGAAATCGCCGCCTTTCAGCTCGAAAAAGATCATATCCGCCAGGAGCTTGCCGCCTTGCAGGAAAAGATGCCCGAATACCACAAGCTCATCGCAGGCTACGATGACTATCGCAGAGACTTCCGTCTCCAGTCCAGCGGTCGCCTCGCCTGGGAGCAGGCCTACATTGGCATGAAATCCCGCCTCTCCGCCATGGACTACACCGGTCCCGAAGTTCAGGTGGATTTCTTCTTCAAGGGCTTCACCGAAGTGCGCGATGACATTCCCGTCTCCCCCAACAAGCAAAAGCTCCTCACCTACGCCCTCGCCCTCTCCCTCGGCCTTGGTCTTGGCGCTCCCGTGCTCACCGAACGCCTCCGCTTCACCTCCTCCTTCGTCGGTGAAGCTGAAAAATACTGCCAATATCCCGCCTGCGGCATCGTGCCTTTGATGGAAGCACCTCCAAAGCTCGCCATCGAGGATGCCAAGGCGGAGTCCTCCAGCACCGGAACCCATGCCCACGAGTCCTTCCGCATCATCCGCAGTTCCCTGCCGTTCTACGCGCCCAAGGACAACCTCAAGCAGGTCATCATGGTCACCAGCGCCCGCCCCAGCGATGGTAAAAGCACCGTCGCCATGCACCTCGCCAAATCCTTCGCCGAAAGCGGTGAAAAAGTGCTCATCATCGACAGTGACCTTCGCCGTGGCACACTGCACCGCCTCTTTGAGCTCGACCGCAAGCGGAACGGACTTTCTGAGCTCCTTGCCGGTGACGTTAATCTCGCGGAGGCCATTCAAGTCACCAAGACGCCCCACCTCAAATTCATCGCCCGCGGCAAAAGCAAGAGCGTCAGCCCTGAACTCCTCTCCCGGAACCAGTTTCAGAAGTTGGTCGACGCCCTGCGTCCGCAGTTTGACCGCATCATTGTGGACACTCCGCCGCTCCTTGGCCTCGCGGACTCGCTGCTCATCAGCAAAGCCGTGGACGGCTTGATTTTCGTCATTCGCGCCGACCAGACCACCCAGCGTGACGTCGCCACCGCCTCGGAAATTCTGCACCAGTCAGGCGCTCCCGTGTATGGCTTCGTCCTGAACTGCGTGAACTTGAAGCGCCTCGAAAATTCCTACTACTACGGCACCTACTACTCCCGCTATTACGAACCCACCTACTACAGCAGTTCCAAACAGGGTGGCTCGCAGTCGGAAGAGGACGCGTGACCTGGGCGGTGTGACCTTGCGTCGTTTATTTCATGGGAATCAGCGTGCTCCACGTGCTTCACTCCTTCCGTCAAGGAGGCATGGAGAACATGATCGGCCAGATGGCCTGGCGGCTTTCCCAGTCCGGTTTTAAAGTCATCGTCTGCGCCCTCGTTGGCTCGGACGACTTCAAGCACCGCCTCCCCCCAGGCACCCCGGTCCTCGAACTCCAGAAACGCCCCGGCCTCGACCTCCGCTGCGCCCTGCGCCTGCGTGCGCTCATACGCGAGCTTAAGCCTGACGTCATCCACTCCCATAACTGGAACGCCCTCGTTTACTCCCTCCTCGCCCTTGCCCTCGGCCTCAACCGCACCCCCCTCCTCCATGGCGAGCACGCCCTGCTCTACGGCTGGGAGCGTTCCCCCTGGCGTCTCAGGCTCCGCCGCCTCTTCTATGCGCGTTGTGATATCATTCACACCGTCTCCCAGGGCCAGATCAACGACATGGCGGCCCTCGGCCTCACCCGCAATCTCACCCTCCGTGTCATACGTAATGGCGTTGATACATTGAAATTCAGTTCTTTAGACAAGGAAAAATGCCGCCTCTCCCTCGGCATCCCCCCCCACGCCCCTGCCTTCGGCATGGCCGCCCGCTACGTCCCCGAAAAACGTCACAATCTCCTCCTCCAAGCATTTCTAAAAATCGGCAAAATCTTCCCAACCGCCCGTCTCGTCCTCGCAGGCGCAGGCGGCAACTGTGAAGCCGCAACCAACGAACTCGTCACCAGCCATCCCTTCGCCGATCGCATCATCCAGCTCGGACACCGTGACGACATGACCACCGTTTACAATGCCCTCGATCTGCTGGTGCTAACCTCCACCTCCGAAGGCATGTCCAACGTCACCCTCGAAGCGATGAGCTGCGGCGTGCCCGTTCTCATGCACGCAACCTGTGGCTCGGAAGAACTCATCCACCCCGGCCGCAATGGCAGCCTGGCTGCCATGACAACAGCCGATGACGTGGCAGCGGCGATCACCGCCCTGCTGGAGCAACCCGATCTGCTGCGCACCATGGGCGGCGCGGCACGGGAGTTCATCGAACAAGAGTATCCTTTGGCAAAGACGGCAGCTGATTACATGGCGGTTTATACCGCCCTGGGCGGCAAAAATCTCACGACAGCGGAGGGCCGATAAGTGGATTTTATTTGCGCCTGCCTGCTTGTGTTCTTTTGGTATGTCCGCCCTCAGGACATCTTTTCCATCATCAGCGGGGTCAGTGTGGTGAAGTACGCGATGTATATCGGCATCATCGCCACCGTACGCCGCGCCGCCGGGTTCAGCAGTGCCATTCTCTGGAAGGTACCGATCGACTGGCTGATCACCGCCTACTGTTTGTGGACCGTTTACGCCACGGAGGACCATACCGCGGCCTTCAAGGAAGTTTTCACCTACTTCAGCTTCCACATGGTCACCGCCCTGGCGCTTAACAGCTGGGCGAAGATTGAAAAATACCTCAATATCTGGCTGGGCTGCCTCGCCGTCCTGGCATTGCTGGCGGTTTCCAGTCACTGGGACGTTGAGCTGGTGAAGGGTTCGGCAGAGCTCACCATGGCCTTCCATGACCGACTCACCTTGAACACGTGGGTGTTCCGCAATCCTAATGCGCTGGGGCACGGTGTGGTGACCCTCATTCCCGCCGCGATAGCGTGGTGGGTGATGGCGGGGGGAAAGAACAAAATGCTCGGCTTTGCGCTCATCGCGCTGGCGATCCACTGCGTGCTGCTGACGGAGTCCAAGGGGGCCTTTTTGGCTGGTGCCGGGGGCCTCACGATGCTCTTTCTGTTCAAGCGGCCGGTGTGGCTGCAACTGGTGATGCTGGCGCTGGTGTACGGTGTTGGTATTGCGGCTTTGAAAAGCCTGCCGCGCATGGATACGATGTCCAAGGATGACGAAGGCATCCAGGGTCGTATGATCGTCTGGCAGCAGGCCAAATCCAGCATGGAGAGCACTGGAACGGGTGCGGGGCTGAAGACGTTCCAGGGGTATGTTTCCATTCGTGACGGCAAGCTGCACCGCACGGTTTATATCCCGATCGCCACGCACGGTTCGTATGTCCGGCATGGGGCTGATCTGGGGTACGTGGGGCTGCTGCTGTATGCGGGCATTTTTTATGGAGGGGTGCGGGTGCTGCTCGCTGCGCAGTCTGCGCCAGGCAGCGAGGCGATGAGGGTGCAGCGAACGCTGTATGCGTTGATCGCAACGACGGTGTTCTCCAGTTGGGTGGTGGACCGTGCCTATCACATGGACTTTTTCCTGCTGTCCGGTGCCCTGTCCGCCTTTCACCGACGATTTTTGCCAGGTAGCAAGGGACGGGAGGAAGAGGTCGATCCGGAGGCTTCGGCGGAGCCGGAATCCAAGCCGCTGCTGCTGCTTGTGTCTGATGACGGGCAGAAGAATGAGGTGCAGGCTGTGGCTGGCCGTCAGAACACCGAGGATGAAGAGGAGGCGGCCGAAAACATCCCCGACCAGTTCGGTGCCATCAAGCTCAAGTGGTCGCGCGTTGGTGTGGTTGACATGATGATCATGTACATGCTTATGGAAGTGCTGATTTATTATTGGGAGCTGTTCTCCACGGATTTTGTGGTGTTTTGACGATGCGCATTCTTTGGATCAAAACGAGCCCGCTGCACCCGCTTACGCGTGGCGGGGATCTGCGTACTTTTAATCTGCTGCGGCATCTGCATCAGCGGCACGAGGTCTCGTTTGTGGGCATGACGGCGGATGCGGGACAAGTGATGGGTACACAGCAGGCGGGGGAATTTTCCACGCATGCGGTGTGGGCGCATGAGCCGAAGGCGTCGCTGCAGCTTGCGAGGTGGAAGTTTCTTGCCGGTGCGCTGGCGAATGTGGGATCTGCGCTGCCGTATGCTGTGGCGCGGTTCAAGTCTGCGCGGTTGCGCGAGCTGCTGAGCGTGAAGCTCAAGGCTGAGCGTTTTGATGTGGTGGTGGCGGATTTTCTGTTTCCTGCGGCGAGTCTGCCGTGGGAGTTGAAGGGGGAGAGCCGGTGCCCGTGGGTGCTGTTTCAGCACAATGTTGAGTCCATGATCTGGCGGCGAAGGGCCGAGGGCAAGAAAGGTGCTGTGGCGCGTTACTACCAGAGCCAGCGTGACCGGATGCTGCGCTTTGAGCGAGAGGCGAGCAGCCGCTTTGATGGTGTGCTGGCGGTGTCCGAGGAGGATGCGCGGATTTTCAACGAGGAGATGCGGCTGACTAATGTGCTGGGGGTGGTGCCGACGGGGGTGGACCTGGACTATTTTCAGTCAGTGCCGAGAACGAGGGCTGCGGTGCCGACGGTGGTGTTCATGGGGTCGATGGACTGGTATGCGAATGTGGACGGGGTGAAGTGGTTTGTGCAGGAGGTGTGGCCGCTGGTGCAGCGGGAGATGCCGCAGGCGAAATTTATCGTGGTTGGACGCAAGCCGCCGGCTGAGATCGAGGCGCTGGCGACAAGCGGGCGAAACATTGAGGTGACGGGGACGGTGCCGGATGTGCGGCCGTTTCTGCGTGGTGCGGATGTGATCGTGGTGCCGCTGCGCATTGGCGGCGGGACGCGGCTGAAGATTTATGAGGCGATGGCGGCGGAGGTGCCGGTGGTGTCCACCTGGATCGGTGCGGAAGGGCTGAGCGTGGAGGATGGCAGGCATGTGCTGCTGGCGGACAGTGCGGAGGATACGGCGGCGCAGGTGCTGAAGGTGCTGCGGACGCCGGCGTTTGGCGCGGAACTGGCGCGGCATGCGCTGGAGGAGGTGGCGCGGCCGTGCTCTTGGGCGGCGGCGGCGGACATTTTTGAGACTGCGTGCGTGGGGCTTAAACGACAGGGGAGCGGGGCATGATCGCGGTGGCGTGGTTTATTCTGATGGTGAGCATGGTGGCGGTGCTGCATTGCTATGTGCTTTACCCGCTGTGGTGGCGCTGCATGGGGGCGCGCCGACCGCTGCTGCGGGTGCCGCCGATGCAGAAGGATGAGGAGCTGCCGATGATTTCGGTGATCGTGGTGGGTTACAATGAGGCGGCATGCATTGTGCGGCGGATTGTGAACTTGCAGCAGTGTGACTACCCGGCGGAGAGGCTGGAGATCATCATCGCGTCTGATGGGTCGGATGATGGGAGTGACCGGCTGGCGGCAGAGGTGGCGGAGGGGGATGCGCGGGTGCAGGTGAGGCATTTTGCTGAGCGGCGCGGGAAGGTGAGGGTGCTGAATGATGTGTGCCCACAGGCGAGGGGGAGCATTTTGGTGCTGAGTGATGCGAATGTGGATTTTGCGCCGGATGCGCTGCGCTGTCTGGTGGCGAGGTTTCAGGATGCGAAGGTAGCGTGTGTGTGCGGGAAGCTGTGCTTTCGCACGAGGGAGGGGGAGGCTCATACGCAGTCGGAGGGGATCTACTGGAAGCTGGAGACGTGGCTGAAGCTGCACGAGGGGGGGCGCGGGGTGCTGCTGGGGGCGAACGGTGCGAACTATGCGCTGAGGCGTGATCTGTGGACGGGCTGCCCGCCGGAGATCGTGGTGGAGGATTTGTTTGTTCCGCTGCAACTGCTGCTGCAGGGCTGGGCGGTGGTGTTTGAGCCGAGTGCGCTGGCCTACGAGGATCTGCCGCCGGCGCTGGCGGATGAGTTTGGCAGGCGGGCGCGGATCGGGGCGGGGGATTACCAAATTCTGGCGCGGTGTCTGCCGCTGCTGAACCCGGCGCGGGGGCTGGCGGCGTGGGTGTTTTTTTCGCACAAGGTGCTGCGCTGGGTGGCGCCGTTTTTCATGGTCAGCGGGGTGCTGGCGGTGCTGGCGCTGCTGGCGCTGGGTGCGCCGGGGGCGCCGCTGGTGGGTGCGGCGGGTCTGTGCGTGGTGCTGCTGACTGCGGCGGGTTTTTCTTCGATACGGCTGCCGGGTGCGCTGGGGCGACTGGCGGCGGTGAGTGCTTATTTTGTGACGATGAACGCTGCTCTGCTGCTAGGTTGCCTGCGCTGGTTGCGGGGCGGGCAGCGGACCACCTGGAACCGAACCCGTAGAGCCTGAACGCATGATCAAAGCAATGGACCGCTGGCTGCTGCCGTGGCTGAAGGATTCACTTCGCCGGCCGAAGGTGCCTATCACGGATGTGATGCTGGCGGTGTGCGATCATTTCGAGCCGTTTCACCATACGGACCAGGCTGGGGCCATGAGGCGGATGGAGACGTGGCAGGCGAGTCTGCCGAAGATCCTGGCGACGGGTGTGGACCATGACGGGCAGACGCCGAGGCATACGTTTTTTTATCCAGTGGAACAGTATGACCGGAAGGTGATCGAGGCGCTGGCGGAGCTGTGTGTGAGCAGTCGCAATGAGGCGGAGATTCACCTGCACCATGACAAGGATACAGCGGAGAATTTTTGCGCGGCGCTGGAGCGTGGCAAGACTGACCTGCGCAGTCACGGGCTGCTGGGAAGTGATGCTACGGGTGCGCCGGTGTTTGGTTTCATCCACGGGAACTGGGCGCTGGATGATTCCGACCCGAGCGGGCATGGGTGCGGGGTGCGGGGTGAGTTGGCCATGTTGAAACAGGCAGGCTGCTACGCGGACCTGACGATGCCGTCTGCGCCGCACCGGACGCAGGCTCCGATCGTGAACCGGTTGTACTACTCGCAGAGCACGCTGCATGGCTGCTCGCACCATCGTGGTACACGGGTCTCCGCGCTGGATGGCAGCACGCGGGCGCTGCGTGAGAAGGAGGACCATCTGCTGCTGGTGCAGGGGCCGCTGATGCTGGACTGGGAACGTCGCAAGTGGGGTGTGATGCCGCGGGTGGAGAATTCGGATCTGGGGCCTGCTAATCCGCCGACGGTGCGGCGGCTGCGGCATTGGCGTAATGCGCGGATCTCCGTGCAGGGGGCGGAGGGGTGGGGCTTCATCAAGCTGCACACGCATGGTGCGCCGGAGAAGAATCATGAGTCGGTGATCGGGGATGCGCGGCGGCGGTTTCACGAGGAACTGCTGGAGCTGGCGGCGAGCGAGGGCTTCCGTCTGCACTATGTGAGCGCGCGGGAGCTGGTCAATATTTTGCATGCCGCTGAAGACGGGCATGGAGGAGGCGATGCCGGGGCGTGGCGTGACTACCTGTATGCGCCGCCACCCTGCCTGAACAAATTTTGAGCGATGAATCTCCTGGTTGTTTCCAATCTTTTTCCTGATCAGAACGAGCCGTGGCGCGGGCTGGACAATGCGACGCTGCTGCATGCGCTGCAACGGCTGGAGCCGGGGCTGAAGATCCGGGTGCAAGCGTTTCGCCCGACGCTGCGGCATCTGGGCCGTGCATCATTGCAGCCGCGTGCTGAGGATGCGGGGCTGGAGGTGGATTATTTTTGGACGCCGTATGTGCCGCGGCTGGGGGGGATGAACCACCGGCTGTTTGCGTGGGCGTTTGCGCGGGCGAGCCGGACGCTGCCGAAGGGGTGCCGGCCCGATGCGATTTTGGTGCCTTGGCTTTTTCCTGATGCGTGCGGCGTGGCGCTGCAGGCTGCTGCTTGGGGCGTGCCTGTCGTCGCAGTCGCTCAGGGGTCTGATGTTCATCGCTATTTGGACATGCCCTTTCGACGCCGCGCCATCCTCGCTATGTCTCGTAGCGTCAAAGCGATCGTCACGCGCAGCCAGGACTTGGAAAGCCGTCTGGTCCGGCGCGGTGTGTCGGGCGGTAAAGTCCGCACGATCTATAATGGGGTCGACATCCACACCTTCAAACCCGCCTCTCGCGTCTCAGCCCGGGCTGCCCTTAACCAGCCGCAGGACGAGCGGCTGCTGCTTTTTGTGGGCAATTTTCTACCGGTCAAAGGACTCGATCTTTTGCTGGATGCATGTGCCCAGGTCATGGCGGTGCAGCCTGTGCGGCTGGCGTTGATCGGTGGCGGTCCGCTGGAAGCTGCCTTGCGCGCCCAGGCGGCTGATCTTGGCATCGCCGGGAAGGTCTTCTTTCTTGGGCGCCACGCCGCTCCCCATGTTGCGCAGTGGATGCAGGCTGCAGATGCGGTCTGCCTTACCAGCCACAATGAAGGTGTGCCCAATGTGGTTCTGGAGTCTCTTTCCAGCGGGCGTGTGCCTGTTTGCACGGACGTGGGTGGTATCGCCGAAGTGGTGGCACCTGTCATCGGCAAAAGGTTTCTCGTTCAGCAGCGTGACGCTGCCGCTTATGCGTCGGCACTTTTGGATGTTCTGCAAAATCCGCCGGATGAGGCGGTCCTGCACCTTGCTGCCCGGACTTACGCCTGGGAAAACTGTGCTGCAAAATACCTCGAACTGCTGCGCAACGATTGATGCAGCGGTTCAGGCCTGCGCAAGACCTTGAATCCCTGTTGTATTAGGCGTGCCGACCTCAACACGCTCGGTTTCTTCCTGCTCGGTGTTGGTTCCCTCAAGGCCCAAGTCGATATCCTTCGAATAGCGCTGCTTGGTATTGCTTTTCAAGCCACCCCCGAGGACTACGCGAATTGTGTCCAGCAGGATGAGGCTGTCGAAAAGTAGCCCGGCGTGTTTCAAGTAATAAAGGTCGTACTCCAGCTTGCACTTCGCATCGTCGATGGAGGCTCCGTAAGGATAACATACCTGAGCCCATCCCGTCAGTCCAGGCTGCAGCATGTGGCGTTCCTGATAATAGGGCAGCACCTGCGAAAGCTTGGTGACAAATTCCGGACGCTCCGGTCTTGGCCCCACGAAGGACATCTCTCCGCGAAGCACATTCAGCAATTGGGGGATTTCATCAATCCGGTAACGGCGCAGGAAAGCTCCGCCGGGGAACACGCGAGGGTCTGCGGATATGGTGGACCAGACCGCGCCACCTTTTTCGGCGTCAGTGCGCATGCTGCGCAGTTTGTAGATCTGGAAGCGTTTGCCAAAGCGTCCCACGCGCTCCTGGCTGAAGAACACCGGTCCTTCCGGGGAAAAGATGCGCACGATCGCCATGCCCAGCAGCAAAAACGGAGCCAGAACAACCAGCAGGATCAGTGAGTTCGCGATGTCAGAGATGCGCTTCATCTTGCTGAAATAGAAACTGCGCGAGCACGATTCCGACTGGAGCAGCCAGTTCATCGTCACCAGGTGCAGCGGCACGTAGTTCAGATGCCGTTCACAAATTGAAATCAAGCTGTTGCATGGAAAGCCCAGATACCGCAGCCGCCTGAACTCGTTCCTGGCCTTCTCATCTTCGACCCGCTTTTCGGTGAAAACAATCCTGTCCAGCTTGTGTCTGCGTATCAGCTTGCGCACATTGCGCAATCGTCCTAGAAAGCCGTCCTCGCCGTCCTGCTCTTCATCGATGCTGATGCGTCCGACCACCTGTACACCGGCCGGACACATCTCGCGCAGCAGCCGATACTCCTCCAGTTCATCAGCCGATTCCGCCACGAACGCGATCCTTGTGGGGGCGATCCGATGCTTGTGATACATCAGCCAGTGGCTGCCCAGAAGCAGCGGGTAGGCAAACAGGCAGCCCAGTGCCATGAAACCACGACCGATGCGAAGGTCGAAACTCAGGTAGCCCACCAGAGTTATGATCATGAGAGAAATGAGGAACGCAAAGGTTAGCAGGATGCTGTGAATGAGGAAGCTGGATCTCCGCTGCGATTCGACGGAATAAAGCCCAAGGATATAAACCGACGCACTCAGGGCTATTGCTCCAGCCAGAATCGGCGCCACATAATCTTCAATGTGCCACAGGGCCGTAAAACGCAGGTAGTTCGCCAGAAGGTATGCCCCAATGAATACAATGACATCACGCAGGGCGCGAATGCCGATATTGTTCCAGTGGCTGCGGGATGAATTATGCATTCAATGCTTTCGTTCTAGAGAATAAACTAGGCTTGTTTAAGAGCTGGCAGGCAGTGCGTTAACAATATCACAAGGATATTTTTTTGCAAAAACTGTTCGGTGAACATTTCGGAAGATTCGCCAATCACAGGGGCTGGAGTTTCATTTTTGAGCTTTCTTTAGCACGTGCAATCCCAGCAGACCTGCGCAAAACGAAATGGAGATGGCAAGAGGATGAAACCAGAAGAGCAGGTCGCGGGCCAAGTTTAGATTCACAAACCCTGAAAGTGACCACTTGACGCCGATATAGCCTATCAGGACAGCGCAGGCGCATAATGTGGCAAGAAGTGAAAAGAACAGCACCCCTTCATCCAGGTGAATCAGTTTCCGGGTAATTCCGAGCGGACGGTCCGAGCTTTGGAGATAGAGCATGCAGCTAAAAAGATAGGACTGCGCTCCGATGATGCCTGCCAGAAGCAGCAATGCCTCGCTGTGGAGGTCGAAAATGTGAAACATTCCGGCGATATTCACCGGACCCGTGCAGAAAGCCGTCACCTGCAGCAGGGTGGTGAGCAGCACTGTCACAAAGCCGGACAGCTCAAAAAGCCGTGGTTTCTCGGAAAAAATGAACAGCAGGTGGCGCATGCCGTCACGCCATGTTCTGAGGTGTGCGACGCGTCCCTCCGGCCCTTTGCGAAGTCCGGAAGGAATCTCTACGGAGCGAGCTCCTGCTTTGAGCGCTTTGATCAGAAGTTCAGAGGCAAACTCCATGCCATTGGAGCGAATCTGCCAATTGACAAAAGCAGACTTGCGAATGCAGCGGAAGCCGGAATTGCAGTCAGACAGTTTGCCATGAAAGAGCCAGTTGATCAACGTAGTCAGCACTGGAGTGCCCACCCACCGGTGCAGGGGAGGCATTGCCCCAGGTTCTATGCGGCCAATCATTCGGGACGCAATCGCCATGTCCGCATTCCCTTCCTTGGCAGCTTGGTACAACGGTGCTGCATCGGCGTACAGATAAGTGCTGTCTGAGTCTGCAAACATCACGTACTCGGCCTGGCTCGCCTCGATCCCGGCCCGCAATGCCGCGCCATAACCGCGTACTGCCACCGGCACGACACGACATCCCATGGAGAGCGCAATTTCCCGAGAACGATCTGTGCTTCCGTTGTCAGCCACGATTATTTCATAAGCGATCCCGCTTGGAGCTAGGCTCTCCCGCACCTGCTGAATGCAGGTTCCCAAGGTGGCTTCCTCGTTGAGACATGGAAAAACAAAGCTCAAATCAGTAGCTGGTGTTTCTAAATGGCTGTTTGTGTTAAGCGGGAGAGTGCTTCTCATGGGCTGGCTTTGCTGCACCTGAATTCATTGAATGGCAAGCCTCCTCTTCGACGTTTCTGAAGTCTCGACCGAATTTTAAGATGAAAGGGTCGAGTTTAATAGGGTGTAATGTTACGATGTCTCAAAAGTGAGTCGTGATGTTGTGGTTGATTGTCTTGTTGCTAACCCTAAGCTACTATCAGAAAAAACCATAACCAACTAAATATCAATTTGTATTTACTCGGAGTGTTGGAATCACGATAGCCGGCAATCAAAGCCATGGAAGTGAGGCGCTGACGCATGCTTGCTCTCATCTCGCCCCCGTCAATAGTCGCACCGAATGATTGCTAGAACCTACTCAGCCACTCTTGTCGGTGTTGATGCCATGGAAGTGGAGATCGAATCGCATGATGGCGGCGGCACGCCCAAGATGTTCATCGTTGGTCTGCCCGATGCGTCGGTGAAGGAAAGCCGTGAGCGCGTGACAGCGGCGATTTCCTCCTCTGGTTTCATCATGAACGACGGGGTGACGACCGTGAACCTCGCTCCCGCTGATTTAAAAAAAGAGGGGCCAGGCTTTGACCTTCCTATCGCTATTTCGCTCATTGCGCACCGGGCAAGAATCCCCATGGCCATTCTGGCGGAAACCGCCATGATCGGGGAACTGGCCCTCAATGGCGAACTGCGGCCGGTGCGCGGTCTGCTCGCAGTGGCGCTCGAAGCGCGGCGGAAAGGGCGCAAACGGTTGCTGGTGCCGAAGCGTGCTGCCATTGAGGCTAGCGTCGTGGCGGGGATAGACATCGTGGGCCTGCAAAACCTCCGTGAGGTCGTGGATTACCTGAAAAGCGATGTGGAAATCGCACCCGAGCCCTGCCGTGCGGCGGAATTGTTCGCCGCAGTCTCGCATTACGACATTGATTTTAACGATGTGAAAGGGCAGGCCGATGCGATTCGGGCTATCGAGATCGCCGTTAGCGGTGGACACGGGTTGCTGATGATCGGGCCGCCGGGCACCGGCAAATCGATGATCGCCAAACGCATCCCCACCATCATGCCTGGCATGAGTGAGGAGGAGGCCATCGAGACCACCAAGATTCACAGCGCCGCAGGCTTGCTCGGCGAAGCCAGTGCCTTCGTGGCCACACGTCCGTTTCGTTCCCCGCATCATACCATCAGTGATGCCGGTCTGCTCGGTGGCGGCTCCAATCCCGGTCCCGGTGAGGTTTCATTGGCGCACAATGGCGTGCTCTTCCTTGATGAACTGCCCGAATTCCGGCGCAGCACCCTGGAAGTCCTGCGTCAGCCACTCGAAGACGGCAAGGTCACCATCTCACGTGCGGCAGGCTCCGTCACCTTCCCGGCAAAGTTTATGCTTGTCGCGGCCATGAATCCCTGCCCCTGCGGCTACTACGGCGATCTCAAACGCGAATGCCGCTGTGGATCGGTGGTGATTCAGCGTTATCGTCAGCGCATCAGCGGTCCGTTGCTTGATCGTATCGATCTTCATGTCGAGGTGCCTCTCGTTGATTTCAAGGCGCTCGCTTCGAGCGAGGGTGGTGAAGCCTCCGCCCCCATCCGCAAACGTGTCGAAACCGCACGCGGCATGCAGCAGGAGCGCTTTGCCAAACATGCGGGCGTTCATGCCAACAGCAGCATGACGCCCCGTCTCATCAAAAAGCACTGCGAACTCGATGCCGAGGCCGCAGGCTGCCTCGAGCATGCCATGGGCGAGATGAATTTCAGCGCCCGTGCGCATGATCGCATTCTCAAAGTCGCGCGCACTCTGGCCGACCTCGGCGGACACGACAAGATCAGTGCTGACAACGTGCTGGAGGCCATCGGATACCGCACGCTGGACCGGAAGATGTGGGCGTGACCGCCCGCGAGGGCACCGCAAGACAACGACAGTTCCTGACAAATGCCCGCAAGAACTCTGCGTTCATCGGATGTATGGGGTCAGCGAACCTCTCCGGTCTTATCATGATTCGCTCACTCATTGTCCTCACAGCTTTTAGCCTCTTGCCTCTGGCCGCCAGTGCCCACTCTCTTTGGATTGAAGAACTGCCCGACAATGGCGGTCTGGGGGTGCGATTTGCCCAATGGGGGGATGACTATGAAACCTCGCCCGGGCACCTCGATGACTTCACGCAGGTCTCTGGCTGGACGCTCGACGACAAAGGCGTGCCGCAAGTTTTTGACGTGACCAAAAAGAAGGATCATTTCTTTCTCTGCAAGACCGATGGAACCAAGCCTGTCTTTGCGCAGGCGCAGTTCACCGTGCGCAAGCTGCATGAGGACAAGCCCGCCCGTACGCCCATCTTTTACTGTCGCTGGCAGCCGGACGGTGCGGGAGCTGGTACGCCAGCGATGACGATGGATGTCGTTCCCACCGGCAAGCCGGGTGAAGCTCGTGTTTATTTCCGCGGCAAGCCCCTCGGCGGTGTCGAGCTGCTGTTCTTCTCCCCCAAGGTCAGCGATCAGAAACTCCAGGCTGATGCTGAGGGCTATGTGCGTGCTCCGGACATCACCAAGCCCGGCCAGTATTTGCTGGCCGTCGCCCGTTATTCTGAAGAACTTCCTGGCTTTTTCAATGGGGTTCCCTTCGGCATTACCAGCCACAGCGCCTCGCTGCATTGGACGGTCAAAGAAAAGAAGAAGTGAGGCTGACTATTTGTCTCCGCTCAAGCGGCGCACCCATTGCGAAGGCGGCACACCTTTCTCCTCCGCAAAAGCACGGCTGAAGTGCGAGAAGCTTTGATAGCCCACCTCGAGCGCGGCTTCGGAGACGTTGCACTTCCCGGCCGCGATGAGGGAGGCCGCGTGTTCGATGCGTACGCGGCGCAGCCATTGCGAGAGAGTGCTGCCTTCGACCTGCGTGAAGGTGCGGCTGAGGTGGCTCGGATTGCAGCCGACCGTGGCGGCCAGTTCGTCCAGAGAAGGCGGCGCATCGATCTGCGCGAGCACGAGATCCTTGACGCGTTGGATGCGCTCCTGAGCGACTCGCTGCGTACGGCTGATGGCTGGCCCTGCCTGGTGGGCTGTGTCACTGCGGAAGATGGAATGGATGAAAAACTCAGTGAGGCGTGCCGAATCCAGCAGCTGTCTGGCTTGTGAGCACAGGTGGGGCGGCATGGCTCCGCGTGCCCAGCCTTCATCTTCCTCAGTCAGCGGCTGCCGCAGCACGCAGCGTGAGGTGCCGCTGATCAGGGGTTCAAATGCATCACCCACCTGCGAGGTAACGCCTTTCAAGGTCAAACGCAGCCAGGCGTCTGGAAACACCAGCGTGAGGCACTCATGACGGTCACGACTGGCGAGCCGACGGGCCATCAGCAGCTCCGCCGGGCTGGCGCGCAGCCAGCAAGTCGTTCCCGCCGAAATCGTGGTGCTGCTGCCATCCCTCCAGCGCATCTCTGCGTCACCCCGAAAATTGAGATGAGCCACGAGGGCATCTGCAGCGGTGGCATCAGCCCAGTCTGCGTCAATTCGCTCAGGCACGGTGATCCATGAGCGAAAGGGAGGTTCTGTGGCAGCAGCGGGCATTGATAATTGGGATTGATACTCAGTCTCAATTACTAGTCACGTCACATTTATGCCTGGCTTGGTTCCTTTTATCTTGGCCGTTCAAGATCAGGGCTGCTTGCTTGCAGCTCTCGCTGGGGCAGGGGCGAACGGCATAGGTGGTGAATCCGCAGCAGACAGGGCAATGACTTCTGGTGGTGCTTTGACACCTTCGCGGCTTTCCCCACCGATGGCGATCAGCTTTCCAGTTCCTCCGCTGAGCAAGCGATGGAAATACCGTGGATGATGGAGCTTGGCCACCGCCACCCAGTTGTCTCCACGCAGTTCGAGCAACTGGCCGGTCACTCCGCTGGAAAACAGGCGTCCTTCATGTGCCACGGCGGCAAAACCAAACCCGCCGATCTTCTCTGCAGGCAGCGCCGGTCCGTCACTCCATTTCCCCGTCGTCGTATCGAGCACCGAAACAGCATTCGTGGTCTTGTCCTCATCGGTCATGCCGCCGATGGCGTACACCTTTGTGCCAATGGTTTGCACGGCGATGGCGCGGCGTTTGAACGGTTGCGGGTGGCTCTGCCAGGTCGCATCGGGCTTGGTCAAATCGAGTGTGAGATAGGTGTCATGCCACACGGAGTCTGCGTCGCCTTCCATCCTCCATCCGCCGATCACATAAAGGATCCCGCCACAGATGATGCTGTCATGGCTGGAACGGCGCAGGGGCAGCTTCGGCAGCGAGGTCCATTTGCCGCTGGTGATGTCATAAAGTGCCGCTGTCTCGCTGGACCACAGGTCCTGTTTCTCGCCCTTCGCGTTGCGCGCGGCCATGCCACCGATGCGGATCACGCCGTCTTTTGCCGCGACGAGGGATGCGCCCTGGGCCGGTTCATCCTTCGCCAGCGCCTCCCATTTGTCGGTGCCCTGCTTCCAGCGAAACAAATCACCATGCACTTCATCACGATTGTATTTGTGACGTTTGCCACTATGCCCGCCATAGAAATACAAGGAGCCATCTGGCATGCCTGCGGCACCAAAGCTCGCAACAGACAAAGGCATCTCTGGCGAGGTGTCATTCGCCGTCAGAGCAGAAGTGAAGGCGACTAGAAATAGAGAAATCAGTGAAAGAGCTTTCATGCGGACACCTGCGATACAGCAGCTACGCGCGGCTGCTTGCGGCGGGTTGTGAAAAACTGGCGTTAAAATGACTTGGGTGCCGAATGATCAGGAGGGCGAGCCAAACGGCAGGAACTCACAGTGGTTGCGCTCATTTGCAAAATAGTGACGATCAAATGGTCGGGGAGGCTGGTCGCTGCAAATGAGCACCATTCTTGGTCATTCCAACGAAAGCGGCACATGCCTCCGCTGAGCTAGAGCGGCGGTCCATGAAACCACCCCCCGCGTTATTACATAAACTCTGTTTGTTCATGCTCGGCTGCGGCCTTCCGCTTGCAGTTCAGGCAGAGCTCAAGTCTGAACAGGATATTAAAGCATTGGCAAAACAGGAAGCGAGGACGCAGCACTCCGCCGGTGGTGCCGTGCTCCCAGAAATCGTCATCGCTGCTTCCCGCAATGCGCAGCCAGCCGCAGATGTGCCTGCCTCCGTGACCGTGCTGGATAAAGATGCCGGCGTCTTCTCCCTGGCCACCAGCATGCGTGATTATGCGCGCTACGAGCCGGGCGTGAGCGTTCCTTTCGGTATGAGCGGCGTGGGCCCGGCGGCCAACTCACGTGCCGGAAACTCCAGCATCAACATTCGTGGTCTGGACGGCAATCGTGTTCTCATGACCGTGGACAGTATTCGTCAGGCGGATCAGTTTACCTTTGGAGGGGCTTACAACGTCGGTCGTGACTACGTTGACGTGGACTCCCTCAGGCAGGTCGAAATCCTCAAAAACGCTGCCTCTTCCCTGTATGGCAGTGATGCCCTCGCGGGTGTGGTTTCATTCACCACCATCGATCCCGAAGACCTGCTGATGCTCTCACCTGGCGGTCGGAACTCTGTGGCGCGTCTGACCACCCGCTATGATAGTTCCGATGACAGCTGGGGCCACACGATCAGCATGGCGCAGCGCTCGGGCAATGTGGAGTTTCTGCTCCATTACACCCGGCGCGATGGCCACGAGATCGACAATCGCGGCGCGGTCCATCCAGATACCGGCACCTACAACGTCAACAACTGGCTCGGCAAAATGGTTTGGAAGCCTTCGGATCGTCATCGTTTCGAGCTGACGGGCGAATACCTCGAACGCTCCAGTGACAATGACCTCCTCAGCGCGCGTCGTGTGGTGGTGGCAGCTCCAGGGGTTAATTACAAAGTGAACTCCCTGCTGCTGAATGACGACCTGCGCCGTATGCGCTTCAGCTTGGAGCATAAGTATGACGCCGCCGGCCTTGGCCTGATCTTCGACAAGCTGACTTGGAACCTGTACTATCAGGTTTCCGAAACGCCGGAGCACCAGGTAGAGGACCGCGACCGCATCACCCCAACCCCGCAGGATCGCCTGCGCATTCGTGATTACATGTACCGTCAGGATCATATCGGCGCGAACTTCAACTTCAGCAAAGCCTTCACAACGGGTGCTTTGAACCACGCGCTGGCCTACGGTGCTGAAATGGTCACTTCCTTTTCCCGCCGCGTGCGTGATGCCACGGAGTACAACTTCACCACGAATACGGTCACCAAGGTCATCTCGCCAGACACGTACCCGCTGAAGGACATGCCTGATACGCGCACTTCACGTGTGGGGGCTTACATCCAGGATGAGGTTGCCTGGGGCAGGGATCTGCGTCACCGCCTCACACCCGGCGTGCGTGCCGAGTACTACAACGTGGCTGCGCATCCAGATCCGCTCTATCTGAGCGCCAGTGCTGGCAGGGCACCGCAGGATTTCAACCAGTT
Organism: Prosthecobacter sp.; assembly: GCF_044222345.1. GTDB lineage: Bacteria > Verrucomicrobiota > Verrucomicrobiia > Verrucomicrobiales > Verrucomicrobiaceae > Prosthecobacter. The sequence continues at coordinate 26,624 of NZ_JBGANL010000014.1, forward strand.
CGCCATCGCGCCAAAGCTCGCCTATCTCTTCAAGATCGATGAGGAGCACTGCGCCTACTTCCAGTATTCGAACGGCTTCCGCAATCCGAGCAGCGAAGAACTGAACGCCACCATCACGAACACAGCGTTTGGTTATCAGACCATTCCGAATCCAAGTCTGAAAAAAGAAACCAGCAACAGCTTTGAAATCGGTGTGCGCCGCAAAGGAAAAGAGTCCTCATGGAACTTCGCAGGTTATTACAATCACTACGAAAACTTCATCAACACATTCATGCAGGTCGGCGGAACCGGCGCGCCGGGCAGTCCGATCATCTATCAGAGCGCCAATCTCACTTCTGCAGAGATTTACGGTCTCGAATTCAAAGGGGATACGACGTTTGGATTCATTCATGAGTCTCTCGGCAACTTCGGCATCTTCACCAATGCTGCCTACAGCCAGGGTTGGGATGGTCAGAACAAGCAGCCTCTCGCAAGCGTGGATCCCTTCAAGCTCGTTGCTGGGCTGCGCTATCGTCGTGAGACATGGCAGGTGGAGCTGATTTCGACCTACTATGCACACAAGTGGGCCACCAACTCAACCCCCGGCGGGATCAATCAGTTCAAAACTCCGAGCGCTCTCACCTTCGACCTCGTGGCCCGCTGGCAGCTCTCCAAAAACATCACCCTTACCGCCGGCCTCTACAACCTGACCAACCAAAAGTACTGGCTGTATCAAAATGTGCGCGGCGTTGATGTTTCAAATCCACAGCTCGACCGTTACACACAGCCCGGCATTAACGGGCGTGTGGCGCTGTCGGTGATTTTCTAGAGCATTTTGACTCAGCACAAAAGTTGTGCTGAGTCATCCAGCGGACATGGCGAGTGGTGTCGCCATGTCTGCTTCTTTGCTTCGAGACGGAAGGACGTGGGAAGATCAGGTTTGCACTTCCGCTTATTTGAGCCATCCTCACGTGTCTGATGAACCTCAAACCTGCCAGCCGAATTGCGATTCGCGCCGTTGTAAAAACGGTGCGCGCCCTTTGGCATGCCTGACCCCACGGTTTGAGGACCCTGCGCGAAATGCGCTCATCATTACGAGATAAAAATCAGATATGATGCCAGAAGGCAGCCCTCAGACCGGCACCTCCATGAGCACCCCTGATACACAACTCCAACACCATGCCTGGCGCGGCGCCCGCGCGATGCTGCTTTCGCTCACCTGTTTTTCCGGCAATGCGCTGCTGCTGAAGGATCTCGCCTCCCATCGCAATATCGATCCGTGGATGTCGATGACCTTTCGTGCGGCCGTCGGGTTGCTGTTGACGATCGTTCTTTTTGCTCCCGCAGGGACATTGAAATTGCGGCGCTCGTTTCAAAGCTGGCTGCTGGCTTCGCGCGGCGTGCTTGGGGCATTGGGTACAGCGGCTTACTACACCACCATCGGGCCGTTGGGAGCCGGCAAGGCCACACTCATCGGCAACACCTGGACGATCTTTGCGGCCATCATGGCCGCCTTTGTTCTGCATGAGCGGCTCGGTTGGGTGAAGCTCTTCGGCATTCTGCTGGCCTTGACCGGTCTGAGTCTGCTCACGGGGCTGGCGCCGGGCACGATGGCCCAGTTTGGCCATCATGAAATGATCGCGCTTACGGGGGCCGTGCTGGCTGCGGCGGTTGTTGTCGTGATTCGTCAGCTCACACGCACGGAGACCAGCGCCACCATCTTTTCATCGCAGTGCATTTACGCGCTGCTGCTTTCATTGCCGCTGGCCGCGGCTCATTTCTCGTCGTTGAACACGATGGATGTGGTGTTGCTCACGGCTGCTGCATTGTGCGCCAGCGTCGGTCAGCTGGCGATGACGGAGGGCTTCCGCTTTCTCTCTGTCGCGGCGGGCGGGGCCTTCCAGATGACCGTTCCCGTCGTCATCTCACTCTCAAGCATCTCCCTGTTTGCCGAACCCTTCACCTTCGCGCAGGCGATGGGCGGCGTGCTTGTGCTCTGGGGCAGCTATCACACGGTCGTGGGTGGTTTCTCCAGGAAAACCGCCAAGGCGTGACTCAGAAGGCAAACCCCACCGTCACATGCAGGAATCCGCTCTGCTCTCCAGCGCGGCGGTTGGGGTTGTGCCCGTAGTCGATGCGGATCGGGCCAAACGGCAGCTTGTAGCGCAAGCCCGCGCCGATGGCCTCGTGGAAGTCTGAGGAATAGGACAGGGGAGAGGAGTTGTTTCCCTGGCCCAGGCTGCCGATGTCTCCAAAGATGGCGAATTCCAAATTGGTTATGACCTCATACGAAAGTTCAGCGCTGGCAAACAGCGCCGATGTCCCGCCCAGCGGCGTTCCACCCGGTGTCACGGGGCCCAGCTTGCGCTGTCCGAAAGAGCGCACGCTGTACGGCCCGCCGTTGAACACGCGGCTGTCGATGGGGATTTTGTCAGCGGTCGCTCCCTGAATGGTTTCCAGTTCAGCGCCCGTGGCGAAACGTAACTTCTTCGTGATCGGGATATACCAGGCTCCACGCAGATCCGACCGCACAAAGCTCACGCCGGAACCCAGCGCATCCGTGGAGCTTTCGATCCGCCCGGAGATATACCAGCCCTTCTTGGGCAGCACCGGGCTGTCCCGTCGGTCATACATCACGTTTCCACCCACGTTCATCAGCGAGTAGTTCGTGGGTCCTGTCTGGGGCAGTGTCAGCACCTTGGAGCTGACGGTGTTCGCTGTCGTGCCGATGAACAGCGAATAGCTCAGCGCCTGATCCACGCGCCTTGCCACATCCAGGCTCAGCGCCGTGCCGATGCGGTCATATTCAAAGCGGTTGAATTGTTCCAATGCGAGCCGTGTCGTCGCTGAATGCTGGGTGTTGAACACCGCCGGGTTGGTCAGGCTCACAAAGCCCACCGGGCCCGCCATGCTGTAGCTCAGTTCCGCCGCCAGCGTGTTGCCCGTGTCACGCCAGTTCGTGTTTTTATAAGTCACGCCAAATTGCGGGCCGAGGAAGGTGTCAAAGCCTGGCTCAAAACCCACCGTCACCGGTTTCGTCTCCTCGCCTGTGATGCGCAGATTGCCCGCCGCCATGTCACCATTCTCAGGCAGCACCTTCGTGTCCAGCAGAGCAAACATTCCCGTATCCAGGGCCCGCTTGAAGAAAAAGTCAGCCTCTTCAGCCTCGTAAATCTTGCCCGTCAGCGGCTTGAACTTGGCCAGCAGCACGCGCTTGGCTCCGCGGCTGAAGGCGTCATGCGTCGTAATACGGGTGATGCGTACACGCTCACCAGCCTGCACACGAAACACCACATCCACCGTGCCACCTGACTTGCCCAGCGCGTAGTCCGCTGTCGTCATCGAGTGGAGCCAGCCATGTTCGGCGCAGATCGAATCCAGACGTTTCTGGATCTGCTGCACCCGCGCTTCATTGAAGGGTGTGCCGCTTGCCTCTGTCATCTCCGCCTGAGTCAGTTTCTCCAGTTCCGGCGGAGATCCCGTGATGGATGTCTGGCCAAAGATAAACTTGGGGCCCGGTTTGATCTCCAGGGTCAGGTCACGCCGCATGTCAGCGCCGGTGGTCGGTGCGGGCAGCAGCACTGCCTCCGCATTTAAGTAACCCTCGGCGCGCAGACGCCGCTGCACCAGCCCGGCGCCCTGCTGCATGTCCGCCTCCACCCATTGCGGCAGTTTTTTGTCCACCTCTTCACGTTCCAGCGTGGGCTTCATCAGGTACTTCTTGAGCTCCTCCTCAGGCAGCGGCATTTGGCCTTTCAGCGTCACCGTTCCCACACGCACTTCTTTGCCTGGCTTGACGGTTAGGTGAATGCCTCCGGATTCCAATTTCCATGCCGTTTCAGCTTCCGGCCATCCTTCCCGTATGAAATGCTGGCGCACAAAAAACGCCAGGTCATCCGCCAGCGGTTCACCGGGCGCACCGCCTCCGTTCAGTGTCAGCTGGTCCATCAGCATGCTGCGCAGATCCTCCCACTGTGCCGCCTCCACGCCGTCCACACGCACGGTGGTCTGGCCAAAACGCACTTCATATCCCCAGGCGCTTCCCAGTACGCAAAACAGCCCCAGCAAAACCATCAGGCCGGTATTCGTCATTCTGTTTTCGTCATTTGTCATTTTACTGTGGGTCTTCATCCATGGCTCTTGCAGCCTTGCCAAAGCGCAGCACATACCCCAGCAGCGCCTTCATGCGCCCCGACTGCGAAAAGCGGCCGATGAACCTGACTTTGGGGGTGATTTCATACATGGCCTGCATGCTGTCATTCGTACGGTCTGCGCCTGATGGATTGAATGTCGTGTGCAGTCGCGGCGGATCGGGGCTTACCGTCTTTTTCTTGTGGAAGATTTTACGATAGGTCTCGGCGATCACCAGAAACGCCGCGCGCGTCATCGCCTCGCTTGCCATCTGCGCATTGTCGCCTCCCAGAGTCATGCCTGTGCCCAGCAGCGTCACGATGTCTGCCTCTGACAGCGGTGGTGTGCTGGTGAAACGAGTTTTGGGATTTGAAGCATCGCCATAGACGTACAGGGTGATGTCATTGCTGCCCACGCGTGATTCACCACGCACATCAAGCTTCGGCGTGAATGGATTGTCAGGATTCATCGTCACCACGCCCTTCGTGATCTTCAGCAGGCTGAATGGCAGTTTCAGCACCATGCGGTCCACATTCGCAAAGCCCGTCACACGTGGTGCAGCACCCGTGCCTCCGACCGCGATGTCTGCCGAAATGGCCCCGTTCATCAGATTGCCCGCGATAACAACCGGATCATGCGTCTTCACCTTCAGATCAAACGTCCAGTCTTTCAGCATCGGCGGCAGCGCCACTTTTTGATCGATCTTCGAAGTCGAAGGCGGGGGCGGCGGCAGTTTTTCTCCCTGCTGGATCATGCCCGTCACGTTGGGCAGCAGGTTCACCTCCTGAAAAATACGACCACGCACGATTTCCACCATGCCGCTCACACGCGCCGCCTTCGAAGTACCTGCACACGCAATATCCGCATTCGCCCGCACGCTGGAAGTGGGGTTTCGCATCACCAGCGCCTCACGCGCCTCCATCTTCAGGTCAAACTTTGGGTCTTGGGTGTTGGCGGCGTCCAGCATCCCGCTCGCATGCACCTTGCCACCGGCCAGCATCACCGAGATGTTTTCCAGTGTCACCTTGCGGTCATGGGAATGTATCTTGACGCGCAAATCATGCACGCTCGGCATGTCCGCACTCACGAAATCGATCTCCGGCGCATTCAGATTAAGCTCCGAATCAATCAGCGGGGCCTTGACCGTACCCCCAACGCTCACATGCAGCTTTAATTTCGCCGGTACAGACCTCACCATCTCAGGAGCAAACTCACGCGCAAAACTCAGGTCGCTCTCCGGCAGGTCCAGAGTGGCCTTCAAGGGGAGATCCATGGCGAGTGATGGCTCCTTGATCAGCTTCGTCAGCACCACCGGCACGGTCGCCTTTAATGTCAAAGGCTGCACCGGCGCCTGCACCACCTTCACATCGAGCCCCAGCTGGTTGTTCTTCAATGTCATCAGCACATCGGCAGAGGCTGGTTGAAACGACTTGGGCAGGCCCGGTGCCTTCAGGTCTTTCACCCCCACCTTCACCGCCGCATCCGTCGTATCCAGCCGCCCGCCGATCTTCACATCCACACTCAGCAATCCCGGTGGCACGCTCTTCACCCCGGCTGCCGCCGCGATGTCATGGATCGGCAGTTCATGCGCATTGAGCACCACATCCAGCGGCACGCCATCAGCCACGCCGGTCTGCATCACATCAAACGGCGCATGCGCATGTCCGCTCATCAGCTGCCGGTCCTTTTGCCATAGACTCAGTTCGCTCAGATGCGCCTCCTTGTTTGTCACCGTGCCTTTGGTAAGCAGCTTCCACGGACCCAGCACCGCCTGCATCGTCTCGATCTGCGCCGTGGTGCCCGCAAACGTCGTCTTTAAATCCACATCGGCCGCCTCCGGCATGCCTGCCATCTTTGCCTTGGCCACCTGCATTTCGATACGGCCTTCACCGCGCCACGGACTGGCGTCGCCGCTGACATTCAGCTTCATGGCGAGACTGCCAGACTCCAGGGCAGGTGCTTTCACGGCGGCCAGCAGAGGGTTCAAACTCGCGAGCACTGGCAGCGTGATGTCTCCATTCAAATCAAATCCCCAAGGGGCCTTCAGCTTCGCTTTGCCCTGAAGTTCGATTTGGTTCTTCTCGTCCACCACGATGCGGGACGGCTGCAAGGTGGCCTCTCCCTTGGCCACATTCATCTTCACTTCGATCTGGGGCAGCGGTGCATCGCCAAAGCGCCCTTCCTTCACGTTGAAATCGACATCGGCTTCCAGATTCATCACATCGGTCACCTTGAAGGCGGCTTTGCCCGTTGTGGCGATCTTTGCTTTCAGCGGTTTCTCCAGCGGCGGCAGCCCAACTGTATTCATCAAAGCCGTCGGATCATCAATTTGAATCTGCCACTGTGCATTCACCGGCATCGCATCGTCCATCGTCATCGCCGCATTCACATCCACGCGGTTTCCTGCGCCCAGCATCAGCGCAGGCATGCTCACCTTTGCCTCCTTCCCATCCAGGTTCAACAGCATCGCGAGCTTGGGCAGCTTATATGTTTCAAAAACCAGGTCCGTGCCGTTCACCTGCGCGGCGACCTGAGTTGGCGTGGCGCCGATTCCCTTGGCATTGGCTGTCAGTTCGATCAATCCGCTTGCCGGCGGAGGCTGTGCCAGCAGCTGAGTCACATCAGCAATCTTCGCCTTCACCTGCGCTGTCCACGGCGACTTCATCACGTCTTCCGCCAGCTTTGCCTCCAGTTCCGCCTCCACTTCATTCACACCGCGCAGCACCTTCAGTTCTTTTACGCGTGCCATGCCGTCTTTGGCCTCCAGTGCGATCGTGAGCGAGTCCAGCATCGCCCCGGCAGCCCGCACATCAGGAATGCTGATCTGCCCATTCGCCGCCAGCGTCATCGGTTTCAGTGGATCGCCCTCCGCGTGCAAATCCACCTTCAACGGTCCGAACTCGACACCCTTCGGCAGTTTCAAGGCCTGCAATTCAACCGACGCCAGATCACGCACCCGCACATCGGCCTTCGTCTGCAAACTGCCGCCAAACAACCCGCGTGCCAGCGCTTCGACAACCACGGTGGCTTTGCCCATGCCGACATCGGCCTTGATGCCGGCTGCATCCTTGTCCCATTCGCTTAGATCCACCGCGAATGAGTTCAGCTTCGCGCCATACGGCAGGTCAAGTCCTGAGATGGTCATCATGCGTTCTCCCCATTGCACCTGCGCCTTCACATTCGCGACGCGCAGATCTCCCGGTTCCATTTTGAATTCAGCGAGTTCAAAAATTCCCGGCATGCCCTCGCCCACCCGCAGCGTCAGACCCCGCACCGTGATCTTGCTTCCATCCGCCAGTGTCACCTCGGCATTCACATTCTCGATGTCGATGACCTTCGGCCATACCAGCGGCGGCGGCTTGCCAGATGCCGGCTGCTTCACCTTCACGACGATCTTTTCGTCTTTTGCCAGTTTGCGCAGATCCAGCGCCACATCTGCGTCCTTTACCACCACGCTTTTCACGATGTCAATGTTGCGGGTCTTGAGAAAGGTCCAGGTGTCGTAGTTCACTTCGATTTTGCCAATCGTCGCATGCTCCACCAGCGATCCGCTGGCATCGATGTGACTGAGCTTTAAATCACGCAGCACCGAGCCATCCACCTGCCACTTCAGCTTGATTCCGGCCATCTCGGCTCCCTTGGAGCCGCCGTAGCCGACAGCCCAGCGCAGCAGCGGCTCATGGAAAAAGACTGCCAGTGCCAGCAGCACAAAAGCAGCCAGCAGCAGTCGTTTGATCCATTTCCACCAGCGGCGGGTCTTTTGGGGAGCAGTAGAAGGCACGCACATTCGATGCCTCAGATCGCAGCAAGTTCAATGCTAGGCCGTGAATCCTTTTACTTGGCCAGATCTTCCGCCGTCCACAGCGCGGTGCGGTCCGCAGTGGCCGCGCGCACGGTTTTCACCTGCTCGGGCGTCACGGCGGGGGCCTTGTTGCCGAAATTAGCCCGCACGTAACTCAGCACATCGGCCACCTGCTGGTCGTTCAGCCCCATGGGGGGCATGGGCAGGGGGGCCAGCTGCTTGAATTTCTCGCCATTGACACGGATCGGCCCACTAAGGCCGTGGGTCAGCATTTTGATCAGCCGCGCCGGATCTCCCGCCGCCCAGTCGCTGGCTGCGATGGAGGGATAGATGCCTGGTAGGCCCTTGCCCTCGGGTTGGTGGCAGTTCAGGCACAGCGCATCATAAACCGCCTTGCCCGGATGATCCACCACCGCCGCCGCACTGGCGATTTTCTTCACATACTCAGCCTGCTTGGAATTGCCGCCAAAGCTCAGCTTGGCCAGCACCGGTACATACTGAGGTTTCAGGCTCTTAACCACCTGCTTGAGGGCATAATCAATGAACCTGTCCGTCGGCTTGTCCAGGGCCTGCACCGCCACTTCCACAGCTTCGGGCTTGTTCACATGGGCACAGGCCACCACGGCCTCTAGGCGCACGCGGGGATTCTCATCCCGCACGGCCTGGGTCAGCAGTTCTAGTGATTCCGTCGCTCTGGCCCCATAGGCACGCACGCGCGCGTCCTTGGCCTTGATCAAACGCTTCACCAGGTCCGCGTTCGGCGACTCATGTGATTCATACACACCGCACACCTCCATCAGCAGATGCTCGTCCTCGTTCTTCGCGATGAATTCATTCGCCGCCTTCAGCACTTCCGTCGTCGGTGCATCAAACAGCAGGCGCTTCGCCTGGTAGCGCGTCCAGCGCTCCGGTGACTTCAGCTGCTCCAGCAGTTCCGCCGGTTTCATCTCCGCCAGCTTCGGTTGCTTGATTGGGGCGCGCCCCTTGGTCGTGATGCGCCAGATGCGGCCATGCGAGCGGTCACGCCGTGGGTCCGCGTAGCTGGCCTGGTAGTGGCCGATCACCGGATTGAACCAGTCGCACAGGTACATGGCGCCATCCGGCCCGATGCTCACATCCACGGGCCGAAACGAAGTGTCGCTCGATTTCACCAGCTTCGGCAGCTGCGTGCTCTTGAAGCCGGAGCCATCGTCTTCCAGGCGGTGCAGCTCCACCACATTGCCAAAGTACCCACCGATCAGCGCGCATCCCTGAATGTCATCCGGCAGCGCCTTCGTGCCGATGAATTCCAGGCTGTTCGTCTTCGGATTCGAGTCAAACAACGCGCCTGTGGGATGATACTCATCCGGATCTGCCAGTGCCACCAGCCCCGGTACGCTGTAATAGCCCACAGGCCTGTCGCCACTCTTGTGGAAGACTTGGTTGTAGTCATCAAACGCCACGCCCCAGCAGTTGTGCCCCGCCTTGCCGCCGTTGAAGTAGGCTTCCATTTTCTGCGTGCGCGGGTTCAGCTTCCACACGCCTGCCTTCTCCAGCCGCGCCAGCCCCCAGGCCGTTTCCACGCGTGAAAACGCATGCAGCCCCTGCGTGAACCACAGCGCCCCATCCGGACCATGACAGATCGAGTTCGCAAGCTGGTGCGTGTCACCAATGCCAAAGCCGGAGAGCAGCACCGTCTTCTCATCGGCCCTGCCGTCCCCGTTCGTGTCCTTGAGATGCACGATCTGGTCGAAGTCACACACATACACGCCGCCCGCGCCCACTTCCACGCCCTGCACCATCGTCAGACCTTCCGCAAAACGTGTGGATTTGTCCGCCTTGCCATCCCCATCCGTGTCCTCCAGCACCAGGATGAAATCCGAAGGCTTGATGCCCAGCCGCGTTTGCGGATACGTCGGCGAGCAGGCCACATACAGTCGCCCGCGTTCATCCCAGGAGAACTGGGTCGGCTTCGCCACGCCCTCCGCCTCGGAGGCAAACAGATTCATCTCATACCCTTCCGCCACCGTGAAAGACGCCATCTGCTGCTCCGGTGTGAGCACCGTCTCCGTGACCACGCGAGATTCCGCCTTGGGCTCTTCCTGCACTTTCTCGCCCTTCGCCAGCGCATGGATGCGCGCGTCCAGTTTCGCCACGAGCGGCTTGCGTTCCTCAAAGCTCTCACGCAGCGAAGGCGCATCCTGCGCAGGCTTTCCAAACATCTGCGTCACACGGTCGCCATAGACAAACGACCAGTTCGCCGGACGCCAGCAGTCAAACCACAGGCGGTTCTTTTCCACGATTGCCGCCTTCACTGCCGTCAGGTCATCGGCATCACTCGCTGAAGCCCCAAGCTGCTGCGCGATCTCCCGCGCCACCACGCGCAGTCCCAGCGCATTCAGGTGCAGCCCGTCATCCGTAATGCGTGCCTTCGCGGCCGGTGCGGACAAAGGAGTGAACAAGTCCACAAACACCGCCCCACGCTGCTTCGCGATCTCACGCACCGCCTCAGCATACGCCTTCACATCGGCATTCCGCTGCGTGATGTCCGGCGCATGCGATGCCGTGGGCTTTTCAAACGGCATCGGCGAAACCAGCACCAGCCGCGGTGTCTGCGCGGAAAACTGGTCCAGCAGCCGATGATACGCCGACTTGAACTCCGCCAGCCGCTTCACCCCATCAAACGACTCCGTCTGCCCAAACTGCGCGATCACAATGCCCGCTCCCGCAGCATCGAGCTGCGCCTTCCAGTCACCGAAGTTCAGATCCCGCCACTGCTCATACACCGTGTCACCTTCCCAGGCCATCGAGCGGAAACGCGGCTGCTTCGCCGCGAAGGCCGTGCCGAACACCGCCTCAAATTCGCCCACCTTCTGCTCGCGCACCAGGTTCTCCTGGCCTGCCATCACGATCACCTCGTCCTGCTCCAGCGCAAACTTGCCATCCTTGAACGCCTCATGTTTGGCCACCGCAGCCCCCGGATTGCCAAAGCGGTTCAGCACATCTTTCTCCTCCGGCACCAGCGCGTCCGGCAGCGCCTCGATGGTGATATTGCGGAAGGAAATCTGAGCCTTGCACTTGCCATGGATTTGCAGGGCGATGAGCCCCTTCAAATCGATGCCCGGTTCACGCTCTGTGTAATCCACGGTGCGCACTTTGTTCACAAACAACTGAATGCGCTGCTCCTCGGCGCGAATTTCATACGTGTTCCACTCGCCCGGCTTCTCCGCTTTCTCGATCAGCTCCTTCGCCGGCTGCAGCAGCATCTTCTTGCGGCGGGATTCATCATACAGGCAGCCCGAGTAGCCCGCACCGATGTCCGCCTGGTAGCCGCTCATCTCATTCGGTGGCTGTGCGATGCGCACGCTGCGGAACTGCACCCCCCCATTCACAAAGCCCTCCGTCCCTTCCAGCTTGTACTCCAGCCGCAGGATGAAATTCCGGTACACCTTCTTCGCAGTCAGGAATTCGTTCTGCGGATTCCCCTCCAGCGAGCCCCCCACGATCACCCCGTCCTGTACCCGCCAGACTTTCGTCGTCTCGCCATCCCAGCCTTTGAGCGTCTTGCCATCAAACAGAGACACCGGTTCGGCGGCGGAGGCCAGCAGAGGAAAAAGAGCAAGCAGGGGGAGGAGGCGCATGGTCAGAAAAAAGTTCGGGGCGCACCAAAGGCGGCTCGGAGCCGGATGCATGCGCAAAGTTTCTGCAAACATCTTCGGCGGACGTATGTTCTTTACCCAAACCATGCGCCTGCTCGCTTTCCTTTTCCTCTCCACCGCCGTCTTCGCCCAGACCGAGGCGGATTTCGTCACCGGCACCCGCCAGCTCACCTTTGAGGGCAAACGCTCGGGGGAGGGCTACTTCTCCGCCGATGGCACCAAGATGATCTTCCAGTCCGAGCGCGAAGAAGGAAACCCCTTCTATCAGATCTACCTGATGGATCTCGAAACCGGCGACCAAGAGCGCATCTCCCCCGGCATGGGCAAGACCACCTGCGCTTGGATTCACCCGGATGGCAAGCGCGTCCTCTTCGCCTCCACCCACACCGATCCCGACTCCAAAAAGCTGCAAGCCGCTGAGTATGAGGAGCGCAAGAACGCCAAAGTCCGCCGCTACTCATGGGACTACGACGAGCACTACGACATCTGGGAATACTCGCTGGTGGACAAATCCCTCAAAAACCTCACCCACACCCGCGGCTACGATGCCGAAGGCGACTACTCGCCCGATGGCAAAAAGATCGTCTTCGCCAGCAACCGCCAGGCCTACGAAACCAAGCTCAGCAAGGAGGACGAAGAGCGCCTGAAGATCGACAAGCAGTACTTCATGGAGATCTACACCGCCGATGCCGACGGCTCCAATGTGAAGCGACTCACCGATGCCCCCGGCTACGACGGCGGCCCCTTCTTCAGCGCCGACGGCAAACGCATCTGCTGGCGCCGCTTCACGCCCAAGGGTGATGTGGCCGAAGTCTGGACCATGAACGCCGACGGCAGTGATCAAAAGGCCATCACCAAGCTCGGCGCCATGAGCTGGGCCCCCTACTTTCACCCCAGTGGCGAATACCTCATCTTCACCACCAACCTCAACGGCTTTGCCAATTTCGAGCTCTACATCGTCGATGCCGCTGGCAAGCACGCCCCCGTCCGTGTCACCACCACCGACGGCTTTGATGGCCTCCCAGTCTTCTCTCCGGACGGTAAAAAACTCTCCTGGACCAGCGGTCGCGGGGCAGGGGGAGCCTCCCAGATTTACATGGCCGACTGGGACCACGACCATGCCCTCACCGCCCTAGGCCTCAAAACCGATCCGCAGGCGCTCGTCGCCAAATCTCCCGAGCCCGATTTCGCTGCCACCGCTGCTGAAATTCGCCCCGAGGACATGAAGCAGCAGGTTACCTACCTCGCCAGCGATGCCCTCGGCGGCCGCCTCACCGGCACCGCAGGCGAAAAACTCGCCACCCAGTATGTCGCCGACGTCTTCCAAAAGATCGGCCTCGCCGCCATGGGCGATGACGACACCTACTTCGACAACTTCGATTTCACCGCCGGCGTCGCACTCGGCGAAGGCAATGAGTTGAAGCTCAGCGGCAGTGATTTGAAGGTCGATGTGGATTGGAAACCTCTCTCCTTCTCTCAAAACGGTGAAGTCAAACCCGCAGGCATCGTCTTCGCCGGTTACGGCATCGAAACACCCGACGAAGCCACCGGCAACGATGGCAAGAAAATAGAAACCTACAGCAGCTACGCCCACCTTGATGTGAAGGACAAATGGGTCCTCGTCTTCCGCTACCTGCCCGAAGGCATTCCGCAGGAGCGTCGCAACGACCTCAGCCGTTATGCCAGTCTGCGCTACAAGGCGCTCACCGCACGCCAGAAAGGCGCACGCGGTCTCATCGTCGTCAGCGGCCCAAATTCCAAAGTGGTGCAGCAGCTCTCGCCGCTCACGTTTGACGCCTCCCTCGCGACCAGCGGCATCGCCGCTATCAGCATCACCGATGCCGTGGGTGACAAGCTGCTCGCCAGCGCCGGAAAAAAGCTCAAGGAACTCCAGGACAAACTCGACAACGGCGATCTCATGGGCGGTATCGACTGCAAAGGTCTCACCCTCTCTGCCAACATCGTCATTCAGCAGGAGAAGAAAAAAGGCCGCAACGTCCTCGGCGTGCTGCCTTACAGTGACAAGCCCGATCCGCACGTCGCCCCGCTCATCGTCTGTGCGCACGTGGATCACCTCGGCAGCAGCGGCGGCTCCAACTCACGCGCGAAAGGCGATGAAGTGAACAAGATCCACCACGGCGCCGACGATAACGCCTCCGGCACCTCCGCCGTCCTCGAAATCGCCCAGTGGCTCGCCGACCTGAAAAAGCAGGGCAAGCTCACTCTCAAACGCGACATCATCTTCGCTGCCTGGAGCGGCGAGGAGCTTGGCCTCCTCGGCAGCAATCACTTCGTCGAGGTCTATGCCAAGATGATCAAGGGCGACCCCAACGCCAAGCTCACCGGCATGTTCGCCGCCTGCCTGAACATGGACATGATCGGCCGCTTCCAGAAGACGCTCGTCATGCAGGGACTTGGCAGCAGTTCCATTTGGGCCAAGGAAATCGAAAAACGCAATGCCCCCATCGGCCTGCCCATCACCACTCAAAACGACGCCCACCTCCCCACTGACAGCACCGCCTTCTATCTGCGCGGCATCCCCACGCTGAACGCCTTCACCGGCTCCCATGCCGACTACCACATGCCCAGCGACACCGCCGACAAGATCGACTACGTCAATGCCGCCAAGATCGCCAAGCTCATGGGCCTCATCGCAAGAGGCATCGCCACCACCGATCCTGCCCCCGACTACGTCGCCATGGAGGCGCCGAAAAACCAGGGCGCACGCACCGGCCTCCGCGCCTACCTCGGCACCATCCCCGACTACGCCCAGGGCGACATCAAAGGCGTCAAACTCAGCGGCGTTTCCCCCATCGGTCCCGCCGCCAAAGCCGGCGTCAAAGCCGGAGACATCATCATCAAACTCGGCGGCAAGGACATCACCAACATCTACGACTACACCTACGTCATGGGCGATCTCAAGATCGGCAAGGAAACCACCATCAGTGTCCAGCGCGATGGCAAGGAAGTGGAGATGAAGATCATGCCCGGCTCGCGCGATTGATCACGGCCTGAACATAAATTCCTTCGTGTTCAGCAGCGCCCAGGCCACATCCTGATTGGAAGCATCACTGTGTGCGATCACCGTCCGCTCCTTCTCCGTTGGCGCTCTCCCCAGCAGGCTCAGAAACATCTCCTCCGCGCTTCCAGCCTTGGCGCACGCCTTGTCCGTCTCCGTGCTGTTCATCATGAATCGCGCGATTTCATGCGAGAGCGGCGTCACGCTTTCATCCGTCCATTCACGCCTTCCACGCCCCAGCATGCGCAGCGGGTGTCCATCACCCGGCACCTCCGGTAGTTGCGCATCGTTTTCACCCGTCAGCGTTTTCCAGATCACTTCGGACGGCAGCCGTCGGATCTGCGGTGCTGGCGGCAGCAGGCATCTATTATAGGCATATTCATGCCCGATGCTCTCACGGCCATAGGAATCCGTCCTCGCCAGGATGCGCTGGTATTCGCCGATGCGTCCTCCGCACCTCAGAAACTCTTCCATCATCACCTTCGTGGCCTGGGAAAAATCCCCCGGTGAATTGATCTGCAGATCGATCCATGTGGTGACGCGACGTGACATGAAAAAGCAGTTTCCCCGTGTTTCCCGCCAGTTCGGCTCGTCATCCACTCCTCCCATCGTCGGGTCAATGATTTGTCCCGGCATGCCAAACATCTCCTTCCACACCCGCATCACCGCCACGAGGGCAAACCGTCTCGTCACCTCACCTTCCGTGATCCACTGGGTCACCTGCGCCAGCTTCTCTTCATCCCTCGGAACTGGCCTCCAGCTCCTGCTCAGCTTCAGTAGCGCCGGCTGCACCACATCCCCCGGCTTCGCGTTGGGATATTTGTAGTCGCGCGGCAGCCTCATCTCATCCTTGTCCGCAAAGCACGCCGCAAACTCATACGTCTCCATCTCTGTCCGGTCGCTGAACGGGTGGTCATGACACATGGCGCAGCGTGTGTCCACGCCCAGCACGCTGTAGGCGGTCTCCACGCTCGTCCGCATCGCATCGCCTCCGTCACGCCTGCTAAGGTGCCCGCCGCTGATCATCTGCGCAATGATTTCAGCATAAGGATAATCCTTCACCGCCGCCTCCCTCAGCCGTGCGATCATCTCCGCGTCCTCATCTCTCACCCGGAAAGCCTCTGCCAGCATGCGAAACCTCACCTCGGCACCGCCCGCCTCTCGCGTCAGCGCATCCGTCAGCCTCGCACGTTTTCCCGGCATCCGGTCCGCCACAAAAGCTCGCACCTCCTCCGGTCGCGGCAGCCGGCCCGCCAGATCAATGCATGCACGCCGTAAAAACACCGCGTCATCAGCCCTCGCCGGCAGAGTCCAGGAGCCTCCTGTTCTTAACAGACGCGGAAGATCCATTTCATAGTCATGCATCAGCGCCGCCTCCACCCGGGCCGCTGCATTCTCCGTCAGATCAGGCGCTCCCTCTCCAGGAGTGCAGCCCAGCAGCAAAAGACACGATACCAGAAGTTTCATGCTCCCTCCAACGTCCCACCCCGCAAGTTCTTAGACCCCGTCCCGTCGCGGAGGCTTGCGCAGGCTGTCCGACTCGCTAAGCATCCCGGCCCATGAAAATCCTCGTCACAGGCAAAGGCGGCCGTGAGCACGCCCTCATCACCGCGCTCAGCGAATCGCCGCAGAAGCACGAACTCTTTGCGCACCCGGGCAGCGACGCCATCGCCACCCTGGCCACCCGAGTGGAGGCTGCCAGCCTGCCTGAGTTGATTTCATGGATGAAGCAAAACAATATCGACCTCTGCATGGCCGGTGAAGAGGCCCTCCTCGTCAAAGACACAGGCCTCTCCAATCTCTGCGCCGAGGCCGGCATCCCCTGCTGGGGCCCCCGCAAGGAAATCGCCCAGCTCGAAGCCTCCAAGACCTTCGCCAAAAAATTCCTCAAGCGCCACGGCATCCCCACCGCCGACTTCACCATCTGCACCAACGCCGCCGAGGCCAAGGCTGCCCTCACGGAGCTCCCCATCGTGCTGAAGTTCGACGGCCTCGCTGCCGGCAAAGGCGTCGCCGTTTGCACTGCGAAGGATGAAGCGGAAGCCTTCGTCGATGACGTCATGGAAAAGCGTTGCTTCGGCTCCGGCGACCTCCTCGTCGAAAAATGCCTCACCGGCCCCGAGATCTCCGTTTTCGCCTCCGTCTGCGATGACAAATACCAGATCCTCATGCCCGCGCGCGACTACAAGCGCATCCGTGACAATGACCAGGGCCCCAACACCGGCGGCATGGGCGCCGTCGCCTCCCTCGAACTCGCCGACCCCGCCCTCATGCAGCGCATCGAACGCGAAATCGTGCAGCCCACCGTGCAGGGCATCTTGAAGGACGGCCTCACCTACCGTGGCTTCCTCTATTTCGGCCTCATGCTCACTCCCACCGGCCCTCAGGTCATCGAGTACAATTGCCGCTTCGGCGATCCCGAAGCCGAAGCCGTCCTGCCCATGGTTCGCGGAGATTTCGCCACCTATGCCTTCGAGGCCGCCAAAGGAAACCTGCAGCCCGACCTCATCCGCTTCGAGCCCGGCTGGAGCATCTGCCTCATCAGCGCCAGCGCCGGTTACCCCGCTTCATCTCGCAATGGCGATGTCATCTCCGGTCTGGAATCCGTCAGCGGCGCTCGCGTCTACCACTGCGGTACGAAGAAGAACTCCGCCGGCCAGTTCGAAACCAACGGCGGTCGCGTTCTCGCCATCGTCGCCCAGGGCGCCACTCGCGTCGAAGCTCGCGATAAAGCCTACGCCGAAAGCATCAAAGTGACCTTCGACGGCCTCCAGCGCCGCTCAGACATCGGCAAGATGCACTTTGAGTGACGCATATTTGCAGTTCGACAAAGGGGGCCGAGATATTAATATTTCCCCATGCCTGCCACACTTGAGGCTGTTGCCAAAGACGCGCTGGTGCTCACTCGCGATGAGTGGTTGCTCCTCGCGAGGCATTTGCTTGTCAGTGTGGAGCCGGAGCCTGCCCAAGACGTGGACGAAGCTTGGGAAGAGGAGATTGGCCATCGCATCGAGCGATTCGACGCGGGCTTTTCGCAAACAATTCCCGCCTCAGAGGTTTTTGCCCGTCTTGCCGCGATTGCTCCAAGACAATAAATGGAGGCGTTGAATTTCTTCCGGAGGCACTGAGTGAGGCAGAAGAGGCCACCCGTTACTACCAAGCCATTGCTCCTGAATTGGGGTTTCGTTTCCGCCAATTGCTTGAAGGCGGATGTGAAGCGATTGCCCGCACACCGTTGCATTGGAACGAGCGGCGCGGTGGTTTCAGACGGGTAAACTTGCGGGGTTTCCCTATTACATCGCCTATTTCATTCGAGGTCAGCGCATCATCATTGCGGCGGTGGCTCATGCAAGCCAGCACCCGGATTACTGGAAGAAACGTCCGGTCTCAGGCACCTGACTTCCCCATCCTCGCCAGCCTCTCATCACTCTCCAGATGACCGCTCCACCCAAAGTGGCACTGAAACTCAAAGCAGTCCTTCATCTGCTCAAACGCCCCTCTCCACTCCGCTTTGTTTGAGGCCACCGTGATCTCTGACGGCGTGAATCCCACAATCGGCAGGCGCTTCACCTCAAACGCATCCTTCAGCAGTCGCGTCTTCTTCCAGTTGAGCCCCATCAGTTGCGCGCTCACACAATCCACCGCCACCGGGTGGGTTCCCGCGATGATGACACCGCTCGCCACCGGATCACACGACATCGGCCCATCGCCATCACCGCCGATGATCCCGTCCACAATCGTCAGGTAGCGCAGCGGCTTCTCACGCCGCACGCCGCGTCCGTCGAAATAGAAGAAGCACTTGTGCAGGTCCAGGATCATCCGCCACGCCGTGTTGTTCCCATGCCAGTTGCCGGAACGCACCACTTCCTTCGTGTCACCAAACACCATTCGCCCCAGCTTCTTCAGTGGCACGAAAAGCTTGGAGAGGAAAAATCGGCCAAACAGGATCTTCTTCGCATTGCGCATCAGCGTGCCCTCCAGCGCTCGCTTGGCGGAGGACTCGGCAAACTGGTCTCCACCTTCCGCAGGCGTGCCCTCCGTGTGGCGCGGCAGCCAGTTCGTGCGTGGCGTCGTGCCCACCAGATTTTTCAGTGCCACCGTCAGCCCCACCTTCTTGTGCGTCTTCAACTTCGGCACATTGATCAGCACATCCGCATTCATCGGCGTACGGCAGATCCGGTACTCATGGTGCGGGTCCGTGTGCTGCCGGTTCGTCGTCGCAAAATCAAACGACGCCCCATACAGCTTGCCCAGCCCGGGATGCCCCAAAAACTCGCTTTCCTCATCCAGATGAATGTCCACCGCACCGGACGGATCACTCGGCAGCTCTCGTTTCGCGATCGTCACCCCGTCATCAATCGTCCACTCCTCGCAGCGCATGTCGAACAGCAGGAACGCCACCCCCGGAAACTCCCGCGTCAGGTCCGTCACCATGTCATCCAGCCGATGCAGCCGTCGGATTGTGGCAAAGGATGAATCACTCTGCGGCGCATCACACAGCGTCACGGAGCCATGCCCCTGCAGCTTCTTTGCCGCCCATCGCGCCACTTCACGCACCACCGCAGGATGCGTGATGATGGTGAGCCACCCGCCTTCATCCTCCGGCTTGCTCGCATTGTGTTCCTTGACCCAGTTCGGTTTGATCACCACGCGGTCACCGGGGGAGATAAAGTCCGCAGAAAGCTCCAGCGCGTTGATGGCATCCTCAATCTGCCGCCGCAGGGCGTCGGCATTGTCATAGCTGGCTTGGCCGTTGAAGATGGAAACCTTGGGCGTGCCGAACGAGGAAGGGGAGAGCGTGTTCACAGGAATGCGGCCTACTTAACGGCGTCAGGTTCCCTTTGCAACGCTCCCCTCTGTCCTCGAATCTCCGGCATGAAGTCAGTGACCAGACTCATGCGCATCCTGCTGCTGCTCGCCCTGTCGGCGCTGATCATCGGCATGCTATGGCTGTGGACTGGGCGCTTTCATACCACGAAGCCACGTCCGCTCGATCCTGCTTTCATACGGCTCACGCCGCTCGAAGTGTCCGCACTGCCCCTGGCCACCCGGTTTGACATGCCGATGGGTTCGGAGCGCGGAGCCTTCATCTACAATGCCCGGCCTTTTCGCATTGAGCGGCATCTCGGCGATGATTTGAACGGCATCGGCGGTGGGAACTCCGATCTGGGCGATTCCGTTTACGCGGCAGCAGCCGGGCGGGTGGTCTATACGGGCAGTCCCGGTCCTGGATGGGGAAAAATGATCCTAATCGCCCACCGGCTGCCGGACGGAGACGAACTCGGTCCCGTGGTCCAGACCATGTATGCCCATTTGGACTCGATCCGAGTGCAAGTCGGTCAGAATCTACAGCGCGGCCACGAGATCGGCACGGTGGGTACGGCTGAAGGTGCTTATTTGGCACACCTCCACTTCGAAGTGCGGCTCGGTCCTTATGTCAATCCTGGCCAGGGATATGCTGACACTCCCTTGAACCGCCTCGCACCTGAACAGTTCATCCGAGCACATCAAACGGCTGGCTCAGATATTCTGAACCCACCGCCAGAAAAAGACTGAAAACCACAAAAGATGATTTGAAGGACGGCCATTTGAATCCGTCATTCACCCTGTTCCTTCGATCCATGCGTTTGATCACTACATTTTGCTGCCTGCTTGCCCTGGTGACATCACCAGGACTTTCTCAGCCAGTGAAATCGACTCCGGTACAGATCACCTGCGAGACACTTTGCGGTGAATTGTTCACCTCGATCCGGATGGAGCCTGACAAGATGGTGATGCGGCTGGAGGAGGCGCTGGTCATCCATGAAGCCTGTGCCGGTGATATCGTGACAGCAGCGATTGATGCGGTGAATGCGGATCCAGCACGGGTGCGTAAGATTGTGGAGACGGCGATGGATCTCGCGCCAGCGCGTGCGGCCATGATTACGGCGGCGGTGAAAAACTACACGGCACCGGTCGTCGTGGCTGCCGCCGAAGAGCAGATGGAAGTGCGTCGCGCAGTCCTGCCCACTGCCGCTCCACCTCAGCCAATGGCTGGAGAACAGGTGCGGCGTGCAGAACTGCCGTTGCAAACCCGCAGCATTCCCATCGTCGAAGTGCGTCGTGCGGAGCTGGCTGCCCCTGCGGAGTTCAAGGAGCAGGAGCCTGCCCCCGCCCTGAACCTGACGGATGTCCCCCGGGCAAAGCCGGCGAAATAGCGGCTCAGACAGCTCGTCTTGCTACTGCTCTGGCGCATCGGTGATCCAGTCCACCTTGTGGGTCTTCACACGCCAGTGGAAAACGGCATAGATGGCAAGCGCACAGCACGCGGTGAGCGGCAGGCTCACCGCCAAAAACAGAGGTGACGCTTGAAAGAGGGTGCCACTCAGCACGACGCATACGGGCATCCCAAAAGCGAGGGGTGCCAGAAGCAGGTAGGCAAATGCATGCCCGAGCCGATGCCGTCTGCCAGGTCGGGACATCTGCTGCAGACGGTAGTAAATAAAGGCCGGGCGCATGAGGATCCAGCAAAGGGAGAGGATCACCACCATGCAAAGAATGACGGGCATGGCCTTAACATGGTTCAAGAGCACGCACAAAACCGCAGTCAGTGGCAGGGCGAGCGACAGACATGCGATCATCCGCGCTACCGTGACGCGGCAGGACAGGCGAAGAAGATCGTGCATGCTGACTGGCAGCCCGGTGAAAAGCGGCATTCCATGCTGGCCCAGGGGCCAGGAAAGCGTCGCGAGCGGGATCGAATTTGAAACGGGGAAGCTGAAACTCACCACTGCTATCGACGGCAGGAGGACAATCCAAAGCTCCAGCGTTTCCATGGCGATCCATGGCGTGGCCAACCTCAGCAGCGCATACGAGATCGGCAGCAGCAGCATGCAGATTTTCACCGCCTGCAGCCAGCGCTTCGTCCACCCTGCCTCCAGTCCGATGAGCACAGGGGCGAGCATGCGGTCTCGCTCAGGCAGCAGAGCGAAGAGGAGCCTCTCAATCCAGCCTTCCTGGACCAGCGGCCTTTGATCAGCAGCAGCTTCCTTGAGCGACTTCAAAGTTTGAGCGCTCTCCACCGCCGTATGCTCAGTGACGGCGTCATGTGTCTCAGAAGCTTGTTCCGCCTCGTCAGCCTGGGGTTGAGGTTGCGCGTCAGGCGTCAGTTGATCATACGTCCAGCCCAGAGACTCTGGAAATCGCCACCAGAACAGGCCTCCTGCGGCTAGGCAGGCCAGTGTCACCATGAGTGCGGTGGCGTTGTCTGCAGCGTGCATGGCCCATTGGGCTGGCAGCACCCAGGAGACGGGCACGCACACCTGCTTGATCCATGAAGGCAGCATATGCGCCAGTCCCGCATGTTTGTTTCCCACCCAGGCGTAGATCACCATGCATGCCCAGACACACAGAGCCAGGTTCCAGATTTTTCTCGGCAGCTGCGAGGCCGTGCTGGCAATGCTAAGGTGTTGGACGCACGCCAGCATGACGAGCCAGAGCATGAATCCCGTCCCTGCAATCTGTGGCCAGGCTGTCTCGACAGCGGGGAATCCGCTCCAAGCCCAGGCCGTCACCATCATGCGTGGCAGCAGTTTCAGCGTGCCGGCAAGAAAGGTCTGACGCGCCCACCGGCACATGTCCCGGCCAGCGACAGGCAGATGCCACAAAGCCACTGCTGTTGGGCTCGATTGCAGCAGCCAGTTGAAGCGCAGGCCTGACTGCCGGCTGGCCAGCATCACCGCGCCTGCCAGAATGAAGTCCCTCCACGCAGGCTCACGAAATGTTGGGATGCTCAGCCCGGCCAGCAGGCAGGTGAAAACGCAGATCACCGCTTCCCAGCCTGTGGCTTTCGAAAAGCTCTTGATGCGCGGCCATGGGCGCACATCGCTTGGTTCCATGGCCTTGCCTTTGAGCACCGCGGCGGCCATGCGACGGAGGCTTTTTTCCTGCTCAGGATGGTGGAAAAGCATGGCGGATGTTCAGCGCAGTCCGCGCAATACGTTTTCCTGCCCCTCCGGCGTGGCGCGGATCATTTCCTTCACCTTGGCGCTCGTCTCCCATAGCACGATCCGGCCCTGCCTGAGCACGCAGACATGATCGGAAAAGTCCGCCGCCAGATCAACCATCTGCGTCGTGTAAACAATCGTGCTGCCTTCGTCCGCCAGCCTGCGCGCGAGCCTGCGGAACACTCCCATCCCGATCACATCCATGCCCGAGGCGAAAGGCTCGTCCACAAGCCACAGCTCCGGCTCTACGGCGGCTGCGCAGGCCATGAAAGCCTTCCACAGCTGCCCCCGAGACAAGGTCATGGCGCTGCGGTTCAGCAGCGCCGCCATTCCTGTTTCCTCCAGTTGATGGGTCAGTTCTGCTTCTCGATCTTCCACCCGTGTTCCATACAAGGCGGCAAAGGTGGCGATGTTGGCGGCGACACTGCGGTCCATGAACATGACCGGCACATCCGGAGTGAACAGAAGACGTTTCCGCAGTTCCAGCCGTTCGCGGCTGAACACCTGGCCGTCAAAACGGATCAGTCCCCGGTCCGGAGCCAGGACGCCCCCCAGCAGGGACAGCAGCGTGGATTTGCCCGCGCCATTTTCTCCAAGCACCGCGATGATCGAGCTTGGCGGCACATTGAGGTTCACCTGATCGAGCGCGTCGGTGTGGTCGAAACGCTTCGACAAATCGTTAAGTTCAATGTGCATGCCGCTCCACTAGACCCAGGCCGGGCGGCTAGGTCAAGCAGCCACGCTGCCCGGCGGATTACTTTGCCGGAATCTCGTTCAGCGTATAATAACCCACCTTGTGCAGCAGAGGCAGCGTCTCAGCGCTCCGCACACCATCGAGATGCAGCTCATGAATGTGTCCTTTAGTGAGCGGGGAGATCGTCAGGTGCACGGATTTGCCGTCCGCAGCGACGGTGGCGGCGGTGATCTTGGGCAGGATTTCTGAGACTTCATCGCCGCCGTATTGTTCGCGATAAGCATAGGTGAACTCGCGCATGCTGTAGCTCTTCACATCGCTGGCGCTGGCCGGGTCCACGGGCTGCGTGAAGGTGACCTCAAAGCCGTCCGGCTTCGCGTGCATTTCATGCACTTCAAACGGCGTCTTCCCAGTCCATTCGCATTTCTCAAAACAGAAGGGCTTTCCACCGCGTGCGCCCCAGCCACGATCACTGCCGCCGACGAAGACTCGTCCTTCTTCATCCATGCGCCCGCCAACGATCCCGCTGGCAAACCCGCTGCGGAAGGGGATCACCACCCCCTGCTTGATGCCGTTCACCGTTTCGAGATAGACGCGGCTCAGATTGCTGTGGCTTTGATCCGCCACAAAAAGCTGCTTGCTGAAAGGGCCAAATTTGCCTGCGCTGAGATCACAGATGATGGCGCTGGCGGAGTTGCCGATCTTGCCGTGCACCAGATAAACCGCCGGCGGCAGCAGCTGCTTGATGCGCTCACGCTCCGTCACCATGCGGTCGGGGTCTCCACCCTCGCGTTTGTCTTTGCGGCCGCGGTCACCTTGAAAAGCTTCAGGCAGCGGATCGACCGGGCGCGGTCCCATGTTCGGGGCAAGGTCATACCAGACATTCCCACCGGGATGTCCCTGAAAGCTTCCTGGAACCAGATGCTGCAGCGTGCATGAGCCGTGCCAGGGCCCTTGATTGTCGCAGTAGTACACTTCGCCATCCGCATCAAAACCGATGCCCCCCGGGCTGCGGATGCCCGAGCACGTCGGCACCAGGGTGCCGTCAGGTTTGATCCGCAGCGCCCAGCCACGAAATGGCACCGCACTGCTGAAGGATCCCGTCAGGCACAGCGTCACCCAAAGATCCCCCGCTTTGTCAAAACGGCTGCCGATGGCATACTCATGGTAGTCGCCGGAGACGCCCCAACTGTCGTTCACATTTTCAAACACATCGGCGCGGCCATCATGGTCGGTGTCCTTGAGACGCGTGATCTCATAGCGCGTGGTCGCATAGAGGTTCTTGTCCTTGGGATTGTAGGCAATGCCCAGCACCTCATGCAGGCCCGAGGCAAACAGCTTGTAGCTCACGTTGGAGACATCATTGCTGCCAGCACCGCTGACGATCCAGATCTCACCTCGGCGCGTGCCGAGCGCAAGCTTGCCATCCGGCATCAGGTCGATGGAGCCCACCTCCATCGCCGTCTCCTTCGGTGTGTTAAAAGTGGTGATCTTGTAGAAATCAGCTTCCACCGGATCAGCGGCGAACAGTGGTGAGCAGAGCAGGGAAAGAATGAAAAAGCGTTTCATGGCATTGCGTGGCGAAATGATTACTGGGCCCACTGGTAGGTGATGGTCATCGTTCCCGCTTTGGCAGGGACGACCAGGTTCTGGCCGGCGAGTTGCGCTCCCTCGGCTGTGATACGGTAGGGAAGTGGCCCTTGGCTGACAAAGCTGCCGTCCTTGCTCTCAAACGCTCCGCTGCCGATGCGATACCACGCATTGACTGGAAGCTTGCCACTGACCTTGATCGTACGGATCAGCTTTGCGTTGCCCTCAGGCTTGTTGCCGTTGCCTTCGGCTGTGAAGGACTCCTCAACTTCGGCTCCCTGCCATGTGTAGCGGAACGTGGGGCTGCGTTTTGCATCCAGCGAGTAGCCCAGCCAGTGAAAGCCTTCATAGCGCTTGGTCTTGTCCCACTTGGGCCATTCAGCCTCAGGCTTGTCCGTCACAAAGAATGCGGGTGTGACCTCTCCGGTGGGTTGAAGTACATCATACCCCAGCGGCTTTTCGTGGCCGCCCCCGCGCGAGTTCCAGTGCCGGGAGGCATCCATGAAGGCCCCGCGCCAGATCAGCGCCAGATTCATGCTCTCAGCACTCCACGCGATGTTCACTCCTCCAGGATAACCGACTCCAATGCCGCGATTGCCCGCGCCTTGAATGAAGTTGCGATAGATTACCGCTTCGTCCTTCACCATCAGCGGGATGGGGTCGAACTCCTTTTGCTTTTTCGTGCCGCCCTGCCATTTCGGGTGCAACCATTTTGACAGCGGCGTGATCTGCGTGTCCGCGCCTTTCCAGGCTGCATACAGCTCGATCTGCCCGCCGCCTTGGAAATACTCCAGGCGAAACACATGCTCACCCTTTTCCAGCGTAATACCTGCTTCCTTGATGTCGCCGGAGGGATGAATGCCGTCGTAAGCTAGGATCTCCTTGCCATCGATCAGGATTCGTGAGCCATCATCACTGGAAAGATAAAAACGATACGAGCCCTTCTTCGGAGCGATGAGCTTGCCGGTAAAGACGACTCCGAACTCATTCTTATAGTCGTCCAGTTTCACCTGCAGCAGATTGTCCTCGATCTTGCCGTCACGGTGAGGCTTCAACTTGGAGAAATCCGGAAGCTGCTTCCAGTTGCCGAGGTAAAGCGCGAACTGCAGGTCATGCAGCGTGTCTCCCACCGGCGCGACTTTCAGCACGCCGCGCATCGTCAGCGCATGGCCGGGGAAGGTGCAGACATACGGGTAGTTCCCTGCCTTCTCAGGCGCTGAGAAACTGAGCACCTCCTTTTCATGCGGATTGAGCATCTTGGAGTGCGCCCAGATGCGCTTGTCGTCGGGCAGCCAGTTGCTTTTCAGCGCCTCCTCCGGTTTTTCCATCTGCTTCATCGCCATGGCGGCGGTGTCGGTGCCCGGCTGGCAGAAGACCAGGTTGTGGGGCAGATCATCCCCGTTTTCAAAAGTGATCTTCACCGACTGCCCCGGCTGCACCAGCAGTTCGGCAGTGTCGTATTTCATCTGCGCCGTCATCGTCTTGAGCGAAAAGACGGCGGGTTCGACGGCTCGGGCAGAGGCGGCGGCGAGAAGAATGGCGAAAAGCAGGCGGGTCATAAGAAGCGCGTTTAAACGAAGGCGGCGGAGGTTGCCTTGCGAAAAGGCAGCGTCAATTTCCTGAGTTTGATTTCCTGCGCACTTTGGGCTTGGCGCTGGCCTCGGAATTTGGTTATCTCTCCCCATGCACACTTGGTATCTGCTCAAAGCCTCGGACAAGGAAATTTATGAAGCCAAAGATCTCGAAACTCTGCGTGGCTGGGCGGCTGACGCCAAGATCTCTCCGCTCGACAAGATCTCCAGCGACAACCGCTTGAGCTGGCAGCGTGCGCCGATGATCGCGGAACTGCAGATGGATCTCCTGGTGCAGATGCCGGACAATTACCTCTACGGCCCCACGAATGTGGCGACGATTCAGGAATTCATGGCCACTGGCGAGATCGATGAAAATGTGACCATCATCAACTGTCTCGACAACAAGGAGTCGCGCCTGGCGGATCTCTCATGGTTTCAGGCCAGCCCGCATCATATTCGCAGCGCCGCCACCACCTTCATCGGCACCGGGCGTCCAGATGAGAAGAGTGGCATGGGAGACGTCATGCAGCAGTCGCGCATCTCCACATTGGAGAAGCAGGTGATGGAACTGCAGCGCGTGGTGGATGAATGGCAGCAGGCCTACAACGGCCTGCGCCAGCAGTATGTCGAAGCCACCGGCCGCGAGCCGATGTGATCTGTATCAGGCCTCGTCGCCTGTTTCGTCACTGTTCAGGCCCGGAAGATCCTTGGCTTTGTCCGCATAGCGGTCGAAACGGTTGGAAAGGATCAGCAGCGTCGGCGCCCAGAGGCCGATGAAAATGCCCAGGCGTTCGGCGTGCGCCTCCTGCTCGGGCGTTTCGCCGTTGAAAAACCACCAGCTCCAGATGGAGAGGATGACGGAGAGCATGCCCGCTTGGAAGCAAATGGTGCTGAGGGTGCGGCAGATGGAAGGATTCATAAATTAAAGTTTGCCATGCATCAATACTCCTCGGCAAGCAATCCCCTTTCTTAGCACAAATCCGGCGGACTAAATCGCAGCCGCAGGCGCGTGGCGCATGTGCGGGCTTGAGAGAAGGCCAGGCTGCAGCATATTAAACTCGATGATCTCCCTTGCTGACATCCGCTGCGCGACAGCTCCGGTCAGACCGCGCCAGCCCCGCGTGGCTCCTCACCTGCCGCGTGTGCAGCCGCTGACAGTACCGCCCGCGCTGGAGCCCCCCTGGCATGTCATCCTGCTGGATGACGATTTCCACTCGGTGGAATATGTGGTCGAAATGCTGCATGCCATTTTTGGGCATTCGGCGGCACTGGGTAACCGCATGGCCGAGGAAGTGGACAACAAGGGGCGCGTGATCGTGGCCACAGTTCACAAGGAACTGGCAGAATTGCGGCAGCAGCAGATTGAGGAATACGGGCCGGACCCACAAGAAACCAGCCCTCAAGGACAAGTCTCCATGAAGGCGTTGATCGAGTGCTCGGAGTAGCCGCGTTGTTCAGCTTTTTCCACGCGGCTCCGGAATGCCGCGCAGAATCAGGATCGAAATGACCGACATCACCGCTGCCAGGCAGGCGACGAGGTAGAACGAACCGCTGAGAGAATAAATCACTCCTCCTAGGCTCGTGGTGATCATCAGCGACCACACGTTGCAGAAGCCTAGAATGGCTTGCAGTGTGGAGCGGCGTTCCTGCGGGCAGAGCTCTGCGGTGAGCGTCAGATCGCCCACACGATCCAGAAACAGGCCGAAGCCGAGGATGAAGTAAGCAGCGGTGAAACCGCCAAAAGAATGCGTCAGGCTGGCCCAGATGCACATGGTGATGCAGATGACGCGGGAGAGAATCAGCAGCACCCTGCCACCTTTGTGATACCCCAGCCAGGCCGCGAGCAGGCTGCCGAGAATGGTGCCGATGTTCTGGAAGGAAACAAAACGGCCCTCATCCGCCTCCGGCCGGCCCGTGATGTGCAGCGCATGCAGGGTGAGAAATGAAACCACCATCAGATAGCCCATGCCGGTGAAACGCGCTGCAATCAGTTTGCGCAGTTGCGGATGTTTGCCCAGCAGGCCGGGCAGGCTGCGCAGATAGCTCCAGTAGCTGCCAGAGTGCGGATGATAATGATGTGCCGCCGGCAGTTCACGCATGAACGACTGCGACAGCCAGGACAGAAACAAAAAGCCAAACGTGATCAGGTGCAGCACCGCGTAGCCGCGCTGACCAGGTGCATGGGTGAGCACCTGATGGATCACCGCCCCCGCCACCATGCCGATGCACGCCTGTGTGATGTAGCGTGCGGCCCAGCCTGCCGCACGGACACGCTCCGGTACCATGCGCGTCACCATTTCCATCCAGGCCACCACACCCACGCCGCCAATGAGGCCGGAGACCACCGGCGTCAGCACCACCACGGGCAGCAGCCATGGGCCGGCATCCTGCCAGAACCACAGCACCAGCCCCGTGATGAGGTAGGGCAGCCGTTGCAGCAGACCAAAGCTCATCACCCACAGCTTGAACTTCACGAGTCGCTCCACCAGCGGTGACACAAACAGTCCTGCCATGGCAAACGCCGCTGGCAGGATGGCGGGCATGATCGCGATGATCGCCGAGCGTCCACCCAGTTGCTCCACCATCTTGGGCATCACAGTCTCCGGCTGCAGAAACGCCACACCTCCCATGTACAATCCGCCTTCCAGGCAGTGGCAGATGAAGTTCCGCCGCACGACCTGCGGGTGGTGCTGTTGAGGTGAGACTGCGGTGTCGGATGGCATCGCTGGGGAGGCTGCACCGTGGCGCGGACTGGCTTAAAGGAAAGCGAATCGTCCGTTACCTTTCTGCGGCGCTTTTCCAGTCTGAAAAAAGCAGGGAGCAGTCTTGCGCTGGGTTAGCTCAGCTGGTTCAATCTCTGCGTATTCAAAACCAACGCACACCATGACACTCAATCCCAAGCTCACCAAGCTGCTCAATGAGCAGATCAACAACGAAATGTCCTCCAGCTACGTCTATCTCGCCATGGCGGCGTGGTTTGAGCGCACTCCATATGCTGGCTTTGCCCAGTGGATGTTTGCCCAGAGCGGCGAGGAGACCATGCATGCGCTGAAGTTCTACCAGTATCTCGTGGATCGTGATGCCAAAGTGGAGCTGCAGCCGATTGAGAAGCCCAAGATGGACTACAAATCGGTGATGGACGCTTTTCAATACAGCCTGAAGCAGGAGGAAAAGGTCACCCAGCAGATCAATGACTTGTACGAAGTGGCGGAACAGGTCAAAGACCATGCTTCGAAAAACCTCCTGCTCTGGTTCCTCAATGAGCAGATGGAGGAGGAAAAGACCGTGCGCGACATGCTCGATCGCCTCAAACTTGCCGGCGATGATGCCGCCAGCCTCCTCGTCCTTGACCGTGAAGCAGGAAGCCGAAAGTCCACAGGTGGCGGCTCCCGCCCAAACATGGTTGGCGGTGGTGCTTGAGATTGACGCCCTTTACGGCAGCAACTGCATATCCCACGGCCACAGTGGTGTGTACGTGGCGGATTCGACCCAGCCGCGCACGTGTTCGTCGCCGCTGGGGACTTCGACATAGCTCCAGGCTCCGCGTTTTTCGAGCAAACGCACCTGGCTGCCGGGTGGGAGCGCAATGACATTACCGGAAGTGATGGTGGCTGAGGTGTAGACGTTGACTTCGCGTGCGGTGACCACCATCACATCCTTCACGCGGTCCCCCGGCGCTGGCCGGATGGCGGCGAAAGCGGCTGAAGGAATGAAAACCAGCAGGCCGATGAGGCTGAATATCAGCGCGGAAGCGCCGCTGCCGCCTTTCTGTGAGGACGCGAGAATCCAGCGCATGAGGGCCAGCAGAATGAGCCATACACCTGCGGATGCGGCGATGACCCAGGTGTTCTTGTTCAGCAGCAGGCTCCACTCAGCCAGCGGAGAATCCTCACCGAATCGGAAGAATCGCACTTTTTCATCAAGGTGCCGCAGATTCTGCCTCACTTCAGGATTCAAGGGATCCAGCAGTTGCGCACGCTGGTACCACAACGCTGCACGCCCCATATCGTCCTGCCGATAACGGGCGTTGGCGATGAGGGTGAAGACCGCAGAGCTCAGGGCGGGCGGCTGCTGTTTGGTGAGTGATTCACCAAGGTACTGCGCCTGGGTGAACTTGCCTTTTTCCAGGGCCTCGCGTGCCTGTTGATACACCTCATCAGGGGAAGCATCTGCGGCGCCGGCATTCAGTGAAATCGTGGCCAGCGCGGCGATCAGCAGGGCGGTGCGTTTCAGCAGAGGTGCCAGCGTGGACAGGATGCGTCTGCGTTCTCCCGCGCCAAGCGCTTGTCCTGCGGTGGGAGCTCCGGTGAAACTTTGGGTTTCATAGCGGCGGATGATCTGCCGCAGTTCCTCGTCCTTCACTTCGCCCGGCTGGCTGCGGTGAATGAAGTGGGCGGCGCGCTGCAGGAAATCACGATCCGCGAGATTGCTTTCCTCCAGCCCATGCCACATTTGCTGCAGTTCGCCCCGCAGTCCGCTCGTGGCTTCTGCTCGATGCCGGCGAAACCACGTGAACAGCGTCACCAGAATCACGAGTGCCGCCGGAATCGACTGAATCGCCCAGAAGCGTGCGCTGGTGGTGAGGGGCGGGCTGGCGGCGGTTGTGCCCAGCCACCGCGCTTTGGCCGGAACGTTCATGAGGATGTCACTGATCTGCGGCTTGGGCTGCTGCACAGCAGGCGGCTTCGGTGTGTCACCATTGCCACTGCTTTCCACACCTGCAGCAGCTGCCACCATGGCACCGGGCTTGATGCGCAGCGCAATCGGCGGGGTCCGTGCGGCGATGTATTTCCTCTGCGTAGGACTGAAGTAGCTCAGTTCAAACGGTGGCAGCTGGGGATGCACTTTCTCCGGTACAAAGACCATCGAATAACCAATGCGGCGCTGCATGGCGGGTGTGAGATTGGGGTCGATCGGGCCGTCCACATTGTAACGCCGCGGAGGGTAGGCCTTCCAACCCTCAGGCGGCACAAGACCGGGTGCGTTGAGCGCCTCGAAATTGCCCGAACCGTCGATGGTGATGTCCACCGCCAGCGGATCACCCACGCTGAGTTCGTTCGGTGTGGCCGTGGCGCTGATGCTGAAATCACCGACGGCACCGCTGAAGTTTGCAGGTTTGCCTTCGGTGGGAAGCGGCAGAACCTTGATCTTCACCTCCTGGCTTTTGACCACCTGCTTTCGTGGCTCCGCTCCACCCATGACCATGCCAAAAGGCAGCCCCCGGCTCATCTGTCTCTGGGTGGCTTCATCAAATACCTCGTACAACAGCTCACAAGTGGCGGGGCCCACTTTCAAATCCCCCGCATGGAGTGCGGAGAGCGTGCTGCGGTAGGTGATGACCACGTAATCAATGTCGTTGATGCGCTGCGGGTTCTGGTCGGCCTGCTGCGGAAACCGGGCGATCGCAAAATCACTTTTGTTCACCTCGATCAGGCCGACCCGGCGCAGCATCACGCTGCCGCGCGGCACAAACAGGCTGGCACTGATGGGAACCACCTCGCCCTGGTAGATCTCCGTCTTGCCGACTTCGATTTGAAACAGCGGTATGGTGGGATCTTCGGCTGCAGTGGAAGCGGCCGTTGGAGATTCACTGACGATGAGGCGAACCTCATTCGTTTTGAGGATCTCTCCATTCACAAGCACCTCCTGCGGTGGAATGACAAACTCGCCAGGTTCGTTGCTGGCGACGCCCCAGACAAACTGCGAAGAGATGATCTGCTGCGCACCTTGGATGTCGATTTTCTGCCGGGTGGCGAGTGCAGTGGTCATGCCTACTTGCACCGGGAGTCGCAATTCTGGCTCTTTTTGAATGATGCCATCTTGTACGGTGATGACGTAGCTGACCTCCTGACCTGTGTGCGCATGGTCCGGCTGTAGATAAGCGCGCACCGTTGCTGCGGAGGCGCTGGAACTAAGGAATGTCAGGAACAGCAGCACCTGCAGCAAGATGGAATGAGGGGCGGACTTCCAAGGACGAACTCTCGGAATACCGGTCATGACTGCGGACCATGCCTGGAGTGAGTGGTTGTGGAGGCTTTGAATCATTCGAGCTTGAAAATTTCGTTCGTCATTGCCGGAGACCGGCTGCTCACCAGTCTTTTTTATTCGGCGGCGGGGTATGGTAGCGGTTGGTCAGCGGCGCGGTGATTTCATCCATATACTGGCGGATGATCCCTTCCGCCTCGCCGGGGGTGTAACCGGTGCGCGGGTTGCGTTGATCAGACAGACCTTCCTTGGCTGTTTTTTTCTTCTCGTCTCCACCGGGCTTCTCGCCCTCTTTGCCCTTCTGGCCTTCTTTTTCGCCTGGGTTGCTGCCTGCGGCCTGGAGCCGTCCATCGGGCAATTCTTTGGCATCCTTGCCGCCGATGCCGTCATCAGCCTCCTTCTTTTCACCTTTGCCCTCTTTTTGTTCCTTGGGGTCACCTTCACCGTTCGGGTCGCTGCCTTCTTTGCCAGCATCTCCCTCGTCTCCTTCTTCACCTTGCTGGCCTTGTCCCTTATCGCCTTTTTGCCCCTTCTTGCCTTTGTCGCCTTTTTTGCCCTGCTTTTCTTCCATCTGCTTCATCACCTGGCGCAGCTGGGCCAGCATTTTGTCCACATGGTCTCGGTTTTCGCGCAGTTCCTTGTTCTCAGGGGCGAGATCCTGCGCTGCTTCCAGATGACGCAGCGCGTCGGTCCAGCGTTGAAGCGTGATCTTCGGCTGCTGCTGCAGACCTCGCACGCCTTGATCGTACAACGTCTGGCCGAGACCGCGGTGCGCGCGTGCACGCAGGGATTTGTCCTGCGTGTGGAGCACTTCGCTGAAGTTCTTGACGCTGCCATCGTAGTTGGTGAGGTCATGCTCCGCCGTGGCCATACCATAGAGGAGTTCTTCCCGGGAGTGCGCGTCGAAGTCCTCGCGTTCCAGCAGCGTTCCATAAAGGTCGCGGGCCTTTTTGAAATCACCGGCCTTGAGTGCTTTGAGCGCATCATCCGGTGTGGGTCCGCTCGTTGCAAAAAGAGCGGCGAACATCCCTCCTGCTCCAGCGGCCTGAGCAGAAGGTGCAGGCGCAAAGGCGGCAACAGCCAGCGCCAGCACGACCGGGCGTGCGGCAGGACGGGGCAGGGCACTGATGATCCAGGCGAGCATGAGCAGGAATATACCCAGACTCAGCGGCCAGGCAAAGCGCTCAATCGGCCTCGAAGTCTGCCGGTTGGCGGACTCCTGCTCCGTCAGGCGGTCGAGCACGGGCTGAATGGACTGTCGGTTGAGCGGCCGGGTGTCAAGTTTGAGGAAGCGTCCGCCGGTGGCGGTGGCCAGTTGTTGCAGCACACCGCTTTGCAGCTGTGACCGCACCACATTGCCAGCCTCGTCTCGGATGTAATCACCTTCCACCTCGGGATTCGGAATGAGAGTTCCAGTGTCGGTACCCACGCCCACGGTGACGACAACGATTCCCGCAGCAGTGAGCCGCTGGATGTAGGGAACGAGGTTCGCATCAGCATCCCCACCGTCGCTGAAAATGACCAGTGCGTAATTGCTCTTTGGCAGGCCTTTGATGGCACGCAGCGTTACCTCCAGCAAATCAGCCAGATTGCTCCCGCCCCACTCGATGATCGTGTGGTCGAAGGCCAGCAACGACTCAATGATGGCGTCATGGTCAGTCGTGAGCGGCGCCTGCAGGTACGCGCGACCGGCAAAGGCCAGCAGGCCCACTCGCTCTCCGCTGAGCTCCATCACAAGGTCATGCGCTGCCAGTCGTGCCCGCGTCAGGCGGTCAGGTGGCACATCGCGCGCGAGCATCGATCGTGAGGTGTCGATGGCGATGAAGATGTTGCGCCCCTTGTCAGGAACCTCGAGCTTTTCTTCCCCCCAGCGCGGTTGGGCCACGGCGACGACCAGGCAGGCCATGGCCATGATGTACAAACCATACACCAGCCATGAACGCCACAGAGAGCGGCCCATGACGAGCGTCTTTCGCAGACGCACTGCGGTGAAAAGGCGCTCCGCCTTGGAGGCCTGCCCATCCACCAGCAGCTTCATTCCCACCAGTGCGGGAATAATCAGCAGGAACCAGAGCAGGTGTTGGTGGGCAAAGCTCATGACAATCAGGTGGCGACTGGCTCAGGGGCCGAATGCAAAACGGTCAAAGACAGCAGCAGCGCGAGAAACAACGCGATGGCCGAAACGGCGAGCGGCCAGGGAAACAGCTCTTCCGTTTCGATGATTTTGTGATGTTCGATTTTGGTTTTTTCGAGCTTGTCGATGGTGTCAAACACATCGCTGAGCGAGCTCAGGTTTTGCGCCATGTAGAACTGGCCGTTGCCGATGGCGGCGACTTCCTTGAGCGTACCTTCATCAAACAACTGCTGTCCCACCGGCGTGAACGTGCCGCGTCGGGGATCCGGGATGCTGTGAATGCCCGGCGTGCCGATGGCGATGGTGTAGATCTTGATTCCCAGCGTCGCCGCCAGCTTCGCGGCATCCTGCGGACTGAGCCGGCCGGAATTGTTCGCGCCATCCGTCAGCAGCACGATGACTTTGCTCGGCGTTTTTTCACGACGCATGCGGTTGGCGGCGGAGGCGATGCCGGACCCGATGGCGGTGCCGTCACCCACGCGCTGGGTCTGCACACGGTCGAGATTGTTGATCAGCCAGTCACGGTCCAGCGTGAGCGGGCAGGGCAGGTAGGTTTCCCCGGCAAAGGCCACGATGCCGATTTTGTCACTGCGGCGGCCTTTGATGAAGTCCGCCATCACGCGCTTGGCCGCTGTAAGGCGGTTCACAGGCTGCCCCCCGATGTAGAAGTCTTCGATCAGCATCGACAGCGAGACATCCACCGTCAGCATGATCGAAATGCCATTGGCTTTTTCTTCCTCGTAGGACAGGACTTTTTGCGGTCGTGACAGCGCCAGGATGCCGAAGATCAGGCTCGTTAGAATGAGGCCAAAGACGAAGCCGCCCAGTCGGCTGCGCGCCGGCCTGCCGAGTTCACCTAGCAGTGCGGCGGTGGGAAATTTGATGGCAGCTCGCTTGCCGCGTGCACCACGCAGCATCGCCAGCAGCGGCACCAAGGGCAGCAGCAGCAGCCATAGAGGGTGGAAGATCTGAAATGCAGGGATGCCCGGGATCGTCATGGCTTTTCCTCCTGCATGCGTTCGAGCGCCTGATCGATGAGCATGGTCGATTCCTCTTCCGTACGGGGAGCCGGCATGAACGAGATCTCGTCACACAAATGAGCCACGGGTTCAAACCGTTCGCGCCACATTCCCTGGGATCGCGGCACAGGCATGCCGGGCTGCCGGTCTGTTTTGCCTTCAAACAATTCGCGTGTTGTGCGGGCTGGCGCTGGCACGGAGTAGCGTTCCTGCAGGTAACGCCGCAGAATCTGCGAGATCCTGTGACTCACGTCCTGTGGCGGAATGGATTGAGTACGTGCGCGCAGTTCATTCAATGCGCGAAAGGCCGAACTCCATGGCTGCCGCAGCGGTGCTGAGGGTGTCTCCTTCGGCCGGACAAGCAGCCAGACGATGAGGGCGATCAACAGGCAAAGCAGCAGCGCGATCGCCCATGGAATCCACCATGGCGGCGGCAGTTGCACGCTGTCAGGTGGTGGCAGTTCAGGGTGCGGCAGGGGGCCCGGCCCCTGAAACTGCGCCAGCAGGATGTGCAGAAAATGCAGCGCAGGCTTCATCCGCGTTTCCTCCTTTTGCGCGAACGGAAATAGGCTTTCAAGGCAGGCGCGTAGTCCTCGTCAGTGCGCACCGTGATGCGCTCCACGCCGCAGCGCCGCAGCAGGTGCACCAGCGCGTTCTGCCGTTCCGCCAGACGTTGTTCATACTGCTCGCGCACAGCCGGATGAGAAGTGTTGACGAGAAACTGCTCCCCGGTCTCCGGGTCTTCGAGGCAGACGCGGCCTGCGTCCGGCAGCGTGATTTCACGCGGGTCCAGGATCTGCGCCGCCACCACGTCGTGTTTCGCCGCAACAGCCCGCAGGCTTTTCTCCCAGGCATGATCTGGTGTGATGAAATCCGAAACCAGGATCACCAGCGCCCGATGGGCGATGCGTTCGAGCGCAAGGTCAAGCGCGGGCTTGATGTCCGTGCCGTGCCTCTTGGGTTCGTTGTTTAAAATGTCACGCAGGATGCGCAGGGCATGGGGTGCCCCTTTGCGGGCTGGCAGGTAGTGCTCAATGCCGTCGGAAAAGAGCGTGAGCCCCACCTTGTCCTGGTTCTGCACGGCGCTGAAGGCAAACACCGCCGCAATCTCCGCCGCACGTTCGCGTTTCGAGTCCTCCTGGCTGCCGTAGTCGCCCGAGCCGCTGACATCGACGCAGATCATCACCGTCAGCTCACGTTCCTCCACGTACTTGCGCACAAACGGATCGTTCATGCGCGCAGTGACGTTCCAGTCGATAAAGCGCACATCGTCGCCGGGTTGGTACTCCCGGAAATCATCAAACTCGATTCCCTGGCCTTTGAATCGGGAGTGATACTGGCCGCCCAGCATCTCCTTCACCATGCCTCGCGTGAGCAGCTCGATGCGCCGCACGCGCTTGAGGATGCGCGTGAGTTTGGCGTCGTTGTCGTTCTGCACAGTTTCCCCGTTCACGGTGTGGGCGGTGTTAAGGAACAGGCAGCTTGTCGAGCAGTGTCTTCACCACATCATCCGTCGTCACCCCTTCCGCCTCGGCTTCATAAGAAAGCAGAATGCGGTGGCGCAGGATGTCCGGGGCGAGGTCTTTGATATCCTGCGGAATGACGTAGTTGCGGCCGTTGAGGAAGGCCAGCGCCTTGGCGGCCAGCGCCAGATTGATCGTGCCGCGCGGTGAGGCGCCGCAGCGGATGAGCAGCTTCAGGTGCGGGGCCAGCGCCTCAGGGTGGCGTGTGGCATGAATCAGGGCCACGATGTAATCGCGGATCTTTTCATCCATGAACAACTCGTTCACCACCACGCGGCTCGCACTAATGGCCGTCACGTCCGTGATCTGGTTCACATCGAGTTTCGGCGCCGAAGTGGCCATCGCATCCAGCACCATGCGTTCTTCCACCGGTGTCGGGTAGGTGACGCGGATTTTGAGCAGGAAGCGGTCGAGCTGGGCTTCTGGCAGCGTATACGTACCCTCCTGGTCGATCGGGTTCTGCGTGGCCAGCACCATGAAGGGGTCCGGCAGCTTGTGTGTGTTTTCGCCGATCGTGACCTGCCGCTCCTGCATGGCTTCGAGCAGGGCGCTCTGAACCTTGGCCGGGGCTCGGTTGATCTCATCTGCCAGCACCAGATTGGCAAAAATTGGACCCAGTCGCGGCGTGAACGTGCCGTCTTTCGGATGGTACACCATGGTACCGATGACATCCGCCGGCAGCAGGTCGGGCGTGAATTGAATGCGCTGAAACTTCGCCTTCAACGTTCCCGACAGCGTGCGCACGGCGAGTGTCTTGGCGATGCCCGGCACACCTTCCAGCAGCACGTGGCCGTTGGTCAGCAGCGCCACCAGCAGGCGGTCCACCAGAGCGGTCTGCCCGATCAGCACGCGGGCGATTTCGGTTCGGAGCGGAGCCACCCAGAGGGAGGCTTTGGCGATGGCTTCCTGATCAGGAACAGCAGGGGGGGCGACGGAGGCTGGCATGTGTGTGTGCGGTACTGGTCAACGGGGGCGTTCCCCGCGTCAACTCTCAAGGATCAGTGTATTAACGCCCCATGGGCCGGTTTATGTTGCTGGAATTGTAAGACGTTTGGGCTTTCTTGTCGGCAATGACCCTCCAAGACCTCCGTGAACAAGTCTGTGAAGCCAACCGTGCCCTGGAGCCCAGCGGCCTCGTGCGCCTGACCTGGGGCAACGTCAGCGGCATCGACCGCGCTTCCGGTCTCTGGGCCATCAAGCCCAGCGGCGTGGATTATTTGGAGCTCAAGCCCGCCGACATCGTTGTTCTCGACCTGGATGGCCGCGTGGTGGAGGGCAGCCTCCGGCCCTCCTCAGACACGAAAACGCACCTCGTCCTCTACCGCGAATTTCCCGAGATTGGCGGCATCACCCACACGCACAGCCTGCATGCCGCCATGTTTGCGCAGGCAGGTCGTGAGATTCCCTGCTTTGGCACCACGCACGCAGACCACTTTCACGGCACCGTTCCACTGGTGCGCGCGCTCACACCCGAAGAAGTGACCCAGGACTATGAGCATTTCACCGGGGTCGCCATCGTCGAGCGCCTGCGCGAGCTGCAACTCAGCCCGCTCGAAATGCCCGCTGTCCTGCAGATTCATCACGCACCCTTCACTTTTGGCAAAAACTCCTTGGATTCGCTCAAAAACAGCATCGCCCTCGAAATGTGTGCTCACATGGCCCTCGGCTCCGCCACTCTAAATCCTGCCTTAGGCCCCATTCCCGGCCACATCCTGGAAAAGCATCATTTGCGCAAGCACGGCCCGGGCGCGTATTACGGACAGAAATAACCCCAGCCTTCCTCACTGATGAAAACTCGCGAACCACTCTCTCCCCCCCGTTTTCAGCGACTGCTGCTACTGCCAGGGCTGCTGGCCGTTCTCCTCCAGACCGGCTGTTCCAGCGAAAGAAGGGACAGGCTCTGGCAGACGCTCGATCCAGCCGGTTACAAGCATGCACACAGCGAAAGCTTCAATGGTGCAAGGGCTGTGCGCAGTCCTGAGCCCAGCAGATCCTCGGATTCCGGTGATATACCATTGGAAATCAATTGATAAAACGAGAATCGGAAAGTCTGGGCGCTCAGCGGCTCGTCGTGTCAAATAAAGCATGGCTTAGTTGGGGGGGCTTGGCGGCGACCCTTATGTTTAGGGGTGATCAGCCCCGGTTTGCCAAACTCGTCTCATTCAACGCCCTCACTTGAAAAGGTGATCGGGCCGATGCGGTTTGGTTCTGCCGCATTGAAAATCAGTACTTTTGCCGTGGCCTGGCTTTCGGTGGTTCTCACAGGAGGCTTGCTGTTGGCACATTACTCCCAAACGGCCGGGGCTATGGGCACCCCGCCAGCGCAATGGCCGGAAACCAGCCGGGCACATCGTCAGTCAGGTCATTCCCAGCTCGTGATGTTTCTACATCCTCGCTGCCCTTGCTCCCGCGCAACCCTCGGCGAGCTCGAACAGCTCGTGGCGCACTGCCCGGGAAAGTTCAGCACCCAGGTGTGGTTTATCCAGCCGGAGGGCATGGATGACGCATGGGTTAAAACCGACTTATGGCATGCTGCAGCCTCCATCCCCGGAGTTCAGGTGAATATTGATCATGAAGGCGAAGAAGCGCGCCGTTTTCAGGCGGTCACCTCGGGCCAGACTCTGCTCTATGGTGCCGATGGCGGGCTGGTTTTTCAGGGCGGCATCACCCTGGCCCGCGGCCATGCCGGAGACAATCCCGGGCGAGATGCCATCGAGAGTTTGTTGAAGCAAAAAATCCCCCCGGCCACCAGTTCCCCTGTTTTCGGCTGTGCTCTCGGATGGGGGAAAACTCAAAAGGAATGCACCGCATGCCAGCCGTAGCCGCGCGTCCTCTGTCAAAAGACCACCCGTTGCAGCAAACACCCGCAGTGTTGCATGGCTCCTCCAGTGGATTGCGTCAGCAAACCAGCCCGCTGGTTGATGACACGGCGGCACGTCCATTGCCACCGCCCGACTCAGCACTGCAACAACGTGCGACAGAGCTGTTTCGCGCCGCAGAGAATGATCTGCACCGCCACACAGATCAGCTGTTTGCCCGGCTCATGATCGTGCAGTGGCTGGCGGGCATTGCCGCCGCCTTGTGGATTTCCCCACTCACTTGGATTGGTGACTCGAGCCAGGTCCACGTCCATGTCTGGGCCGCAATTCTGCTCGGCGGCGCGATCAGCGGCTTTCCGGCATGGCTGGCTTGGCAGCATCCCGGCCTGGTAATAACCCGCCATGTCATTGCCGTCGCCCAGGTGCTGACTTCTGCGCTTCTGATCCATCTGACCGGCGGTCGCATCGAAACACACTTCCACATTTTCGGCTCCCTGGCTTTTCTCGCCTTCTACCGTGACTGGCGTGTGCTCGTGACTGCCACCATCGTGGCGGCCGGTGATCATCTCCTCCGCGACTTGTTCTGGCCTCAGTCCGTCTTCGGTGTGCTGACCGCCAGTTCATGGCGCTGGGT
This sequence comes from Prosthecobacter sp., assembly GCF_044222345.1. Classification (GTDB taxonomy): domain Bacteria; phylum Verrucomicrobiota; class Verrucomicrobiia; order Verrucomicrobiales; family Verrucomicrobiaceae; genus Prosthecobacter. The sequence goes on from NZ_JBGANL010000014.1 coordinate 67,150, forward strand.
CGAGCATGTAGGGTGGGTGCTGTTCGAAGACATCATTCTGTTTGTCGCCATCCGCAGGATGCTCCAGGAAATGTCCGAGATCGCCCTGCGTCGCGCCACACTCGAAGGCAGCAACGAGGAAATCGAACGTCAGGTGGTGGAGCGCACGACGGAATTAAGCAGGACGCAGGCCGAATTGCTCGAAACCTCGCGTCTCGCTGGCATGGCTGAGGTGGCCACCAGCGTTCTGCACAATGTGGGCAACGTCCTCAACAGCGTTGGTGTTTCGGCAGAGCTGGCGACTAGCAAGGTGCGTGAGTTCAGGACCGGAAGCCTGAAAAACGTGGCCGAGCTCTTGCAGCAGAACTCGGCAGACCTGCCCGCCTTCCTCGCCACGGATCCGCGCGGGAAAATGCTGCCGGACTACCTGCTCAAGCTGGCTCTGCATCTGTCAGAGCCTCAGCAGGCCATTCTGCAGGAAATGGAAATGCTCAAAAAAAACATCGATCACATCAAGGAGATCGTCGCCATGCAGCAGCGCTACGCACGTGGCACCGGGGTCGTCGAAGTGCTTTCCGTGGCCGACTTGGTGGACGACAGCATCCGCATCAATGCCGCAAGCTTGACTCGTCACGAAGTCAATGTGGTCTGTGAAATCGATCAGGTGCCTCCATTGAAAACGGACCGCCATAAAGCCATGCAGATTCTCGTGAACCTGCTGAGCAATGCCAAGCACGCACTGGATCAAAGTGAGGGCGACCGGCGCATGATGGTGCGTGTGACACAAAACCAGGAGGGGCTGCTGGAAATTGCCGTCATCGACAATGGCACCGGCATCGCCCCCGAAAATCTCAGCCGCATTTTCTCACACGGCTTCACCACCAAAAAGCTGGGGCACGGTTTTGGTCTGCACAGCGGCGCGCTGGCCGCCAGGGAGTTGGGCGGAACTTTAAAAGCTCACAGCGATGGTCCGGGGCTGGGCGCCACCTTCACATTGACACTGCCATTGGAGAATTAATCCAACCATGACACAAACAACCACGACAGCAGCGCATCGGCGAATTTTGGTCATCGATGACAACCGGTCCATTCATGATGACTTCCGCAAAATCCTGGCGCCGGTCAACGCTGCAGATGACGCGCTGGAGGCCGCTGAGGCCGCGTTGTTTGGTGCCCCGCTTCAGACAGAGGCTGCCAAACAAACTTTCACCATCGACACCGCATCTCAGGGGGAGGAAGGACTGCAGATGGTCAAGAAGGCTCAGGCGGAGGGGCTGCCCTATGACATGGCTTTTGTCGATGTCCGCATGCCCCCGGGCTGGGACGGCATCGAAACGACACGGCAGATCTGGCAGGTCTGCCCTGACATGCAGATCGTGATCTGCACCGCCTATGCGGACTGCTGCTGGAGCGAGGTTCAGGAGCAGATCAAGCCACGTGATCGCATGCTCATTTTGAAAAAGCCCTTCGACATCATCGAGGTGCTTCAGTTGGCCATTTCACTCACGGAGAAATCACGCTTGCTGCTGGAATCCAAATCGCATCTGCAGGACCTCGAACAACGTGTGAAACTGCGCACGCAGGAGCTGGAGGCCTCCAAGCTGGCAGCCCACGAAAAAGCCTCCCTGCTCGAACTGTCCAGAGACGCCATCCTGGTATGCGGCCTTGATCACCGGGTCACCTATTGGAACAAGAGCGCTGAACGGCTCTATGGCTGGACTGCGGCGGAGGCGGTCGGACGACTGGTGACCGAGCTCAAAGACCAAAACTCTGAAGTTTTTCAGCAGGCATTCGAAAAAGTGATGCAGGCTGGGCAATGGGACGGTGACCTGCACCAGGTGGGCAAAGATGGCCGCAAGCTCATCGTCGAAGGCAGGTGGACCCTGCTGCGTGATGCCGCAGGCCAGCCACACAGCATTCTGGTGATCAACACCGACATCACCGAGCGCAAAAAAGTGGAGGAAAAACTTCTGCGCTCCCAGCGCATGGAGAGCCTGGGCACATTGGCAGGAGGCATTGCTCATGATCTCAACAACGCCCTGACTCCCATCATGATGTCCATCGAACTGCTGAAGCTTGATGAGCAGGATGCGCAGCGGATGGGGGTGCTGGCAACAATCGAAAACAGTGCCAGACGTGGGGCCGACATGGTGCGGCAGGTGCTCTCATTTTCGCGGGGCATTGAGGGGCAGCGCGTGGATGTGCAGGCCGCGCACCTTCTCAAAGGCATCGAGAAAATCGCCAATGAAACTTTCCTCAAGAACATCTGGGTCAGCAGTGATATCCCGGCAAATCTGTGGGTCGTGCAGGGAGATCCCACGCAGATTCATCAGATGCTGCTCAACTTGTGTGTCAATGCGCGCGATGCCATGCCCAACGGTGGCACTTTAAAAATCAGCGCCAGCAATCACCTGCTGGATGAGCAATGCGCGACGATGATTGCCGGGGCAAGGCCCGGGCCTTATCTCCTCATCGAGCTGGAAGATTCCGGCACAGGCATGCCGCCAGATGTTGTTGACCGCATTTTCGAACCGTTTTTCACCACCAAAGAACTGGGCAAAGGCACCGGGCTGGGCTTGTCCTCCGCTCTTACCATCATCAAAAGCCATCAGGGTTTCATCCGTGTCTCAAGTGAACTGGACAAGGGCTCCAAGTTTCAGGTATACCTGCCGGCGCAGATGGTGGATGGCGTGAGCATGCCGCCCCCTTTGCAAACTGAGCTGCGGCGTGGCAATGGCGAGCTTGTGCTCTTGATTGATGACGAGGAGCCCGTACGACACATCACCGGTCAGACCCTGGAGTCCTTTGGCTATCGCATCCTGCCGGCGGCAGACGGTGTCGAGGCATCGACTTTGTATGCCACTCACAAAGACGAAATCTCAGTGGTGCTTACGGACATGATGATGCCCGTCATGGACGGGCCGGCGACAATTCAGGTGCTCATGCGCATGAATCCAAAGGTGCGCATCATCGCCGCCAGCGGCCTGGGTGTGAAAGACATGGTGGCCAGGGCCGCAAACGCGGGCGTCACACACTTCATCCCCAAACCATACACTGCGGAAACTTTGCTGGAAGTGCTTCACTCCGTGCTGAACACGCAGCGCCCCACCTCCCTGTAAGCGGATGCAACGAAATTCATTCCCATGCCAGGCCTGGCGGCGACTCCATGTTCGAACCCGCCCGACGCATGACTGAATTTCCTGCTTCCACCCCCGGCACGTTTCCCGCCTGCACCGTGGCACAGGGCGCTGGTCCGGCATCACTGCTGCGACGCTTTATTTGCTCCGGAGTTTCTGGGGCGGCTGAAACTGGTGGCCGCTGTCGCTGAACTACTTCTGCTTGGCTTCGTAGCCTGGCAGCGGCTTGCCATCTTCGCCCAGCTTGCCGCAGGTCCACAGCAGCCCACGGGCCACGAGGTCGAGGTACACAGGAGACTGCACCGTTTCATTGCCATGGCCCAGCGTGGTGCCGAAGACCTTGGCTTTGCCATACTCGTTCACCCAGATCACATTGTGGTCCATCTTCGTGTCTTCGCCATAGGCCTTGGCCAGCGGGACGAAGTGCTCCCAGAGCTTCTCGTTCTTGTACAGTTCGTCCTTGGCGTCGAGCCATTCCGCAGGGAAGCCTTTCATGACAGGATGGCCCTCCGCGATGTTCTTCACGTTCAGATCACGGTTCTTCTCGTGGCTCATTGAGGTCTGGCCCACGCACTTGCGCCATTCATCGGTCTTGGCCGTGCGGTAGCTGTGGGTGGAGCAGTGCAGCATCACTGCCGGGACACCGTTATGGTGTGCCTTGGCGATGCGTTCCACAAAGGCCACGTCATCGACTCCGCCGAAGCATTCGTTGTGCAGGACCACATCATAGCCCTCGGCCCAGTTGTCCTTCTCATAGATCGAGATCTTGTGGCTTTTGTCCTTTTTACCTTCCGGCCCTTCTTCATGCACGATGGTGAACTCCACATTCGCCCGAGCGCTGAGGCCCTCGCTGAGGATGAGCTTCTGGTTCTCATAGTCATGGCAGCAGCCGCCGGTGATCATGAGAACCTTGAGCGGTTTCACCTCTTCTTTCGGGGCGGCGACAGCAAACAGACAGGCGATGGACAGCAGGGAGATGAGAAGGGGACGCATGGCGGCGGATGAGGTTATGAGTTCGAGTATGCGCGGAATGCATGTCCTGTCTTGCATGAATCTCGATTGGTTGCGGTTCTATCTTGTCCTTGGTATAGGAAATTTGGTAAAAGGATCGGTAAATTTCTTTTATGAAAATCCGGTTTATTTTCCTCGTCTCGGCTCTGGCATGTTTCGGACAGGCCGCCCCCCCGGCTTCTGAGGCGGAGAAATACCACCAGATGCTGCTCAAGCGTCCTCAACCCGGCCTCGTCTATGACAGATTCTACTCGGCGTGGATGGAGACAGGCACGGCGGACTCTCTGGCGGAATTTCTGCGCCAGCGCACCGGCTCCACCGCAGACCTGCTCGTCCTGGCCATTTTTCACGACCAGCGTGGCAACGAAGCCGAAGCCTTGAAAGCCTACACCTCGGCTCTGGAGCGTGATCAGACGAACGTACGGGCCTGGCTGCAACGCGCCAAACTCGAGGCGCGCATGATGAATTTCGAAGCGGCCCTAAAATCGCTCGCAGCAGCGGAAAAAGGTGGCGCAGACGCAGAGCTGGGCCGTGAGATCGGCCAGCTGCGCGGCCGCTGGCTGCTGCGCACCGGCAAGCCGGAAGCCGCCCTGCAGGCATGGCGGGATCTGGTGAAGGCAAACGCGAATGACGAAGATCTGGTGGAGGAAGTGGTCGATCTCCAGCTCGACGAAGGGCTGTTCGCCGAGGCAGAGGCGCAGATGCTCGCATTGATCGCCAAAACCAAAGACCCTTACGCCAAAGCAGTGCGCCAGTTGCGCCTGGCCGAGATCCAGCTCCGCGCCACCAAGAAAGACGCCGCTCTCGCCCTCCTCGCCTCGACTCTGGCAGACACCGGGCAGGGCACCTGGATCGAAGACGAAGTGCTCGCGCAGATTGAAACGATGTTTCGTCGAGATGAGAACCTCAGCGGGCTGGTCAAGGAGCTGGAAAAGCTGCAGGCCGCCCATCCGCAGCGCACCGCTCTGGAGCGCCAGCGCGCACGGGTTCTGGCCGAGCTGGGCGAGAAGGACAAGGCCCTCACCATCTACGCGGCCCTGCTGCAAAAAACACCGGGCCAACGTGAGCTGCGCGAGAGCTACCTCGATCTGCTGGCTCGCTTTGAGCAGTTCAAGGAGGCCATCGCGCAAACCAACGTATTGATGGAGCAGGCACCCGATGATCGTGAACTCCTCATCCGCCTGGCGACCCTGCAAGAACGTGCCAAGGACCAACCCGCCGCCAAGGCGACGCTGGATAAGTTTCTGGCCGCGAAAGACACCGCAGAGTTTGATCACCTCCGCGTGGCGCGGCTTTATGAAAGCTGGGAGCGTGGTGACGATGCCGCCCTGGCCTACGAGCGCATGGTCGCCGCTTTTCCAGAGAGCAGTGCGGCCAAAGAAGCTCAGGCCCATTACCTTCACCGCAGTGGCAAACGGGATGCCGCGCTGGCCATCTGGCGTGATCTCGCGAAAAACGGCGATCTCTCCCAGCTCATGGCCGTGGGGCAGGCACTCATGGCACGTCTTGAGCCGCAGGCTGCTTTGGAAGTTCTGCAGGCACGTCACGCAGAGTTTGCAGGCGATGAGCGCTTTCTTGGGCTGCTGATCAATTCTGCACTCAGCGCCAAGAAACCTGTGGAGGCCATTCCGTGGGCGCTCGCTCGCGTGCGTGCTACCACAGACGTCAGCTTCATGGATGATGCGTTGCGGCAGGTCGTGGCTTGTCTGAAAGCAGACGAGCCAAAGTTTGCCGAAACCTTGGCAGCTTTGCAAAAGAGCATCCCGACTGTGCAGGAACGCATTCTCCTCGCCACGCTGCTGGAAGAAAAGCAGGACCACCTGGGCGCGGAGAAAATCCTTCGCGAAATTCCATCGGAGCATGCATTGGCGGCTCAGACTCGGCTGCTCAAGCTGATGGAATCCCGTCAGGACTGGCTGCGCGCCACGGAGGAGGCGGAAAAACTCTTGGCCATGCCCCAGGGCAGAAACTCCACCAACATTCAGCGTCTGGTGGACCTGTCTGAGCGCTCGGGAAAACCAGATCAGGCGCTCAAGTGGGTGGCGGAATGGAAGACACTTTCTCCCGGCTCCGCTTCTCCTTGGCTGCGCGAGGCCAGGCTTCTGCAGCTCAGTGGCAAAGGGCGCGAAGCTTTGAAGGTGCTGCAGGCGGCCACTCGTAAATTTGAAGATGACGAGTCCGTGGCGGACGCCCTCGCCTCCGGCTACCTCGAGCAGGGCCAGATGAGCGACGCGGAGCGGGTTTATCTCTCGCTGTTTGAGAGGGAGGACAAGCCGGAGGACAAAATGCGCTGGGTCGGCATCCTCGCGCGTCTGGCCGGCGAGCGCGGCCAGATGAAGGCGCTCACGGATAAATTCCTCGAACGTCAGCGCACCAATCGTGCAGATGCGGCGCCATGGCTGGCCCTCGCGGAAATCTACCGGGTGGCAGGCAGCACCACAGAGCAGGAGCGTGCGCTGCGCGAGGCCATGCGTCTGCGGCCTGACGATGTCACCCTTGCCATGCAGGTTGCGCATATGGATTTGGAGATGGGCCAGTCGAAGCGTGCCATCGAAGAATTGCAGCGCCTCGCCGGTCGCTCCAAAGGCGGGCGCGTGCAGCAGATGATTGCCTCCATCGAAATTGAATACGGTGATGCAAACACTGGCTACCGCATGCTCTATGAGCTGGCCGGTGGCGCGCAGATGGATGCCGATGACGCTCTCACTTTGGCCAAAAGCATGACGGCCCATCAGGACTGGAAGCGAGTGGCGAGCTTTCTTGAGCCGCTGCTGCGGCGCTTCCCGGAGGACTATCGGCTGGGCTATCTGCAGGCGGTGGCGCTGGAGGAGGAGGGAAAAACGGACGCTGCCATGGCTCTGTTCATCCGCCTCATGGCACAGTCCCAGGAACTGCCCTCAATCACAGCAGCGGCAAAGACTCCCTCCATCGGAGGCAATTATTTTGAGGAGTTGGAAAAGCACACCCCAAAGGGCTATGCAGACCTGATTCGACTCACATCAGGAGGTTCCTACCAGGCTTACAATTATCGTTCGAATTCCATCCGCTTCTCGGGCCAGAATGCCAGCAAAGCGGTGATGGTGCCCTCCAGCCTGGACGTCCTCCGCTCCATGTCGGTGGCGCATGCCATCACCCTCATGAAGGGTGAGGCGTCGCAGAAAAAGGCGGCATGGAAAGCTGAGGCTGCCAGTGCGGGTGCGCCCGCTGCGCGTTATCTTGATGCTCTCGATATTGATCAATATTACCGCATAAACACAAGCGCGGACGCCCTGGAGAAATATCCAGATGATGAAGCGGTGCTGGCCTACTCCATCAGCAATGGGCAGAACATTTCATTCGAGATCGCTGCCAGTGCGTTTGAGCATTTTAAATCCAAATACCCGGATCTTGCCTTTCAGGCCGCCAGACATGCCGTGACAGATGGAGGTGAAAAAGGCGTGCCTTTGCTCAATGAGGTGGTGACCTCACTCGAAAAAATGTCGTCGGATGAGATGCGCAGATCTTACTCTGGGCGCTATTATTTGGGATACTTGATCGGCGGCAGTCAGAGCATGGAGCAGAGGCCTCCATCTTATTCACTGCCTGAACCGCTGTGCCGCCGCATGCTTTCCATGCTGTTGCGTCAACTCGACCTGACCGACCCGGGCATGCCGGCTCGGGTTTACAGCATGGGCGTTCCCAATGCGGCCAACGCCTGCCGCACGCAGAAAGCATGGAAGGAGTTCGTTGCCCTCATGGAGCGTGAGGTGCGGATCTGGACTGAAGATGCTCCCACACGTCAGTCGTGGGCGGCTTTCACCACGCAGTTCAGCCGCCGAACCCAGACTCCCGTCGGCGACATGCTTGCCCGCCTGCCTTTCCCTGGTGGGACGACGCTGCCCAACACTCTGGTGCTCTACTTTGGCCGCAGGGACATCTACAATCCGCGTGAAGAAGACAAGCTGGAGCCTGAGCCTGAAGATTACGCCGGCGTAAAGCCCTTCATCGAGGGCATCAAATCTCCAGCGCTGCGTGCCCTGCTGGCCTACAAGGCCGGTGAACGCGAGCGTGTGGAGCGGGAGGTGGCCCAGCTCCTAGCTGCACCGAATCCCACCGTGGATGACCTCCTGCTCGCGGCGTCATGGTTCAGCATCGAGGACAAATATGACCGTGCGGCCGAGCTGCTCGTCCGCGCTTCCAGCATGAACATTCCTGCCAGTGTTCGCCCTGCTTTTGATGCCGCGCTGGCACATGCGGCGCTTAAGCTGAAACCCCAGCCCGGCAGCCCCCTGCTGGAGCCCGCGCAGATGGCGCTGCGCCGCCTTCGCAGCACACGCGTGACTTCAGAGCAGAAGGACGAATTGCTCGCTGCCATGAAGGGCCTGCAGATGGCAGATGAGGCGGAGCAGTGGTCCCGCATTGCCATGGTGGCCCCGTCGGTCAGCCAGCGTTCCACCAGCTATGTCAGCAGCACCAGCATCGATACGAAAAAACTGCTCACGTTGCTCACCGGCAAGGATGAGGATGCCATCGTAAAGGAGGCTGTCATCCAGCTCAAGCGGGCCCTGGCCTATGCCAGTAACGGCAATCAGAGCTACGCCTCCAGCCGGGCCAAGGAGATCAAGCGCCTCCTCAGCAAACCGGGCCTGTTTGAAAAAGTCCAGGCAGTCTTTGACCCCGGGGAAAATGCCACGGTGGCCAAAATGTATGACCAGGCGCAGTTGCTGATCCTCATCGACCGCAAGCCCGACGCCACCAAGGTGCTGGAGAAAATCGTGGAGATGAACCCCAAGCACTTCGAGGCGCGTCTGCACCTTTGCTCGCTGATTGCGGGCGCTGACTCCGCCCGTGCTGTGAAAATGATGAAAGATGTCCCTCTTTCGGCCTATCAGCAGAGCGGCGTGGGCAGCCTCATCGCCGAAGTCATTAGCCGGGATGACTCCTTGCCGTTTGAGGGCCGGATGAACATCGTCGATGCGCTGGCTGGTATGCTGGAAGCCGCGCCTGCTGGAGCGGCGGTCAAAGGTCTGGATTGGATGATCGATCTGCCGGCCATGGTCGCGCACCAAACCTATCGTTCTCCCCGCCTGGCTCATCTCTATGTCCGGCCGGGAGCCAGCCACGAGGATGACGAAGGCTACCTCTCTTCGACATCCCCCGAGGCGCTGAAACGGCGCGAAGTGCATGACCGCATGTGCCTGGCACTCATGAAACAACCCGCGCTTGCAGAGGAAGGTTTCCGCCGCTTTGCGTGTTTGACGATCCATGAGGGCAAAAAAATGGATGAACTGGCCGCCACCGCCCGGCGGCTGCTTGAGGCGGCCAGGTCGGCCCCTCGCATCCAGCGCGGCAGCATCACACGCCGCTACGGCTTTTATGAGGAGGTGACCGGCCTCTGGGCCCCCACGCCGGCGGAGTTCCTCATCTGGAAAGGTTGGAAGGAGAATCAGCTGGAGCAGGTCCAAAAGGACATCATGCCTTTGGTTGTCGCCGCTCTGGACATCACGCAGCAGAATGTTCTGCGCGCGCAGTTGACTGTATGGTCCTGCCCGCCCGAAGCCTTCGTGCACAATGCCAAAACCTACCTCGCCACCGCCAGTCGTCTCGGTTCAAACTATGGGGATGAACCGCATCTGGTATGGCTGATCGACCGCTGGGTGGAGCGCGGCATCGAAGGCCTGCCACTGGATGAAATACTCGCTGGTAGCATGAAACAAAACCGCAGCTTCAGCGAAGGCTATGCCATCTCCCATTATCTGGGTTTGCGCCAGCAGCTGCGCCCCGAAGCCGGGATGGAACCCTTCTTTGCCCGGATTATTTCCGGGGCCCTTGGCAATAATCAAAGCACCTGGGCCCAGACCATGAAAAGCACCATCGACACACGCTACGGACGTGGCGGTTCTTATAACAACGCCGCAGCTTATTCGCTGCTGCGAGTCATGGACAGCATGATCCGAAAGCCCGCTACCTTTGGCGCCGGATTGCAGATGGCTTCCCTCGTGGGTGCCACGAGCGATCCCAACTGGATGAGCAACAGCAGCTACAGCATGAATGCGGTGGTGAAGTCCCCTGAGCATGCTTTTGCCGCACTCGGCAACATGGGCTGGATGGGAGCCGCCGAACATGTAAGCCTCCCGGAAGATCCAAACTGCCTTCAGGTTGTGTTCTTCAAAAAGCTGCGGGAAAACCGCGACACGATGCGTGACCTGCGTCTCAAACTCGTAGACATGAAGCAGCGCACTTTTGGGGTGGAGTTCTGTGAGGCTCTCCTGCAGGACGTTCCGGCAGGTCCGCTTTCCGCCATGCTGAAACGCCGTGCTTCGGATGTGGAAAAAATCCCGGTAAAGAGCGGTCCCGCTTTCATGGGCCTGCTCAAGTCGCAGATCACCGCGCTCAACCAGCCTGCCACGGCGGACCCCGCTCTGGTGAAGGTTCTCGCACCGCTCCTCGGCGCTGAACAGAAGAAGGCCATGGACGAGATCGACCGCTGGATCGCCACCGAGCGTGTTGAAGACGTGCAGGCAAATGCCAGCAGTTATGCGGACAAGCTCAAAGACACTCTGAAAACTCTCATCCCGGGTGATGTCGAAAAGGCTCGGAAGCTCTTTCTCCATGCCTGTGAATTGATGGAGGCCCGGGCTTCATCCCTAACATGGAGCAACTACGCGGGGGGCAACGGCTGGTTCACCCGGGCAAACATTCTGGATGAACTTAAGAAGGAGTGGCCCAAGCCGGAGACGATGGCCTTCGTCATGCGCCTCTTTCACGAGGACACCACAGGCAACCTGTCTCCGGACGGCTGGGCGGCCAACAGCGGCTATGGCCAGACCTTGATCGAAATCTGGCGCAACAACAGCGGCGCTGCGGCCATGGGGCGTGGCATTGACGCCATGCTCAATCGCACGGCGCAGGTCATGCAGGACACACCCCACACACTTCTGCCTCTGGCCTTCTACGATTTCTATTTGAAGCTGCCCCAGAGCCTGCGCGTGCCCGCCATGAAGTATGCTGCCAAAATGCCCGCGACCCACCCGCAGGCGGCCTTGGGTCGTGAACTCGACTACGCGGGCCGTTTCTTCCTCGGCACGGATGTGCAGTCGCGGCAGAATATCGCTGCTCAAAAGGCCATCGAGGAACTCGGCGGCCTGCAGCCAATGTGGGAGCACAATCGAGCCTTGCTGCGCGCAGACAAAACCAATGCGCGCGTGCGTCAGGCCCTCGTTCATTTTCTTTCCTACTGGTCCCATGACGACATCGATCCTGAGTGCGCCAGACTCGGCGTTGCCGCAGCGCTCGAATCCATGAAGCAGAAGCACTGCATCCACGGGTATCAATACGGCTGGATCATTCGCGCCTTCAATCTCCTGCCTGTTGATGCCGCATGGCAGGCTGCCGCGCAGCAGCACTGGGATGCATGGCTGGCTCGTCTCGCCAATGGCGGCCTGAGCAAATACCAGCCCTGCGACTGGGTCATCAACAGCATGCTGCGCATGACTGCCCGGGCGAACAACGATGACTGGATGCGCGCCATGCTGCGCCAGCACCATCATACGCTCAGCAATGAGCAGTCCGGCATCGTCAGCCTCATGCTCGGCGGTCAGCCGCAGCTCGCAGCAGAGCATTTCAAGGCCGAGTGGCGCAGCTTCCTGATGGACCCGCAAAAAGAACTGCTCTGGAGCAGGGAGATCATCGAAAACCTGCCTGCCTTCAAAGCCGCCTGTGGCGATCCCGGCCTCGCCCTGCTGGGAGAGGTTTACCTCTCCTACGTCAAAGATCCCTCTAAGTCCGAACAGGCCGCCATTCAAGGCTTCAAGAACCGCGAAGATCGTTTCAAAGACCTCGCGAAACGCTTCAAGGAAACCAAGTTCACCGATGAAGAAATGCGCAAAGACTGCGTCGAGATCATCTGCAATTTCTACGATGCCGCAGACCTGATCCATGATGCCGTCGATGAAGTCGCCGCCAAGACCGACATCGAGGCACTGGCCGCTATGGATCAAACCTGGGAGCACTGGCGCCAGCTCAAGCCCCTGCAGTTTTCCTATGGCTGGAAGGCTGCGCATGGCGATGTGAAACCCAACATCGCCGCCTATGATCGCGCTCTGGCTGCCCGCTACAGCCAGAGCTACTACCAGCGCTCTGCGGTCAAAGAAACCGGTTGGGGGCCGACATGGGTCGGCGGCTGGTTCTGGTCCCGCGAGTCAGAGGCTGGGCGCACCCCGGACGTCCGCCCCGTCTTGCCTTTCCTGGATTATATCATCACCAAAACTCCCGCCGATCTGCGCGACATGCATGTCGCCGATTGCGTGACTCAGAAATGGCTCATCCACCTCATCCTCAACGAGCCCGCCGTCTTTGAATCATGGCGCAAAGGCTTGAAAGAGGAGGACCGCCGCGACTTCAAAAAGCACGTGCAGGAACGCTGGGAGATGTGGACCTGCATCCGTCAGTTTGCAGGCACACAGAAAAAGATGCGCCTCACACCGGAGCAGCGCGCCCAGCTCATCGTTGCTGTGGCCAGGGATGAATGGTGTGCCGCAAAGTATCCCGCCGCTGGCCCGGGCATCCCCAATCTCATCAACGACATCGTTCAAAAAAGCACCGTCTTCAAAACTGACGAGTTCGCTCCCGTGGCGGCACAAATCGCCACAGCGCTCCCTCGCATGGGCCGCACCGCCAGCGAGTCCGCCGACCTCCTGGTCGCAAACGGAAAACATGAGGCGGCCGTACCGCTCTATGCGCTGGCCTTTGAGCAGGCCCGCAAAGAAAACGAAAAAGACTACGGCCTCGCCGCTGGGTATGCCGTGAAACAAGCCGAAGTTCTCGAACGCACCGGCAAAAAGCCGGAGGCGTTGCAAGTGCTTAAAACGCTCGACGAGAAGCGCTTGGGTGGCGGTGTTAAAAAATCCGTCGATTCCGCCATCACCCGTCTTTCCAAATAGTCCCAAGCAAAGTCTTGTCCCGCACGTCCCTCTCTGGTAAAACCCTCAGCAATTCCGCATACCATGCCTGCTCACGATCGAATCCTCGCGTTTCTGTCAGCTGTGAAAGCACGTCTGGATCTCGCCTGGTTGGTCCGGGCATTCTGCGGCTCTCTTCTCGTTACCGGCTCGGCTCTATGCCTGTGGTGTCTGGTGTGGGTGCTGCGCGGTTACTCCGTGCCCGCCAGCGGTTACATCGCGGCGGCGGTCGCCCTGCCCGTCATGGCGCTGGCAGCCTGGTTCCTCGGCCGCGCCTCCCAGCGCAAGGCCGCGCGCATTGCCGATGAACACTTCGATTTGAAAGACGCCATCAGCTCTCATCTGGGTTTCAGCGACGAGCACCGCGAGGGCGATTTCATCGCGCTTCAGGCGGAAGCCACCGCCGTGCGTGTGCAGTCGCTTTCTCCGCGCAGCATTCCCGTGCAGTGGCCGCGGCGCATGCTCACCACCGCCGGTGTGCTGCTGCTGTCTTGCTTCGTCATGGGCTTCAAAAAAGATTCTCCCATCGTGGTGGAGCGCCTCGCACTGGAAACCGAGACACTGAACAAGAGTGAAGAGATCAACAAGGAGCTCGAAAAAGAAGTCGAGGAACTGCTCAAAACCGCCAGCGATGACGAAAAGGAACTCCTGCATCCCGACGAATGGCGCCAGTGGGTGAAGGAACTGCGCGAGACCAAAGACCGCAAAGATGCCATGCGCCAGTACGCCGAACTTGAGCGCAAGATCACCGAGGCCGCCCAAAAACTCAGCCAGCGCGACACCGAGCAGCTTCTCGCCAAGGCCGCGCAGGAAATGAAACAGACCGCCGAGCTCAAACCCATCTCCAAATCGCTCGAAGAACAAAACTACCGCCACGCCGCTGAGCAGTTGCGCCAGATGAAGCTTCAGGCCGATGTCCGCAAACCCGACGAAGCCCAGAAGGAACTCGCCAAACTAAAGTCCGCCTCCCAGCGCATGGCCGCCGCCGCACGCAATTTCCAGCAGCGCACCGGCCAGCAGGGGAATCAGGGCAAAGGCAATCAGTCCCAGTCCAGTCAGAACCAGAACGCCCAGCAAAGCGGCCAGAATCAGCAGCAGTCTCAGGGCCAGCAAGGCAGCCAGGGGCAGCAGAGCATGGATCAGCAGATGACCGCTCTGGAGCAGTCCGTGCAGAATCTGGAACAGCAGCTCCAGCAACAGCAGCAGAACCCCAGTCAAAATCCCGGCCAGTGTAAGTCCTCTCAAAGCCAGGCCAATCAAGCTTTGCAGAACCTCACCCAGAGCATGTGCCAGTCCTCCGCCAAGCGAGACATGATGAAGAAGCTGCAGTCGCTCAGCCAGTGCACCAGCAAATGCCAGGGCTTCATGTGTGATAAAGAGTGTCAGAGCCTGAGTCAGTGCATCAAACCCGGCGGCAAAAAGGCCGGTTCAGCTACCGTCGAAAGCCGCCGCGCTGAAAGCGAAGCCACTCAGGACAATGGCAACCGCGACCAGCTCACCGGCCAGAAAGGCAGCGGCCCCAGCAACACCAGCATCGAATCCGCCGACAGCGGCAGCGGTCGCGCCACCCGCACCGCCACCCTCCAGGAAAAAGCCTTCCAGCGTCAGGTCGAAAGCTTCATCCAGCGCGAAGACGTGCCCGCCGAAGTCAAAGAAGGCGTCAAAGAATACTTCAAAGGCATCCAGCAGGTCGGCGATGAAAAAGCCGCAGCCCCTGCCGCCAAGTAGCTGACCCCGTGAGGTCGCTTTTTCGTCCGTCATTTCTCTCCTCTATCCACATGCCTGACACACCCGCTTCCGTCGCTCACTTTAAAGAAACGTTTGAGAAACTCCGCGCCGAAGTCTCCAAATTCATCGTCGGCCAGCAGGACATCATTGAGCAGGTGCTCAGCGCCGTCATCTGCGGCGGCCATGTTCTCCTCGAAGGCGTCCCCGGTCTCGGCAAAACCGCCTTGGTAAACACCCTGGCGAAAGCTCTCCATCTCAAATTCCAGCGCATCCAGTTCACGCCCGATCTTCTTCCTGCCGACATCGTGGGCACGCAGATTCTCGTCGAGCGCGGCGGGCAGAAAGTCTTCGAGTTCCAGCAGGGCCCCGTCTTCTGCAACGTGCTGCTCGCCGATGAAATCAACCGCGCTACTCCCAAGACCCAGTCCGCCCTGCTCGAAACCATGCAGGAAAAGCGTGTCACCGTCGCTGGTACCTCGCACAATCTCGGCTCACCGTTCTTCGTCCTCGCCACGCAGAACCCCATCGAGCAGGACGGCACCTACCCGCTCCCTGAAGCCCAGCTCGATCGCTTCTTCTTCAAGCTCTACGTCCCCGTCCCCAGCCACGGCGACTTCATCGAAATCCTCAACCGCACCGGCGGGAAGTCCTCCCCCGAAATCAACGCCGTCGCCACAGGCGAAGACATTCTGCAAATGGGACAGGTCGTTCGCGAAGTCCCGCTCGAAGCCAGCGTCCAGGACTACCTCGTCAAAATCGTCCGCGCCACTCATCCCACCGATTTGAACGCCACCGACCGCGTGAAAAAATACGTGCGCCACGGCTCCTCGCCACGCGGTGCGCAGACCATCCTCGCCGCCGCCCGCGTACGTGCTCTCCTCGATGGCCGCTACCACGTCGCCCGTGAAGACATCGCCAAAGCCGCCACCCCCGCTCTTCGCCATCGCATCCTGCTTTCATTCGAAGGCGAAGCCGAAGGCGTGAAGACCGACGAAGTCATCGCTGATGTGATCGAAAAGGTGAAGGCATGACCCTGACCGATCCAGCCTTCATCCGCCGTCTCGAATCCCTCTACTTGCTCGCACGCAAGATCCTGGGCGGTTCGTTGCAGTCGGATCGTCGCAGCACGAAAAAAGGCGCGGGCATCACCTTCGCCGACTACGCCCAGTATTCCCTCGGTGATGACTACCGCAGCATCGACTGGCGCGTTTACGCCAAGTTCGAATCCCTGCTCATCAAGCTCTTCGAACTCGAAGAAGACGCCACCATCTACCTCCTCGTCGATGGCAGTCCCTCGATGGCCACCAAGCACACCTACGCGAAACAGCTCGCCGCCGCGCTCGGCTACATCGCGCTCAACACCCTCGACCGCCTCGCCGTTTACGGCCTCGCAGACCGCCTCCTGCCCCTGTTCGAGCCAGCCCGTGGCCGCAATCAGGTCATTCCCTTTCTCCGCTCCCTGGACGCCGCACAGACCTTCGGCGGCAACACCGATCTCAACGCCTGCGCACGCGAGTTCGAAGCACGCCACCGCCGCAAAGGCCTCGTCTGCGTCATCTCAGATTTCCTCCTGCCCGGCGGCTACGAAGAAGGCCTCAGCCGCCTGCAATGGCACAAGCACGAAGTCTTCTGCCTGCAAACCCTCGACGACAACGACCTCCGCTGTGAGTGGAAAGGGGACGTCACCCTCGAATGCGTCGAAACCGGTCGCAGCGAACGCGTCACCATCTCACCTCGCGAAGCCAAACTCTACGAAGAAGCCATGGCTGAATGGAACCTCGGCCTGAAACAGGCCTGTGCCAAACGCGGCCTCGGCTTTCTCTCCACCAACACCGACGTGTCGTTTGAGTCCGTCATCACAGACCTGCTGCGTCGCGGAGGTCTCGTCACATGACGCTTCTAGCTCCAGCATTCCTCTGGACCCTGGCGGCTCTCGCTCCGCTCGCGGCCATCTATTTCCTCAAGGTGCGGCCGCGCAAAAAGCCCGTCACCGCCTTCTTCCTCTGGCAGAAAATTTTCACCGAGAAAAAAGCCTCCGCTCTCTTCAAGCGGCTCCGCGATGTCTTCTCCCTTCTCCTCATGGCACTCGCCTTTGCCGCCATCGCCTTCGCCTTGGCGGAGCCCGATTTCGCCGGAGATGAACGCAAAGACCTCCTCATCGTCGTCGATCACTCCGCGTCCATGTCCGCCAAAGACGGCGCCACCACCCGCCTGGAAAAAGCCAAAAAACGTGCCCGCGATCTCATCGCCGGAATGAACGGCACTCAGCGTGCCGCCGTCGCCTCCTTCGCCGAAGTCACGCGCATGCTTGAGCATCCCACGCGTCATCGCAAAGCCCTCCTGGAAGCCGTGGACTCCATCCAGCCCACGGAACTCCCTTCACGCGTCGAAGCCCTGCGTGCCCTGCAACCCGGCGATGAATGGATGAAGGACACCCGCGTCCTCCTCATCACCGACGGCTGCCTCGATCTGCCTGATCGCCTTCCCAACGTTGAAGTACTCCGCATCACCGACTCCGCCAAAAACATCGGCATCGCCCGCGCTGATCTTCGCAGCGTCCCCGGCGGACCAGCCCGCCTCGGTCTCTTCATCCTCCCCGTCTCCTCCTTCACTGAACCCGTCAAAACCGACATCACCCTCACGCATGTCGATTCCAACCGCATGGTGAAAATCATCCCAGTCACCTTGCAGCCCGGTGAAAATCCCGCCGTCACCCTCACTCTCGATGACGCACCCACCGGCCGCTGGACGGCCACACTAGGTCTGGAAGATGCCCTCGAAAGCGACAACACCGCCTTCCTCTACGTCCCCCCACGCCAGCCTGTGCCCGTCGGTGTTTTGGCCGATGATCCCTTCTTCTTCCAAAATGCCGTCAGCGCCTTCGAGCGCAGCGATCAACTCCTCTCCCTCGCACAAGACACCAAATCCGCCACGCTCATGCTCAGCAAAGGCAAGGTCCCTGCGGAGATCAGTACCGTCGTCTTCCAGCCCGCTGGCGACTCCCCCGTCTGGTCCAAAGTCGGCGCTGAAATCGCCGCGCCTGTCCCCAAGGTCCTCGCCAAAGACCACCCGCTCCTGCGCTATCTCGATGCCGAAACCATGACCTTCGCCGGCGCACGACAAATCACCGCCCCCACCGGCGCAGTCGTCCTCGTCGCCGATGAATCTGGCCCACCGCTCATCTACCTCATGCGTCAAGGCGCACAAACCCTCTGCGTCGTGAATCTCGATCCCCTCGCCGCTCAGTTCTACCTCAGCGCCTGGTTCCCCGTCCTCATTCACAACGCCGCCGCTCACCTCACTCATCGCGAGGACATGCCGCCTGCCACGCTGCCCACCGGCTCCACTGCACGCGTCCCCGGCCGCGCCGATCCCACTCCCTTCGGCCCCATGCTCACCACCGGTTTCCACGAAGCCGACTCCTGGACCTTCGCCGCCTCCCTCGTCTCTCCCGAAGAAAGCCTGCTGAAAAACGACACCCTCAAAGAAAGCGTCAAACCCATCGCCAGCGGCGAAGCCCCCAGCTACTGGCTCCTCGTCCTCGCCCTCGGCGTCCTCGTCACCGAGTCCATCCTCTACGACAGGAGGAAAGTGGGATGACCTTCACCACCTTCACCCCTCTCTTCTGGCTCCTCATTCTCCTCGCCGCAGGCTGGGGCTACTGGCGCTCCTTGGTGGATCGCCCCACCGGCCTCAAAATCACCTCCTTCATCCTTCGCATCCTCGGCGTCGTCCTCCTCGCTCTCGCCCTCTGCCAGCCCTATGCCGGCGAAGAGACGGACGAAGCCCATGTCGTCTTCCTTGTGGACGTCTCCCAGTCCATCGATCTCGAATCCGCCAAAGACGCTCTGAAACAAGTCGATGCCGGCGTCAAAGCCCTTCGCCCAAAAGACACGCACTCCCTCTTCGCCATGGCCAATGGCCTGCGCGACAAAAAGCTCCCAGACTTCACCAAGATGCTCGACGACTGGGCCAAAGGCGTCGCCGATGACGCCTTCCGCTCCCATACCCGCCTCGGCGACTCCCTCCTCGCTGCTCGTCTCGCTTTCCCCGCCGGCAAAGCCAAACGCCTCATCGTCTTCAGCGATGGCATCGACACCGAGTCCGGCGTGGATACCTCCCTTGCGCAACTCCAGCAGGAAGGCGTGGACGTAAAATTCGTCACCCTCAAAACCCTCAGCGAACCCGAAGCCGCCCTCGTCAGCCTGGAAAGCACCTCGCCCTTCGCCTTCCACGGCGAAGTCCTCCGCCTCACCGCACGTGTCATGGCCAACCAGCCCATGAACTCCCGCGTTCGCCTCCTCAACAAAGGCGTCGCCGTTCAGGAAAAAACGGTCGCACTAAAGCCCGGCGAAGATGCCCGCGTCTGGTTCGACACCGAGATGACCACTCCCGGCCCCAGCGTCTGGAGCGCCGAGATCATCCCCGAGCGCGATCACTTCCCCATCAACAATCAAGCCACCACCACCATCACCGTCCGTGGCAAGCCCCGCATCCTCGTCATCCATCAGGACGAAAAGAAAATGCGCCCCTTCATCCGCGCACTCAAGGAGCAGGACTTCGACGTCGATCTCCGTGGCAAACGCGGCCTCCCGGAAGGCATGGAAGACATGCTCTCCTTTGACGCTATCGTGCTTGCCAACATGTCCGCCACCGACATGACACCCCGCCAGATGAGCCTCCTGCGCAGCTACGTCTCCGACTTCGGCGGCGGTCTTGTCATGACCGGCAGCGAGAATAGCTTCGGCCTCGGCGGCTACTACAAATCACCCGTCGAAGAAGTCCTGCCGCTCGTCTCACGTTTCGAAAAGGAAAAGGAAAAGCCCTCCCTCGCCATGGCCCTCGTCATCGACAAAAGCGGCTCCATGTCCGGCCTCCCGCTGCAAATGGCACGCCAGGCCGCCAAAAGCGCCGCTGAACTCCTCGGCCCGCAGGATCAGATCGCCGTGGTCGCGTTCGACGGAGATGCCCAAATCGTCTGCGAAATGACCCCCGCCTCACAGCAGGGCACCATTCAGGCCGCCATCGATTCCATTGCCGAAGGCGGCGGCACCTTCATGTACACCGGTATGGTTGCCGCCAAGGACATGCTGGAGCGTACCACCGCCAAAGTGAAGCACATGATCTGCCTCACCGATGGTCAGACCCAGGAGGCAGACCACATGGGCCTTGTTCAGCAGCTCGTCGATAGCGGCGTCACCGTCTCCACCGTCGGTCTCGGTGAAGGCTCTGCGCGTGAGCTCCTCCAGCAAATCGCGGAAGCAGGGAAGGGGCGCTATTACGAGAGCAACGACCCCGCCACCCTCCCGCAGATCTTCACCAAAGAGACCACACAGGCCTCCAAGAGCGCCGTGCAGGAAGGCGTCTTCACCCACATCGGCATCACGGAGCATCCCATGCTCTCCGGTTACGAATCCGCAGGCCTCCCCGTCGTCCTCGGCTACGTCATGACCGAGGCCAAACCCGCCGCGCAGGTTCTCCTCGGCGCAGAAAATGGCGATCCCCTTCTCGCCGTGGGCCGCTTCGGTCTCGGCATCGGCCTCGCCTACACCGGAGATCTCACCGAAATCTGGGGCGGCGAATGGCTCGCCTGGGACGGCTGCGGCCGCTTCTGGGCCCAGGTCCTGCGCGGCGCTCTGCGCAAGGCAGACGTCGAAGGCATGGAATCACGCGGCGAGATCCGCGATGGCGCATGGGTCATGAAAATCGACCGCCGTGGCGACGATGGCGCACCCATTTCCGGCACCCATTGGAACGCGCAATCTCTCGATGAAAACGGTAACACCCAGGACGTCACCATTCGCGAAACCGGCCTTGGCCGTTACGAGGCCCGCATCCCCATCGGCACCCGCAGGCACCTCAGTCTCCGCATGCATGACCGCGATCACGACAAACTCGAAGTGAAGCACTACCACGCGCCTTACCCCGCCGAATACCGCCTCAATGGCAAAACACCGGAAAGCCTCACAGCCCTGCCGAAATACGACACCGCCACCATCACCGCCGGACTCGCACCAGCCAAGCAACTCCAGCCCATCGGTCACTGGTTTGCCTGGAGCGCACTCGGCATGCTCCTGGGTGGCATCTTGCTGCGACGAATTTGAGTGGAGCGCCGTCAAATCGTCGGCATAGGATCACGCTCTCATGAAAATCGTTCTTCTCGACGCCCACACCGCAAATCCTGGCGACCTCTCCTGGCAGCCCCTCGAAGCCATCGCCAACTGTGAGGTGCATCCACGCACGCCGCTGGATCAAACCGTCGCCCGCTGCGCCGGGGCCGAGATCGTCATCACCAACAAAGCCCCGCTCACCCGCGAAATCATCGCCGCGCTGCCAGATTTGAAATACATCGGCGTCACCGCCACCGGCTTCAATATCGTGGATGTCGCCGCCGCCAAAGAGCATGGCATCGTCGTCACCAATGTCCCCGGCTACAGCACCCCCGCCGTCGCTCAGCATGTCATCGCCCTCATGCTGGAAATGACCAACCACGTCGGCCACGCATCCCAGAGTGTGGAAGCCGGGGGCTGGGTCAAATGCCCCGACTTCGCCTACTGGGACCATCCCATCATCGAGCTCTCCGGCCGTACCCTCGGCATCATCGGTTACGGCGAAATCGGCAGCGCCGTTGCACGCATCGCCGTCGCCTTCGGCATGAAAGTCCTCGCTTCCAAGCGCACCTGGAAAGAACCACCACCCTCTGGTGTCGAAGCCGCCGAGATCGACGACATCTTCCGCCACTCAGACGTCATCAGCCTGCATTGCCCCCTCACCGATGCCACCAAGCACCTCGTCGGCGAACGCACACTCGCTCTGATGAAGCCTGCCGCCATGATCATCAACACCGGCCGCGGCCCCCTCGTCGATGAACCTGCCCTCGCCAAAGCCCTCAACGAAGGCCGCATCGCCGGTGCCGGACTCGATGTCCTCTCCGTCGAACCCGCCAAAGCCGATAATCCACTTCTCACCGCCAAAAACTGCCTCATCACCCCCCACGTAGCCTGGGCCAGCCGCGAATCCCGCGCCCGCCTCATCGACATCACCGCCGCCAATCTCCAAGCCTTCCTCGCAGGCAAGCCAGTGAATGTGGTGAACGGCTAGTACGATGGACACTCCTGTCCGTCGATCGACGTCCTCACATCACCCCCGGCTCTCGAACTATCCACCTTCGACAAAGCAGCGGATCCATTCGCTTTCGCCTGGTCGCAACGTCCCGGGCATGTGCGTGCCTCGTCCACATCGACGGGCGGTGCCTGCATAAAAAAAACCGCACCGGCAACTCTCGGTCACTCGGTGCGGTAATGAATCTTTCAGAACTCTCAGATCACAGCGCCGCAATAACCGCCTCGCCGATCTCCTTCGTGTTCACCTTCTTCGTGCCTGGCGCACCGCTGTAGATGTCACCAGTGCGCAAACCACTGTCGATGACCTTCTTCACCGCCGACTCAATGCTCGCCGCTTCCTTTTCCAGACCAAGCGAGAAGCGCAGCAGCAGCGCCACGGAAAGAATCTGCGCGATCGGATTCGCGATGCCCATGCCCGCGATGTCCGGAGCAGTGCCGCCGGAAGGCTCAAACAGACCAAAATACAGCCCATCACCCTTCGGCTTGCCCAAGCTCGCACTCGCCAGCATGCCCAGCGAGCCCGCGATCATCGCCATCTCATCGCTCAGGATGTCGCCAAAAAGGTTCTCCGTCACCAGCACGTCAAAGCTCCGCGGAGCCTTGATCAACTGCATCGCCGCATTGTCCACATACAGGTGGGCCAGCGTCACATCCGGGTACTCCTTCGCCACTTCCACCATCGTCTCGCGCCACAGCACGCCGTTGGTCAGCACGTTCGCCTTGTCCACGCTCGTCACATGCTTGCGGCGTAGTTGCGCTGCCTTGAAGGCCACATGCGCGATCCGCACGATCTCGCTCTTCTTATAAACCATCGTGTCGATCACCTCGATGTCGCCATCCGGCAGCGTCGTACGGCTCTTCGGCTGGCCAAAGTACATGCCACCCGTGAGTTCGCGCACACAAAGCACATCAAAACCACCTTCCACCAAGTCCGGCCGGATCGGCGAAGAGGAGGTCAGGGCAGGGTAGCAAATCCCCGGGCGCAGGTTGGCAAACAGGCCAAAATGCTTGCGCAGCGGCAGCAGCGCGCCGCGTTCCGGCTGCTCGTTCGGCGGCAGCTTTTCCCACTTTGGCCCACCCACGGAGCCAAAAAGAATCGCATCGCTGGCCTCGCAGGCAGCCACAGTCTCAGCCGGCAGCGCCTTGCCCACCGCATCGATCGCCGCACCACCCACAAGCTGGTGGTTGTATTCAAAAGAAAGCCCGGAACGAGCGGCAACAGCGTCAAGGACTTTGAGCGCCTCGGCCATGACTTCAGGGCCGATACCATCTCCGGGGAGGACTGCGAGTTTGTACGTACGTGACATAAATAGGTAGGGAAGGGGGGCTTTCAGTGCATGCAAATCCCCCCGCTGGCAAGTGGCACAGAAAATCACAGGCGGGACCCTCCATTCTCTCCTCTCTGGCCTTCTGGCTCCCCCAAACCACCGTCAACAATCGTCAACCACTGTAAACAACCGTAAACTCCCCTCTGGCAACAACTGCAAACAACCGCCAACCATGGCAAACAATCGCAAACTTCCCCCATCTTCCCCCAAACTTCCCCTTGCCAAAAAGAGCATCTATGGTTCCTTCGCAGCCCCACATCCCAGATTATCCCACCGCCTGACAAGTTGTCCGGCCATTCAAACGAACCATGAGCGAAGCAACCACCACCGATTCCAACTCCTTCAAGATCCACGAAAAAGACACCGGCAGCGCCGATGTCCAGGTGTCCCTCTTGACGAAGCGAATCAACGATCTCACGCAGCACCTCGCCGCGCATCAGAAAGATCACTCCACACGTCGCGGCCTGCTTCAGATGGTCGCACGTCGTCGCAAGCTGCTTGACTATCTCAAGGTGACCGCCAACGAGCGCTATCAGAAGCTGCTCAAAGGCCTCAGCCTCCGCCGCTAACAGAATTTTACGAGGGGTGATGCCACGTGCATCGCCCCTTTTTTCTGTTTCAGGCTGCTTACTACACGCATGTCGGCACAGCCGATGTTTCATGCTGCATGATGCGCACTCTCGCGCATCCCTGCCGGGCTGAAGCCTGGATTCTATTTTCACCCAAACCAAACAACACACACAAGCCAACCTATGGCCATTCATACACAAAAAATCCAGCTCGGTGCTGGTTCCCTCGAAATCGAAACCGGCAAGTTTGCCAAGCTTGCTGACGGCGCCGTTACCGTGCGTCTCGGCGATACCATCGTCCTCGTCACCGCTGTCTCCGCCACGAAAGTGAAGGACGGCCAGGACTTCTTCCCCCTCTCCGTTGAGTACAAGGAAAAAGCCTCCGCTGCAGGCCGCTTCCCCGGCGGTTACTTCAAGCGTGAAGGCCGCCCTACGGAAAAGGAAATCCTCACCTGCCGCATGACGGACCGCCCTCTGCGTCCGCTCTTCCCGAAAGGCTACTACTACGACACCCAGGTCGTCGCCATCCTCCTCAGCGCTGACGGCGAAAACGATCCGGACATCTGCGCCATGAACGGCGCTTCCGCCGCTCTTTGCGTGTCGGACATCCCGTTCGCAGGCCCCGTCGGTGCCGTGCGTATCGGCCGCATCAATGGTGAGTTCGTCGTGAACCCCACCCAGAGCCAGCGCCTCGACAGCGACCTCGACCTCGTCTACGTCGGCAACAAAACCGAAGTCGTCATGATCGAAGGCGCCGCCAACGAACTGCCAGAAGCTGAGTTCGTCAAAGCCCTCCACTTCGCCCAGGCTGAAGTCGCCAAGCTCGTCGTCGCTCAGGAAGAACTCACCCGCCTCGCCGGCAAGGCCAAGCGCGAAGTTCCTCTCATGCTCGTCAAAGACGAACTCCTCGAAATCGCCTACGCAGTTGCTGGCGATCGCATCGAAGGCGCTCTCTACACCCCTTCCAAGGTGGCTCGCGGCAAAGCCGTCGGCGCTCTCAAGGACGAAGTCGCTGAAGCCATCAAGGCCAAGTTCCCAGAAGCCACCGGCTTCGAAGTCAGCCAGGCCTTCGATTACCTCCAGAAGAAAGCCTTCCGCATCTCCATCCTCGACAAGAAGAACCGTTGCGACGGCCGCGGCATCGATCAGCTCCGCCAGCTTTCCGGCGAAGCCTCCGTGCTTCCCCGCACCCACGGCTCCGCCAGCTTCACCCGTGGCGAAACGATGGCTCTCTCCATCGCCACCCTCGCTCCGGCTGACGAAGCTCAGGAAATGGACACCTACGCAGGTGGCCCGGACTCCAAGCGCTTCATCCTTCATTACAACTTCCCTCCGTTCTCCGTCGGTGAAACCGGCCGCTTCGGTGGTCAGAACCGTCGTGAGATCGGCCACGGTGCCCTCGCAGAGCGCTCCATCGAGCCTGTCATCCCAGCCAAGGAAGTCTTCCCTTACGCCATCCGCGTGAGCAGCGAAGTCATGGAGTCCAACGGCTCCACCTCCATGGCCTCCGTCTGCTCCGGCGTCATGGCCCTCCTTGATGCAGGCGTGCCTCTCAAGCGCCCAGTCGGCGGTATCAGCGTCGGTCTCGTCACCGAGTTCGAAGGCGACAACATGAAGCGCTACCTCACGATGCTCGACATCATCGGCAGCGAAGACCACTTCGGCGACATGGACTTCAAGCTTTGCGGCACCTCCGAAGGCGTCACCGGTTACCAGCTTGACCTCAAGCTCCCCGGCCTGCCTTTGAGCATCCTCGAAGAAGCCATCGTCAAGGCCAAGGAAGGCCGCACCCAGGTGCTCTCAGCCATGGCCCAGGCCATCGCTGAAGTGAAGCCTCTCAGCCCGTATGCCCCGCGCATCGAGATCATCAAGATCAACCCAGACAAGATCGGTGAGCTCATCGGTCCTGGCGGCAAGAACATCAAGGCCATCCAGGCCGAGTCCGGTGCTGAGATCAGCATCGAAGACGACGGCACGGTGTACGTTTATGCTTCCCGCAAGGAAGGCATCGAGCGCGCAGTCGAGATGATCAGCGGCACCTCCCAGGAAATCGAAGTCGGCAAGATCTACACAGGTAAAGTCGTCAGCACCACGAACTTCGGTGCCTTCATGAACCTCGGTGGCAAGAAGGACGGTCTCATCCACATCAGCGAACTCGCCGACTTCCGCGTCAACAAGACCGAAGACGTCGTCAAGACCGGCGACATCGTCTCCGCCAAGTGCATTGGCATCGACGACAAGGGCCGCATCAAGATGAGCCGCAAGGCCGCCATGAAGGAAAAGGACGCCGCTGCAGCCGCTGGTGCCGCCGCCCCTGCCGAAGACGTCGGCTAAGCCTCATCCGCCAACACTCAAAAACCCCCACGAAGAGGCCGCTGCAAAGCGGCCTCTTTTTTATCGTCTTGAGTTGTGGTCTGATTCATTCTGCCCGGGAATCAAAATCAATTCCATGAAACTCCTGCTCAAAGTCTCTGCCGTCGTCGCTCTGCTGATGCTCGCCACTTGGCTTTATTTCACGGAATTTCAAAAGTACCAGATCCGCACCAGGATGAATGCGGCACGGGAAATGATCGTCACCGGGAAGCTTGACCAGAAAAGCCTGTATAAATACGCCGCTGACATAGCGAACTGCCTTGGACATGCCTTCACCCCGTCGGTTCGCAAGGATTTGGAAGACTATGCAGGATCATTCGCCAGATCAGGCGATCCGGAACTCTTCGCCGCAGGAGTGCTGCTGGACCAGCCCTACTGGAAATGGGCAAACGGCATTGGTCGGCAATACACGCTGCCAGCCTGCATGACGCTGCTGGAAAATCTCGACCACTATCCCCCTGCATCACGGAAGGTGTTGGAAGACATCATCTGTCACATCCTTCCCGGAGCCTCAAAGCAGTCGTTTGGTATGACAGAAGGGAAATTTACGCAGGATCCAGAGCAGCGCAAAATGGCCGCCGGGCAGTGGAAGGAATGGTACAAGCTGAACAAAGACCGCGTTTTGGCCGAAGATAAAAAACACATGCAGGCCGTCGAAGAGAATTTGCTCGAAATGAAACGCGACATGCTGCTCATGAAGGCTGCATCGGACGAGTTTGACATTGAAATAAAGCCCAAGGCTGAAAAATAAGCACTCTTGCAAGAGGCCCTTCACTACCAGCGGAGTCGGGCGTTGTTTCAGCCTAGCGCAACGGTGTCCAAGATTGGCCGTTCATAACTTGGCGTAAAGGGTCACAAGGACGGCACAGGCTTGCTGCCAGGGGATGTTGAGCCAGAGCTGGGCAGCTACCCAGCGGATGAGTTTGACGCAGTGCTGCGTGATCTTCTGTGCGGATGCCTTGCGCATCGAGTTCATGTTCGAGCAGCTGCAGCAGGTTCACGCTCAGACAGATGAACTGCGCCTGCATGCTCTTGGCCGTGGCGCTGGTGGCCCAGGCCTTCTTTTCGCCGAGCTTGTTCTTCACCTCGTCAAAGCTCTTCTCGATCTCCCAGCGCATGCGGTAGAGGTGCGCCAGCACGCCCGGCGGCACACGGCTCTCCAGCAGGTTGGTGAGGAACTCAAAGTGCCGGTCGGCGACCACGTCATGAAAGGTGATGCGCCGCAGCATCAGCCCGCTGGTGGCGGTGCCCACGAGTTCGTCGCGCAGCACGCCCGCGTTGATCTCATCGCTGCGGTCAAAGGGCAGGTCGCCGCAGGGCAGCAGCGCCATGTTGGCCTTGCAGCGGCTGAGCATGTAGATGCCGCTGCCCTGCTTCCACTGGTGCCACTGCCGGAAGTCGATGCCGGCGCGGTCCCAGACGTGGAGCACTTTGCGCCCCTTGGGTGCGCCCTGGCGCAGCGCGGCGAGCTCCAGGCGTTTGAGCGCACGCATGTCGTGTTCCTTCTTGCGCGCCTGCTGGTCGTTGACGGTGAGGTGGGTGAGGCAGCCGCTGCGCAGGTTGCGGCTGTAGAGATGGCCCACGGCCTGCTTGTCGCCTTTGTGGTCGGCGGGGTCATGCGTGGCATGGGCATGGTAGTGGCCGTCGCCGGCGTGGACATCGAAGCCGGCAAGGCAGGGGAAGGCGGCGAGCGCATCGGGCAGCACGGTGCGTGCATGCGCGCAGAGCCGGGCGTTGATTTCGGCGCACAGCGCGAGCCGCCGCGCACTTTTGAGAGACTCAAAAAAGTGCGAGTTCTCGGGGCGGCAGCCAGCCCCCAGCGTGGCCAGAGTTTGCAAAAATCCCCTGCCGCTGACCTGGGGTTGGAGACAGCGTTGAACGCCCAGGCGCAGCCAGTCCGCGTCGGCGAGATCGGGGCAGTGCCGCCGGTGCTCGCAGGCGGGGAGGAGGTCGAGCAGCGGGGTGAAAAAACGCGCAGGAAGAGCAGTGTCAGAAGGGGGTGAGGCCATAAAAACAAAAATTTCATGACCGTCTGAAGTCAACTCTGAAGGTGCGGTTTCTTGAGCGGTTTGCGCAGCTGCAGAGCGCTCCCAATGTGGACTCGCAATCCCCGGCACGCAGGTAAATATCGAACCCGCTCAAGGTGTTGCGATGCCCTCGTATTCATCTCCATGAGGGCTCTTTGGCCTCCGAGCTTTGGACACCGTTGTTGCGCAGCTGCAGAGCGCTCCCAATGTGGACTCGCAATCCCCGGCACGCAGGTAAATATCGAACCCGCTCAAGGTGTTGCGATGCCCTCGTATTCATCTCCATGAGGGCTCTTTGGCCTCCGAGCTTTGGACACCGTTGGCCTAGCGACAAAAGCAGAATCGACGAAGGAGTTGCAGCCAGCGCTTCGTTCTGGCAAAAACCTCTGTCTTCAACCAGCTTCATCCATGACTTCCCGCCGTTCCTTCATCACGCAGTCAGCCCTCGCCTTCACCGCCCTCTCAGCCAGTCGCGTACTCGGCGCCAATGACACCATCCGCATCGCCTCCATCGGCCTGGGTGGCCAGGGCCTCGGCAATGCCGGTCGCATGTCCAAAGTCCCCGGCGTGGAAATCGCGTACCTCTGCGATCCCGACACCGCCGCCTTGGATAAGGCCAAAAAGGTTTTCCCAAACGCCAGGACCACCCAGGACCTCCGCAAGGTCATGGAAGACAAGAGCATTGATGCCGTCGTCGTCTCCACCGGCAATCACTGGCACGTCCTCGCCTCTATCTGGGCCATGCAGTCCGGCAAGGACGTCTATGTCGAAAAACCCGTCTCCCACAACATCTGGGAAGGCCGCAAACTCGTCGAAGCCGCACGCAAGTACAACCGCATCGTCCAGGGCGGCACCCAGCAGCGCAGCGATCCTCTTCAGGACGAAATCAAAGCCTTCCTCGATGCCGGCACCATGGGCAAAATCAAATACGTCCGCTGCAATCACTACAGCATGCGCGCCTCCATCGGCAAGCTAGCGCAGCCCCTCACACCTCCCGCCACCGTGGACTACGACATCTGGCTTGGCCCCGCGAAAGACGAGCCCATCTACCGCGAAAAATTCCACTACGACTGGCATTGGAATTGGAACACCGGCAACGGTGAAATGGGCAACTGGGGCCCGCACATCCTCGATGACCTCCGCAACGTCGTCTTCCGCGACAAAGTCGCTCTGCCAAAGCGCGTCATCGCCGGCGGCGGACGCTTCGCCTGGGACGATGCCGGCGAGACGCCAAACACCCACTTCGCCTACATGGATACTGGCAGCATCCCGGTCATCATCGACTTCCACAACCTGCCGCGCCAGAAAGGCATCAAAGCCCCCGACGTCTATCTGCGTCGCCGCACCGGAGCCTTCCTCATCATCGAGTGCGAAGGCGGCTACTACACCGGCAGTCGTGGCGGCGGCACCGCCTTTGATTCCGAAGGCAAAAAGCTCCACATCTTCAAAGGCGACGGCGGCAAAACCCACGCCGCCAACTTCATCGACGCCATCCGCAGCCGCAAATCCGAGGACCTGAAAGGCGAGGTCGAGAAAATCCACTTTTCCAGCGCCTGGTGCCATCTCGCCAACAACTCCTTCCGCCTCGGTCAGAAGTACAAACGCGAACAAGCCGAAGCTGCCGTGAAAGACTTCCAGCCTTGGAACGATGTCATCGCCGACTTCCACGAGCACCTCATCAAAAACGAACTCGATGCCTCCAAGCTCGACATCAAGATGGGTCCCATGCTGGAAATCGACGCCGCCCAGGAAACCTTCATCGGCGACACCGCCACTCCAGCAGCCCTCGCCCTCCTCACCCGCGAGTATCGTCCAGGCTTCGAAGTCCCGAAGACAGTATGATCCTAGGTTGTTGTTGAAGAGCTTTTTTGCATAGAGCGTTTTGCTGATGCCCGAAATGCCCATTCCAGCCGCGCAGCAGCAGGGCTGGTAGGGATGCGTTGTGCGCGTCCCGCTTTTCGGGTCTGCGGCACTCGCAGGCGTCCAAAAAGGTGCGCCGTCCTCGCAGCCTTCTGCATCGCCATGGCCGTGAACTGGAAAAGGACGCTGCAGGAGATGGAGCGCTGGATGAGATGCGGTGCTCAGGGGCTGCGGAACATATCCCCACACAAAAAAAGCGTCAGGAGTGACTCCTGACGCTTTCGCGTGATTCAAGCTAAGGTGCCGATCATTTCGGCACCGCAGGTGCTGCCGGTGGCGTTGCTGGAGCCGCAGGCGCAGCCGGAACTGCGGGAGCCGCAGGTGCCGGTGTCAGCGCTGCCTTCGCCTTCGCTGCGGCTTCTTCCACGGCCTTGGCTGCTTCGGCGGCCTTCTTGGCTGCAGCTTCCTTGAGGATCGCAGCCTCTTTTTCAGCGGCGATCTTCATCTCAGTCGCCTTCTTTTCAGCAGCAATTTTGGCCGCTTCCAAGTCCTTGGCTGCGACGTCAGCATTGGATTTGATCGCTTCTTTGACGGCTTCAGTCGCTTTCTTCGTGTCTTCAGCGGCTTTGGCGCCCTCAGGTGATTTTTTGTCGCACGAGGTGATGCTGCCCGCGAGCAGCCCGATAAGAAAAAGATGTGTGTATTTCATAGTCTGGACGCGCAGCGTCTGTGATGCAGGAGACTTTACAAGCTCAATAACAGAAATGACTAGATTGGCGCATTACTTCGCATCCAGCATCAATTCACTGAGCGCATTGGCTTTGATCTCCACTTCCAGCTCGGCCTTTTTGTCGCCCTTGCTGCGCACCACCAGCACTTTGCCTGCGGGAATAAAGAGCTTCGCCTCAGCATCATACGAGTAGGTGAGTTTTTTCCGGTTACCTTCACCATCCTTCGGACCGTAGATGTCCCAGCTGCCGGGAGTGCTTGAGCTAAGTTTCAAGGTGCCGGCATTGAGGTTCAGAGCCTTGGTTGTCATCTTGCCCGCCTGCACTTCCATTTCAGTCTGGGCCACGGCAGCACCACGCGTCGCCACCACGAGATATTTGCCGGCGGTGAGGTGGATTTTAGGCTGCGCATCGTAGCTGTAGCTCGCCTTGGGACGTTCTCCTTCGGCATTGGCTTCGCCAAACACCTCCCAATTCAGACCTTTTGGGGCCGCATCTGCACCTTCGGCCATGATGGCGCTGAGGGCCAGCGTGCCAGCGTTGATGTTGATCGGGATTTCCGTCAGCTTGCCCGCAACCACTTCGATCTCTTTTTTCGATTTGGCACTTCCCCATTCGAGCTTTACCAAATACTTCCCTGCAGGCAGGCTGAGCAGCGGCTGTGCATCATAGCTATAGGCAGCTTTCGTGCGATTGCCCTCAGCGTCCGGGGCACCTAAAACTTCCCAAATCGTGTCTTTGGAAAGCGGTGCTGCACCTTCATTGGCAAGTGCGGAGAGCTTGACACGACCGGCACCGAGCGTGAGCACCTTTTCGGTGATCGTCCCCGCCTTGATCTCCACCGTGGCCTTGCCCTTGGCATTGCCGACGCTCACTCCCACTTGGAAGGTGCCTGCGGGCAGTGACAGCGTGGGCTGTGCATCGTAGCTATAAGCGACCTTCGGGCGATTGCCCTCGGCGTCAGCTTCACCCAGAACTTCCCAGATCACGTCCTTCGCCACTGCGGTGCCGCCTTCATCCATCACCACGGAAAGCTTCACTTTACCGCTTCCGATCAGGACGACGATTTCCTGGGTTTCTCCCCCTTTGAGTTCGACTTCTTTTTGTCCTTTGGCATTGCCGTAGCTGACCATGATCAGGCAGGGGCCGGAAGGCAGGGTCAGCTTGGGTTGGGCATCGTAGCTGTAGCCGAGCTTCTTGCGCTGGCCCTCGGCATCCGGTGCTGACTGGATGTCCCAGATAAGGTCTTTGGCGATCGCGGGCTGTCCTTCAGCACTGATAGCACTGAGTTTGAGATTGCCGCTGCCAAGGATGACCTTCACTTCCTGTGCCGCCCCTTCCTTCACCGTGACCTCCAAACTGGCGCTGGCATTGCCGCGCGTGGCGGTGAGAAGGTAACTGCCCGGGGCGACCTTCAGGAAAGGCTTTGCCTCATAGCTGTAAGCCACCTTGGCACGGTTTCCTTCGGAGTCCGCCGGTCCGGAAAGTTCCCAGGCAACCTCTCTCTCAAACGCCACTCCGCCTTCCTTGTCATACGCCACGGCCTTGAGGCCTGTCTCGGCAAAGACCACTTCCTTGGTCACTGTTTCACCTTCTTTGATGGACACATTCAGTTCGATCACTTTACCGTTCAACTTGGCGCTGAGCGTGTATTTCCCGGCCTTCGGCAGTTCGGTGCTCCAATGCCCGCCGCTGCCCGTGGCGATGGCGTTTTCTCCGCCACCTTCCGCAAAGACCTGGAAGGCCGCGCCTTCAATCAGTGCACCGCCAGAAGATTTTTTCGCTTCGATCACCAGTGTCGTCACGGGCTTGGCCACCTGTTTCATTGCCACTTCCAGAGAGGACTTTAGCGAAGCTGCATCCTTGGCCGCGAGGTACATTCCACCAGTTTTCTTCGCCAGACACTCCAGCCCCGAAGACTCTCCTGGTTTGAGATCAAAGCCGATCACGTGACAGGTGAAGTCAATGCCCAACCGCTCCAGCTCCTCCGCCGCCATGCACGGGTCCTTCTCGCAAGTCTCCACCCCGTCGCTCACCAAGATCACCGACGCCCTGGCTTCTTCAAATTTCAAATACTTCGCCGCCTGGATCACCGCTGCCGTCAGCGGCGTCTTGCCCTTCGGTTCCAGACCGGACACGGCTTTCAAAATCGCGGCAGCGCTGCCAGGCTGCGGCGGTACCAGCAGTTCAATGTCTTCGCAGTCACCCTTCTTGCGGTGCCCGTAGGCCATCAGGCCCAGCTCCATCGCCGGATCAATCGAACCCACGATGTCACTCACTACTTTCTTCGCGATGTCGATCTTCACCCCGCCCGGCACTTCACCATACATGCTGCCCGAGGCATCAAAGACGATGATAGCCCGCGAGGCTGCGGCGGGTTGTTGTGCCTGGGCACTGAGGGTTCCGATGAGCAAAGCCCATCCTGTCAACACACTGGCAAAGCAACGATTCATGGGGAGAGTGATCTTGTTTTTTGAGGTAAAAACTGACGAAGCCTATTCGGATGTCCGATGCCCTGCTGCCGTTCAAAACAGTAAAAAAATCATGGGTTACCCTGATCTACCCCTGAGCTTGCATTTTAGCCAGAAGATCTCGCATGGCGCGCTCCGTCGCCTGCACCACCCCATGCTCCGTCACCAGCGCCGTCACTAGAGACGCTGGGGTCACGTCAAAACCATCATTGCGCGCCTGCGTTCCAGCCGGAGTGATCAGCACCTCCTCACGCACCCCCGCCGCGTTCAATCCGGGCATGTGCGTCACCTCGCGTGCGCTGCGCTGCTCGATGGGGATCTCCCGAATCCCATCCGTGATCGTCCAGTCAATCGTGCTCACCGGCGTCGCCACATAAAACGGTACGTCATGCGCCTTGGCCGCCAACGCCTTCAGGTAGGTGCCGATCTTGTTCGCCACATCCCCATGCGCCGTGACGCGGTCCGTGCCCACGATCACCACATCCACCAGTCCCCGCTGCAGCAGGTGCCCCGCATTGTTGTCCACGATCAAAGTGTATGGCACCCCATGCTCCTTGAGCTCAAACGCCGTCAGTGAGGCCCCCTGTCCGCGCGGCCGCGTCTCGCTCACCCACACATGCACCTTCATGCCCGCATCATGCGCCTGATAAATCGGCGAGATCGCCGTGCCCCAGTCCACTGTCGCCAGCCATCCCGCATTGCAGTGCGTCATCACATTCAGCGTCGCAGAGGCATCGCCCTTCTTCGCCTGAATCGCTCGAAACAATTCCAGCCCGTGTTTGCCGATGGCGTGATTCGTCCTCACATCATCCTCGCAAATCGCCAGCGCCTCATTCCACGCCGCTTCCGCGCGTTGTTCCACATTGAGCGGTGCCACCACACGCTTCACCCGGTCCAGCGCCCAGCGCAGATTGATCGCCGTTGGGCGCGTGGCATGCAGAACCACATACGCCCGTTGCAGCGCCGCATCCTTGGCATCATCCCGCAACGCAAAGTACAGGCCAAACGCTGCCGTCGCACCAATCAGCGGCGCACCCCGCACCCGCATCACTTGGATGGCCTCCGCCGCGTCTTCCATCGTCTGCAGATCACGCCATTCCACCTGGTGCGGCAGATAGGTTTGATCAATGATGCGCGCGCTTCGCGTCGAGTGATCGGCTTCAATAGAGCGGTGCGGCTGTCCGTGAATGTTCATGCAATGGAAATTTCGGCGAAGGAGGTGATGGCAGGGTGGTCGTGCTGCAGCACCGGTTTGTTTCCAGGCCGGACCGCGAGCGCCGTGAACATGCCAGCGTTTTGCGCCGCATTCAATTCCTCCACCACATCACTGATGAAGAGAATCTGCTCCGCCGGCAGGCCGCAGTCCGCAGCGATCGCTTCGTAGCTGGCGCTTTCACGTTTGGACCCTGTCGTGGTGTCGTAGTAGCCTGAGAAGTGCGTGGTGAGGTCTCCGCGCTTCGTGTGCGCAAAGAAAAGCCTCTGCGCTTGCACACTTCCGGAGGAGTAGATGCGAATATCCAGGCCCTTCTGACACCAGCCCGCCAGCGCCAGCGGTACATCATCAAAGATCCGGCTGCGCAGCTCGCCATTGCGAAATCCCTCTTCCCAGATCAGTCCTTGCAGCTGCTTCAATCCGGTCACTTTGGCGTCCGCTTCCATCAGCCGATGCACCGCCGCCTCAGCCTCGGCAGGAGTGGCAAACGCGGCGACACCTGCATCACGTGCCAGTTGTGCAATCAACGCCGTCTTCCAGTGCATGACGAGATAAGTTCCCGCATGCTGCCGCGCATACGGAAACATCACATCATGCACAAACGCCAGTGGCGATACCGTGCCCTCGATGTCCAGCAGGATCAGTTTGCCTCCAAACGTCATCATACGGCGATGGCCGCAGCCTGCTCAATGCGGAAACCTTTGGTTGCGATGGGATTGGGCCCAAAGCACAGCGGCTGATACCCGCTCGCAATCGCGTCACCGGTGTACAGCGGCGTCCATCCAGCCTTTTCGCGAAAGAGACGGATCGCACGGATGGTGCGGTCGGCGCACAGGTCAAACCAGTGCTTCGTGCCCGCAGGCACATTGATGAGATCGCCCTCTTCGATCTCGATGGAAAACACCGGGTCCCCATTTTCCGGATTGATGTAAAAGATCCCGCGCCCTTTCACGATGAAGCGCACTTCATCCTCAGCATGGCGGTGCTCCTGCTTAAACTTGTTCAGCATCTCCTGCAGATGGGGCACGTCAGGGGTCACATTGACCACATCTGCCGTGATGTACCCTCCGCTCTCCTTCAGCGCCTCTACTTCAGGCGCATACGCCGCCAGGATTTCCTCCTGCGTGGCATCGCGGTCGATGCGCCCCGCCACCGGCCAGCGTTCGTAATGAATGCCGTGTGGCAGCAGAAAACGGCGGATGCTCTCCGCGTCCTCGATCACTCGGTCTGAAGAAGGAATGCGGAGATAGGCCATGGAAGAAGTGCTCGCTAAAACGTGCCGAAGAGCAATCGCTTCTGTGTGACGACTTCGAAGAGAAACTCCAGCACCTCAATCTGCCGCCGCGCCGCACCAATGTTCTCACCCCAGGTGTAAAGGCCGTGGCCCGCCATCAGAAAGCCATGGCGCAGCACACTCGCCGGATCTTGCATTCGTGCATCGATCACCGTCGCCAGCGCAGCGATGTCCTGCGTGTTGGGATAAATCTCAATCCATGCCTCAGTCTCATGCGTGCTGATTCCTGCGAGGCCCTTCAGCATTTCATAGCCCGCAATCCGCAGCCCGCCGTCCTTCAAAAAATGCTCGCTCAACACGGTGGCCGCCACCGAGTGGGTGTGCAGCACCGCTCCAGCTCCGCGTTTCGCCAGCACCGTATGCAGCAGCGCTTCCGCTGAAGGCTTGGGGAAATCCTCGCCCAGCGCCTGTGCGTTTTCATCCACCTTCACAAACTGGTCTGGTTGCAGGCGTCCTTTGTCGAAACCACTGCCAGTCATCAGCAGCGTCAGCGGTTCACGGTCAATCACCACGCTGTAATTGCTGCTCGTGCCCAGCGACCACCCGCGATGATGGAAATCCCGCCCGCACTCGATGAGTTCACGGGTCAATAATTCAATCGGCTCGGTGGCAGTAGGCTGAGCTTTTTCTGCGGACATGAGTGGGTGGATGATTCGGACAGTGGCAGACATGTCAAATTGGCTCACGTAGCAGAATCTTCACATCCCACCTGGGGTTGACTCATGAGGAGCGGTAAAATATCTGGCTGTCATGGAATAAGGTTTCCTTGAGGTCGCTTCCGTCCTTTTTGTCCTTCAGAAGCGACACTGCGTTGTCGTTGGCCTTTCATGCATAAGCCCTGCATCCACCAAGATGCTCTCACTGCACGCTGGACTTCACAAATGTCGTTGGTTACTTTTTTCTATGAGCACTCCCACCAATGGCGACCACGATCTGGACATAGCCAAGGTTAATCAGCGCGCCCAAGAGATCGAAAACAAGCTCCCCAAGCTCAAGAAAGTGTTCGAACAAACGAAGGTCATGCTCAGCATGGTGAAGGATTATTGGGCGGGTACCTACCGCGAGATCCCCTACTGGGCCATCAGCGCAGTGTCCCTGGCCCTGCTCTATGTGCTCAATCCTGCCGACGTCATACCAGATGTCATTGTCGGTGTCGGTTATCTCGACGATGCCACCGTCGTCGCCTTCTGTTTGAAACTCGTGCAGCGCGAACTGGAGCGCTACCAGGAATGGCAGGCCACCCAAGCCAAAGCCGGCAAAGTCGTTGACGTGTGATCACCTCATCGTGCGCAGCGCACTAAATCGTCCTCGTCCTCCTACTCGAACTCGTCCTCGATCCTGCCGCTCCGTTCCACCACAGGCCTTGCAGGCGTACCACCAGTTTGCTGTTCACTGCTCAGAAGTCTTCCCCACGCCTTCCC
Source organism: Prosthecobacter sp. (assembly GCF_044222345.1). Classification (GTDB taxonomy): domain Bacteria; phylum Verrucomicrobiota; class Verrucomicrobiia; order Verrucomicrobiales; family Verrucomicrobiaceae; genus Prosthecobacter. Next base: position 104,352 of record NZ_JBGANL010000014.1, read on the forward strand.
ACACCACAAAAAAACCGCCGTGCAGCAGCGCTGCACGGCGGTTCTAATTCAATCAGCTCTGTCAGCCCTGCTTACTTGGCAGGCGTGCCATAGACCTGAACTTCACAGTAGTGGTTCATGTCGTTGCTGGTGTTGCCATTGCTCCAGAGGCGCACATAGCGGGCCTTGATGCCCTTGGCGTCGACGACGCGGCCGTGGTTGGTTTCCACGTAGGCTGGATCGCTGCCCTTGCCCATCTGGGAGGAGTCGTCGTGGTCGGAGTTCCACAGGGTGGTCACGCCTTTCTTGAACTCAGGATCGTCAGACACCTGCACTTCCACGTCGATGTAGGCCTGGGCCTGCTTGTGGTAGTGCCACATGGCGATCTTATAGATGTTCGACTCGGCACCCAGGTCGATCTGCACCCACTGCTTGCCGGGCATCAGTTCCACGAAGGAACCGTCAGCACCGTCGGCGTCGCCGTCGGTCACGAGGCTCAGCTCACCGATGATCGGCGCACTGTCAGAACTGGTGACGGTCTTGCCTTTGGCAAGGTTGGTGGTGCCTTTCGGGACCATGATGGTTTTCACCACCTTGCTGGGGTCGGCCTTCTCAAGGTTCGGCAGCTCAGCTGGCACCGGGGTGCCGATGAACATGGGCTTCGGGAACTCGAGCGCGATCTCGACAAGATCACCAGCAGGAGCTGCTGGGGCTGCTGCCGCTGCTTTCGTTTCTTCTTTCTTGCCGCAGGAGGCAAGGCTAAGGGCGAGCGCGAGGCCCGTGAGGATGTGGAGGGTGTTTTTCATGGGGAACTTGGCTGGAGGTTGGGTGAATGTTGAATCGCCGTGGCAGATCACGCCTGGAAGTCTTCAGGCTTGAAGATGTACTTGCCGCCGGCGGCGGTGGCCTCGTAGGCCTTGAGCACCGTGACGCAGGACCGGAAGGCGGCTTCGACGTTGCAGGTGAGGTGCGCGGGGTCTTTGGCCTGCACAGCTTCGATGAAGTTCGCGATGTGCGGCGTGTGCGGCTTGACCTTGAGCTTGCGGGCCAGCTCCCATTGGGAGAGGGCCTTGCTTTCGCGCACGTCGGCCACGCTGACGGCACCGTAAGACGGTGGTTTCGGCTTTTCCCAGTCACGGGGATGTTCCCAGAACTTGTTCTTCGCCTTGTCCGCCGCCTTCATGATGGGCGGGTTCTCACCCAGGGCAAACCCTTCCCAGTCCTGGCCCGGTTCGGCGTAGAGCTGGTTGCCGTTCGTGTCGAGTTCGGAGATGATCGCCGTGCCACCGATGCCCATGTGCTTTTCATACGCACCTTGGGAACCCGTGGTGGTCAGCACCTGGTAGTAGGCGCGCAGAGCACCGGCAGGAGTCTTGAATTCGTAGATGCACATCATGTTGTCCGGCAGCTCGAATTTCGGGCGGCCTTCCGTGCCGTCGAAGTAATCCACACCGCCTGAGGCGATGACCGACACCGGGGTGGACTCATACATCCAGTTGAACATGTCGATCTGATGCGCGCCGAGGTCGGAGAGCGGACCACCACCGTACTTCTTGAAGAAGCGCCAGTTGCGGAACTCCTCAAGGCTGCCATAGCCGTTCTTCGTCAGCACATCCTGAGGAATGTCGTAGCCCTTCACCGCACCCTGCGGGGCGCTGCCGGAGACACCACGGTTCCACTGTGCATACGCGTGGGTGATGCGGCCCAGCATCTTGCCGGGTTTGATCACGTTGTCGCGCAGGTTGATGTAGCGCGGGTTGGAATGACGCTGATGGCCGATCTGGAAAATCCCGGGGTTCGCCTTGCCGGCGCGCACCATGTCACGTGCTCCCTCGATCGTGTTGCTCATCATCTTCTCGCAATACACGTGCTTGCCCTTTTCAAGGCAGAGGCGCGAATACGGAGCGTGCATGAAGTCCGGCGTGGCGATGAAGACGGCCTCAATGGACGGCTCCTTGTCGAGCATCTCGTTGATGTCTTCGTAGATTTTGATCTCGCCTTCCACCTGGTGCTTGTTCTCACCGAGGAAGCCGCCGCGCGTCTTCGCGATCGAGAACTTCCAGATGTCGCACATGGCCACCCACTGGATGCCTGGAACGTCTTTGGAGGCCACGCGCAGGGCGTTGCCCTGCGCACCGCAGCCGACGAGCGCGCACTTGATCGTGCGGCCTTTTTCGGTCGCTTGCGCGATCGCGCTCTTGCTGGTGGCGAGGTAGATTCCGCTGCTCGTCAGAGCACTGGTGCGGAGGAAGCCGCGACGGTCCATGAAACGGGACAGTGGCGCTGGGGAAGGGGAGGGAGGCTGGGAATTCATAGGTGCAATCAGGCGTGTGGGTTCACTGCCAATGACGACGTGAAGTCGTGGTTATGCCTTCTTGCGGAAAAGGAGGCCGTCGAGTGAGAAGGTTTTCGCCTTCGAGGTCACCAGGGCGGCTGCCACGATCAGAATGGAGAGACCGATGTTGCTCACCACTTCCGTGTCATCCGGCAGGGCGGCAAGTCCAAGGCCCAGGGAGAGGAACACCAAACCGGCGGCCAGCAGGCCAAACTCGGTGCAGATGCCAATCGCCACCCAGATGCCCACGGGCACAAGAATGTAGCCGATGCTGGCGGCGAAGGCGTCACATGCCCAAGCAGGCATGAAGCTGTTGTCCGTCATCAGCTTGGCCAGCGGGCCGGTTTTCTTCGAATAATTCTCCAGGCCGAAGCTCACCGTCGGTCCGTTGCCCCAGCGAAACTTGTCGATGCCTGCCATGAACAGGCGCATGCCGACCCAAAGACGGAGCAGAAGATGTGCAAAATCGTAACTGAGGCTGCCGCAGCATTTGGAGGAGGAAGAGTCGGACATGAGTGGGGTCGGGGTGGCTGGTTGAAGTGAGGCGTCGATTCTGAACCGGTGCCCTTGGAAATCCAGCAAAATTTAGAAGGTACATGCTTCGCAGATATGAACGATCAGAGGGGGGAAAGTTGGATCACACCCCTTTTGCGGAATGTGACAGTTTCTCACTTCAGGACCGTTTCCACGGCTTCTCGCTCACCGTGCTTGCCATTCTGAGCATCTCCGCTTAAAAAAGACCGCTTAATTCACCCTTACTGATTCCCATGAGCTCCCTCTCGTCTCCCAAACTTCCGGCCCAAGGCATCCTCGAACCTCTTGGTGACGAAGACCGCGACATCCTCAGCGGCTACGGCGAATTCCTGCCGGTGCAGCCCGGTCAGCATTTGATCGAGGAGGGGCAGCAGCAAAACAGCCTCTTCTTCGTCGTCTCCGGCAAGTTCCACGCCACCGCCATGCGCGGCGGCCACAAAGTGCTCCTCGGCTCCATCCAGAAGGGTGAAACCATCGGCGAAATCAACCTGCTCGACCCCAATGTCGCCAGCGCCAGCGTGACCGCCGTTGAGTTCTCCCAGGTCTGGCGCATCGACGGCGCCACCCTCGAAAGCTACATTAACGAATACCCGCGTGCCGCCGCCTGGCTGCTCATCGGCGTCGGCCGCACCATTTCCCACCGTCTCCGCGCGGTGAATGAGAAGATCGCCGCCTTCTACAGCGCTTAAGGCATGCAAGTGATGCGGATTGTTTGGCGCACGATTGAATCGTGCGTTTCAGTCCGCTCTTCACGATGGAAAACTTCCTCATGTCTGGCCTGCTGCCATTTCCTCCGCACACTTGGCTGGATGCCATCCAGGTCATTTTTCTCCTGCTCGCCGGTCATGCGTTGATGGATTATCCCATGCAGGGGGAGTTCCTCTCCACCTGCAAGAACCGGCATCTCCTGATCCTCCGGAATGATCCCACCCGGCCGGTTCAAATCTGGCCTTGGTGCATGACCGCCCATTGCATCCTCCATGCCGCCGCCGTCTGGGCCATCACCGGCTGCTTCATCCTCTGCCTTGTCGAGCTCGTCCTGCACTGGCTCATCGACCTCGCCAAGTGCGAAGGCAAAACCACCTTCGTCCAGGACCAGTTCCTCCACTGCATCTGCAAAATCGCCTACGTCGGTGCTGCGATGCTCCACGGAAGTTAAAGTTTAAAGTTAAAGGTTCCAAGTTTGCCCTGCGCGGCGATACCACTTGAAACTTGAAACCTTAAACTTGTAACTGCGACCCCCATGCAGCGCACCGCCATCCTGAACGTCGTCGGCCTCACCAGCCGCCTCATCGGCGAGCACACCCCGGCCATCCGTGCCTTCGTCGAGCGCAATCGCTCCACCCTCATCGAGCCCGTCCTCCCCGCCGTCACCTGCACGGCCCAGGCCACCTACCTCACCGGCCGCCTCGCCCGCGATCACGGCGTCGTCGCCAACGGCTGGTATGACCGCGACTACGCCGAGCACCGCTTCTGGAAGCAGCCCGAGCAGCTCATGCACGGCGAAAAATTGTGGGAGGCCCTCCGCCGCGTCGATCCCCAGTTCACCTGCGCCAAGCTCTTCTGGTGGTTCAACATGTACTCCACCGCGGACATCTCCATCACCCCGCGCCCGCTCTATCCTGCCGATGGCCGCAAGGTCTTCGACATCCACACCCAGCCCATGCCGCTGCGGGACCGCATCAAAAAAGACCTCGGCCCCTTTCCCTTCCGCCACTTCTGGGGCCCCGGATCCGACATCAAATCCTCCATCTGGATCGCCGAGAGCGCCAAATGGATCGAGGAAAAGCACTGGCCCGGCCTCTCCCTCGTTTACCTCCCCCACCTCGACTACAACCTCCAGCGCGTCGGCATCGACATGGAGAAAATCCACGTCGACCTCCGCCAGATCGACAACGTCGTCGGCGACCTCATCCGCTTCTACGAAACGCGAAACATCAAGGTCGTCCTCCTCTCCGAATACGGCATCACAGACGTCGAGCAGCCCGTCCACCTGAACCGCGTCTTCCGCGAAAAAGGCTGGCTCAGCATCAAGGACGAACTCTGCCGCGAAACCCTCGACCTCGGCGGCTCCAAAGCCTTCGCCATCGCCGATCATCAGGTCGCCCACATCTACCTCAACGATCCCAGCCTCCTCGCCACCGTTCGCGCCACCCTTGAGGCCACCCCCGGCGTCGCCCAGGTCCTCGGTAAAATGGAAAAGCATCTCGTCGGCCTCAATCACGAGCGCAGCGGCGATCTCATCGCGGTCGCCGATGCCAAAAGCTGGTTCACCTACTACTACTGGCAGGACGACAAAAAAGCCCCCGACTTCGCCCGCTGCGTGGACATCCACCGCAAATGCGGCTACGACCCCGCCGAGCTCTTCCTCGATCCCGCCATCAAGTGGCCCAAGCTCAAAGTCGCCTCCAAGCTCGCCAAAAAAGCCCTTGGCCAGCGCATGCTCATGGACGTCATCCCTCTCGACGCCACCCTCGTCAAAGGCTCCCACGGCCGCATCCCCGAAGACCGCGCCGACTGGCCCGTCCTCATCGGCGACTTCGACTCCCTCCCCCGCACCGGCATTCTCTCCGCCCACGAAGTCTGCAATCACCTCTTCCGCCTCTGCTCCAGCGGCAACGGCTACGCCAGCGTCTCCCGCTGATTCAAAATCGTCCTCGTCCTCGATCCCAGCGCTCCGCCAAACCCCAGAGCCAACGAATTCCACCTGCTCCCCGCATTCGTCATTCCGGCTTCGTCATTTCCCGGCTACCCTCCCGCCGTGATTTGCACCACCTCGATCACATCCCCATCACTCACTGCGGCCCCATCAATCTCCCGCGGCAGCAGCGCCACCTGATTCTGCTCCACCACCACCGGCTTCCCACCCAGCCCAATGCTCTCCAGCAGCGACCTCACCGTCTGAGGCCCTTCAAACTCACGCTTCTGTCCGTTCAAAGTAATCTTCATATCAAAATTCGGGGTTCACGCTGCCAAAATCGAAGCATCCCAGTCCTTCCACACCGGATCCAGCCCCTGCTTCCGCAGCATCTCCGCCACACTCTGCGGCGACCTCTGATCCGCGATCCCAAACTGCCCCTCGGCACGATTCGTCTCCGCCTTCTCAGCCACCTCCACGCGCTTTCCTTTCACAGTCAGGTGCAGGTCCTCATTCCCCGCGCCCGTGTAGCCGCCCGGCTCCGTATGACTCCCCGCGCTCATCACCGTCACCCCCAGCGGCGCCAGCGCATCCCGCAGCGGCGCAGGCTCCCGCGTGCTTAAAATCACACCCACCTCAGGAAAAATAATCCGAAACGCGCAGATCGTCTGCACCAGCGCCCAGTCCGGAAAATCCGTCATCGGTGTAAACCCACCCGCCGCCGGCCGCAGTCGCGGAAACGCCACCGTGAAAGTCGACTTCCAGCAGTGCTTATAAAGATGCTCCAGATGCGCCGCCAGTCGCAGCGCCTCCAGCCGCCAGTCGCTCAGTCCAAACAATGCCCCGACGCCAATGCGCCGAAACCCACCCGCATACCCGCGCTCAGGGCACGCCAGCCGCCAGTCAAAATCCTTCTTCGGCCCCGCCGTGTGCATGTCCTTGTAAAGGCCGCGGTCATAGGTTTCCTGATACACCACCAGGCCCTCCGCTCCCGCCTTCACCATGCGCTCATACTCCGGCGCCTCCATCGGCCCCACTTCGATCCCGATCGTCGGCACAAAATCCCGAATCGCCCGGATGCACTCCTCCAGATACCCATCGCTCACAAATTTCGGATGCTCACCCGCCACCAGCAGAATGTTCCGAAATCCCTGTGCCACCAGATGCTTCGCCTCAGCCACCACCTGGTCGATCGTCAGCGTCACCCGCAAAATCGAATTATTATCCCGCGAAAAGCCGCAGTAGCTGCAGTTGTTCACGCACTCATTGGAAACATACAGCGGCGCAAACAGCCGCATCGTCCGCCCAAAATTCCGCCGCGTGATCATCCGCGACTCCTTCGCCATCGCTTCAATCTGCGCCGGCCCCTTCGGCTCCAGCAGCCCGGCAAACCGCTCCATCAGCGGCGTTTTACGCGCCGGGAGAGCATCAAGGGTGGGAATGAAGGTCGTCTGCATTTGTGGGGGGAGGATATAATACGCGCCTGCCGCCCCATGCAACGCCCGGAACCAAGGCGAACGCCGAATTCGGTCTGCTGAAGGCCAACGGCCTTCCGTATTTCAGCCCAGGGATGCCGAGCTTTAGCGAGTGCTTCCCTGGGTTTTCGGCATCAGGACGGGGAGCAAACCCAGCACCTCGCTGTCCCCATGCCCTCCAGCAGCGTTTGTCATGCACTCCGCCGCGTACGCGCTCACGAGACACCCCACGTCAGCATTTTCAAAACTACGCGATCGCTTCCCCTTTCCTGAATGTCCTTCGCTCAGCCCCCCTCACCCCACATACTGCGTCATAAACACCTCATTCCCCTCCGCATCCCGAAACACCCCCAGCAAAATCGGCTCTCCCTCACGTTGCTGCGGCGACTGCAAAATCTTCGCCCCCGCCCCCGCGATCTTCTCCGCCATCACCAGCACGTCCTCATACTGAAAGCTCAGCCCCGTCGGATTCCGCGACCCATCGTGCCCGCCATGCAGCGCGATGATCGCATCCCCAAACCGCAGCTCGGTCCAGAAATCGCTCACAAAGATCTCCTCCAGCCCGATCACATCGCGGTAAAACGCCACCGCGCGCTTCATGTCGGCGGCCATCAGCATAAACTTCACTTTTTCAGGTTTCATCGGCTGGAAGAATCATTGTCGGAGTTCGCGGGGTCTGAGGCGGCCACCTGGCTGTAAAACCGCGCTTTTCCTTGGGCAAAGCCCGCATCAAAACGTTTGCTGAACCTCATCATTCCACCCACAGCGATCATCCAGATCAGTCCACTGCCCAAAATGACCCCAGGCGCGAACCACAGCATCCACGCGTCCTTGATGAACACCTGCGCCGGATCTTTGGCATCGTAATAAACGCCCACCGCATCACCCCGCTTGAAGAGATCCGAGCGCGCCGCTCTCGATGATTTGGCCTGCTGCACCACACCCTTGGAATCACGAAACTCCACCACCGGGTAGTAGCTCGTCACCTGCTTGGTCAGCGGTTCCTCCCCGGGGCTCCGCGTGCTCTGAATGGCGATCACATCCACAATCACTCCCGTGGTCTTTTCAGAGCTGTAAAGAAACCACGCCGTGCTCGCGGTCCATATCAGCCCCGCGCCTGCGATCAGCGCTCCGAAAATAAAAAACCCCTGCAGCATTCCCTGCATCGTCCATTTTTCAGGGGCCAGTTCCATCATGGTTGCAAAATGAGTCCACTCAGGTGATCCGGCAAGCGAAGAACAGGCTCGAATCAATCCGCCGCCATTTCTCAGCACCTCGCTTGGCCCCGGCCCGTTTCAGGCTACACTCGCACATGCTGAAAAAAACCGCCATCCTCCTCATGGCCTCGGCCCTGGCCGCTTTGCTGTGGATTCGTTACGGCACACCCGAAGCTCCCGTGGTTGAGCCGCCCCTGCCACCCGATGCTCTCGCCACGCTCTTGGAGCAAGCCCGCGCCAATCCCGCACTCGCCGGCGCCTCCATCGGCCTCTGCCTCATCAACAGCAAAGGCGAAGTCGTGAAGGATGTCAGCGCCACCACCTCCCTCATCCCCGCCTCCAGCCTCAAGACCCTCACCACCGCCACCGCTCTCGAAATCCTCGGTCCGGACTTCCACTTCACCACCGAACTCAAATCGACCGCACCTGTCCAAGACGGCATCATCCAGGGGGATCTGGTCATCGTCGGCGGTGGCGATCCCATGCTGAAACTCGAAGACCTCAAAACCTGGGCCGCCGATTTAAAACAGCGTGGCCTCACCCGCGTCACCGGCGGCATTCGCATCGATGCCAGCCTCTTCAGCGGCAGCCTTTACAATGACTTCTGGAACTGGGGAGACATCGGCAACGGTTACGGCAGCGGCGTGTCAGGCCTGAACCTCAATCACAACCGCTACATCCTCGTCTTTCGCGCCGGTCCCGCCGTCGGTTCTCCTTCGGAACTCCTCGGCATCAATCTCGAAGTCCCCGACGCGAACTGGAACAACGAGGTCACCACCGGCCCCGCCGATTCTGGCGATGGCACCGTCATTCACGGGGGCGAAAAAACCTCAGAAATTCATCTTCGCGGCACCGTGCCGCTCGGCGCCGCAAAATTTCAGGCCAAAGGCGCCGTGCCAGACCCCGCACGTTTTGCCGCACATCATTTCCGTGCCCTTCTCATCGCCGCAGGCATTCAGGTGGGCGGTCGCGCATCCACCGCTCCTGCCACTCACTCCTTGCTCAAACACGACTCGCCCCCCTTGCTCGAAATCATCAAAAGCATCCACGCCACCTCCGACAATCAGGAAACCGAGTGCGTCTTTCGCATGCTCGGCATCAAGGCCGGCAAGCCCCCTGCAGACGTCATCCGCGACCACTGGAAGTCACGCGGCCTCGACTTCATCGGCCTGCGCATGGAAGACGGCTGCGGCCTCGCCCGCGCCGATTTCATCCGCCCGCTGGATCTCGCCCGACTTCAGTACTTCGCCGGCAAAGGCCCTCTGGGCGCTGCCTACAAAGCCTCGCTCCTCTCCAAAGACGGCCTCATCTGGAAAGGCGGTGCCATGTCCGGCATCCGCACCTTCACCGGCTACGCCAAAACCAAATCCGGCGAAGAATACTGCTACGCCCTCATGATCAATCACTACACCGATGGCCAGGCCGCCTCCGAACTCAGCCAGGCCATCATGGATGCCATGCAGGGCTTGTAGCCGCACTCAAGAGCCCAGCGCCAAAGGAGCGCGGACTTCCAGTCCGCAGCCCTCTGCAAGCACCAGTCGCCCCGCCTCGCCCCCTCCCTCCGTTCCAGAGCCCCCGATCATATCGTCCCTTCCGTCCTTTCTGTCCTTTCGCCTCTTCAACCGAAACTCCACCCCTCTCCGCCCCTACTTGAGCTCCTGAATCCGCAGATTCCGAAACTTGTACGTCTGCCCCTTCTCACCATGATGCTGAATGGCGATCACGCCGCTCGCATCCTTGTCGTCCTCCACATCCGTCGTCAGCACCCCGTTCACGAAAATCTTCAGACTCTTCCCGCGGCACTCAATGCGGTAAGTGTTCCAGTCATTGCGCTTGAAGGCATCTCCCGCGCGCGCGCGGAAAGCCGCTTCGCTTTCCTTGTTGCCCTTGATCGGACTCGCAAACCACATCCGGCGGCCTTCATCATACAAGCCGCCGCTCCACTTGCGGTTCGCATCACCATCCACTTCCGCCTGATAACCAAAGACCTTGTTCTTCTCCACATGCGCCCGGAACATGAACCCGCTGTTCGCCTGGCCGGCAGGCAGCAGAATGTCGCCTTCAAAGATGAAGTCACCGTACGTCTTCTCCGTCACCACAAAGAACTTCTTCTCGCCCGTGAGATGAATTTCCCCGTCCACAATGTCAATCTGGCCCCACTCATACGGGTTCTTCCAGCCCGTGAGCGTTTTGCCGTCAAAGAGTGACACAAAGTCATCAGCGAAAGCAGAAATCGAGACGGCCAGGGCAAATGCGGCAAGGAGAAGGCGTGGTTTCATGGTGGGAGTCCGTATAAAGACGGTCAGCCGCATCAAACAAGGCGAAAAGCGCGGGGCTCTCGACAAACTCGCAGCCATCTGCTCTACCATGAGGTCGGCCATCGTGTGGATCGTTGCTTCCGGCGCTGGAGCAAGGCCGATCACAGCGTCATTGAGGAGGTGGCCAATCAATACGCCTTCAGCAAAACCACCAAGCGCTCCACCACCTTCCGGGACGATCAGCTCAGACCGCCTTTCCAAAAGCCGCCGGTGCCTGCAACGCTTTGAGCATGCAGGCACCGTCCGGTGCGTTGGCGGCTAGTTGCCACCTTTCAGCTCACCCACCACCTTGGGCACCGCCATCTTCGTCGTGTTCCCGGAGCCGTCCGCCGCACGGTTGTAGCCGCCGCCGAGAGCCTTGTAGGCTTTCACAAAAGCATTCAACTGCTCCTGCTTCAGCTCGATCAGATCAATCTTCGACTCCAGCGCGTCACGTTGCGTGAAGAGCACTTCCGTGTATTCCGCACGTGCGTTGAAGAAAAGCTGGCCGGCGATGTTGATCGAGTCATTCAGCGCCGCCACCTGCTGGGCCTTGAGATCGTAGCTGCGGCCGTAGTTTTTGATCTGCGCCAGTTGATTCACCGTCTCGACGTAGGCTTTCAGCACCGTCTGCTGGTAGGTGTAGATCGCCGCGATCTGGCGGGCGCTCGCGCCGAGGAACGCTGCCTTGATCGCACTCCGGTTGATCAATGGAGCCATCAGGTTGCCTGCAATACCATAAACCAGTGAAGCCGGGGTGGTAAACGCGGACTCCAGCGAGAAGGACTGCAATCCCAGGGCTCCTTTGAGGCTGAGGGAAGGGTAGAATCTCGCCGCCGCAGCCTTCACATCCAGTCCGGTCGCTGCCAGTTCCAGCTCCGCACGCCGCACGTCCGGACGGTTCCGCAGCAATTCCACCGGCAGTCCGGTGTTGATCTGGCCAAGCATCACTTGCTCGAAGCCCTCAGACCTCCGCTTCACGTGCTGGGGGTAGCGGCCCACCAGATAGTTGAGCTTGTTTTCCGCCACGGTGATCTGCTGCTGAACTTGGTACTGGTGGCTTTGGTTCTTGAGCACTTCCGCCTCAAACCTGCGCACGGCGAGTTCCGTGACCCGGGCGTTCGCTTTCTGCAGCTTCACTGCCTCGAGCGCATTCTTTTGAATCTCAATCATGCGCTTCAGGGTCGCAAACTGGTTGTCAAACGCCACCAGTTCATAATAGGTCTGGGCGATCTCGGACACGATGTTCGTGATCATGAAGTTCCGCCCTTCCTGGGTGCCCAGGTAGCGCAGGATCGCGGCATCCCGCTCGTTCCGCAGCTTCCGCCAGATGTCCACTTCCCAGTCAAAATCGGCGGAGAATCCGAAGTTGGGCATGTTCGTTGGAATGACGGTTCCTGCGGCAATTTCATTGGCGGGATTGTCTTCCGCAGCTCCGGCGGCCGTATGCCGGCCCACTTTGTCCAGTCCGGCGGTCGTGCCTGCGGTCACAAAGGGGAGAATGGCGCCTTTGCGCGCACGCACTTCGGCCTTCGACGCCTCAATCTCCTGCAGCAGGATGTTCAATTCCTGGTTGTTGCTCAGCGCGGTGCTGATCAGGGAGGTCAGGTTTGGGTCCTTGAAATACTCCTTCCAGCCGATCACTGCGGAGTTCTTCCTTCCCGCCGTGTCTGGAAAGTTGGCTGGCAGCGGCGGGTCACTTGATGGCAAAGGGTCTCGGCGGAGCACTGAAGAGCACCCCTGCACCAGGACGATTAGACAAACAAAATTAAATGCTAGGAGCTTGTTCTTCAGGTTTTGCATGTTCATGATGGCCGTACTCTCCGAGTTCGCTCAGCGGTGTGTCGTCTTCATCTGGGAGAAGCTTTCCACGGGCGGCGATCGTGCCGAAGATATAATAAAGTCCAGGAACGACAAGCAGGCCGATAACCGTTCCCAAAAACATCCCGCCGGCCGCTGAGGCACCAATCGTCTTGTTGGCGATGGCTCCAGCGCCATGTGCCCGGAGCAGCGGAATCATCCCCGCAATGAAGGCGAAGGACGTCATCAAAATCGGACGGAAGCGCACCTTGGCACCTTCAATGGCCGCCTCCAGGATCGTCAGCCCTTCGTGGTGCCGCTGGGAGGCGAACTCCACGATCAGAATGGCGTTCTTGCCCAGCAGGCCCACCAGCATGATGATGCCCACCTGCGCATAAATGTCGTTGTCCAGTCCCATCGCTTTCAGCAGCGCAAAGGACCCCATGACACCCACCGGCAGCGAGAGGATCACGGCCAGCGGCAGGGTGAAGCTTTCGTACTGCCCGACCAGCACCATGTAAACGAACATCAGCACCACGATGAAGATATACATCGCCTCGTTGCCTCGTCCCACCTCGTCAAACGAGAGACCGGCCCAGCCGATGTCAAAGCCTCGCGGCAGGGTCTTCTTCGCCACATCCTGGATCGCTTTGATGGCATCACCGCTGCTGTAACCGGCGGCCGGCGCACCCTG
>NZ_JBGANL010000015.1:0-115844 GCF_044222345.1 Prosthecobacter sp.
CTGCTGAGGTCCAGGGGCGGAGGCTGGCGTTGACTCTGGCATGCGCAGTTCATGCCACCTGCACGGCAAAGGTACAGCTCTTTTACAGCCTGGAGTCATTTTTTATCCCGCCAGCACCTTCCCTGCCGAACACTACTGATGCCACGCACACCTTTGCCAATGAACAGCGCTTTGATTTCGACGGGCTCAAAGGTCGCCTGCTCTCCAGCTCCTACGCCCCCGCTGCAGGCCAGCCACGCCATGTCGAAATGATCGCCGAACTGCGCAGCCTCTTTGACGCCCATCAGGTGTCCGGCCAGGTCTGCTTCGAGTATGACACGCGGGTGCATCTGGGGCGCTGATGAGGGGGAAACAAGCTGCCCGTTCCGGCTGCGATGAACCGAAACGGGCACTGTCATTGTCATGGGGAGAACCTCTGGCGTGCTATCAGCGATGGAGGTCAAACCGGTCCAGATCCATCACCTTGGTCCAGGCGGCGACGAAATCGTTGACGAACTTGCCCTGCGCATCAGCCCCTGCGTACACTTCTGCGATGGCGCGAAGCTGGGAGTTGGAGCCAAAGACCAGATCCACGGAGGTGGCTGTCCATTTCACCTCTCCGCTATCACGGTCACGGCCTTCGTAAAAGTGGTCGCACATCTTCGACTTGCTCCACTCCGTGCCCATGCCGAGCAGGTTCACAAAGAAGTCGTTGGTCAGTGCCCCACGGCGTTGGGTGAAGACACCGAGGTCAGGAAAACCGACATTGGTCCCGAGTACCCGCATGCCGCCCACCAGCACCGTCATCTCCGGAGCGGAAAGGGTGAGAAGCTGCGCACGGTCCAGCAGCGTCTCCGGTGCGGGACGGTCAAGCTCGTGGCCGAGGTAGTTGCGGAAGCCGTCCTGCTTGGGCTCCAGCACCGCAAAGGACGCAGCGTCTGTCATCTCCTGGGTGGCATCGGTGCGACCGGGAGTGAAGGGCACCTGTACCTCATGCCCGCCTTTCTTGGCCGCGTCCTCCACAGCCGCACATCCGCCGAGCACGATGAGGTCTGCGAGAGACACTTTTTTGCCGCCGGTCTGGGCGCTGTTGAAGTCCTTCTGGATCTTTTCCAGCACGGACAGCACCTTCTGCAGTTGCTCAGGCTGGTTCACAGCCCAGTCTTTCTGCGGAGCCAGCCGGATGCGGGCACCATTGGCACCACCGCGCTTGTCACTGCCACGGAAGGTGGCTGCGGAAGCCCACGCCGTGGAGACGAGCTGGCCCGTGGTCAGGCCTGAGCCCAGAATGTCCGCCTTGAGACGGGCGATGTCCTGTATGCCGATCAGTTCGTGATCCACTTGGGGAACAGGGTCCTGCCACAGCTGCGGTGGTGCCACCTCGGAACCCAGCAGGCGGGACACAGGCCCCATGTCGCGATGAGTCAGCTTGTACCAGGCTTTGGCAAAAGCCTCGGCAAACTCATCCGGATGCTCCAGAAAGCGCCTGGAGATCTTCTCATACGCCGGGTCTTCCCGCAGCGCGATGTCGGTGGTGAACATCATCGGCGCGTGGCGTTTGGTGACGTCGTGTGCATCCGGCACAGTGCCAGCACCCGCACCCTTTTTGGGCTTCCACTGCTGCGCTCCCGCCGGGCTCTTGGTCAGCTCCCACTCGTAGGCAAAGAGGTTGGTGAAGTAGCCGTGAGACCACGCCATGGGGGTGGAGGTCCAGGCTCCCTCCAGACCGCTGGTGATGGTGTCTCCGGCGTTGCCAGTGCCGTGCTTGTTCTTCCAGCCCAAGCCCTGCTCCTCCAAAGGTGCGCCCTCCGGCTCGGGGCCCACATTGTCGGCACTCGCGGCACCATGCGCCTTGCCAAAGGTATGGCCACCCGCAATGAGGGCCACGGTTTCCTCGTCATTCATGGCCATGCGCGCAAAGGTTTCGCGGATGTCTTTCGCAGCAGCGATCGGGTCGGGCTTGCCGTTGGGGCCTTCGGGATTGACGTAGATCAGGCCCATCTGCACCGCAGCCAGAGGCTTTTCCAGCTCACGGTCGCCCTTGTAGCGTGCGTCTCCCAGCCACTTGCTCTCAGGCCCCCAGTAGATGTCCTCCTGCGGCTCCCAGACGTCCTCGCGCCCGCCGGCGAATCCCATCGTCTTGAATCCCATAGATTCGAGCGAGACATTGCCCGCGAGCACCATGAGATCGGCCCAGGAGATTTTCTCGCCATACTTCTGCTTGATGGGCCAGAGAAGGCGGCGCGCCTTGTCCAGATTGGCGTTGTCCGGCCAGCTATTGAGCGGCGCAAAGCGCTGCGTGCCATAGCCTGCGCCGCCGCGGCCGTCGCTCACGCGGTAGGTGCCCGCGCTATGCCAGGCCATGCGGATGAAGAGCGGACCATAGGTGCCGTAGTCCGCCGGCCACCACTTCTGCGAGGTGGTGATCACTTCCTTGAGCTCCTTCTTCAAAGCAGCCAGATCAAGCTTCTTGAACTCCTCCGCATAGCTGAAGCCCGCGCCCATGGGATTTCCCCGGGGGGAGTTCTGGTGGAGGATTTTGAGATTGAGCTGGTTCGGCCACCAGTCTCCGTTGGACATGGCTCCTGCGGCGGTGGTGCGGTTGGGGCCTGCGGCGGCGCCCATGACGGGGCATTTGTTCATATCGGGGGTGGGTTGGGTTGTTTTTTCCTGGGCCGTGGCCGGCATGACAGGCGTCAGCATCAGCGCAGCCGCCAGGGCATTTTGTTGCAGTATTTTCATGGTTTGGTGGTTGGGTTCAGGTTCAAATTTTCGAACGTGTTGAACGTCGTAACGCCCCCACAATGGATGCCCGCCTTAAATGCATCCAATGCATTATCTGAATGCTTGCGATGCACCACATACATAGCTAAGCTGGCCCATGAGAAGCGATCTGAACCTCCACCTGCTGGAACAATTCGTGGCTCTGGCTCGCACCAAAAACTTCACCCGCGCTGCCGATGAGCTGCACCTTTCCCAGTCCGCTCTGAGCCGCGCCATCCAAAAACTGGAGGATCAGCTCGGCAGCCCCCTCTTTGAACGCAAGCCACGCGAGGTCGTGCTGACGGATCTGGGCGAACTGCTGCTGGAGCGTGCCAGAAAGATCCTCCAGCTCATGGAGGACACCATCTCGGAGCTTTCAGAGGCGGGCCGTCGCGGGCGCATCCGGCTGGGAGCCATCCCCACCATCGCCCCTTACTTCCTGCCCGGCCTCCTGAGCCACTTTGCCCGCAGGCATCCCGATATCATGGTGATCGTTCAGGAAGACACCACGGACAATCTCATCCAGCGCTGCAGTCACGGAGAGATCGACCTCGCCATACTGGCCCAGCCGGTGATCGCGCGGCATCTGGAGGTGGAGCCGCTGTTTGAGGAAGAGCTGCTGCTGGTCGCCCCGGTGGCCCACCCTCTGGCCACTGCCAAAAGTGTGAAGATAGAGGCATTGGAAAGCTTCCCTTTTGTCACGTTGAACGAGGCGCACTGCCTCGCGGAAAACATCTCCTCCTTCTGCCGCAGAAAGTCCGTGCAGCCGGTGACGGTGGAGCGCACCAGCCAGCTGGCCACCGTGCAGGAGCTCGTGGCGCTGGACCATGGCGTTTCGATCGTGCCTGAAATGGCGCGAAAAATCGACACCAGCGACAAGCGCGTGTACCGATCCTTTGCCGGGGAGAAGCCCTCACGCACTGTGGCGATGATGTGGAATGCCGGCCGCTTTCAGAGCAGGGCGGTCAAGGTACTCATGGAAGAGCTGCGCAGTCTGAGGCGCACTCCTGCCGCATTGAAAAAATAACCCGGTCACTTCACACCGCGCACTTCGAAGCCTTCCGCTTCCAGTACTGCGCGCACCTTGGCGGCCTGGTCGCCTTGAATCTCGATGCGTTTGTCACGCACGGTGCCGCCACAGCCGCAGGCGGAGCGAACGCGCTTGGCGATCGTTTCGATGACGGAAAGCGGCAGATGCGTGGCAAAATCCTTGATGACAATGACCGTCTTGCCCCCGCGATGCGCGGTTTCACGCTGAAGCACGACGCGCCCCATTTTCCAGAGGCGCTGTGGTGAGCTGGGGTCAGACTTGGGATCCATCGATGAAGCGGCCTAGCCCGCGCTGACGTCCTTGTTGTAAAACACCTTCACGTACTTCATGCCCTTGTCGTCGTCGAAGCCGCGTTCGAGCTGGGGATCGTTTTCGCTCTTGCCGGGCTTGAAGTGGATTTCCACGCCGGTGTCGAGCTTGAGGACGGCGGCGATGCGTTTCTTGGCCTTGGTGAGGTCCTTCTTGGAAATCTCGAAGTTGGTTTCCAGCGGCTGCCCCTGCTCCTCCTCCATGCGGGCGCGGTGCTCGTCGAACTTGGCGATGACTTCGGGATTTTTGAGGACGGTCTGGCCGAACTCTTCGAGGTCAAAGTTTTCGCGGTCTTCGAAGTATTCGAGCGCGTCCTTGGCGGCGGTGGCGGTTTCCCAGGGGGGCGTGTCGTCATCGGCAGGCTGCTGCTCTTCGAGGAAGGACACGGCCATCTTGGCGTAGGCGTTGGTGAGGAAGGCGGCGTCTGGCACGGCCTCCACGCCGAGGAACTCGCGCACCCAGAAGCGGGTGTCGCCACCGCTGCGGTCGAAGGTGAGGACGTAGTAGCCTTTCTCGGCCCAGAAATTGAGGATGAGGCAGCCTTTGTCGATCTTGTCGGGATTGATGCCGTGCTCGGTGCTGAGCTGGAGGTCACCGTTGCGCGGGGTGATGGTGAGGAAGGGCACGACGCTGTCGCTCTTCAGGATGCAGAGGCCGTTGACGAGTTCGCCTTCGATGTGGATTTCCTTGAGCAGGCTGATGCAAAGATCGCCAGCCTTGATGTTGGGATGGTTGGATTTGGCGTAGAGGCGCTGGGCGATCTCGACGCCCTTGGCCAGCAGCTGGTCCTCGTCTTCAAAGATGGCCTTGGCGCAGTTGTTCACCTCATGCTGCTTGAGGGAGGCATGGTGGGTGAAGCGGTGGGCGATGCAGGCCTTGAAAGGCTTGAGGAACAGCGCAGTAAGAGCTTCCTGATCTCCCTCCGCGATCTGAAACACCTCCTTGGAGGTTTGCAGCGGCTCCTCACGGAGAGGATTGCCGATCTTGGCGAGGACGACTTTGGTGGCGGTGGCGGTATTGAGACGAAGTTTGACGGACATGCGGGGCGCGGAGAGTAGAAAGGGAATGCGTTTGGCAAAGGATTAAAGAAACCTGCCGAATAAAGAAATCTGCAGTTGAAGTTTGAGGCCGCTACAAGTCTCAAAAACGACCCCGCCGGGCCATGACAGATACGTGAGGGTTTCCCTGATGCCACGAGTAGGGCAGCGCCGATTGCGGGAAAAAAAAGGAGCGCTCAGAGTGGACGGAGCCACCCGCCAGTTTGGATTTCATCCACGTTTACCCATCAAAGCCATGAATGCCCCTGTGTACACATCCCCCAGCGAGACCTCCAGTTCCGGTTCTCATCCCTCCGACAAGGAAATCGCCCTGCTTGCTTTCAAGCATTGGAAGAAAGAGGGCTGCTCACATCTTCGGCCAGAGCACTGGCTGAAGGCGGAAAAAGAATTGATGTCGATTTATGCAGCACAGGGGCCGGCTTTTGCCCCCGCTGAATCCGAGCGGCTGGAGGAATTCTGGGAGCAGGAGATGGAGGCGATCTCCTGCTATGTCATGGACAGCGATCTCTTACTTGCAACGAAAGGATGGTCATGAACGCTTCCTGCATAATCGATGAAATGGAGCTGGAAGGCGCCCTCCCCGACCTGGCCGCAGATGAGCCTGCATGCGATACGCCCGCCGCGCAGCGCCCGCAGGAACGAGGCCGGATTTCGAGTGAAGAGCTTGCCCGAAAAGTCTTGAAGCTGACCGGAAGTGTGCGCCTGGTCTCCAGGTCTGCCTACCACTGGCATCACTGCGGCATCAACGAATAAGGCACGGCACAGGATGCCAGGAGGCCCGCATGAACAAACCCCTACCAGCAACCCGACTTCTGGCCGGAGTCACGCTTTCCAGCGCACCACGGTCTGAGTCTGGCCTGCCAAGGCAGGATGCCAGCCCCGCACGGCTGCAGCCCAGAAGCATGCTGGCAGGCCAGATCACCACGCTGCGCACGGACGAGGCCAGCCCCTGGATTGAGGAGCCCCAGCCCTTTCACCGGGCGCGGTATGAACGCCTGACGCGCATCCTGGAAGGGAAGTTCAGCCAGGCCTCCGCACTGCTGACGTGCCTAGTTTTGACCGCGCTGGCCTGGCGGGCCGCAGGCGGCGAGTCCGTTTCCCCCGAGCGCTGGCTGTGCGGTCTGTTGTCAGGCTGGTTTATTGTCTCGATGGGTCGGCTGGCGTTGTTCACCTGCCTGGCCGCGCCGCGCGGCATCTGCTATGCCCAGGGAAGGCTGCGCGTCTCCGGCCTGGGGGCACTGAGGGCGGAGCAGATCCTGCACTGGTCGTTTCAGCATGGGGTCAGGATCAGCGCGCATGCCAGGCCTGGGGCGCGATTGCAAATCTGCTGCCGCTGGTGCGGGTGCGAGCGGCACTGGACGATGTTGATGGAGGAAGGCCCGGAAACTGAGCGGTTGGAACGCCTGCTGGAAATGCACCTTCCCCGCAGCAGCCATGCCTCCCATGCCGCGCCCCTGCACCGTGCGATTCAGATTGAAGACGGAATCCTGAGTCAGTAGGCTGGACCCATGCCTCGTTCCTCTTCAAGGCAGTCCAAGCCGGATGGCCCCTCCCTGGCAAAACGCCGGAGCAGGGCTGCGCCGCGCACACGCGAGACTCAAGCAGGAACACCCGCAAACACACGGGAGAACAGCAAGCCCGGCAGGCAGCAAGCCCGAAGGGCGCAGAAGGCGAAACAAACCCTCACGCAGCTCGAAGCACGCACCGAAGTCCTGACTGCGAGCGAAAAGAGTTTCCGCCTGATCGAGGACGAACTGCGCCGCGAGCGCGTCTTTCTGCGCCAGGTGATCGACGCGACCCCGAGCATGATCTTTGTGAAGGACAAGCACGGGAAATTTTTGCTGGGAAATGCCGCGCTCGCGCACAGCTGCGGCACCACGGCGGAGAAGCTGGCCGGAAAGACAGACGCTGATTTCAACCGCACGCCCGAGCAGATCGCGCACTTTCAGCAAATCGACCGCGAAGTGATGGCGAGCGGCAAGGCACTGCAGATTCCCGAGGAGGAAATCACCCAGGCAGACGGGCAGGTGCGCTGGTTCAGCACCGGGAAGGTACCCCTGTTCAATGAGGCCGGAGTTTGCGACAAGGTGCTTGGCGTGGCCACCGACATCACCGAGCAACGGCAGACGCAGAAGGAGCTGGAGCAGCGTGTGGCGGAACGCACGGCGGAGCTGGTCTCCGCCAATGAGAAGCTGACGGCGCAGATCGAGGAGCGGAACCGGCTGGAAAACGCGCTGATCGACATCTCCGAACAGGAGCAGCGCCGGCTCGGCCAGGATCTGCACGACGGGCTGTGCCAGTCACTTTCGGGACTGGCCTTCATGGCGCGGTCTTTGACGAAAACGCTGGAGGCGCAGGAGCTTGCGGGGCCGGCGGAGGAGGCAGCACGGCTGGCAGCATTGATCCATCAATCCGTGGAGGCCTCACGCGACATCGCCAAAGGACTTCACCCCGTGGTCATGGATGCCGAGGGTCTGGTCTCCGCCCTGCATGAACTGGCGGCACGCAGCAACGGCAGCATCTCCTGCCGGCTGCGCTGCGAGCGCATGGTACCCATCACGGACAATGGCGTGGCGCTGCATCTGTACCGCATCGCCCAGGAGGCGGTGACGAATGCGCTGAAGCACTCGGGAGCGCGCTCGATCACCCTGAGCCTCAGGCTGCGGCAGAATCTTCTCTCCCTGAGCGTCGCTGATGACGGGTGTGGCATGCCGGAGGTCATTCATGTGGGCGACGGCATGGGAGTGCGGCTGATGAAATACCGGGCGGATGTGATCGGGGCGGATTTTGCCATCGGAAAACGCAAGAAGCACGGGACCCGGATGACCTGCCTGCTGCGCATGCCAGGCACCGCCCCGACTGTGACTGCGAAGTTCCCGGAACTTCATTCCCAGAACGAACGATGAAAACCACTCACGCTCAGCAGCGCATTCTCATCGTGGATGACCATCCCATTTTCCGCAAGGGCATCGCCATGCTTCTCGAACACGAGCATGACATCATCATCTGTGGCGAGGCCGAGACCGCAACGGAAGCCATGGGCCTGGTGGAGCACCATGATTTTGAACTCGTCATCGCGGACATCTCGCTGAAAGACATCAATGGCATCGAGCTGGTGAAATCGCTCAAGGTGCTCAAACCCCACCTGCCGGTGCTGGTGCTGTCCATGCACGATGAGTCGCTGTACGCCGAGCGTGCTCTCCGTGCCGGAGCACGCGGCTACCTGATGAAGCAGGCCCCGCCGGATCAGGTGGTGGCGGCCATCCGGCAGGTGCTCAGTGGAGAATTGTATCTCAGTGCTGCGGCAAACCTGCTGATGCTGAACAGCTTTGTAACGGGCCGGGACAGCAACAGCAAAAGCTCCGTGGAAAAGCTGAGCGACCGGGAGCTGGAGATTTTCGAACTCCTTGGCCAGGGGCGCGGCACGAGCATGATCGCCCACGATCTGAGGCTCAGCGTCAAGACCGTCGAGGCCCACCGTTCCCATATCAAAACCAAGCTGGGCATCCACACGGCGCCCGAGCTTGTGCGTGCAGCGGTGGAATGGGTGACGCGCCGCACCGGAGACGGTGATTAAGCCCCCACCGCCACTCCCTGCCGCACTCCTCTGCTTGCAGACAGGACAATGCAGCGCGAGTGCAGGAGCACATGAGCGACAGCGAAACGACCGCCACTTCCCCAACCACCCGCCCCTGGCTGGTGCGCATCCCCGAAATTTTCGAGGGGATCGCGGACACTGTCCTGAAGCAAATGGGCGCGGTGTCGAGCACCCGGCTGGGACAGGATTATTATCTCATCAAGACCGCCACACCGGCGGCGATCCGCCACTCTGAAGCCGCGAAGTTTGCACGCTGGAACCTGCCGATGGATCATACCTGGCCGTGCAACGCACAAAAGATGGACGGCTTCATTGAGAAGGCGGCGCAGACGCTGCTGAAGAAGTTTGGCGAACGCAACCCCCAGGGGATTTTCATCGGCACGCTGCAGCCCACATCTCCGGACAAGTATTACAAGGGGCTGGCCTCCAATCTACGCGGCAGGGTGCTGCAATTGTTTCCCAAGCTGGCTGCGGCGACGGTGGAGGAACAGGACCCGACGGCGGAGACGCTGTTTTGCCTCGTGGGAAAAGAGGGCTTGTTTTGTGGCATGCAGAGTCCGCGTGACTCGAACGGCCTTTACGCAGGTGGCAGCAAGTACATTGACCAGGATGCACCGGATACGATCAGCCGTGCGGGCGCCAAGATCGCCGAGGCGCTGCATTATTTGCTGCTGTACCGGCCGCCGATGAAGGAAGGCGCGCACTGGATCGAACTGGGTGCCTGCCCCGGCGGCATGACGTCGGAACTGCTCGCGCGCAAACAGCGCGTGACGGCGATTGACCGTGCGCCGCTGGACAAACGGCTCGATGGCCGGCCGGGGCTGAAGTTTTTCCTGGAGGACGTGGCCGCCTTTCAGCCGAAGGCAGGGACGGCCTATGACGCGCTGCTGTGCGACATGAACGGACCGCCGGAGGAATCGATCGAGCAGGTGATCCGGCTGTCACGGTTTCTCAAGCCGGGGGGGCTTGTTGTCTTCACGCTCAAAGTGCCGCGTGTTGATTCCCTGGAGGAGCCCAACGAGCTGTTCCGGCTCATTGTAGCGATGTCCAAGGCTGCGGGTCTGCGTTTGTTTGCGCAGACGCACCTGACGTACAACCGGCACGAATTTACTCTGTTCTTTGAGACGGTGTGAAGCTTAAGGAATGAAGGTCAGGAGCCACGTGGCAGCTTCTTGATTTTTAAAATTTGGACCGGCCATCAGTTCGGCCAGCTTTAGGCGGCATTGTTCCGGCTCAGCCTTGGCCAGCATGATGAGGCTGCTCTGCAGGCCATCGTTGTCATGGCCTTCGGAGGCGCCTGCTTCAAGAGCTTCGAGCAGATCTGCCAGACAGTCTGAACCACCCGTTTTCGCCACCAGCTCGCCGATGAGTTCCCGGGACCTGAAATTATTGTCAGGCGACTTCAGCGCATCCCGCAGCATTGGGAGATCGGTGGTGCTGACCACGTCCCGAAGGCGGGTGTGAGCTTCCAGCACCGCGTCCTCATCACCGTCGCCGGCACCATCGAGGATGCAGCGGAGGTCAGCGGCAATGCTCTGGCTGATGACCATTTCAAGCTCGGCGGAAAATTCTTCCTCGTCGTCCTCAGCCGGGACTGCGGCAGTGAGATCCTCCGGCTTCAGCAGTACGGCCCCTTTGAGCAGGCGGCAGAACTCCTTCTTCGTGGCTTTGTGCAGCGTTCCCAGCTTGGAGATGGGGTCTTTCATGACCTTGTACTCGATGGACAGACGCGCCCATTCCACAATGCGGAGGTAATTCTCACCCTTTTTCCAAATCTGGCCTTGTTCCAACTTCATCGGCTCCCTTAGCCGCGCCAACGGCCAGCGCCATGAGATTCTGCACTTTAGGACACAACCAGGCGCTCATAGTGATGCTTGGCTGGATCGCTCAAACAAGTGGATCACGAGCAGCCCCCCTCTAGGGCAAGACTGGCACCAGAACCAAACAGTCAGGATTTCCAAATAAATTCGAATTCAGACTTGTTTGCTAGCATTGTTGTTATTATAATTATAATATGTCTGATACATAATGACATAAATCGCAATTCCCTTCCTTTCCGGAAGCCCACTGGCCCTACGCGTTCCCTTCAATCTTCCCGCCGTCCACAGCCCAAAACACCCTTGATGAAAAAGACCTTCTCCCTACCCAGACTCCTCTGCCTAGCCCTAGTGCTGGCGTGGACCCACGGCGCCGAGGCCAGCACGGTCTTCTGGAACAGCAACTTCAACGACAATTTGTTCGATAGTTCCGGCAACGCCCTCGATGCCACTTATTCGTTTGAGGTTGGGACTTTTACCGGCGGTTTCACCCCGACCTATCAGAACGTTGATCAATGGCAGGCCAACTGGCATATGCTTGATCGTGCATATGATCCGGATGCGAACGGCTGGAATCCAGAGCCGATTCCGATCGGGCAGTATTTTGTAGCGGGCTTTGACTTCAACCCGGATGGCACATCGAATTCGCCTGATGCCAATCCTGCCGATGTCTTCACCATGGGGGATACGGTTTATCTCTGGGCCTACAATTCCAAATCTATTGTTCCCGGCAGCGAATGGGCGCTGGTGACCGACGGCTCACCCGTGGGAGATCTGGCCAATGACTGGATCATTCCCGATCCATTGGACGGCAATTCTTACACCTGGCAGCTGACCGATGCGAACAGCACCATCATCGGCGGCGCCAATGGCGTGCAGGGACCAGGAACATATTCCACGACCCCAGGGGTGTTCAGCCTGCAAACCGCCGTGGTGCCAGAGCCTGGTTCTGCACTCCTGCTGCTGGCTGCGGCAGCCGCCCATCTGACTCGCCGCGCCCGCCGCATGATCCGCCCGTCCCTGCTCTAAAGCCACCCCATGAGGGAAAACGCATCACGATTCTCCAGTCTGACGTGCCGCCTGAAAGCGACACGTCTCGTCGTTTCAATGTGCTGTGCTTTGCTTGGCGCAGCGACGGCAGCCAATGCGGCGACGGACTTCAGTGACTACTCCGTTTTCACCAGCGCCAGCAGCACAACGGTCAGCACGATCAAGATCGGAGCCACGACCGACAGCGAAACGGCCATCACGGCGAATGCCACCGCCACAGGAGACGACATCACCGGCAACGATGACGAGGACGGCGTGACCGTGCCGGCAAGCATCGTGACAGGAACTTCCGGCAGCCTGACCATCAACGTCACCAACACCAGCGGTGCGACGGTGTACCTCAACGCGTGGATCGACTTCAATCGCAACGGAGTGCTCACCGATTCCGGTGAACAGATCGCCACCAACACCCTGATCTCCACGGGCATCTCGAACTCGAACAGAACGGTGAGTTTCACCGTGCCCGCCACTGCCTCCATCGGCACCGCAGGGGTGCGTGTGCGCCTGACCTCTACCAGCACGCCCGGCTCCACGGGTTTGAAAGGCAACGGTGAAGTGGAAGACTACATCACGACGATCGACTGCCCCACCGTCACCCTAAGTCCGACAACCCCCACCGTGCCGAGCGTGGGCACCGCCTATTCGCAAAGCATCACCGCATCCGGCTCCAGCACCGCGTTTACTTATGAGGTGACCTCTGGAACTCTGCCTGCAGGCCTTGCGCTGAGCACCGCAGGTGTGCTCTCCGGCACGCCTACGAGCACGGCGGCCACCACTTTCACCGTCACCGCCACAGGAGCCAACTCCTGCACTGGATCGCGTGCCTACACCATCACACCCGTTTGCCCGACGGTCAGCCTCAGCCCTGCGGCCAACGCGATTTCAGATGCCTTTGTGGACAGCGCCTTCAGCCAGACGATCACTGCTTCAGGCGGCACCTCGCCATATACTTATGCTGTGAGTTCCGGCACCCTTCCGACAGGCCTGACGCTGAGCAGCGCAGGCGTCCTCAGCGGCACGCCAACTTCCAGCAACGGCACTGGAGTCAGTGTGACGATCCGCGCCACCGATGACAATGGATGCCAGGGCTCTCTTGCTTATACTATCCAAGTCTGCCCGGCGATCTCGATCAGCCCCGACACGCTTCCGAATCCCGGTCTGGGCGCCGTCTACAACCAGACCGTGTCGGCCGCGGGCAGTGCCACGGCCATCACGTATGCCATCGCCACAGGCAGTCTGCCATCCGGTCTGACGCTGAACACCAGCACCGGGGTCATCTCTGGCATTCCCACCAGCACCACCGCAGCATCCTTCACCGTCAGCGCCACGGACGCCAACGGCTGCCAGGCCACCCGCAGCTACTCGCTCACTCCTGCAACGACGGACTATGGCGACTTTTCCAGCTTTGGCAGCGCCAGCAGCAACTACAACTCCAAACTCAAACTCGGCGCGCTGTTTGATGCGGAGTCAGACGCAACCACCGATGCCACCGCCACTGGAGACGACCTCTCAGGCAGTGATGACGAGGACGGGGTGACTCTGCCAGCTTACATCGTGCAGGGAACTTCCGGCAGCATGACCGTCAACATCACCAACACCACGGGTGCGACGGCTTATCTGAACGCCTGGATCGACTACAACAACAACGGGGTGCTCACCGATTCCGGCGAACAGATTGCGACCAACACCACCATCGCGACCGGCATATCGAATACAAACAGGACGCTGAACTTCACGGTGCCGAGCGGTGCCACCACCGGGAACGTGGGCCTGCGAGTGCGACTGACCTCCACCAGCAGCCCGGGCTCCATCGGGGCAAGCGGCAACGGAGAAGTGGAAGACTATGTGGTCAACATCCTGCCACCCACGGACTTTGGCGACGATTCCTCCTTCGACGTTGCGGGCAGCACCACTGCGACCTCGGTCAGGATGGGAGCGCTGGTGGACAGTGAGAGCGCAAGCCTCGCCAATGCCGCTGCGACGGGAGATGACACCAACGGCAGCGATGACGAGGACGGTGTGACCCTGCCTGCGACCGTGATTCAGGGCCAGTCCGGAGTGAGCGTGACCGTCAACGTCACAAACACGAGCGGAGCGGACGCCTTCCTCAACGGCTGGATCGACTTCAACAACAACGGGCTGCTCACGGATGTGGGCGAGCAGATCATCATCAATGATGTGGTCACCACCGGCACCAGCGGCAGCAGCCGCAGTTTCACCTTCACCGTGCCCAGTGTGGCAGCCACCACAGGCATCGGAGCGCGTTTCAGGTTGAGCTCCGTCGCCACGCCGGGTGACACCGGGATTGCAGGAACGGGTGAAGTGGAGGATTACATCATCACCGTCCAGCCAGCCTCTGATCATGGCGACTTCTCGCGCTTTGCGGATGCCAGCAGCTACAACTCAGACGCCCTGACCATGGGCGATCTGGAGGACACGGAAATCACAGCGGTCACCAATCTGGCAGCCACGGGTGATGACATCACGAACTTCAATGACGAAGATGGGGTGACCTTGCAGGCCATTCTCGTGCAGGGTCAGGCGGGGGTGGCGGTGACCGTCAAACTCAACAACACCACTGGAGCGCCCGCCTACCTGAACGGCTGGGTGGACTTCAACAACAATGGCGTGGTCACTGACGCGGGCGAGCAAGTGGTGGCAGATGCCGTGGTGGATGATGGCACGGCCGGGGATTTCCAGACCTTCTACTTTGATGTGCCGAGCAACGCCACCGTCGGTACGGTGGGAGCGCGGTTCCGCCTGACCTCGATCGCGACACCCGGGCCCACGGGAGCCAGCGGGTATGGCGAAGTGGAGGACTATACGACGTCCATCGTGGCGCCTTCGTCGAACTTCCGGGACTACTTTTACACGATCCGCGCGGTGGGCACGCGCTTCTACCTGGATGAGATCTCGGTTTACAACCCCAACTCCTCCACGCCAACGGTGTCCGTCAATCCGGGCATTCTGGATCTCAACGCGGCCTCCCCAGGCTTCAACACCAGCGCCACGGACGCGATGATCAACGGTCTGGCGCTCGACTGGCTCAACCGCCGGTTCTACTGGGCCGCCACCTCCACCGGCTCCAGCGGCTATAACTTCAACTTGTACACGGCGGCCTACGACAACGTGAGCAAGACGTGGAGCTCCCAGCTGGTCACAGGCTCGGCGCGGACCAACGTCGCTTTCAACACGGGCAGCCCCGTCTCAGGCTCGGCCAGTTCCGGTGCTTTCCCGCGTGCCGCTTTTTACAATGGTGAATACTACGCCGGGGGCCAGCTCAGCAACAACGTGGCGGTGTGGCATCTGAACTCGGCGGGCGTGGGTCTGAATTCGCCCGCTTTCAATGATTACACCAACTTCTTCCACCGTTCCCAGACCTTCAATGGGGGAGACTTCGTCATCCGACCGCAGGACGGCCTGCTGGTGACCTCCACGGTGATCAGCAGCGCCAACACGCTGTTCAACCAGTTCATCAGCGACGGCACCAATGCCTCGGGACCGGCAGCCAGCACGGCGAGCGTTGACTCGCAGATCCCCTACTCCAGCAACAGCTCCGTGCAGATCGCAGGTGTGGGCGGTGTCTCCCGGCTTTATGCCCTCGGCGCCACGGGCACCAACATCTACCGCATCGACCGATATGACACCACTACTCCCAATGCGGTGAAGGTGGGACCGCTGCCCACCGCCTCCTACACGGACTTGTCCGAAGGCATCTCCTCTTCCGTCACATCCCTGGGCGTCAAAGGCATTGTGTACAATGATCTCAACGGCCTTGCAGACGGCCTCATCAGCGGCACGGGCACCAATGCCAGCGGCCAGCTTTTCGCCATGCTGGTGGATGGCTCGGGCAATCTCGTGGACTCCTTCCCGGTCAAGAGCGATGGCACGTTCATTCTCGGTGGAGCCACGGCCAACACCTCCTACAAAGTCGTCCTGAGCACCTCCTACGGCAGTCTGGGATCCACCGCGCCAGCGGCAGACCTGCCCACCGGCTGGCTCAATGCGGGGGAGTTCCTGGGTTCCGGTGCGGGCAGTGACGGCACGGTCGATGGCAAGCTCTCTGTCACCGTCGGCACCACCGGGATTGTCAATGCCATCTTGGGCATCTCGAAGACTTTGAGCATCGGCGATCAAGTCTGGAACGACGTCAACAACAACGGACTGCAGGACAGTGGCGAAAGCGGCATTGGGGGAGTGACGGTGCAGCTCTGGGCCCCGGGTTCTGACAATGCGATCGGCGGATCCGGCTCAGCAGCAGACACACTGGCAGCCACCACCACCACGGATGGAACGGGTGCTTACAGCTTTGTCGGCCTGACCGCCGGGCAATACTTTGTCACGGTAACCCCGCCGACGCTCTACTCGGTGGTCAGCAGCACTGCCGCCGGTGACAACGGAGTCAATGGTGACAACAATGGCTCGCAGCCGGGTGGACGAGGCACAGCCGTTTACAGCCCGATCGTGACCCTGACACAGGGTGCCGAGCCGGGCAATCTCGGCACGGGAGGTGACAGCACGGAAGACACCATCGACTTCGGATTGCTAACTGCGGTGGATTATGGCGACAACGCCTCGTTTGGCTCCGCCGGCAGCAATCTGTCGGCCAGCTTGTTCATCGGCGCGCTGACAGATTCGGAGTACTCCGCCAACACCAATGCCAGCGCCACGGGTGACGACCTCGCAGGCCTGGATGACGAGGATGGTGTCCTGGTGCCTGCGGCGATTTATCAGGGTACTTCGACCACCCTGACCGTGACACTCACCAACACCAGCGGTGCCTCGGCCTTCCTCAATGCGTGGGTGGATTTCAACGACAACGGCATTCTCACCGACTCCGGCGAGCAGATCGCCAGCAACACCCTCATTGCCAACGGCACCAACGGCACCAACCGCAACATCACCTTCACCACCCCAGCGACCACCGTCCTCGACAACGTCGGAATCCGTGTGCGTCTGACATCCGTCAGCACCCCCGGCTCCACTGGAAATGTCGGCAATGGTGAAGTGGAAGATTACATCGTCAGCGTCTGTCCGGCAGTGACCGTTTCACCAGCAACGCTGCCGACGCCGACCGTTGGCACGGCCTACTCGCAAACCTTCACGGCCAGTGGTGGCGTGTCTCCATACACCTACACCGTTTCGAGCGGAGCGCTTCCTGCCTGGGCGACGCTGAGTTCGGCAGGTGTGCTCAGCGGCACCCCCGGCGGCACGGCCGCCGCCACCTTCACGGTGAAGGCGACGGATTCCACCGGTTGCGCGGGAACACTCAGCTACACCCTCTCCCCGGTTTGCCCGGCGATCGCCATCACACAGTCCGCCCTGACGCAGGGCACCGTGGGCACCAGCTATTCGCAGACGCTCAGCGCCAGCGGCGGCGTCTCCCCTTACAGCGCCTGGGCCATCACCAGCGGCACACTGCCGACGGGTTTGACGCTCAATGCCAGCACGGGCGTCATCAGCGGCACACCGACGGTCCCCGCCTCACCTGCAACAACACTCACGGTGAGAGTGAACGATGCAAATGGCTGCCAGGGCTTGAAAAGCCTCACGCTGCAGATCTGCCCTGTCGTCACCGTGAGCACGACCACGCTGCCGGCTGCGATCCAGGGTGCGCCTTACAGTCAGACACTCGCCTCCACCGGCGGAGCCTCCGCCTATGCCTACACCATCGCCAGCGGTTCGTTGCCCGCCGGGCTCACCCTCTCCAGCGCAGGAATCATCAGCGGAACACCCACCACCACCGGCACCGTGAGCTTCACCGTTCGCACCACCGATGCGAACGGCTGTGCAGGAACGAGTGTTTTGTCGATCACCACGAATCTGCCCGTGACGGACTTTGGTGATTATCCCACCTTTCCAGCCGCCTCCCAAACCGCGAGCACTGAAATTCGGATCGGCACCGCCGCGACTGATGTGGAGCCTGTCAATCCCACCACTGGCACGGCGAATGCGGACGACACCACCGGGACGGATGACGAGGACCTGGTGATTCCTTCCGTGGTTTCCGGGGGTGACCTGAACTTGAACATTCCGGCGACTCTCAGCGGGAGCGTCACGCTGGGGCGCATCGGAGTCTGGGCGGATTGGAATGAGGATGGCGATACGCTGGACGCGAATGAAACCGTCAGCCTCACCAGCACAGGCCTCATCGGCGGCAACAACACGGTCACCGCCACGTTCAGCCCGCCTGCAGGCACCACGGTCGGCACCAAATATCTCCGCATCGTGGTGATCGAGGGCACCGCAGCTCCAGTCTTCAGCGGCGCCTCAGCACTGAAGGGGGAAGTCGAAGACTACGCGATCACCGTCACCACCCCGACGCTGGACTATGGTGATCTGCCGGACACCATCATCGGCACCTCCGCAAGCAACTACCAGACTCTCTCCAACGACAACGGACCGGCACACATCGCCAACAGCACGCTCCGACTCGGCGCCACTGTGGATGCGGAGGGCAACGGCCAGCCCAACAGCACCGCCACCGGCGATGGCGCGGACGATGATGGCGTGCCGACACTGCCCACGCTGACACAAAATGTCCCCGCCTCGCTCACCATCAACGCCACCAACTCCTTCGGTTCCGCAGGTTTCCTGAAGGCATGGATCGACTGGAACAACGACGGGAACCTGACCGCTGATGAAGAACTCGGCGCTGAGATCAGCGTGCCGAACGGCACCAGCAACGGGGCTTTCAATTTCAACTTCACCGTGCCCAGCACCGCCGTGATCGGGGCCAACCTCGGACTGCGCGTCCGCCTCGCCAGCACCACCATTCCGGCCTCCAATGGCGTCGTTGGCACGGGTGAAGTGGAAGACTACCTCGTCACCGTCAACGCCTCCACCGTGGACTTCGGTGACTACCCGAACTTTGCCTCCGCCTCCCGCGTTGCCAGCACGTTGATCAAGATCGGCACCAATGCCACCGACGTGGAAACCAGCAATCCCACCTCCGGCAGCGCCACGGCAGACGACACCACCGGCACTGATGACGAAGAGCTGACGATGCCTACACTGCAGGTCGGAAACAACGGTACGCTGACCATTCCGGTCACACTCGCCAGCCCGGTGACGTCCGGCAAGATCGCCGTCTTTGCAGACTGGAACGGTGACAACGATGTGCTCGACAGCAATGAAAGTGTGACGCTCAGCACCTCCAGCCTTGTCACCGGTGCCAACACCATCACCGCCACGCTCAGCCCGCCTGCGGGCACCACCGGCGGCGTCAAATTCCTGCGCATCATCGCCACGGAAGGCGCGAGTGTCCCCACCTTCAGCGGCAGTTCCACCCTGCGCGGTGAAGTGGAAGATTACGCGGTCACCGTGAACGCGTACACGCTCGACTTCGGTGATCTGCCTGACACCGGCACAGGCACCGGCACGGGCAACTACCAGACACTCAGCAGTGACAGCGGTCCCTCCCACACCGCCACCTCCACCACGCTGCGCCTCGGTGCTGCGGTGGATGCGGAAGCTGACGGCCAGCCAAACACCACGGCCACGGGTGACGGCGCGGATGAAGACGGCATCTCCATCATGCCGGTGTTCAGCCGCGGCCAGGCCTACACCATTCCGATCTCAGTGTTCAACAACACCGGCAGCACCGCGCGCATCTTCGGCTTCATTGACTGGAACAACGACGGCGATTTTGCCGACGCGGGTGAAACCCTCACCGCCCTGGCAGTCAGTTCCTCGGCCAGCCAGCAGAGCGTCAGCCTCACCGGCACCACGCCCGGCACCGCGGTGACCGGCACCTTTGGCGCGCGCTTCCGCCTTGCAACCGCCACGACGCTGACCTCCACAGGAACCACCGGCAACGGAGAAGTGGAAGATTACATCGTCACGGGCGCGTGCCCCACCCTCAGCATCACTCCAGCGTCTCTGCCAGCAACAACGCAGTATGCCAGCTACAACCAGACTCTGAGTTCAACCAACGGCACAGCGCCCTACACGTGGACGATCACCACAGGCGCGCTTCCGGGTGGCGTCAGCATGAGCAGCGCAGGAGTCATCAGCGGCACGGTGACCAGCGCCAGCGGCGCCTATGTCTTCACCGCCAAAGCCACGGATGCGAACGGCTGCTTCGCCACGCAGAGCTACACCATCAGTGTCGGTTCGGGCGGCATGAGCGTGGGCAATCTCGTCTTCCTGGATGAGAACAACAACGGGCTCAAGGATTCCAATGAACGCGGCATTCCCAATGTGCCGGTGGAAATCTGGAGCGCTGGTGCGGACGGACGCGTGAACTCCGCCGATGACCAAGCGGTGACGAGCGGCAATGCCTCCGTGCTCAGCTCCGGCGGCATGCTGACCGCCGGCACCTACGGCACCATCGCCCCCGGCTTCTCCACCCTGACGGCGCGCACAGACTGGACCGGACTTTATCAGTTCACCGAACTGCCGACGGGGGTCTATTACCTCAAGATCACACCGCCGAACAAAGCCGTGTTCACCAGCAAGTACGGTACCGGCACGACCACGTACAGCCTTAACCTCGACTTCCCGCTGGCCAGTTCGACGGCGGTGCTCCTCGACAACGGCATCGACAACGACAACAATGGCGTGCAAACCGCCGGCTCGTTCGTCAGCAGCGCAGATGTGGTGGTCGCCGGGGTGGGTGCTGCAGTTTACAGCATGCCGTTCACACTCGCCACGGCCACCGAGCCCGGCACCTCCAATCTCGGCAGTGATGAATACACGCTCGACATGGGTCTGCGCCCCTGCCCCGCCATCGGAATCACACCCCTCAGTGTTCCTGCGGTCAGCTCAGGCGTGGCTTACAGCACCGCATTGAGCGCCGCCGGTGGCGTCGCGCCTTACTCGTATGCGATCACTCAGGGCACGCTGCCCTCAGGGCTGAACCTCAGCAGCGCCGGTGTCATCTCCGGCACCACCTCCACCGTGGGGACCAGCGCCATCACCGTGCGCGCCACCGATGCCCGCGGCTGCCAGGGCTTCACCACAATCCAGCTCAGCGTGACGACGGCCATGAGCATCACGACCGCTTCGCTGCCCAACGGCACGGAAGGCACGGCCTACACCTCCACGACGCTGGCGGCCACCGGCGGCAGCAGCCCTTATCAAAACTGGCGTGTCAGCTCGGGTGCGCTGCCGACGGGTCTGTCTATCAACAGCAGCACGGGCGTGCTCTCCGGTACTCCGACCTCCCCCGGCACCTACGTCGTCACCTTTGCGGTGGATGACGCCCTCGTCACCCCGGCCAGTGTCACCGTGACGAATGGTTCCGTGGAAACGGATGCCTGGAGCGCCATCACCTTCACGCCACGCACCAGTGTGACCGGCTGGACACTCGGCAACGGTGCCCTCTCCGGCACCACCACGGCGGCGCAGATCTACGGGATCAATGACGGCAACGCCAACAATTCGCTGCTGGGCCAAACCCCTGCGGGCCTGCAGTACCTCGCCTCCCCGTTTGTGGACAGCTGGGCCTCGCAGACGGTCAGCGGCTTCACGGTGGGCCGGCCCTACACACTGCGGGTGCGCTATGCGATGCGCGGCGCGTTTGCCAATCCGAGCACCACGGAAGCCCAGCCGCCGTTTTACAGCAATGCGCTGTGGATCGCCGGATACAACGCCTCCGCTGCCAGCCTGTTTGGCCCGGCGAGTGTGAACTTCCCAGCACCGAACGCCGCGAACTATGACAACTGGGCCACGTTCGACATGCCCTTCGTGCCACAGACCTCCAGCCTGGTGTTTTCGTACGGCCTGGATGGCATGGCCATCGATGATGTACAGTTCATTCCCACGGTGGCCGCCACCACCACCGCCACCAAGCAGTTCACTTTCGTCATCGCCGGAAACCGTGACTGGGGTGACCTTCCCGACACCGGCATCGGCACCGGTACGGCCAACTACCAGACGGCCAACAACGACAGCGGACCTTCCCACTATCGCAACTCCAACCTGCGTCTCGGCGCCACTCTTGACATCGAATCAGACGGCCAGCCTGATGCCACATCCACGGGTGACGACCTCAGCGGCACGGATGATGAGGACGCCATCGCCTCACTGCCAGTTTTTGCCCGGGGCCAAAGTTTCACCATCCCTGTCTCTTTGTTCAACAATACCGGGACCAGCGCCAATGTCTTTGCCTTCATCGACTGGAACAACGACGGCGACTTCCTGGATCCGTCTGAAGCGCTCAGTCCCTCGTCGGTCAGTTCCGGTGCTTCACAGCAGAGCGTCAATGTCACCGGCACCGTGCCAGGCACGGCGGTGCTGGGGCAGATCGGCCTGCGTGTGCGGCTGAGCACGGCGGGGTCGCTGGGCGCCTTTGGGATCGCCACCAATGGTGAAGTTGAAGATTATCTAATCACCCCCACCTGTCCGGCCGTGGCCTTGAGTCCGGCATCACTGGCTGGCGGCACCCTCAGCCTCACGTATTCACAAACGGTCACGGCCTCAGGCGGCACCGCACCTTACACCTATGCGTTAAGTTCAGGCACGCTGCCTTCTGGCGTCACGCTGAACGCCACCACCGGTGTCCTCAGCGGGACGCCCAATTTTGCAGGCACCTTCAACTTCACTCTCAGCGCCACGGATGCCAACGGCTGTGTGGGAACCAAGACGTATGCGGTGGTGATGACCTGCCCGACGCTCTCTATCACGCCAGCCACGCTCACCCCTGGGACAGTGGGCACCGCCTTCTCTCAGACACTCGCCGCCAGCGGTGGCGCATCCCCCTACGGCTCATGGACGGTCATCAGCGGCGCACTGCCTGCAGGACTCACGCTGAATGCCAGCAGCGGCGTGATCAGCGGCACACCCACGGCCGGCAACGGTTCCGGTGCCTCCTTCACCGTGCGCACCACGGATGCCAACGGCTGCCAGGGCACTCAGGCGGTCACACTGAAAATATGCCCGGTGGTCACGGTGAATCCCACCACGCTCACAGCAGCCACGGCGAACAGCGCGTATTCGCAAGCCATCACGGCGTCCGGCGGCGCGACGGCCTACACTTACACCGTGAGCAGCGGGACACTGCCAACAGGGCTGAGTCTGAGCAGCGCGGGCGTCCTGAGCGGCACACCGACCAGCACCGCTTCATTCACCTTCACGATCACCGCCACGGACGCCAACGGCTGCCCCGGCTCACGCTCCTACACCCTGGCCCCATCCTGTCCGCTCATCGTCATCACACCCGCGACTGCGACGCGCGCCACCGTGGGCACGGCCTACTCACAAACTCTGAGCGCCAGCGGCGGCCAGGCCCCGTATGGATCATGGGCGGTCACGAGCGGCACTCTGCCCACCGGCCTGACACTGAATGCCAGCACAGGTGTCATCAGCGGCACACCGACGACCTCGAATGGCGCGGGCACCAGCGTCACATTCCGTGTCACCGATGCAAACGGCTGCACAGGCTCCCAGACTGTCTTGACGCAGATCTGTCCGGTGATCGCAGTCTCGCCATCCACGCTGACGAATGGCACGATCAACTCCGCCTATTCACAATCCATCACCGCTTCCGGCGGTGCTTCGCCTTACACCTATGCGGTGAGCAGCGGCAGTCTGCCGGCTGGTTTGACGCTCAGTTCCACCGGCGTTCTGTCTGGAACACCCACGAGCACCACGGCCGCCACCTTCACGGTCGCCGCCACGGATGCGAACGGTTGCAGCGGTTCGAGCACCTACACCGTCACTCCCGCGCCGGACTCTGATTTCAGCGACTACAGCCTGTTCAGCAACGCCAGCAGCCGCATGAACTCCACGCTGCGCATCGGCGCGCTCACCGATGTGGAAGCCACCCCCAGCACGAACAGCACCGCCACCGGTGATGACACGACCGGCAGCGATGACGAAGACGGCGTGACGCTGCCCGCCAGCATCACCCAGGGGGGAGCCAGCTCGATCACGGTCAACGTCACCAACACCAGCGGTGCCACGGCCTACCTCAATGCGTGGATCGACTTCAATCAAAATGGGTCCCTTGCCGATGCGGGCGAGCAGATTGCCACCAACATCCTCATCGTCAACAGCACCTCAAACTCCAACCGCACCGTTTCCTTCACCGCCCCGGCGAGTGCGGAGCTGGGCAGCGCCGGTGTGCGTGTGCGCCTCACCTCCACCGCCACACCCAGCCCGACCGGTGCCAGCGGCAACGGCGAAGTGGAAGACAATGTGGCCAACATCGTCGCGCCGACGACGGACTACGGCGACTTCTCGCTCTTTGCGGACGCCTACAGCACGGGCAATGCGGGCCTCATGCTCGGCGCACTGCAGGATCTTGAAGGCAGCGCCACCAAAGACGCCAGCGCGCAGGGTGATGACATCACCGGCAGCGATGACGAAGATGGTGTGTCATTCCCTTCCATGACTGCGGGCCAGCCCATGACGCTGCCGGTCACCGTGACCAATCTGACGGGTTCCACGGCTTACTTGAACGCCTGGATCGACTACAACAACAACGGAGTTCTCACAGATGCAGGCGAACAGATCGCCACCAATGTCAACATCATCACCGGAACCAGCGGGGGCACGGTCAATCTGAATTTCAACGTGCCGACCAACGCAGTCACCGCCGCCGCGCTCATCGGCGCCCGCTTCCGCCTCACCAATGTCCAAACCCCGGGCTCCACGAGCGGTGTTGGCATCGGTGAAGTCGAAGACCACACCGTCGTCATCCTCGCCCCGCTCACGGACTTCGGCGATTTCAATGGTGCGCCCAGTGTCTCCAACACTGCCAGCACCAATCTGCGACTCGGTGCGCTTGTTGACACCGAATACGCCGCCACCACCGATGCCACCGCCACAGGGGATGACCTCAATGGCGTGGATGATGAAGACGGAGTCACGCTGCCAACGCTGACCGCTGGAGCGCCGGCCGTGATCCCTGTCGTCGCCACCAACAACACCGGGGCCGGGGCTTATCTGAACGCCTGGATCGACTATAACAACAACGGCGTCTTCACCGACTCCGGTGAACAGATCGCCATGAACACTGCGGTGGCGAGCGGCACCACGAACAGCACGTACAATCTGAACATCACCGTGCCCGCCAGCGCGGTCACGGGCACCAATGTCGGCGTGCGCGTGCGCATCTCCAGTGACAACTCTCCGGGATCCACCGGTGCAGGCGGCGTTGGTGAAGTCGAAGACTACGTGGTCAAGATCGCCCAGCCGACGACTGATTTCGGCGACTATTCGCTCTTCAGCAGCGTGAGCAGCACCACCAACAGCAGGCTGCGCCTGGGTGCGCTGATGGACACCGAATATGCCGCCACCACCAATGCCACGGCCAGCGGTGATGACATCACCGGCAGCGACGATGAAGACGGCGTCACCTTCCCCGACATGATCGCGGGGGCTCCGGCCACCGTTTCGGCCGTGGTGACGAACACGACGGGAGCCACGGCGTATCTGAATGCCTGGATTGATTTCAACGGCAACGGCGTGCTGAGCGACCCAGGTGAACAGATCGCCGTCAATACGGCCGTCGCAACGGGCACCAGCAACAGCTCGATCGGCGGCAGCGTCACCATCCCCGCCACGACGCTTACCGGCGTGCCTCTCGGGGCACGTGTGATGCTCACTTCGGCTTCATCTCCCGGGACTTCCGGAAGTGTTGGGACCGGTGAAATCGAGGACTATTTGGTCACCATCACCGCACCGACCACGGACTTTGGCGACTTCAGCAGCTTTGCCGATGCTTCCCAAGGTGTGAGCCCCAGCCTGCGGATGGGCGCCAGTGTGGATGCCGAGTACGTCTCCACCCGCAACTCAGCCGCCACGGGTGACGACCTCACTGGCGACGATGATGAAGATGGCGTGACTCTGCCGTCCATGATCGCAGGTCAGACGCGGACGATCCCGGTGGTGGCGAGCAACTCCAGCGGCGCCATGGGGTATCTCAACGCGTGGATTGACTTCAACAACGACGGCACCCTCGCCGCCGGCGAGCAGATCGCCACGAATGTCAATGTCCCCGACGGCAGCGACGACAGCACATTCAACATCAACTTCACCGTGCCCAGCGGTGCGGTGACTGGAACGAACCTGGGGGCGCGTTTCCGCCTCTCCGCCCCCACATCCCCCGGACCCACCGGAGCCAATGCCGCGATCGGTGAAGTCGAAGATTATGTCGTGAACATCACGGCACCGACGCTGGACTTCAGCGACTTCAGCCGCTTCGAAAATGCGGCCAGCACCGCCAACAGCAAACTGCGCCTGGGAACACTGGTGGATGCCGAGCCCGACGCCACGACCAACGCCGCCGCCACGGGTGACGACACCACCGGCAGCGATGACGAAGATGGCGTGACTATTCCCACCCTCACTGCAGGCCTGGCCTCCACCATCACCGCCAAAGTGACCAACAGCAGCGGCTCATCGGCCTACCTCAATGCCTGGATCGACTACAACAACAATGGTGTGCTGAGTGACTCGGGTGAGCAGATCGCCACGAACACCCTGATCGTCACCGGCACGTCCAACGCCAGCAAAAACATCACTTTCACCGTCCCGGCCAATGCCGCAGCGGGCACACCGGTGGGGGTGCGTGTACGTCTGACCTCTATGGCCACACCCGGCTCAACCGGCACATCCACCGGAAGCGGAGAAGTGGAAGATTACGTCGTCAGCATCGTCGGGCCCACCACGGATTACGGTGACTGGAGCGGCATTGCCGATGCCTCCAACACGGTCGTCTCCACCATCCGTCTCGGTGCGCTGATCGATGCGGAATTCAGCGCGACGAAAAATACCACCGCCACCGGTGATGACATCACCAACCTTGCCGATGAAGACGGTGTGGTGCTGCCTGCCATGACCGCAGGCGGCACGTACTCGATTCCTGTCACCGCGACCAACACCAGCGGCTCGACGACGTTCCTGAACGCCTGGGCTGACTTCAACAACAACGGCTCCTTCGCCGATGCCGGCGAACAGTTCGCCAACAATGTCAACGTCGCGACCGGACAGACCAACTCGACCATCAGTCAAAGCATCACCGTTCCTGCGACCGCAGTCACGGGCAGCAATCTCGGCGTGCGTTTCCGCCTCACCTCCACCAGCAGTCCGGGTTCCACGGGCACCGGTGGTGGGAATGGCGAAGTGGAGGACTATGTGGCCAACATCGCCGCACCGACGACGGACTTCGGCGACTTCACCGCCTTCGGCAGTGCATCCAGCACGATGAACTCCAATCTGCGCCTGGGGGCTCTGACGGACACCGAATTCGCCCCGGCCAACAACCTGACGGCCACGGGTGATGACACCACCGGCGTGGATGATGAAGACGGCGTGACGCTGCCGTCCCTGACTGCGGGTGCTCCGGCCACCCTGCCGGTGATCGTGACCAACAACACGGGCTCCGCCACCTTCCTCAACGCCTGGATCGACTTCAACAACAACGGCGTGCTCACCGACGCGGGTGAACAGATCGCCACGAATGTCAGCATCGCCACCGGCGCCACCAGCAGCACGCAGAACCTCAGCATCACCGTCCCAGCCAATGCGGTGACCGGCAGCAACCTGGGTGTGCGCTTCCGTCTGACCTCTGTTTCAACCCCCGGCTCCACCGGTGCTGCAGGAAGCGGCGAGGTGGAAGACTACATCGTTTCGATCATCAGCCCGCCGCTTGACTATGGCGACTGGAGCGGCATCGGCGATGCGGCCTCCACCGCGGACAACACGCTGCGCCTCGGCGCGCTGGTGGACACTGAATATGGCTCCACACGCAACGTCTCCGCCACGGGTGATGACACCACTGGCAGCGATGACGAGGACGGGGTAACGCTGCCCACCCTGACAGCGGGAGCTCCGGCCACCATTCCGGTGATCGTGACGAACACCACCGGCTCTGCCGCCTTCCTCAACGTGTGGATCGACTACAACAACAACGGCGTGCTTACTGATGCGGGTGAGCAGATCGCCACCAATGTGAGCATCGCCACGGGTGCGAGTAACAGCGTGCAGAACCTCAGCATCACCGTCCCGGCAGGTGCGGTGACGGGTTCGAATGTGGGAGTGCGCGTGCGCCTGACGGATGTCCCCTCCCCTGGAGTCACCGGCACTGCTGGCAACGGCGAAGTGGAAGATTATGTCACCACCATCGCCGTGCCGACGACGGACTTTGGCGACTGGAGCGGCGTGGCAGATGCTTCAAGCCTTGCCAGCTCCAACCTGCGCATGGGTGCGCTGGCTGACACGGAATATGCCTCCACGCTCAATGCCACCGCCACGGGCGATGACAGCACCGGCAGCGATGACGAAGACGGCGTGACCGTGCCGAGCCAGACTCCCGGCACCGCCGGCAGCGCCACCGTGGTGGTGACGAACAACACCGGTGCGGCGGGTTATCTCAATGCGTGGATCGACTTCAACAACAACGGCTCCTTCACCGATGCAGGCGAGCAGATCGCCACGAACACGAGCATCGCCACCGGCACCAACGGTGTCACTCAAACGGTGAACTTCATCGTGCCTGTCGGCGCCATCCCCGGCCAGCGCGGGGCGCGCTTCCGTCTCACCAGCACGCAAAATCCGACCTCCGTCGGTGCCAGCGGCATGGGTGAAGTGGAAGATTATCTCGTCACCATCACCTGCCTGCCGATCGCGCTTTCGCCATCGACGCTCACCACACCGACAGTGGGCACTTCCTATACGCAGACGGTCACCGCCTCGGGTGGTCTGGCCCCTTACACGTATGCCATCGGCAGCGGCACATTGCCTGCAGGGCTCACCCTGAGCAGCGCGGGTGTCGTCTCCGGCACTCCGACCAGCAGCAGCGCGGCCACCTTCAGCATCGTCGCCACGGATTCCTACGGCTGCACCGGCTCCAACAGCTACACCGTTACGCCGGTGTGCCCGACGATCACGGTCAATCCGAGCACGCTGCCCAGCGGCACCGTCGGCACGTCCTACGCGCAAACGCTCACCGCCAGCGGTGGCACAGCAGGTTATACCTTTGCGGTGAGCAGTGGCACGCTGCCTTCCGGACTCACGCTCAATGCCAGCACCGGCCTCATCTCCGGCACGCCATCGACCAGCAATGCGGGCGGCGTCAGCCTCACCTTCCGCGCGACGGATGCGAATGGCTGCACCGGCACACGCACCATCAATCTGATCATCTGCCCGGTGATCACGCTCACGCCGGCCACGCTCCCCGCACCGACTGTGGGCACCGCCTACTCACAGACCCTCGCGGGTTCCGGTGGCGCAGCGGCTTACACCTTCTCTCTGGCGGGCGGATCGCTGCCAGCCTGGGCCACGCTGAGTCCTTCCGGTGTTCTGAGCGGCA
This sequence comes from Prosthecobacter sp., assembly GCF_044222345.1. Lineage (GTDB taxonomy): Bacteria > Verrucomicrobiota > Verrucomicrobiia > Verrucomicrobiales > Verrucomicrobiaceae > Prosthecobacter. Next base: position 28,886 of record NZ_JBGANL010000015.1, read on the forward strand.
CACCCACGAGCACCACCGCAGCCACTTTCACCGTCCGTGCCACGGATGCCAACGGCTGCACCGGCACGCTGAGCTACACGATCACTCCGGTTTGCCCGACGGTCACCATCACGCCTGCGGCGCTGGCGCAGGGAACCGTGGGCACGGCCTACTCACAGACGCTGGCCGCCACTGGAGGCACCGCGCCTTACAGCGCCTGGACGGTCATTGCAGGCACACTGCCTGCCGGACTCTCGCTCAATGCCGCCACCGGTGTGCTCAGCGGCACACCTACCGCCACGGCCAGCCCGGCCACCACCATCACCGTTCGCGTGAATGATGCCAATGGCTGCCAGGGCACACGCTCCATCACGCTGCAGGTCTGCCCGGTGATCACGCTGTCTCCCACCACGGTGACGACCCCGGTGATCGGCGTCGCTTATTCTCAGTCTCTTAGCGCCTCCAGCGGCACATCACCTTACAGCTTCACGCTCGCCAGCGGATCACTGCCAGCCTGGGCCACTCTGAGCAGCGCCGGAGTGATCACCGGCACACCTGCAAACGGGACCCCCGCCACCTTCAGCGTGCGCGCCACGGATGCCAACGGCTGCACGGGCACGGCGAGCTACACGCTCGCACCAAACTGCCCGACGATCAGCCTCACGCCGACCACCACCGCGCAGGCCACGGTGGGCAGCGCCTACTCGCAGACACTCACCGCTTCTGGCGGCACCGCGCCTTACAGCACCTGGACGGTCACCAGCGGCACGCTGCCTGCGGGACTCACGCTCAATGCCAGTACCGGCGTCATCAGCGGCACGCCCACCACTTCCAATGCCGCAGGCGTGAGTGTTTCCATCCGCACCACGGATGCCAATGGCTGCCAGGGCACGCAGGTGATCACAGTGCAGGTCTGCCCTGTCATCACACTGTCTCCCACCACGCCTGCGACTCCGACGGTGAGCACCGCCTACTCGCAGACTTTCACCGCCACTGGCGGTGCAGGCTCCTACACCTTCACGCTCGCCGGCGGCACACTGCCCACCTGGGCCACGCTGAGTTCCGCCGGCATCCTGAGCGGCGTGCCGGACAGCCCGACCCCCGTCACCTTCACGCTCAAAGCCACGGACGCCAATGGCTGCACCGGCACTCAGAGTTATACCATCACTCCTGCCTGCCCCACGATGACCATCACGCCGCTGACGGCGGCCACCGGCACGGTCGGCATTGCCTATTCGCAGACACTCACCGGCGGCGGAGGCACGGCACCGTATGCGGCATGGACGGTCACCAACGGCACGCTGCCCGCAGGACTCACGCTCAATTCCAGCACCGGCGTCATCTCCGGCACACCGACGGCCTCCACCGGTGCAGCAACCAGTGTGACCGTGCGCAGCACCGATGCACGCGGCTGCCAGGTCTCCGCCGTCATCGCGATCAAGGTCTGCCCGGTCATCACCCTCAGTCCCGCCACGCTGGCCGCCAGCACCGCAGGCACCAGCTACTCGCAAACCATCACTGCTTCCGGAGGCGTGGCTGCGTATGTTTACACAGTTTCCAGCGGCGCACTGCCAGCCGGCCTGACGCTGAGCTCCGCTGGCGCACTGGCAGGCACGCCGACGAGCACCGCCACTGCCAGCTTCACCATCACCGCCACCGATGCGAATGGCTGCACCGGCACACGCAACTACTCGCTGACCCCCGCCTGCCCCACCATCGCGGTCAGTCCCTCCACGCTGCCCAATGGCATGGTCAACAGCGCCTACTCGCAGACCGTCACCTCCAGTGGCGGAGTGGGCACCATGACCTATTCCATCAGCAGCGGCAGCCTGCCGGCGGGCCTCAGCCTGAACGCCACCTCGGGCGTCATTTCCGGGATCCCCACCAGCACCACGGCGGCCAGCTTCACCGTGCGCGCCACGGATTCGAACAACTGCACCGGCAGCACGGCCTATACCATCACTCTGGCATGTCCTACCATTACGGTCACGCCCGCCACCCTCACCACGGGCACGGTCGGAGTCGCCTACACCCAGACGCTCTCCGGCGCGGGAGGCATCGCGCCTTATGCAGCGTGGACGGTCACCAGCGGCACGCTGCCAGCGGGCCTCACTCTCAATGCCAGCAGCGGCATCATCAGCGGCACTCCCACCACCTCCAACGGTACAGGCGTCAGCGTCACCATCCGCACCACCGATGCCAACGGGTGCCAGGGCAGCTCGGTGGTCTCGCTCAAAATCTGCCCGGTCATCACGCAGTCGCCGGTCACGCTGGCCACGCCCGTTGTCGGCGTTGCCTACTCGCAGTCGATCACCCCTGCCGGCGGCCTGTCACCTTACACCTTCACCCTGGCCAGCGGCTCGCTGCCTTCCGGCATGACGCTGAGCAGCAGCGGTACGATCAGCGGCACCACCACCAGCGTTTCCTCCGCCACCTTCACCGTGCGTGCCTCCGCTGCGGATGGCTGCTCCGGCACGGCTACCTACTCACTCGCCCCGGTCTGCCCGGCACTGAGCCTCACTCCCACCACGACGCTGCCGATCGCCTATCTTGGTGCATCCTACTCGCAGACGCTCACCGCTTCCGGCGGCACCGCACCTTACACCTATGCGCTGCAGAGCGGCGACCTGCCTGGCGGCGTCCTCATCTCCTCCTCGGGGATTCTCAGCGGCATCCCCACGGCCAAGGGCTCCTTCCCCATCACGGTGCGTGTCACCGATGCCAACTCCTGTGCCCAGTCCTTCAACATCACCCTGGAAGTGCACACACTCTCCATCGGCAATCTCGTTTTTGAAGACTCCAACAACAACGGACTCAAAGACAACGGCGAGCCCGGCGTGGCCAATGCCACCGTCCAGCTCTTCACCACCGGAGATGACAATGCCATCGGCGGCAGTGGCACGGCAGCGGACGTGCAGATCGGCGCTGATTTCACCACCACCTCCAGCGGTGCGTATCTCTTCAGCTCCCTGCCCGCCGGCAATTTCTACATCAAGGTCACGCCTCCGGTGGATTACCTCTTCACCGGCGGCACGGTTGCCACTGCGGACAACAACACCGACAACAACAATGACGGCGCGCAGCCCGGCGGCTCCGGCACGCCACTCTTCAGCCCGGTCATCAATCTCTCCGGCGGCGCGGAATCCATCACCGATGGGGACACCGATCCTGACACCAATTTGACGGTGGACTTCGGCCTCTGGTCCAGCGTGGCCGTCGGTAATTTCATCTTCCTCGACATCAATGGCGACGGCCGACGCAACGAGGGCGAAAGCCTCGGCAACATCTACGTGGAACTCTACGCCCAGGGCGCGACTCCCGGCGTGGATGATCCGGTCAGCGTCGGCACCTCCGGCTGCAGCTGCAAAGGCCGCTACTACCTCGAAGGCCTGAATCCAGGCAGCTACTTCCTGCACATTCCTGCGTCACAGTTCACCACCGGTTCGCCCCTGGAAGGCCTCTTCCCGATGTCCTCCGTGGTCGCAGGCGATGACGACGTGGGTCAGGATCTCCTCTTCAACAACAGCCCCGCCGTCAACGGTGCCAGCACGGGCCTCTTCACCCTGCGCCCCGGCTTCTGCCCCGTGGGTGCTGCCGAATCCGGTGCTGAAGGATCCACCGATGACGACATGGACGCCAGCATCGATCTCACCCGCGATCTGGGCATCGTTGCCCCTGCTGGCACCGGCTTCGCTGCCAGCACGGCCATCCGCCGCTACATCGTCACTGGCGGCTTCACCGCCAGCGTGCTCCCCGGAGCCAGCACCTTCGCCACCTGGAGCCAAGACAGCAACATCGGCGGCGCCACCGCAGACCCCGATGAAGACGGCATAGCCAACCTGCTTGAATACGCCCTGGGCACCGATCCCGCCAGCCCGCTGCAGCCGAACCGTTTTGCCCTCACGCATGACGCCACCACCGGCACGCTCATCGCCCTGCTCACACTGCCAAGCGCCACGCATGACGATCTCATCATCAGCCTCGAAACCCTGACGGATCTCAGCAAGACCGCCGATGCCACCGCCTGGAAGAAGCTCACCATGGCGGCCACCACCACCCTCAATGCGGACGGCACGCTCACACGCTCGTATTCGAACCTCGAAAAACTCCTCGTCTTCAAGGGCCTCGACGCCGGCTACATCCGCCTGCACGTCGATCTTGATGCCAACCGCGACGGCGTCCCCGAGGCCACCGTCACCTCCGGCATCCAAGGCTGGAGCCGCCAGTCCTTCGCCGCCGGCTCACGCACCTTCAGCATGCCGCTGCTCAATGCCGTCTTCTTCACCGGCCGCGTGGGCGCTGTCAGCGCCAATGAAGTCATGCTGCAGGCCATCATCACCCTGCCTGCCGGTTCGTTCTACCTCGAAACCCTCGACGGCCCGCTGGCCGGACAGCGCTTCGAGATCGACGCCACCAGCAGCTCCGGCAACACCGTCGTGCTGCAAAATACCAGCCAGTCTTATGCCGGACTCGCCAACGCGCGCATCAGCATCCGCCAGCATCACACCCTCGGCGAACTGCTCCCATCCGCAGCCTTCAGCAGCGAAGACCGCGTGCTCTTCTTCGATCCTGCCGCCAGCAACTACACCACCCTCACCAACAGCAACGGCTACTGGCTCAGCGATGTGCTCAGCATGAACGCCCGCCCCTTCGCTGCGCATGAAGCCGCCATGGTGCAGGTGCGCGGTGCTGGCAATACCCTCATGTTCACCGGCGAAGTGCGCCTGACGAACTATGTCACACCGCTCGTCGCTGGCACCCAGCTCGTCGCCCCCGGCTGGCCCGTGGCCACTCCGGCCCCGGTCAACGGACTCACCTCAGGCCTCACGCCCGATGCGGCCGACCGCTTCCGCCTCTGGGATGGCGACACCACGCCAGACGCCAGCAGCTACACCGGTTACTACCTCGACGGCACCACCACCCCGCCCGCCTGGCTGCCGCAGACCACCCCGGCACCAGCCGCCACCGTGCAGCCTTTCCACGGCTTCTTCCTCATCCGCAGCGCGCCGCTGCAGCTGAATCAGAGCGCACCGTGGTGAGGTGGCATTGGGGATGGTGAAGTGCCCCGTAGCTCTGCGTGCATGGGGATGCCCCCCAGCATTCTGCGGGTCTTTTTACGCTAGGAAATGACCACCTGCGGTCTGCCAAGCGCGCTTCGTTCTTCGTTGCAAAGCAACTCAACAGTCCTGCAGTGGTGCCCCATTCCCTTGATTGAGTGCGTTATGGGAGCGTTCGGGAGTGTGCCGCCGACTTAGTCCTTCAACAACTGCATCTCAGGCGTCAAATTCCAGTAACCCACCGTTGGCGCTCGCGGTGATTCCCAAAATCATCGCGGAGCACCTCCGGCATTTCACACGAGGGATCATTCGCCTCCCCATCACTGCGCCAGAAACTCATCCAGCGCCGCCTTCGTAATCCGGTACTGCGTGCCGATCTTCTTCGCCTTGATGTCGCCGCTCTCGATGCTGGCGAGCACATCGACCTCGGTCACGCCGAGGGTCTGGGCCACCTGCGCGGGGGTCAGTATATCCACGGAAGGTGCGGCGGCTGGAGCGGCAGCCGCAGCACCGGGCAGCGGCGGCGGAGCCACACCACCGGCTGCGGGGTTCATGTTGAAGGCGCCCTGGCCCATCATCTGGTTGGCCATGCCAAAACCCATCGCGATTTCTGCGGCGGATCCGGCGGGGCCGCCACCGCCTTTGGCCATGCCTTCGGCCATCTGAAATTTCACGTAGTCGTTCAGGTTGCCGATCGCGCCCATGCTGCTGCGCTTGTCGATGGCGGCCTCCACTTCCGGCGGCACGCTGGCGTTTTCGAGGATGAAGCTGGTGATCTCGATGCCGTACTTGCCCTGTGTGGTGGGATTGATGATGGGCAGCAGCGCCTCACCGAGTTCAGAGTAGCGGGTGGCGAGGTCGAGCACGGGCACTTTGGCGGTGGCGAGCGCATCTGTGAAAACGCTGACGATGCGGCTGCGCATGGTGTCGGCGAATTCATCCAGGCGGAAATGATTGTCCGTGCCGGCCACTTCCTTGAGGAAGAGCTTGGGCTCGGTGATCCTGAAATCGAAGGTGCCAAAGGCACGCACGCGCACGATGCCAAAGTCCGCATCCCGCATCATGATGGGATTGCTGGTGCCCCACTTGTTGCCGGTGAAGAGGCGGGTGGTGACGTAGTAGACGTCCGCCTTGAAGGGGGATTCAAAGCCGTACTTCCAGCCTTTGAGCGTGGAGAGGATCGGAATGTTTTCCGTGCTCAGCGTGTGCTTGCCGGGGCCGAAGGTGTCGCCGTATTGACCGAGATAGACGAACTGGGCGATCTGCGATTCGCGCACGATGAGCTGTGCGCCGCGCTTGATTTCCTTGTCCTCGTCCGGAAAGCGCCAGGAGAGCGTGTCGCGCGAGTCGTCCGTCCACTGGATGATTTCCAAGAACTGTCCTTTGAGGTAATCCATCAGGCCCATGATCGTATGAGAGGTGAGTGTTTGCGGTGTGTCTGGCAGGGAATGAGGACGATCTTAAAGAGGCGCTCTCCTTTTGGCGAGTCCAATTCTGCGTCTCCGTTTGTAAAGCATCCCTCATTCCCCGCTGAGCGCTTTGCCGTTTGATTCCTTAAAGGGCTGGTTCAAATTGATATTTCATATGTCCCTTGCCGACCAACTCCAAGCCGCCGCCTCTTCCGGGCAACTCCTCGACGCCAGCCTCGACAACATCCGCGCCCTGCTCGCCGCCAGCGACAATCCGCTTTACAGCGCCAGCATCGAAGAACTCGCCACTGCAGGCCGGTGGGCGGAGCTGAACGACCGCTTCTTCCAAGCGCTCAAATTTGGCACAGGTGGTCTGCGCGGCCGCACGGTGGGCAAGATCGTCACCAAGGCGGAGCGCGGCAGCGCCCCTGAGGACCAGCGCCCTGAAGCCCCCTGCGTGGGCACGAACGCGATGAACTTTTACAACGTCAGTCGCGCCACCCGCGGGCTGGTGACCTACCTGAAAAACTTCCGCGCCAATGCCAAGCTCAGCGGCAAGCCAAGCATTGTCTTTGCACATGACACCCGCCACTTCTCGGCAGAGTTCGCAAAGTTCTGCGCCAAGATCGCCATGGATCACGGGGCGAATGTGTACCTCTTTGACTACTGCCGCGCCACGCCTGAGATGTCCTTTGCCGTGCGTCAGCTCCGTGCGGATGCAGGCGTGATGATCACCGCCTCCCACAACCCGGCGCATGACAACGGCTACAAGGTGAATTTCAACGACGGCGCCGGCATCGTGGAGCCCCACGCCACCGGCATCATCAAAGAAGTAAACGCCATCAAGGGCGAGGAGTACACCGCGCTGCCGGAGGCCGAACGCGGCCAGCTCACCACCCTGGCTGATGACATGGACCAGCAGTATCTCGCCCGCGTGGAAACCATGATGCTGCAGCCCGAGCTGCTGCAGAAGGAAGAAGCGAAGAAGCTCAAAATCGTCTTCACCGCACTCCATGGTGCCGGCGGCGTCCTCGTCCCCGTTCTGCTGAAAAAGCTGGGCTTCAATTTCCTCACCGTGCCGGAGCAGGACGTGCGCGACGGCCGCTTCCCCACCGTGAAGTCCCCGAACCCGGAAAACGCCTCCGCCCTGCAGATGGCGGTGGATCTGGCAAACAAGGAAGGCGCGGATATCATCATCGGCACGGACCCCGACTGCGACCGCATGGGCGTGGGCGTTCGCAATGCCTCCGGCGAAATGGTGCTGCTCACCGGCAATCAGGTGGGCTCCCTCATGGCCTGGTACCGCACCAAGACGATGTTTGACCTCGGCATCCTCACCGCTGAAAACAAGAGCCACGCCGTGCTGCTCAAGACCTTTGTCACCAGCCCGCTGCAGGACGCGATCGCCGCGAAATTTGGCATCAACTGCGTGAACACGCTCACCGGTTTCAAATGGATCAGCGCCAAGCTTTCCAAATACGAATCCGCGCTGCCTGCTGACATCCTCAGCCGCTACCGCGACCTGAACAATGTCGAGAGCCGCAACGCACGCCTGAAGCACAGCAAGTTTCTCGTCTTCGGTGGTGAGGAGAGCTACGGCTACATGGGCGATGACTTCAGCCGTGACAAAGACGGCAACGGCGCCGTGGTCATGTTTGCCGAACTCGCCGCCTACGCCGCCAGCCGGGGCCTCACCGTGGCCGGACTGCTGGATCAGGTGTACTGCGAAGTGGGCTACTTCCTGGAGCGCAATGAGAGCAAGGTCTTCGAAGGTGCCAGCGGGGCCGCGCAGATCACCAAGCTGGCCGACAGCTACGGCAGCAATCCGCCGAAGGAAGTGGATGGCTCCGCTGTCATCAAGGTGCGCGATTTCCGCAAGGATGAGATCACCGACGAAGAAGGCGAAGTGGTCATGAAGGAGAAGATGCTCTTTGTGGACCTTGCCGATGGCCGCAGCTTTGCCGTGCGCCCCTCCGGCACGGAGCCGAAGATCAAATACTACATGTTTGGCCGCAGCGTCCCCGCCGCAGGTCAGAGCCTCAGCGCCGAAGAACTCACCGCCGCGAAGGCCAAAGTCACCGAAAGCCTCGCCAGCATGTGGGCCTGGCTGGACAAAGACATCGACGCACGTCTGGCATCATAAGGCCTGAGTTCAGGACAGATTCAAAGAAATGGCAATGCGGCTGAACAAACTTCAGCCGCATTCGTCTATCCAGTTGTGACCTCATTCCTGAGGCGGAGGGCCGGAAATTGCGGCTTGAAGTTCCCAGGAATTTAAGAACTATTAACCATTATGAATTCTCAAACCACTCGCAGGGGGCTGATCAGCTCGATTGGGCTGGGCTGGTGTTTCACCATCCTCTCTGCATCCACGGGCATGGCGCAGGCTCAGCAGCGCTACTATCCGCAGCCTCAGGGCTATCCCCAGCAGGGTGGTTATCCGCAGCAATACAGCCCGCCTCAGGGCTATCAGCAAGCGCCGCAAGGTTACCAGCAGGCACCTCAAGGCTACGGCTATCCGCAGCAGCAGCCCCAGCCGCAGTATGAAAGCCCGCTGCAGTTTCTGCCGAAGTTTGGCCAGCGCATGAGCGAAATGGCACGCCGTCTTTTCTATGGAAAGGACCCCACCGGCTATGACTACCCACCGCAGGGCTACGGTCAGAACGGCGGCAGCTACAGCCTGGACTCCACCCCGCGCCCGCAGGCAGCGCCCACGTACCCGCAGCAGTCTCCACAGGGATACCCCCTCCCCGGTTCAAGCTACCCTCAGCAGCAGCCCGGCTACCAATATCCTCCGCAGCAGCAACAGCAGCCTCAGGGACAGCCGCGTTACAACTACCCACCGCAGCAGCAGCCGACCGCTCCGGCCCCAGTGCAACCAAACACGAGCCGCAGCAAAAACACGCCCCCTGCCCCCGCCCCGCAAGGCAGGACTCCTTCCCCAAGCACCACGCGCAAATACACTCCTCCCAAGGTGGACGACGCACCGCCAACTCCCAGGACGACGAGCAAACCTGCCACGGTGGCACCCAAAAAAGAACCCAAGCCAGACGCCCCTCCGCCGACATCTGCACCCACCACGCGCCGCTCCGAATCCGCCCCCAAGGAATTTCCCACGACCACGTCCGGCAGCGGGTCTTCAGGGTCGTTCTTGAAAGGCAAGAAAACCGCGAAGCCTGGGCGCGTGATCAGCCCCTACCCGCCTTACAAAGAGCTCGACATCACCGGGCTCGAAAGCGGTTCTCTCGCTCTGGACCCCACCACGCAGAAGGTTTTTGAGGTGCCTTGAGGCTTTTCAGCCGCCTCTCCCCCCGCTAAAGCGCCCTTTTTTCTTGGAAATCCCGGTCATGCCGGGGTTTCTGCTTTTATGCCAGCCTCGGCTCTTTTGACAAAATTGAAAATAAACGCGGTGATGGCCTGAAGAATGCTTGCTAAAAGGGTAGGACGGCGCTTGGCTGTCTTACAACCATTCATGGCCGACCACGGACTCCAGCAGTTACAGACTCAAAAGCTCGCCATCGGGCCGCAGATGCAGCAGAGCTTGCAGATCCTGCAGGCTCCTACTTTGGAGCTGCGCCAGATCATCCAGCAGGAGGTCGAAATCAATCCGGTGCTCGAACTCGAAGCGCCGGAAACTTCCCTCCAGGACGCCATTCCCGATGACCCCGATGACCGCAGCGTGGACGACAGCGACATCGACGCCCTGACACAGATGGATGACGAATGGCGCGAGTACTGGCAGCAGAGCCGCCAGCAGACCGCCACCCGCCGCAGCGATGACCAGGAACGCTGGCAGTTCCTCATGGACTCCATCGTGGCGCCCACCACTTTACAGGAGCATCTGCTCTCCCAGCTTCACACCTCAGACGCCAAGGCCACCCTCGCCCCGCAGGTGGAGTTCCTCATTGGCAATCTGGATGACCGCGGCTTTCTCAACACTCGCATCGACGACCTGAGCCTGAATCACGGCATCCCCATCGACACTCTAATCACCGCCAAAAAGCTGCTGCAGAGCTTTGACCCCGTGGGCGTCGGCTCGGAAGACCTGCGCGAGTGCCTGCTGGTGCAGCTTGAGCGCCTTGGCAAAAAGCAGAGCCTCGCCTGGCGGCTGGTCGATCAGTACATCGACGACCTCGCCAACAAACGCTACCCAATCCTCGCCCGCAAGCTCGGCGTCCCGCTGGAGCAGATCTCACGCGCCGCAGATTTCATCAGTACGCTGGACCCGCGCCCGGCGCAGCGCTTTGCCGTCTCCTCCAACAACTACGTCACGCCGGATGTCGTGGTGGAACGCCAGGGGCGTGACTGGGTGGCCGTCATGACCAATGACGACCTGCCGCACCTGCGCATCAGCAACACCTACAAGGATCTGCTCAGCGCGCCCGGCAACAACGGCGAGGTGCGCAACTACGTGCGCGACAAGATCCGCAGCGGCAAGTTCCTCATCCGCTCCATCCACCAGCGCCAGCAGACGATCCACCGCATCGCCACGCAGATCCTCAAGTATCAGCGCGAGTTCCTGGAGAAGGGCACCAATTTCCTGCGCCCCCTCAACATGGCCACCGTGGCCGATGAAGTCGGCGTGCACGAGACCACGGTCAGCCGTGCCATCGCCGGCAAGTACATCGCCACCCCGCATGGCGTGTTTGACATGAAGTTCTTCTTCTCCCACGGCGTGAAGACTGAGTCCGGTGATGACCTCAGCAACACCAGCGTCAAGAACGCCATCGCCGAACTCATCAAGAACGAGCCCAAGCACAAGCCGCTCAGCGATGACAAGCTCGCCAAGCTCCTCGACGGCCAGGGCATCAAAGTCGCACGCCGCACCGTGGCGAAATACCGCGAAGCTTTGAACATCCTGCCAAGCCATCTGCGGAAGTCGTTTTCGTAACGGCACACGGATTTCACACAAACCGCCGCGCGATCTGGGTGTAAAACGCCAGCGCTTTTTCCACTTCCGCGCACTCCACGTATTCCACCGCTGCGTGCGCCTGATCGATGCTGCCGGGGCCAAACAAAATCGTGGGAATGCCCATCCGTGAGAACTTGCTCGCATCGCTGCCGAAGGGCACACCGCTGACACCATTATCTCGGCCCATCTCGCCCAGCACTTCACGTGCGAGATTCACGATCGGTGCGCTCTCATCCGTCTGGAAGGGCCAGTCCTGCAGCATCGGTGTTTCCATTTCAGCCAGCACATCCGGGTGCCGCTTCATCAGCGCATCCAGCAGCACCTGGTAGTGCGCCAGGACGTCCGGCACCTCCTCACCGGGCAGCAGACGGCGGTCGATTTCGATCACCGCCTCGTCCGGCACAAAGTTCACCTGCACGCCGCCATGGATCACGCCCACGTTGCAGGTGCCCGGCCCCAGCAGCGGATGCTGGGTGTGCTGCATGCGCTCATGGTCTTCATTCAAGGCCAGCACGATGCGCGACATCGCGGTGATGGCATTGATGCCCAAATGCGGCTTGGAGCTGTGAGCTGCTTTTCCTTTCGTGCGGATGCGCCAGCGCAGCACCCCCTTGCTCGCGATCACGCATTTGAATTCCGTCGGCTCCGCCACCACGGCGGCATCGGCCTGGAGGCCTTCGCAAAGTTTGACCACGCCGCGAAACGAATACTCCTCATCCACCACGGCCGCCAGCCACACCTCGCAGGGGGGCGGTTCACCACTGGCGTGAATGTCCGCCACCGCGTGCATCATTGCCACCAGTCCCGCCTTGTCATCCACCGAGCCACGCCCGTAGAGTTTTCCATCCCGCACCACCGGATCAAAGGGATCAATCGTCATGCCTTTGATGGAAACCGTGTCCGTGTGCGCCTCAAACACGATGCGCCGCGAGGAATCGCGCCCCGGCACGCGCGCGACCACATTGTTGCGCCCCGGAAACACCTCCTGCTCCCACACTTCGATGCCACGCTCCTCAAAGAAACGCCGCACGTAGGCCGCCGCCTCCGCCTCACCGGGACCACCCTCATAGGAGGTGTTGATGCTGTTGATGCGTACGAGGTCGGCCAGAGTTTTCAGTACAGGGGACATTCCGCAGCCTAGTCGAAGTCAATCCCTCGGCAAGAAGCGCTGCTTTCTGGCCGTATTTTTGCTGTCTCATGAAAGCCCCATTCTCCATCGCCCTGCTTTTAACGCTGCACACGGGCAGCGCCGCCGTGGCCGCGTCTGCGGATGACGCGAAGATCGCTTTCTTTGAAAAGAACGTCCGCCCCATCCTCATCAAGCGCTGCTACGAGTGCCATTCCGTCGAATCCGGCAAGGGCAAGGGCGGCCTCTTCATTGATTCCCGCGAGGCCATTCTCAAAGGCGGCGACAACGGCCCGGCCCTCGTCGCGGGCAATCCCGACAAGAGCCACATCATCGAGTCCATACGCTATCAAAACCAGGACCTGCAGATGCCGCCCAAAGGTGCCATGCCTGCGGCGGAAGTGAAGACTCTGGAAGAGTGGGTGAAGATGGGCGCGCCAGATCCGCGCGAAGCCGTCGCGTCCGGAAAACCGGGCGCCCCACGTGTCATTGATCTTAAGGAAGGCGCCAAGCACTGGGCCTTCCGCCCGATTGTGGCGCCACCCGTCCCCAAAGCCGACGCCTCCAATCCCATCGACGCTTTTATCAGCGAAAAACTCGCTGAAAAAGGACTCAAGCTCGCGGCTCCTGCGGACAAACGCACGCTGATCCGCCGCGCCACCTTCGACCTCACCGGCCTGCCTCCCACTCCGCAGGAAGTGGAGGCCTTCCTCGCTGACAACGCCCCCGATGCCTTCGCCAAAGTGGTGGACCGCCTGCTGCGCTCGCCGCAATACGGCGAAAAATGGGGCCGCCACTGGCTGGACGTCGCCCGTTACTCGGACTCCAACGGCCTCGATGAAAACATCGCGCTCGGCACGGCCTGGCGTTACCGCGACTACGTGGTGCAGGCGATCAACGCCGACAAACCCTTCGACCAGTTCCTCTCCGAACAGATTGCCGGAGATCTGCTGGAGGCCAAGGACCTCGCCGCGCGCAAAGAACACATCACCGCCACCGCCTTCCTGAATCTCGGTGCCAAGGTGCTCGCTGAACCGGACAAGGACAAGCTCGCCATGGACGTCATCGATGAGCAGATCGACGTCATGGGCCGCGCCTTCATGGGCCTCACCCTTGGCTGCGCACGCTGTCATGACCACAAATTCGACCCCGTCCCGACCGCCGACTACTACTCGCTCGCCGCCATCTTCAAGAGCACGCAGAGCTTCAGCGTGGACCGCATCGGCGCGCTGAGCACCGCCTATGAGGCCCCCATGGGCTCGCTGGAAGACTTTGCCGCCGTCAAATCCTCCGAACGCATCCGCAAGGATCAAAGAGCCGCCGTTTCCAAAGCCGAAAGCGCCGCCATCACCGCCCTGCGCAAGGAGGTGCGTGAGCACGCCGTCGATTACCTGATGGCCGCAGCCAAACTGCCAGCCACTCCCACCCTGAGCCAGGTGCGCCCGGTGGCGGAGCCGCTCGGCCTGCGCCCGCATATCCTGCTCAACTGCCGCGTGTACCTCGCCGCGAATGAGAACCTGCCCTTCTTCAAGCCCTGGCAGAGCGCGCTGAAAAGCACCGGAGATGTGCAGCCGCTGCGTGGCTACTACAGCGCCCTCTTTGCCGCCGCAGAAAAGATCACTCCTGCGCCGAAAGCAAAACCCAAGACGGCCGCCAAAGCAGAACCCAAAGACGCCTCCGAAGACTCGCTGCTGCATCAGGCGCGCGCCGCCCTGGATGCCCCCGCAGGCTTCCTGGCCCTGCCGCCGGAGCCCATGATCCTCTTCCCCAAGGACGTGGCCGAAAAAGTGCGCGCCCTGAAGGACACCATGATGGCCACGGAGAGCAATCTCCCCGACCTGCCCACCACGCTCGCCGTGGCCGAAGCACCGAAGATCGTCAAAGAGCTGCCCATCCACATTCGTGGCAACCACCTCGCGCTGGGCAAGCCCGTGCCACGCGGCTTCATCCAGGTCGCCCAGGCATCACTTACCACCAAGCCGGAGTTCCCCGCCAATCAAAGCGGCCGTCTGGAGCTCGCCCGCTGGCTCGCCAGCCCCGAGCACCCGCTCACCTCACGCGTCATGGCCAACCGCATCTGGTCCTGGCACTTCCGCCAGGGCATCGTCCCCACCACGGACAATTTCGGCCTCCTCGGCCAGCAGCCCACGCACCCTGCCCTGCTTGACTGGCTGGCCCGCTGGTTCACCAGCAATGGCTGGAGCCTCAAGGACATGCACCGCCTCATCATGAGCTCGCGCACCTATCAGCAGAGCTCCGCCACCTCGGCAGCGGCTTATGCCGCTGATCCCGAAAACCTTCTGCTGCACCACTTCCCTGTGCGCCGCCTCGAAGCCGAGGAAATCCGCGATGCCCTGCTCAGCGTCGCCGGCAACCTCGACACCACCATCGGCGGCAAGACCATCCCGCGCCGCAACCGCGAGTTCGTCTTCAATCACACCTCCAAGGATTTCACCTCCTACGGCAGCACGCGGCGTGCGCTCTACATGCCGATCATCCGAAACAATCTCTACGACCTCTTCCAGCAGTTCGACTACCCGGATCCCTCCACCAGCACCGGCCTGCGCTACAGCTCCGTCGTTTCTCCGCAGGCCCTGCTCCTGATGAACAGCGACCTCGCCACCAGCGCGGCGCAACGCTTCGCCGAACGCGTGTTCAAACTCTCCGCCGACAAGGAAGCCCGCCTGCGCGCCGCCTACCGCCTCGCCTTTGCCCGTGAAGCCACCGCCGAAGACCTGCGCCGTGCAGAGAACTATCTCACCGCCGCCGATGCCTCGCTCAATTCCACCCAGCAGGACTCCACCAAGCGCGAGAAGGAAGCCTGGGCGCTGCTCTGCCAGGCGCTGATGATGAGCAACGAGTTCATCTATTTGAGGTAGGTTGCGGCGGTCATTACCACGCAGGAAGGCCGCGCGGTGCGCCGGCAGCTCCCGGAGCTGCCGCTTGGCGCATGTCGCATGTCGCAAAAACTGGTCGCGCAGCATGCGCCTGACATCGTATAGAGCGCCTCATCACGGAAGCCTCGGCTGGCATTCAGCGTGCTTTGTTTCGGCCTCTGCCCTTCTCAGTTCCTCAACCGCATCAGCACACAATGTACGTCGGCAAAGACTTCCGTTTGATCTTCCTCTGGCACTTCGCGCGTCGCAATTTCATCGAGTCCCTGCTCATCAGCACCTTCGCGGTGGTTCTCTATCGTTTTGCCGGACTCCGCTGGATCGCCATTCCCTTCCTGCCCATCGGCACCATCGGCACCGCCGTGGCATTCTTTGTGGGCTTCAAGAACAACCAGGCGTTTGACCGCCTCTGGGAGGCCCGCCGCCTGTGGGGTGGCATCACCAATGCCTCCCGCAGCTTCGTCGCCCACCTGAAGGCCAGTCTTCCCGCCGCCACGGAGGAAGTGCGCGAGGCCGCCTACCGCCACCTCTCCTTCATCAACATCCTTCGTCTGCAACTGCGCCGCACCATCCCATGGGCCACCAGCAAGCAAAACCTCCACAAGACCTTTGCCGGAGAGCGCCACGAGCTGGAGGAGTTTGAGAAAGGCCTGGAGCGCATCCTCGGAGAGCACGACAAGATGGTTTACTTCGACCACCTCAAGAGCCTCAACAATCCCGCCTGCATGCTCCTCAAGGTCCATGCCGAGCACCTGGCCCGGCTGAAGCGCGAGGGCGCGCTCGATCCCTTCGAACACATCGAGCTCATGCGCCTCGTCACTGAGTTCCACAATCTTCAGGGCGGCTGCGAACGCATCAAGACCACCCCGCTCTTTCGTCAGTACAATATCTTCAGCCGCATCTTTGTGCACATCTTCATCCTGCTGCTGCCCTTTGGACTGCTGAAGGATCTCAGCGCCATTGCGGGAGGCCCGGGAGTCTGGCTCACCATCCCCTTCTCGGTCCTCATCTCCTGGATCTTCTACACCATGGAGCAAACGGGGGAGTTCAGCGAAAACCCCTTCGACAACGCCGTCAACGACACCCCCATCTCCACCATCTGCCGCAACATCGAGATCGATGTCCGCGAGATCCTTGGCGAAAAGAAGCTGCCCCCGAAGCTGCAGCCCGAAAACAACGTGCTGCTTTAGACCAGCTCTCAAAAATCTTGTCACATCGCCCGGGCGGCGGAGCGGCCCCATTGGCTGCGTCGTGGGCTTGCCTGTTATTTCCTAATAGCAGGCGGCGCACTCTCCTTGCCACTGGGGCCGCTGCGCTCGCCGGATCCATAGGACAATCTTTTCGAGAACTGCTTTAAGGACCGGAGCAGCCACACGGAGTGATCCCCCATTGATCAAAGATGCCCCCTCTGGCATGGAGGCGTCCATGAGCCACGCTGAAACATCGCCCTCCATGCCCACCTTTGCCACGGCCCTGCGCTACTGGCTCAAGCTCGGCTGCATCAGCTTCGGCGGTCCGGCAGGCCAGATCGCCATCATGCACAAGGAGCTCGTCGAAAAGCGCCGCTGGATCAGTGAAACCCATTTCCTGCACGCGCTGAATTTTTGCATGCTCCTGCCCGGTCCTGAGGCCCAGCAGCTCGCCACTTATCTTGGCTGGCGGCTGCATGGCGCGAAGGGCGGCATCGCAGCGGGAGCGTTGTTTGTGCTGCCCTCCGTCTTCATCCTCTTCGGCCTGAGCTGGCTCTACATGGCAGGCGGGCACCTGCCATGGCTCGCAGCTATTTTCCACGGCCTGCTCGGCGCGGTCATCGCCGTGGTGGCAGAGGCTGTGCTGCGCATCGGCAAAAAGGCGCTCAAAAGCTCCACGCTCTGGCTCGTGGCCGCGCTGAGCTTTGTCGCCATCTACTTCTTCCAGGTTTCCTTCGTTCTCATCGTGCTCGGGGCAGCGTTGCTCGGCTACCTCGGCCATCGAGTGCTGCCCAAACAGTTTCCCGCTGGCAAAGGCCACGGCGCAGCGAAGGACGACGTCCACTCCCTCACCTTGCCACCTGCACCTAGGGCCACCTGGGCGCGCACCCTCACCATCACCGCCCTGTGCCTCACGCTCTGGTGGCTGCCAGTCTTCGCCCTCGCAGCATGGCTCGGCTGGGGCAGCACGCAGGCGCAGCAGGGCTTGTTTTTCAGCAAGGCCGCGCTCGTCACCTTTGGCGGCGCATATGCGGTGCTGCCCTATGTCGCGCAGCAGGCGGTGGAGATTCATGGGTGGCTGTCCCATCCGCAGATGATGAGCGGACTCGCGCTCGCGGAGACCACCCCCGGACCGCTCATCATGGTGCTGCAGTTCGTCGGCTTCGTCGGCGGCTGGCAGCATCCAGGTGCCTTGTCCCCTTTCGCGGGTGCCACAGCCGGTGCGCTCATCACCACCTGGGTCACCTTCATTCCCTGCTTTCTTTTCATCTTCCTCAGTGCGCCACATATTGAGAAACTCGGCGAGCAGCCCCGCCTCAGCGCCGCGCTCACCGCCATCACCGCCGCAGTCGTCGGCGTCATCCTCAATCTCGGCGTGAAATTCACCACCCACGCGTTATGGCCTGCCAGCGGCGGTTTTGATGCCTTCATCGCCGTGCTTGCCATCGCCGCCTTCATCGCCATGCAGCGCTTCAAGGCCGGACTCATGCCCGTCATCGGTGCCTGCGCGCTCCTGGGTCTCGTCAAACAACTCGCTTTCGCCTGAGCGAACTCGTCAGTTGATCAAACCACCGCACCAAACAACGCCCCCACACCCGCCGTCAGCCCCATCGCCAGAGCTCCCCAGAAGGTGACACGCCAGGCGGACTTCAGCACCGGCGAGCCACCTGCCCGGGCCGCCAGAGCGCCCAGCAGCCCCAGGAACAGCAGTGAACTCAGCGACACCGTCCACACGAGTGCGGAAGCAGGCACGACCAAGACCAAAAGCAGCGGCAGCGCGGCCCCCACGGCAAAAGTAGCCGCCGAGGCAAACGCCGCCTGCACAGGGCGGGCGGCCAGTGCTTCAGAAATACCCAGCTCATCGCGGGCATGCGCGCCAAGCGCATCCTTCTTCATCAACTGGACGGCCACTTCTTTGGCCAGCTCCGGCTCAAGCCCACGGTTCACATAGATCGCCGCCAGCTCGGCATGCTCATTCACATCATCTTCGGCCAGCTCCTTGCGCTCTCGCGCCATGTCCGCCTGCTCCGTATCCGACTGGGAGCTCACAGACACATACTCGCCCGCCGCCATCGACATCGCTCCGGCAACCAATCCTGCGATGCCTGCCACCAGCACATTGCTCGGGCTCGATTCCGCCGCCGCCACGCCCACAATCAGACTCGCCGTGGAAACAATGCCATCATTGGCCCCCAGAACAGCGGCACGCAGCCAGCCAATGCGATGCGCACGGTGATTTTCAGAGTGTCTCATGCACCGATCTTCCAGCCTGCACATGGCAGGCGCAAGGCGGATCGTTCGAGAGCCCCCTTGGCAACTTCGCCTGAATCCCTTTCATCGAATGATATAACTGGCTTTTTCAGACAGGGTTAATGCATGATAGAACCTATTCGCCCGGCGAGTTATCCCCCCCTTTTTAGTCCTCCGTCTTTTCACCCCGCATGTCCCTTCCCCGCTTCGCCCTCCGCCACCCCTGGACCGTCATCGTCATCGTCGTGGCGATCCTGCTCGGCGCGTGGCAGGCCAAGGACAAAATGGCGCGCGATGTCTTCCCCGCCTTGGGCATCCCGACCATCTACGTCGCACAGCCCTATGGCGGCATGGACCCGCTGCAGATGGAGGGCTACCTGACCTACTACTACGAGTACCATTTCCTCTACATCGCCGGCATTGAGCACGTGGAGTCCAAGAACATTCAGGGCGCTTCCATCATGAAGCTGCAGTTTCATCCCGGCACGGACATGTCCGCAGCGCTCTCAGAAACGATCGCGTATGTGAACCGCGCACGCTCCTTCATGCCGCTGGGCACGCCTGGCGCCTTCGTCACGCGCTTTGATGCAGGCAGCGTGCCGGTGGGCAATCTCGTCTTCTCCACGGAGAACCCCAACCGCACCGTCGGTCAGATGCAGGACGCCGCGCTCAACATGGTGCGCCCGCTTTTTGCCACGCTGCCCGGTGTTTCCGCCCCTCCCCCCTTCGGCGGCAGTGCGCGCACCATTCTGATCAATGTGAAGCCGGACCGCCTGCGCGCCTACGGCCTGTCTCCCGATGACGTCGTGGCTGCGATGACCGCCGCCAACACCATCAGCCCCAGCGGCAATCTCTCACTCCCCCACAGCTTCCCCATCGTCCCCACGAATGCCGTCGTCAAAAACATCCAAGACCTCGCCGCTGTGCCCGTGAAGGTCACGGATCAGGGGGCCGTCTATGTGCGCGACATCGGCGAAGTCAGCGACGGCAGCGACATGCTGTACAGCATCGCCATGGTGAACGGCAAGCGCACCGTGTACATGCCCGTCACCAAACGCAGCGATGCCTCGACGCTCAGCGTCGTCGAACTGGTGAAGCAAAACATCCCCAAATTCAAGGCGGCCTGCCCCGAGGACATCAACGTCACGTTCGAGTTTGATCAAAGCCCCTGGATCATCCGCGCCATCCGCGATCTCGTCAAAGAGGGCATCCTCGGTGCCGCGCTCACCGGCCTGATGGTGCTCATTTTCCTGCGGGATCTGCGCAGCGCCTTCATCGTCGTGCTGAACATCCCCCTCGCCATCGCCGCCGCCGTGCTCGCGCTATGGATCGGCGGTTACACGATCAATCTCATGACCCTCGGCGGCCTCGCGCTCGCCGTCGGCATTTTGGTGGATGAGGCCACCGTGGAAATCGAAAACATCCACCGCCATCTGAAACAGGGCGGAGGCCGTTCGCTTGCCCGCCTCGTCCTGGACGCCTCCGAAGAAACCATCGGCCCGCGCTCGCTTTCCATGCTCTGCGTCCTCGCCGTCTTTGCGCCGAGCTTCTTCATGACGGGTGCTGCCAAGGCGCTCTTCCTCCCCCTGTCGCTCGCCGTGGGCTTCAGCATGATCGCCTCGTATCTGCTCTCCAGCACGCTGGTGCCGATCTTGAACATTTGGTGGCACTCCAAACCACGTGCCGAATCGAAAGCCAAACCCGCAGGCGAATCCGCACTGCGCTGGATTTTCCTTCCCTCGCTCACCACACGCCACATCCTCGTTCCCGCCTACCTCGGCGGCGTGATCTTCGCCATCAGCATCCTGCTTCCCTTTATCGGCACGGAGATCTTCCCACAGATCGACGCCGGGCAGCTTCAGCTCCGCCTGCGTGCCCCCACCGCCACGCGGCTTGAAACCACCGAGCAGATCGCTTTGCGCACGTTGGCGATCATCGGTGAGGAAAGCGGCCCCGACAAAGTCTCCATCAGCATGGGCCTCGTCGGCGTGCATGCCCCGAACTATCCCGTCAATCTCATCCACCAGTGGAACAGCGGCCCTGAGGAGGCCATCCTGCAGATCCAGCTCAAGGATGGCAGCGGCTTAGCCGTCTCTCCGTTGCGTGAGAAACTGCGCGCGCGCCTCGCTGCCGAGTTCCCGCAGGTGCAGTTCTCCTTTGAGCCTGCGGACATCGTTTCACGCGTCATGGCCCTCGGTTCGCCCACGCCCATCGAAGTGGCCGTCAGCGGCAAGGATTTCGCCGCCAGCCGTGCGCATGCGGAACGGCTCAAAACCAAGCTCGCTGAACTCAAGGACCTGCGCGATGTGCAGTTCAGCCAGACGCTCGACTATCCCAGCGTCGATGTGCAAATCGACCGCGAACGCGCCGGCCTCCTCGGTGTGAAGATGAGCGACGCCACCCGCAGCCTTGTAGCCGCGACCGCCAGCAGCCGCTTCACCGTGCCAAACTTCTGGGCCGACACCAAGACCGGTGTCAGCTACTCGCTGCAGGTCCAGGTGCCGCAGACGCTGATGAAAAGCCTCGAAGACCTGCGCAACCTGCCCGTCACCGCGCAGAACAGACCACCGGTGCCGCTGCGCAACATTGCCAAAATCAACGAAGGCAGCGTCATCGGCCAGTATGACCGCTACAACATGGCCCGCACGGTTTCCATCACCGCGAATCTTCATGACCAGCCGCTCGGCGTCGTCGCCAGGCAGGTCGAAAAAGTCATCGCCGCAAATCCCGCTCCCGCCGGTGTCAGCGTCACCCTGCGCGGTCAGGTGCCTCCGCTCAAAGAGCTCCAAGGCGGCCTGCAGACCGGCCTGCTCATCGCCATCGTGACGATCTTCCTGCTCCTCGTCGCCAATTTCCAAAGCGTGCGCCTTGCCTTCATGGTGCTCACCACCATTCCCGCCGCGCTGCTTGGCGTCCTGCTGGCCCTCATGCTCACCGGCACCACGCTCAATCTGCAGAGCTTCATGGGGGCCATCATGTCCGTCGGCGTCGCCGTCGCCAATGCGATCCTCCTCGTCACCTTCGCCCATCGCGCCCAGCTCACCGGCCTCAGCAAGCGCGACTCCGCGCTGGAAAGCGCCACCACGCGCCTGCGTCCCATCCTCATGACCACCCTCGCCATGATCGCCGGCATGATCCCCATGGCCCTAGCCCGCTCCCAGACCAGCCCTCTCGCCATCGCCACCATCGGCGGCCTCGCCCTCGCCACCTTCGCGACGCTGCTCGTGCTGCCAGCCGTGTATGCGCTGCTCGCCAGCAAGACCGCCAAAACCGCTACTTTGGAACCCACCGACCTTGCGTGATCTCCACTCCCATTTCCCTTTTTTCCATGCGCTTCCTGATCCTTCTCTTTTTCACTTCCACCGCTCTCGCCGTGGACCTGCCCGTCGCCAAGCCCACCACCGGCACCATCCACCGTTGGGTTTCCCTGCCTGCCACGCTCGCCCCATGGCAGCAGGTGATGCTTAACGCCAAAGTCACCGGCTACATCGCAGCCATCAGCGTGGACAAGGGCGATACCGTCAAAGCCGGCCAGGTCATTGCCCGCATCGAAGTCCCCGAACTCCAGGCCGACCTCGCCAAGAGCAAAGCCGAAGTCGCTGCGGCCAGCCTTGAATCCAAGCGCATGCAAGAAGCACGCGCCAAATCCCCCGACATCGTCCTGCCGCAATCCGTCGAGGATGCGGAGGCCAAGCTGGCCATCGCGAAGGCAGGTATGGACCGCATCACCACGCTGCTCGCCTTCGCCGAAATCAAAGCCCCCTTTGATGGCATCGTCACCGCGCGCCATGTCGATGCCGGCGCGCTCGTCACCGCCCACACCAGCAAGATCGTGGAGATCATGGATGCCAGCACACTGCGCCTTCAGATTCCCGTCACCGAGATGGAGGCCTCGCTCGTCGCCGTCGGCAAACCCGTGAAAGCCCAGATCGATGCCAGCGGCCCTGCCCCGGTCGAGGCCAGCATCTCACGCATCGCCTACGCCCTTGATCCCGCCACCCGCACCATGCTCGCCGAAGCCGACCTCAAAAACGCCGAGCTCAAGCTCCGTCCCGGCATGTATGCGATGGCGAAGATCGCCGTCGAAAAACACGACAAGGCCACCCTCATCCCCGTCGCCGGACTGGTGATGGAAAAGACCAACGCCTTTGTCTTCAAGCATGTGGACGGCAAGGCCATGAAGACCGCCGTAAAGCCCGGCTTCAACGACGGCACGAATGTCGAGATTCCCGAACTCAAAGCAGATGACGTGATCCTGCTGCCCGGCACCACGCTGCTCACCGACAAACAACCTGTCACTATCGCGAAGCCATGAAACTCTTCCTTTCCTTTCTGTTAATCGCGACGCTGGCCAATGCCGCCGAGCCCGCCTTCGTCGATCTCCGCACCGTCATGCGCCTCGCAGGCGCGAAGAACGACGAGATCCAGCTCGCCCGTGCCAGGCATGATGAGGCTGTGGCAGAATCGAAGCAGGCCTGGCAGCGCTTCTGGCCCACCTTGAGTCTCGGGGCTGGGTATCGCGGTCATGAAGGCCGTTTGCAGGACATCGCGGGCAATGTCTTCAACGCGAACAAGCAGCAGTACAACGTCGGCACCGGCGCCATGATCGACTGGTCTCCCGGAGACATTTATTATTCCGCACTCGCCGCCAAGCAGCGTGCTCTCGCCGCCGAGCACCTCGCGGCAAAGGCTCGCATCGACATCGTCACGCAGTCCGTGGAGCGCTACTACGACCTGCTCGCCGCTGAAGCCACGCTCACCATCATCGAAGATGACCTGCACCTCACGGAAGACTACGGCAAGCAGCTTGAGGGTGCCGTCACTGCCGGCACCGCCTTCCGTGCCGACCTGCTGCGCGTGAAGTCCCAGATCAGCCGCGCCAAGCTCTCCATCCGCCAGGGCGAGGAGCAGCGCGATCTCGCTGTCGCACGCCTCGCTGAAATCCTCCGCCTCACGCCCGATGCCGTGCTGCGTCCAGCGAAGTCGGATCTCGTTCCCGTTAAGATGATGGCCGGCAGAGGCGTAGCCACCCTGATCTCACTCGCGCAGCAGCACCGTCCCGAAATTCAAGCGGCACAGGCCATTCACAGCTCGATGGGCGCGGAAAAAGATCGTGCCCATGTCGCGCCGCTGATTCCCAGTGTGCAGGCGGGCTACACCACCGGCGGATTAGGCGGAGGTCCGGGCGTGGGCAATCAGTGGGGTAACTTCGGCAGCCAGCAGGATTACTACCTCGGCGTTGGCTGGAAGATCGGCCCCGGCGGTTTGTTTGACCGTCAGCGTCAAAAGCTGGCAGATGCCCGTGAAGAAAGCGCCTCGCTGCAAACCAGCCAGGTCAAGGCCGCCGTGGGTCGTGAAGTCGTCGAAGCCGCCACGCGTGCACAGTCCGCCAACGATCAGATCAAGATCAACGACGAAGCCGTGGCCGCCGCCGAAGAAATGACCAAGCTGGCCAAGGAACGCCAGGCCAGCCAGGTCGGCGTCGTGCTGGAGTACCTGCTCGCCCGCGAAGAACTGACCCGCGCCCGCCAGAGCCGCGTCATGGCCGTGACCGACTTCAACAAGGCTCAGCATGCGCTGAAGCGAGCGGTGGGGAAATAGGGCGTGATCCATTCCCAGATGAGTTGGGGTTCCAGTTGCACCACTGCCTGGCTGACTCAAACTCGGCCCAATGACACCGCCCTCTATTCCCCATACCGCACTTTTTATTTACAGCGAGTGCTACGCTGAAAGCGAGGAGGGGCGCCGCTTTCATGTGTTTGCCAGGCTGGAAAACAGTGATCAGCGGGTGATTTTTTACACTCATGACATGCCGGAACTGCCGATCACCATCTGGCATCAGCTTGAACTGCCGGAGGCTCTCGCCACTCAGATTGAAGACACTTTCAATGCACTGAAAATCCCGGTGAATCCCGGTGTGCGCGCCTGCGACAGTCTGCACTACCATCGCGGCCTTGAGCTGCAGGTGCAGGGTGCGTCCCTTTGTCTGGGCTGGGATGCAGCCGAGAGTGAACTGACCGATGCACTCACTCCTTTGCTCAGCCTCCTCCAGCCGCTGGTGAATGAAATGAAAGCCGGACTTGAGGTTAAATAACCTGCCTCAGTCTCTCAGCACTTCGTCTGGCAGCTCGTTCGCATCGTTTTCCAGACGGGGGAAATGCACTGCAAGCGCCTGACCGATGTCATCAATCAGTCGCACGAGTGAACCTGTGTAATCGCCCGCCTTGAAGCCTTCGGACAACTGATGGGCGAGCTGGTTCCAGAACGCTTCTTTGCAGAAGTGATGAATGCCTTCATCAGCCACGATCGCAAACTTGCGTGCCTGGGGGGCCACAAAGATGAGCACGGCATTTCGTTGCGCCGTGCCTCGCATGTTCAAGCGCTCGAAGGTTTTCCATGCCTCTGAAATGGGGTGCTCCACTGACTTGTCCGTCACAAACACGCGCAGCTCGCCACTGGAGCGCGCTTCAGCAGATTGGATCGCACGGATCACCTGCTCATCCACAATCGTGGCGATGAATTGGTTCGCGTTCATGGTTACCATCCTCCGCTGGCACCGCCTCCGCCGGTGCTGCCACCACCCCCAGAAAATGAGGAACCGCCGTCGCTTCCTCCGCCCCCGCTACTCCATCCGCCACCGCCACTGCTCCAGCTGCCGCTGCTGCTCCAGTTCCAATTGTACCAAGATTGCCCCCTGCGCACGCGACGCCTCCCCTTGGCGTCATAGAGATGGTCACCCCGCATTTGATAATAAAAATAAAGGCCGATGCTGAA
The DNA here is from genome assembly GCF_044222345.1 of Prosthecobacter sp. GTDB lineage: Bacteria > Verrucomicrobiota > Verrucomicrobiia > Verrucomicrobiales > Verrucomicrobiaceae > Prosthecobacter. Next base: position 54,477 of record NZ_JBGANL010000015.1, read on the forward strand.
CACGATGGAGATCAGGAAAAGAATCAGTACCCATACCTGCGGATCGCCATCGGACTCAGCCAAGGTTTTCCCAGTGCCCTGATACTCACCCTTCGTCGCCTCGATCATTGCGGCCACCGCGAAGCTGGCCCCGCCGGTGTAATCTTTGGCTCGAAAAAACGGCTTCATGCCCTCGATGATGCGAAAACACTCCGCATCCGTCAGGCTTGCCTCCAAGCCGTAGCCCGTCTGAATACGCATCTTGTGATCCTCAATGAAGACGAACAGCACCGCGCCATTGTCACGATCCGCACGGCCCACGCCCCATTTCTCAAAAGCACGTGTGCAGTAGTCCTCCAGGCTCGAATCGGTGAGCATGCGGGAATAAATGGCCACGAGCAGTTGATTCGAGCTTTCACGCTCATATTGCGCCAGACGCTCGTTCAACTGGTCCGCCACGGCATGGTCCACGACGCCCGTGGAATCATTGAAAAATCGCGCGGGCTTGTCCGGCAGCTGTTCAGCGGCCACCACAGCCGTGACGGCAAGCACCAGCATGGTGGATGCGAGCCGCAGCGTGCCGAGCCAGGATGAGGCCAGTCTGTTCACGGCTGTTTGGGGGCAGCGCTGCCACCGAAATTAAAATCCACTTTGGGCGGCTCCTCAGAGCCGGGTTTCGCCTGGAAGTAGGGCCGCTCCTTGAAGCCGAGCGCCGCTGCATAAAACACGGCAGGGATGCTCTTGATCTTGGTGTTGTAACTCTGCACCACTTCGTTGAAGCGCCCACGCTCTACCGCGATGCGGTTCTCCGTACCTTCCAGCTGGGATTGCAAAGCTAGGAAGCCCGCATTCGCCTTGAGGTCGGGATAACGCTCCGCCACCACGAGCAACCGGCTCAGAGCCCCACCCAACGCGCCTTGAGCCTTTTCAAAGGCTTCAAACTGCGCCGGATCGGACGGTGCGTTGTTGACCTGCACCTTGCCGACGGATGCGCGAGCCTCGGTGATTTCCGTGAGCGTGCTTTTCTCAAAATTCGCCGCGCCTTCCACCGTCTTCACGAGGTTCGGGATCAGATCGGCCCGCCGCTGATACACGTTCTGCACCTGCGCCCACTGCCCTTCGACGGCCTGATTGCCCGAAACAAGACCGTTGTAGCCAGCCATGGCTGTCAGGACAATTACTGCAACAACACCAAGGACAACCAAGAACGATTTCATGAGTCCGATGATAGGAGCCACCTCAATAAACGCGATGAATAAATTGCCGCCATTTTGTAAAGCTCAGCAACTGCATGAGCTCGGTAAAATTTTGATGACGATTCTACGCTGTCTGCCACAATCGGGCGAACTCATCCAAGCCATGAATCTGACCCCTGATCACATCCTGCACACCGGTCTCGCCTTCTGGAGCTCCAAGACGCTGCTCAGCGCAGTGGAAATGGAAATCTTCACCGAACTCGCGAAGCACCCGGGTGACCTCACCACGCTGCAAGGACGGCTCGGACTGCATCCACGTGGCGCACGAGACTTTCTCGATGCACTGGTGGCCCTGGGCTTCATCCAGCGTGGAGATGATGGCATCTACCGCAACACACCCGAGACCGAGCTGTTTTTGGACAAGTCCAAGCCCTCCTACATCGGCGGCATCTTGGAAATGGCCAACCATCGTCTCTACCCATACTGGGGCAGCCTGACGACAGCGGTGCGCACCGGAGAAGCACAAAACGAATCCAAAGGCGGGCATGACCCTTTCACCGCCCTCTATGCCGATCCGGCCAAGCTGCGCGAATTCCTGCGCGCCATGTCAGGTGTGAGCCGTGGTGCCAACATGGCTATCGCGCAGAAGTTTCCATGGGGTGAGTATCGGAGCTGTGCGGACATCGGCACCGCGCAGGGAGATCTGGTGACGCAGATCACTCTCGCACAGCCGCATCTGCAAGGCATCGGTTTTGACCTGCCCGAAGTGGGGCCCATCTTCGAAGAGTACATCGCCTCAAACGAACTGGGTGCCCGGGTGCGCTTTGCAGGCGGCAGCTTCTTCACCGATGAACTGCCCAAAGCAGACGTGCTTCTCTTTGGCCACATCCTGCATGACTGGGATCTGGCAACGAAGCGCATGCTGCTCCAAAAGGCCTACGCCGCACTGCCCACGGGCGGTGCCGTGGTGGTGTATGACTCGATCATCGATGATGCGCGCAAGGAGAATGCCTTTGGCTTGCTCATGAGCCTGAACATGCTCATCGAAACCCCCGGCGGCTTTGACTACACCGGAGCAGACTGCATCGGCTGGATGCAGGAGGCCGGCTTCACCCACTGCCGCGTGGAGCACCTGGTGGGCCCGGATTCGATGGTGATTGGCATCAAGCAGGCCGGGCCGACATTCTAATAGACCGGCCCTTTCACCGCCCAGCGCTTGAGCACGAAACCCGGGCCCTTCGCACGCCACTTCGCCACATGTGGGGTGGTGTAATGCAGATCAAAGGCAGCCTGATCCACGTAGCTTTCGCTGAGGGCGAAAAGATTGGACTGCTCATTGTCCCGGCTGACTTCAAAACGAAGGCAGCCCGGCTCCAAACGCGAAGCGGCGGCGTTTTCGAGGATGACAGCGAGGAACTCATCGATCTTCAGCGGATCGATCTCGAGGATGACAATAACGTTGACCATGAATGCAAGAGAGAGGCGATTTTTGCTGAACATGCAACCTGCGTTCTACGTATCATGGCCTTAACATCTCCCCAGCCATGAAACTTCGACTCGTCCTCCCCGCGCTGTTCGCCCTCAGTCTTCACGCTCAAGACACCAAGCCAGCACCGGCACCACCGGCGACTGCTCCCAAGGCAGAGACGAAGCCTGCTCCCGCAGTTCCCGCCAAGGTGGAGCCAAAGCCTGTGGCAGCCACTCCCCCTGCCAAGCCCGAAACCAAACCTGTGGCGGCCCCTGCGAAACCTGCACCAGCCCCGGTTGCAACCACTCCTGCCCCCGCCAAGCCAGCCACACCTCCAGCCAAACCCGCAGCTCCTCCAGCAAAGCCCGCAGCTCCTCCAGCCACACCTGCTCCCGCCGCTGCCAAGCCACCGGCACCCAAGCCCGTGGCCATTTTCCCTGACAAGGCGCTCGAAGCCGCCGTGAGAAAGCAGGTGTTCGCGAAGCGCGACAATCAGGAAGTGATCACTGCGGAAGATGTGGCGACAGTCTCCATCATTGAAGGCAAGAAGGCGGGCATCAAGGACCTGACCGGCCTGGAAAAATGCAAATCCCTGGCCTCCCTGACACTGCCGGAAAACCAGATCACCAATCTCGCGCCGATCAAAGGTCTGGAGCGCCTGCAGTTCCTCGATGTCTCCAACAATCAGATCAGCGACATCACGCCGCTGGCCGCGTGCAAGGCGCTGCAATACATCGAGCTCACCGGCAACAAGGTGACGGACGTCTCCGCGCTCGGCGGCATCCAATCCCTGACTTCCCTCTACCTCGCGAACAACCAGATCAAAGACGCCACGTCCTTGTTCAAGCTGCCCAAGGTGTGGACGCTGTATCTCGAAGGCAATCAGGTGAACAACATCGCCGGCATCGGCGGCATGAAGTGGCTTTCCATGCTCTCCCTCAAAGGCAATGGCGTGAAGGACATCTCGCCGCTGGAGCCCCTGACGGAGCTGCAGTTTCTCTTTCTCGAAAACAACCAGATCACCGACCTCACCCCTCTGCACCGCATGTGGAAAAAGGACAACGACGGCCCACGTGAATGGGCGCCGTACTGCCAGATTTTCATCGACGGGAACGCCATCGACGATGCTTCCAAAAAGCTCGTCGATGAGATGAAGAAGGCCGGAGCGCGCATCACGCCCTGAGGTGCCCCCAAAGCAAAGTGCTTGCCGTCACGGATGCGTGCGGCTTAGCATGCTGCATGAACGTGTTCCTGCGCTCCATTGCCCTCAGTTTGCTGCTCACCGGAGCGCAGGCTGCAGATCCGCCGCGCCAGTGGACTTCCAGCGACGGCAAATCGAAGTTCATGGGCAATCTCGTCGAGTTCTCCGACAAGGAGGTCAAAATCCGCCGTAGCACCGACTTCAACCAGTACCGCCTCGCGCTGGACAAGCTCTCCAAGGAAGATCAGGACTACATCCGCAGCCTGCTGCGCGAGAAGCGCCGAGATGCAGGCCTGAAGCAGGGAGCCTACGCAGAAAAAGTCACCGGGCAGTTTGTGAAAGGCGTGTCCAAGCAGGGCCTGAACTACCAGCTATGGGGGAGCCCCATGCTGGACGGCACCAAACGCTACCCCCTTGTCATCTGGCTGCATGGCTCCGGCCAGAGCGGCAGCGACAACGAATCGCAGCTCGGAGGCGCACCGAAAATCTGGACCCATGATGAGAACTTGGCCAAGCAGCCCTGCTTTCTCCTGGCCCCACAATGCCCGTCTGCCGACATCGGCTGGAAAAACCAGGTGGCGGACAACCTGCTCGCCCTCATCGCCGATCTCACGGAGCACCTCCCCATTGACGCAGACCGTCTCTATCTCACGGGGTCTTCCATGGGCGGCTTCGGCACCTTCAGCATCGCGGCCAAGTATCCAGGAGTCTTTGCCGCCTGCGTCCCGCTCTGCGGCGGTGGCGATGTCAAAAACGCGGAAATTTTGAAACCCATCCCCTTCTGGGTCTTCCATGGCGACAAAGATGACATGGTGCCGGTCGAGCGTTCACGCGCCATTGTAGCCGCCGTGAAGCAGGCGGGTGGCGAACGGATGAAATACACCGAACTCGAAGGAGCCGGCCACGGCATCACCGGCATCGTATATCCACGTTCTGATCTGCATGAATGGTTGTTTCAGCAGAAAAAGCAGGCCATGTCAGCCCCCTAAATCCGCCTACCCCGAAAGCGATGCTCCACCACCACCATTCAGCCACCTGCCAGCATCATGATGCAGAATCTGCACGCGAACTGGCGGTCACGATGATGGAGCGCGCACGTGAAGCCGGACTGAGGCGCACCAAGGCCCTGGAGAACGTCCTTTCGATCCTCGTCCACTCCCACCAGCCACTGTCTCTGGCGGACATTGCCGAGTCCCCCGATCTCACCAGCGGCGCAGACAAGGCGACGGTTTACCGCGTGCTGGTCAAGCTGGAGGAACTCGGGCTCATCCGGCGGCTGGGCCTGCATGACCGCAGCGCTTATTACACCCTGCTACAGCCCGGTCATCACGACGACTACCTCATCTGCACCCAATGCGGCCGCATCCAGCGGCTGGACATCGCGTGCCCGGTGGAAGCCTTGGAAAAGCAGATCGAAAAAGAATCCGGCTTCCAGAAGCTCTACCATGAGCTGGAATTCTACGGCCTGTGCCCGAAGTGCGTGGCAGGAAGCTGAGGGATCTCAAGGCAGCTTTATTAGGCAGCTCCGAAGCATAAAAAATCCCGCACCGGCATCACCAGTGCGGGATCGTGATGAATCACGCCTTAATTAGGGCGAAGTGGCTGCTGTCGAAATCGTGTTGGTCACGTTGGCGTTCGTTGAGCCGTTGCCACTAGGTGATGGAGAACTGCCGCCAGCGAGGTTGCCATCGCCGCTGGTACCTGTGGTGCTCGTCTGGCTGTTATTCCCGCCCGATCCAGTGTTGGTATTATTAGTGGTGGTGGTGTTCCCGCTGGAATCAGTCGTGGACTGGCTCACTGTCGTTGTCGTGTTACCGTTGGTATCCTTGCTTTCGGTGATGGTCGTGGTTGTGGTATTTCCGGAGGAGTCCGTGGTCGTGGACGTGCTGGTAGTCACCACTGTACCATTGGATTGAGTTGTCACCGTTACCGTTGAACTGCCCGTGGTCGTGGTCGTGCTGGTGGGCGTCGCACCAGGCGCAGAAGGATCCACTCCTGGCGCATACGTCGCGGTCGTGATCGTGGTCGTGTCACTGCTCTTGGCGGTGCCCTGAGCCACCATCTGGCCGGCAGTTTCAGGAGTGATGTCGCTTGTGGAAGCACCTGCACCATGGGCATCGCCAACGGTCACAGTCACCACCGTTTTGGAGCCATCAGCATTGGTGATGGTGATCGTGTTGGTCGTGACGATGTTCATGACATTGCCTTCAGCGGAGCCAGTGCACTGGAAATCCGGCGGATTGAACTCAGGCTCCCAGCGCAGTGCCAGGTAGCGTGTCTTGACTGCCTTGGCAGGCTTGGCCTTCAGCGTTCCGGTGCCGCGGGTGTCCTCAGCCACAGCCACGGGTGCAATGTTGCCAAAATCGCTTGGGTCAAAGGCCATGCGACCGCGCCAGTCTTCTTTTTCCGGCAGATTGTCGAAGGCAAACACTTCGAAGCGCACCGGGCGTGGCGAGTGAACAGAGGCGAATTCATTCAGAATGCGCAACTGGCCGAAGTCATAGATGATGGTACGATACTTTTCATCAGACTCAGGGAAGGCGAACTTGTTGTAGGTGATGGCAGTGTCGAGACCGTTGGCAGGTCTCGGAGCTGCGTAAACGACGCGAGCCCCACCCAGGCCATTGATCAAATCCATCGGTTTGCCCCCCTTGCCATCAGCAGACTGTTTGACAGCGTACCCCTTGTCAGTCGCAGCACCAAAAAACTGAAGGTTTCGGATCATCCCACCTTTGGAGAGAGCCAGTTCGAGTTTGACATACTTGGCCTGCATCCCGGCAAATTTAAACTCCACCGTACGATCAGCTGCGGAAAAGACCTTCTCTTCGAGAACCGCCCAGCCATTTTTGTCAGCGCTGGCCGAGAGCGTTGCCCGCCCTTCAATGCCGTCATTCACAAACGAAGAGGATGAAATCAACACCGGCTTGCCGAGGTTGATGAGCAGAAAGCTTTTCCCGGCGGAAACTGTGGATGACGCAGTGATGTCACTGGAAAGAATGGAATCCACACGACCAATGCCAGACGAGCTGTCGAGCGATGCATTGCTTCCAGGACCACTGATCGTGTTAACCGGCTTTTCCTTGATGATCGGAATTCGTGACCATTTGGCATGGATGGAACCGGCAGTCAGCAGACTGCCGAGAATGACAATGGTAGAGGCGAGCTTCATGATCAGTGATGGAAAATTGAGCGTTGAATTCGGAGTTTGAAAGCCAGAGGAAATCAGCGTTCGTTTTTAAATTGTTGAGTCAACTTACAGTTACACCACAAAGGCCACACAGTGTAAACATTTTTTCTGTGTCATGAGTGACGAAATAGGACTTGATTAATTGTATATTCCATATATTCTATAACAATGAAATGTCCACGCTGCCAAGCTAGCGTCCGCTCAGAGCAGAGCACCTGCACTGCCTGCGGATTTTCTGCGACATTGCTGCATAGTTACCTTGGAAATCAATGGGTTAGGTTGGAACGAATCACCGATGCGGCCCACTGCCTGCGGCTCGAAGACAGTCGGCGCATCGAGATCATTCTGGACGATTTTGAACGCAGCTTCCCCCAGGCCTTTTTTGCCGTCTACTTAGGCACCCTGCCCAATAACCTAAGCGTCGCAGAACTGGGCTTCTGGCTGCTCAATCAAGGGGCCTTCAACACCCACTCTGTCAGCCGCCGCAATGATTTTGGAATGGTGCTGGTCGTGGACCCCTCTGCGCGAACCGCCTGCATCACGTTGGGATATGCCATAGAAAAGTGTTTCAGCCCAAAGATCATCCACCGCATGATGCAAACCGTCGGCAGCCACCTGAGCAAAGGCGCTTTCAGCACGGCTATTGCGACCTCCTGCATTCGCGCCGGGGAGGTTTTGCGAAAACACGCCCGTCCAATGCAATGGCAGCCAGAGGCGGCGGGCATGGCAGACTCCGCGTCTGATATCGGCCTGCAGCCTTTGCGGGGAGGGCACCGGTCTATCACACGGCCGCTGGCTGAATTACCCGCCCCAAGACATGATCAAGCCAATTCATGACTCCATGGCAACTGCAGCTCCCAGCGCCAAATATCTTCCCCTAGTGCTGCTGATACCGCTGCTCTGCTTCGGAAGAGCGTCCGCTGATGATGATCAGCCTGAGGAAAAAGCCGAAGAACATACGTTGCCGCTGCCGCGGTGGAGCGCGCAGGAGCTTAAGAGATTTCGTGCCAGTATCCCTGATGGCAACAGTCCGGGAGTGCTGCCCCCCAAAAGTGGCGAGTCCGCCTCTGACATCAACGAACTCATCAATACTCCCTTGCCGAGCAGCCCCCGGTTGGACCATTTTTTCAACACCGGCGACAGCGAACTCTCCCCCCGCCTGCAGACCGAAGATATGCGGCTCTTTCTTCCCGAAGCCATCCTTGGACTGCCAACACAAGGCCCGGCCAGCACGGTGCAACTGCCTACACCGATCGCTTCCCTCAAAGCGGTTTCCCAGGAATTTCTCGCCGCATGCGCTCAAAGCCTTCCCAAAGAGTATTTCATTGATCCAGAACAGATTGCGCCTGAAATTCAGAATCATGACATGATGCGTCTTCTTGGATTCCATGCCCAGGATGCACGCATCAAGTTGTATGTTTTGGTGATCGGACATGATCAGAAGCTCCCTGAAGGCGCTGAACTGGAGAAATTCGCCTCCGGCAGCCTGCTGCAATCAGAGGCCTGCCTGGTGGTCTACCCCTTGGGAGAACCTTGGCGGACACGTTTGTTTGTGAGCAGGTCCATCCACAACCAGATCTCCACGGAATTTCTCAGCGAAACGATTCAGGCATGCCTGAACGAATCCCTTCAAACCAGCAATGTTCACGATCAGTTGCGTCGCTACACCATCCACCTTTCGACACGGCTGTTCTGGTTGCAAAAAGCTCTGGCTCCTGATCCTGCTGACAAGACTCCCAAAGACCAGGCCTTGGCTGAATTCAGCTCTGAGTTGAAGAATCCTTCGCCCTCACCAAGCACCCAGAGCCGCCACCCCCTCCTGTTATGGATGTCAGGCAGCCTGCTGCTCCTCGGCATCATCGGCATCGGCTGCCGTCAATTTTTACATCGCCTGCAGTTGAGACGGCAACGATGCGTCTGGATGCTGGCCGAACCTGAAACGCCCCCTCGACTAGGCGGTGCCTTTACGGGCGGGGGTGGAGGCATGATACGATACGTCTGATTTTCGAGAACACTTAGGCATCAATACCCCCGACACTTTTCGAACTTCAATTTGTCAAAGCCAATCCTTGAATGATAATTAATGAAATTGACCATAATGACTTAATCTGATGAACCCGGACACGATCCAGTTCCAATGTGGCTTCTGCCACACGATCTTGACGGTACCTGCTCACATGGCAGGCGTCACGGGTCCGTGCCCGAGTTGCGGGCAAACAGTCACTTCGCCCACGGCTGCACCTGCAGAGGCTCCCGTGCCTCATTGGACTCCCGCACCTGTGGCGGCGCAGCCCCATGCCCCCGCCCCCTCCTGGCCTCCAGCACCGCAATCCTCCATGATGGGAGAGATGCCAGGGACTGGCGTGCCAGTTTCCAATCTTCAGTCGGGGCTGAATCTCAACATGGGACTGCCTCCGAAGCGTGCTCCGGGACAGCCGCCCCTCAGCACTACACTGAATGTTCCTGCCGGACAGACACCTTGGTCTTCGCCTCAGGCATCACCAGCAGCCACGCCGAATTTAACTTCGCTCGATGTGCCTGCCGGGCTCTCGGGAACTGGACTGCCCAATCAGTCACGCTTCATTCCTGGTGCGCCAGCTCTGCCAAACATGTCACCGCTGGGAGGCGCTGGCGGAATGCCTGGAATGCTCAGCAACCTGCAAGGCTCGTCACTGCTCGGCAGAGATGTACCTCCCGCACCTTTAACTCCACTTACCCAACAGCTCCATCCAACAGCCCCCCCCTCACTCAGTCTGGGCAGCCCCCTCGGACATGACGCTGCTTCCGCAGCACACATGGCACCCATTCCATCGGGAAGGAATGTTGCCAGCCTCAGGGTGTCACGCGGGACCAATTTCATCAGGCTCGCATTCGCTGCCATCTTTCTCCTCGGATTTCTCGGCCTCGTCGGCTTCCTCTTGAAAGACTACTTCCCCGACCTGATCCCCAGTCTTATCGGGCATGATGTGGCTGAAGAAACTTCCAAGGAAGAACCCGGCATCCCGGCAAAGCTGAACCCCAGTCCTGATCTTGGCACACCGTCCAAGCTTGCCAATAACGCGACAACGGAGAAACCTGCCCCGCTTCCGTCCTCATCCTCCGGAGCCCAGGCCAAGTCGGGATCAATCACCGTCGGCTTTGATCCTCAAGAACCAACGCTCTCAAAGGTGGCACCAGTTGCTGCTGAGGAGCGGACCGCCACGGCTGTTGCCCCCATCCCCCCCTCGGCCACGGGTGCCACACCGATGGCTGCCAAACCAGTGCCTCCGGCCCCAGCTGGTACGCTTCTTGAAGTGCCTGCCAAACCAGCCATGAATGCGGAGTCTCCAGGTCCCCCGGCCTCCGCGCCTTCCAGCCTGGCACAATCTCACACCATTGAGGAAGAGGATGTCCCGGCTGCAGCCCAGCCAGCAGTGGATGCACTCAAAAAATTCCTCCACTCAAAATCCCTCGAAGAGCGCCTGAAATACACGCTCGGTGCCGACATGATGAAACCCCATATGGAGCGCTACTACGCGCATGCGCCGGATGGCCCCATTTCAGTGGACCGCATTCAATTCGTCCGCATGGACCCCAACCCCGAACTGGGTTCCGGCAAACACTGCATCTTGAGTCTGGAAAACAAAACTTGGGAGTTTTCAGTTCCAGTGATGCTGGAAGAGAAGGAAGACGGCTTCAAAGTGGACTGGGTCGCCTTTGTGGAATTCAAGGACCGCATGCTGGAAAAATTCTTCCAGACCTACATGCCCGGCAAGGCCTGCTTTCACGTCGGCATCATCCGCCATCATTTCTTCGAAGACGGCGTGCCCAACGTGGATCGTAAGGATGCCTTCCGGGTCAGTCCCGCCCCGCCCAATTCATTCCAGGCATCCGTATTCCTGGACAAAGATTCGGCTCTCGCTCAGGAACTGCGCATCCGCATGCCGTGGGAAACCCACGTGTGGGCCGTGGTGGAGCTTGAATGGAAAAAACTTGGCTCACAGCAGTGGGTTGAACTCAGCGCCGTCCCACAGATGCACTGGTATTCTCTGCCAATGGTGCCCAAAGCCAGTGCTGCACCGCCGAAAACCGCCGAGGCGGACGAACTGCCTCCGGGCATTTCTAAAAATGGCAGCCGTGGCAAATCCATCACTCAACCGGCCAACAACATGCCACCTCCAGGCATTCGCAAGTCCACGCCCGGCCTGCCCGACACGATCAAGCGGCCGCTCATTCCCGGCGGACGCTGAAGCGAAAAAGAACGCAGGCCTTGGCTTAGCTGACTTCCAGCCTGCCCGTGCTGTCTCCCACCTTCTCTGCAGGCACGCCGAGGCGGTCCAGCAGTGAGAGGTAAAGGTTCGTCATCGGCGTCTCGCCCGGCAGAAGCATGCGCTTGCCCGGTGTCAGAGTGCCACCGGCACGCCCTGCCAGCAGGATCGGCAGATTGTCGTGGTTATGACGGTTGCCATCTCCAATGCCACCGCCAAAAACGATCATCGAATTGTCCAGCAGCGTGCTGTCCCCTTCCTTCACCGATTTCATCTTGTCGAGGAAGTAGCCGAACTGACGCAGATAGAACTGGTCGATCTTGGCAATCTTCGCCAGTTTCTGCGGATCGCTCTGATGATGCGACAGGGAATGATGTGCGTCCGGCACGCCCAGTTCAGGGAAGCTGCGGTTGCTGCCATCGTGCGCCAGCATGAAGGTCGAAAGGCGGGTCGTGTCAGTCTGGAAGGCGAGCACCATCAGGTCAAACATGGTGCGGATGTGCTCCTCGTAGGAATCAGGGATGCCCTCAGGGATTTTCACATCAGGCATCTGCGCGGAAAACTTCTCCGCACGCTCGATGCGCAGTTCAATATCGCGCACGGATGAAAAGTATTCGTCCAGCTTGCGGCGGTCTCCCGCATTCACCTTGCCCTGCAGGCTTTTGGCTTCATCGAGAACGGTGTCGAGGATGCTTTTCTGCATCCGCTTGGCACGCGCCGCTTCCGGCCCTTTGCCCGCTGTGGCACCGAGGCCAAACATGCGCTCAAACACCAGACGTGGGTCCATTTCAGGCGCCATCGGCATGGTCTCGTTCTTCCATGCCAGGTTAAACTGGTAGGCGCAGGAGTAGCCGGAATCACACTTGCCCGAGCTGCGCTGCCCATCGGTGCTCAGCTCCAGTGAAGGGAGCCGCGTAAGATGTCCGATCTTTTGCGCCGCGATCTGATCCACCGAGATGCCGACATGGATGTCAGCACCCGCCGTTTTCTTCGGCATGCAGCCGGTGAGGAATGTGGCCGTCGCACGCGCATGGTCACCACCGCCATTGCCATGGCTGCGGGCGAAATCCTGCATCAGACCTGAGACCACCATGAAATCATTGCGATGCTGCTCGATGTGCTTCAGCGAAGGCGAAAGCTGATAATTCACCCCTTCTCCCGTGGGCATCCATTGCTCCACATTCACCCCGTTGGGAATGTACATCCATGCGGCACGAATGGGCTTGGCTGGCGCTTTGGTCGCAGCAAACGCACGCGCACCGAATGATTCCAGCAGCGGCAGTGAAATCATCGAACCCAGCCCCCGCAAAACTTGGCGGCGGCTGAGAGAATGGGCGGCGAGGGAGGTTTCGCGAAACTCGTTCATATACATTGTGATTACGCCGGAGACGGGAAGAAACTTTCGTGCCAGAGAGTAGCATACCTTGCTCAACTGCCACGAAAGTAGTTGAAATTCCGCCTAGCCGCGGCCCGATTAAGCTTTCCCCGTCACCCCCAACAAAAAACATGAAACATACCCGCCTCCTGCTCCTTTCCATCGCCACCTTCGCACTCTCCGGCTTTGCCCAGGATGCCAGCGTCGCCACCATCGAACTCAAGCCGGACGCCAAAAATCCGCTGGGCTATGACAAGACCGAACTCAGCGTCACCGCAGGGCAGAAGGTGAAGCTCACGCTCAACAACACCGGCAGCATCGCCCCGCAGCCGCACAATTTCCTTTTGCTCAAGCCCGGCAAGCTTGACGCCGTCGGCGCCCTGGCAAACGCCATGCTGGCCGATCCCCAGGGCATGGCCAAGAGCTACATCCCGGATGCAGCCAAGCCTGACATTGTGGTCAACACCAAGCTCGTCATGCCCAACCAGAGCGAAACCATCGAGTTCACCGCACCAGCAGAAGCCGGTGATTATCCCTACATGTGCACTTTCCCCGGCCACTGGCTCCTGATGCGCGGTGTTATGCACGTCACCAAGTAATCCAGACTCCCCTCCTACCACCGCCATGAAATCCCTCCTCATCCCCACGCTCATCGCCTTGATCTCGCTCACTTCCGTCGTTCGTGGCGAGGAGGGCAAGCTCGAAGTCAACGGCCTCACCTTCAAGTTCGCCACCCCTTGGGCGGAAATCCAAAGCACCGGCATGTTCCGCGCCGGAACGCTGTCTGCCAAAGTGGAAGGTGCCGAGAAGCCCGTGGAAGCCGTGTTTTACAGCTTCCCTGGCCCCGGCGGTGGTGGTGATACTGAGGCCAACGTCAAACGCTGGCTGGGGCAGTTTCAAGGCACCCCTGAGTCCAAGCGTGAAGAGCTTGCTGCTGGAGACAAAAAGATCACTCTGGTGACTGCCACCGGCACCTACAATGACGGCCCACCCATGGGCGCCAAAACGCCGCGTGAGAACTACAGCCTCATCGCCGCCATTGTTCCCTCCGGAGAGTCGAACATCTTCGTGAAACTCACGGGGCCCAAGGATGCCATCGCCAAGCTGGCGGGTGACTTCAAAAAAATCGTCCTCAGTCCTTTCGCCAAGTAAGCAGAGCTTGAAATAACTGGTTCGTTTTCAAAAGCGGGTGGTCCTCCACCCGCTTTTTTGTGCCCATCTGCTGGAGTCGATGCAGGACTGCGCGGTTGTTTTTGACGCAAGGGGTTCAAAAAACAAAAGCGAAGTTGGCACGCGCCATGCTTGAGCTTGGATCGGAGCTAAATTCCACCCACTGACTTATGCTGAAACTCAACCACACTCGAATCTGGCGCAGCATGGCAATTGCTGCGGTAGTTGCCCTCACCACCCTCGCAATCAACCCCGGCGATGCCCGAGGTCAGACTGCTGCACCGGCACCCGCTGCCGCACCGGCTGCCCCTCCTGCGGCAGCTCCCGCCCCGGCCCCAGCAGCTGCTGCCGAGCCGGTCGCCGCAACCATGGAGCAACGTATTTTCGACTTGGAAAAATACGTGACCAATGGTCAGGCCGGCAAAGATGGTGACACCGTGTGGAAATCCAACATCGCAGGCCCCGGCCCAGGTCACAACGCCTGGCAGATGATCAGCACTGCGCTCGTTATCTTCATGACCCTCCCCGGTCTCGCTTTGTTCTACGGCGGCCTCGTCCGCAAGAAGAACGTCCTCTCCGTCATCGCCCAGTGCATGGGCATCGCCGGTCTGGTCACCATCCTGTGGTGGGCATGTGGGTACAGCCTCTCCTTCGGTGTGAATGCCACGAGCCCCTACATTGGTGATTTGAGCAATGCGATGCTCGAAGGCGTCTCGCCCTACACGTCCGGTTTCGGCTACTACTGGATCTCCGACGCCATGTGGGCCATGTTCCAGCTCAGCTTCGCCATCATCACTCCTGCTCTGATCATTGGTGCCATCGCCGAGCGCATGAAGTTCATCGCCGTGCTGGTCTTCGTCACCCTCTGGATGTTCGCCGTCTATTTCCCCTTCGCCCACATGGTCTGGAGCACAACGGGCCTGATGTGCGGCCCTCTCAATCCTAACGCTGGCATCAAGGCAATCGACTTCGCCGGCGGCACCGTCGTTCACATGACCTCCGGCTGGAGCGCCTTGGTTCTCTGCCTCATTCTTGGCAAGCGCAAAGGTTACGGCAAGGAACCCATGGCACCTCACAGCATGGTGCTCTGCGCGATCGGCACTGGCATGCTCTGGGTGGGCTGGTACGGCTTCAATGCAGGTTCCGCTCTCGGTGCTGACGGCATCGCCGCCAATGCCTTCATGACCACCACGCTCGCTGCAGCCACCGCCGGTTTCGTCTGGGCTGTCACGGAATGGATCCTCAAAGGCAAGCCTTCCGTCCTCGGCTTCTGCTCCGGCATCGTTGCTGGTCTGGTGGTCATCACTCCTGCTGCAGGGTTCGTCACCGCCAATTCGGCCATGATCATGGGTGTCGCTGCCGGCATCGTTCCATTCCTTGCCGTGGCTTACCTGAAGAACCTCCTCGGCTATGACGATGCCCTCGACACCTTTGGTGTTCACGGCGTCGGCGGCACGATGGGCGCTATCCTCACTGGTGTCTTTGCTGATGAGAAGGCCAACTCCATCGTTGCCGGCCTCAAGGAAGGCCTGCTCATGAACCAGCTCAAGGCGGTCGCCCTCACCATTGGCTGGAGCGTCGCCGCCACCCTGGTCATCACCATCATCGTGAAGATCGTCGTCGGCCTTCGCCCTGAGCCTGAAGTGGAAAGCATCGGTCTCGACCTCGCCGAACACGGTGAAGCAGGCTACGAGCATTAAGCACAGCAGGACAAGTTCCTTGTTAACCCAAACCGGGCTGAGCAATCAGCCCGGTTTTTTTATGCCCGCTTCTCACCACAGCAGCAGCATCGCCACACACATGAGCCCGTTGTTCAGCGCGTGTGCCGTCATCGGGGCGATCAGGCTCTGCCGCCACAGGCGCAGAAAAGAAAACGAGCAGGCCAGCACCATGATCGCCGGCACCCCCGCCCAGCTCTGCGGATGAATCACAGCAAACACAAACGCTCCCACCAGCATGCCCGCCAGCCAGCGCAGCCAAGCGGACAGTCCGGGAAACAGCAGGCCACGGAACATGATTTCTTCCGAAATCGGTGCCCAGACCACCGCCAGCAGCATCGCGCCAAGTTTTGCCCAGCCGTTGCCTGCAAAAATCTCCACAATCGGATGGGATGGAAACTCGCCCGTGAGCCTCATGATCCATGACGCCGCGATCATCCCCACCACCAGCAGCGGCAGTGAAGCCAGCCAGCCCAGCACTCCCGCCCCCATCTCCCTCCACAGTCCCTGTCCACGGTGCAGCCCCAGCGCCTCACGCCAATGCGAACGTGGCAGGCCACGCCACAGCGGCCATGTCATGCCGATGAACAGAGCCATCAGGGCCGGACCGTAGGCAGCCCAACCGGGCAGTGGCACGGACAGCAGACGCAGCAGCCAGGGTGGAAACAAAAACAACACCAGAAATATCGCAAATCCCTCCAGCAGCACACCGCCCTCCACACGGCTGCGCGGCACCAGGGTCAGGCAGATCTTCCCGCTGCGCCAGCGTGTGAGGCCCAAGATCAACACCCCCAGCCCACCTACCGCCACGCACATTCCCAGCAGGCTGAAGCCAATCAAAGCCACCGCCGTTTGCATGCCTTGCTGGGCCACGGTCCGCCTGGCCTCATCATTCCCTGCCTGCGCACGGGCCAGTTCTGCGATCCAGCCATGCCGCCTCCTGAATTTTGTCCAGGCCTCGTCCTGCACCTCACCGTTCATCGCTTTCATGCGCTCCAGCGTCACCACATCCGCCTGCAGATCCGCCTCCTTCGCCGCCAGCGCGTCAAACTTCGCCTTCGCAGGCCAGACATGGGTCACGCCGCCTTCCACGATCAACACTCGCAGCTCGTCTGCCTTTCCACGGGAAACCTTCACCACATTCTGCATCAGCTTCTCGTCAAAGTGTGACTGCCATTCGCCCAGGGCATTGTCACCTCCCATCAGTCCCTGCACACCCACGACGTAACGCGCCATCAGCTCCAGCATGCGGTTTGGGTGTACCTCGGCTCCGCCACCCGCCCTGTGCTCAGACTGCTTTCGCACCACAAACACCACGCAGGCGACGATCACGCACACGGCCAGCAGCGCCCCCGGCCGCGAAAAACGCGGGGACATCACAGGCTTCAATGCAGGCAGCGGCGGTGGTACTGGGGAGTCACTCATAATGGCTGCCGATCAAACATCGCCTGATCAGCAAAGGCACGAACAATTCGACTCTCCCGCCTCGTTCTGTCTTCTCCAACCATGCGCACCACCCTCTTTCTCCTGCTCACCGCCTCCGCCCTGGCTCAGACCCCGCGCCCCGGGGTGAACTACGACGAGGCCAAAGTCGGCACTGATCCGCTGCCCGATTTGAAGCTCACAACTGCCGATGACTGGACTCAGAAGCGCCGGCCCGAGATTCTCAAACTCTTCGAAGATCACGTCTATGGCAAAACACCCGCCGACATCGGCACGCCCAAATTCGAAGTCACTGCGACGAAAACAGACGCCCTGGGCGGTCTGGCCACACGAAAATTCATCCACATCTCGCTGCCCGGCCGCCCCGCATGGCCCGGCATGGATGTGATGCTCTACACTCCCAATGCCACCAAGGCAGCGCCATGTTTCGTCGGCCTCAGCTTCGGCGGCAATCATGCCGTCAGCACCGAAACCGACGTGCCGCTCAACACCCGCTGGATGCGTGAGAGCAAGGAGAAGCACATCGTCGATCATCGCGCCACCGAAGCCACCCGCGGCACCGAAAGCAGCCGCTGGCCGCTCGAAATGATCCTCAAGCGCGGCTTCGCTGTCGCCACCGCCTACTACGGCGACATCGAACCCGACCACGCCGAAGGCTGGAAGGAAGGCCTCCGTGCTGCCGTCAGCAAAGATGGGGCGAACACCATCTGGAAAGACGGTGAATGGGGTGCCATCGGCGCATGGTCATGGGGGCTCAGCCGCATCGCCGACTACCTGCAAACAGATCCGCAGATCGATGGCAAACACCTCGCAGTCATCGGCCACTCACGTCTGGGCAAAACCTCCCTCTGGGCTGGTGTGCAGGACACCCGCTTCGGCATCGTCATCTCCAATGATTCGGGTGAAGGCGGTGCAGCCCTCATGCGACGCGACTTCGGCGAAACCACCGCCATCATTACCAAGGCCTTCCCTCACTGGTTCACACCGAATTACAAAAACTACGCCGGAAACGCCGCCGCCTGCCCCGTGGACATGCACATGCTCATCGCCCTTGCCGCCCCACGCCCCATCTACATCGCCAGCGCCGCCGAAGATCACTGGGCCGATCAGAAAGGCGAGTTCCTCTCCGGCAAATTCGCCAGCCCGGTTTACGCCCTTTTCGGCAAACAGGGCGTCGGCGTGGAAGCACAACCCGCCATCGACGCCCCCGTCGGCGATTTCATCGGCTACCACAACCGTACCGGCAAACACGACGTCACGGATTTCGACTGGACGCAGTACCTGAACTTTGCCGCGAGGCATTGGTCCAAGTAAGAAGGCTCACGTTCACATTGTCACTTGCTGCATCCGAAAGCCCGTGTGTCTTTGGGGCTGTCTTTCCCACGCCATGCCAGCCAAAAAAGCGAAAACCAAATCCGCGCCCAAGAAGCCGTCTCAGAAGCCATCCAAAAAGCTCCGCAATGTCCCCTTCTGGATCGGCTTTGATCTCGGTGGCACGAAGATGCTGGCCTCCGTGCTTGATGCCAACTACACAGTGCTCGGTTCCGCGCGCAAATCGACCAACGGCTCTGACGGTGCAGCCAAAGGCCGCAACAAAATCGTCAAAGCCATCCACGAGGCGATCGCAGAGGCAGGCGTGGATCCCAAGGGCCTGCAGGGCATCGGCATCGGCTGCCCCGGCCTGGTAAATCCGGACAAAGGCATCCTCATTTTCGCGCCGAACCTGGGCTGGACCAACATGGCGCTGCGCAAGCTGCTGCAAACCCAGTTCAAATGCCCCGTCGCGGTGCTGAATGACGTCGATGCAGGAACCTATGGCGAGTACGTGCTCGGCGCCGGCAAAGGCGCGCGTTCGCTGCTTGGCGTGTTTCCCGGCACGGGCGTCGGAGCGGGATTTGTCTACAACGGCCAGCTGGTCATGGGGCGCGCCATCTCCGCCATGGAGCTGGGGAATGTGCTGCTGCCCGGCACCCACATCGGCAGTCCGGTGTTTGGCACGGTGACACTCGAAGACCTCACCAGCCGTCTCGCGCTGGCATCGCAGGCAGGGCTGGCCTGCTATCGTGGCCAGCTTCCCGATCTCGATAAAAAGACTGAGGGCTCACTGCGCAACATCCGCAGCAAAGCTCTCGCCAATGCCTTCCGCAGCGGCGAAAACGCGGCCATGATCATGTTCCGCAACTCCATCCGCTACCTGGGCATGGGCGTGGCCACCGTCGTCAACCTGCTGGCCCCCGACCGCATCACGCTCGGTGGCGGTCTGGTCGAAGAATTGCCGGAACTCTACATGAACCTGCTCAAGGAAGAAGTCGAGCACTACGCCATCCCGGAACTTGCCCGCGGGATTAGATACTCGCTCGCCAAACTGGGCGGCCAGGCCGTGGCCGCCGGTGCGGTGGCATGGATGCGGAGTACTGGAAAATAACCACTGAAGAATGCCTCATCACGTATCCATTCCATGAGAGACGCGACTCCACCTGTCACGCTCAATCCGCCGCCGGAACATGCCGTTATTTATGTGGGTGCGGCTTCAGTTTCGCTCGTCATCGGCCGGAAGGATGACAAGGGCCAGTTCATCAGCATCGAAAGCCTGGACCGGCCGCTGCCCGTCGCGCGTGATATTTTTCGCGCCCGCAGCATCTCGCGTAACACGGTCGATCAGGCAGCCGCCATCCTCCGCGATTATCTTCAGACGATGCGCGAGTATGGCATCCCGTCCTCGCAGTTGCGGCTCTTCACCTCCAACATTCTCGCGGAGGCCGTCAATCACGAGATTTTCCTAAACCGTCTGCAGGTTCACAGCGGGGTGGCCCCAAGCCTCATCGATGACGGCAACATGACGCGCCTCGTTTATCAGATCGCCCAGCGCATGCTGCTGAAGAATCCGCTGCTCGCCAAGGGAAACACCTTTGTCACCCACATCGGCCCCGGGAACACCCGTGCGATCTATTTCCAGCAGGGCCGCCTCGCCGCCTACAGCAACTACCGCCTCGGCATTTTCCGCGCACGCGAAGCCATCGCCACACCGGATGATGAGGCGCGCCAGCAGATGGTGCATCTGGAAGAGCACATCCGTGGTGTCGTGGATCACCTCGCGCAGGATTATTCCGACGTGAAAATCGACCACCACGTTGCCATCGGCGCAGAGATTCAAAGCGTTGCCCCACGGCTTGGCAAGGCGCGCCACGGCGCCCACCGAGTGCTGGAGGATGATCTCGCGCGACTCACCGACAAACTGGCACGGCTGAATCCCGATGAACTCGTGCGTGAACTCCATGTGCACTACACCGGCGGTGAAGGCATCATCCCGGCGCTGCAGACCAATCTCGCGCTCGCCCGTCGTTTTGGCGATGATTCCCTCTGGGTGCCTGAAGGTGACTTCCAGCTCGACCTCATGCTGGATCTGATGACCTCCGGCTCGCGCACCGCAATTTTCCAGGAGGAGGTCATGCAGGCCGCCTGTGAAATCGGCCTGCGTTACAAGACGGATCGCAAGCACGCCGACCACGTCGCCAATTTCTCCCGCCAGCTCTTCCGCGAGCTGCAGCATCTCCACGGGCTGGACGCCAAATACGAGCTCGTGCTCCGCATCGCCGCCACGCTGCATGAGGTCGGCATGTTCATCAGCCCGCGAGAGCATCACAAGCACAGCCTCTACATCCTCATGCATACCGAGATCTTTGGTCTCAGTTCGCATGACCGAGTGATGGTCGCCCTGCTCGCCCGCTATCATCGCCGCTACAATCCAGAGCCGAATCACGCGCACTTCTCCGACCTCTCTCGTGAAGAGCGCATGATCGTGCTCAAGCTCGCCGCGCTGCTGCGCCTCGCAGACGCCCTGGACCGCAGCCATGCGCAGCGCATCAAATCCATCCAGCTCCGCCCCGAAGGCACCCGGCTCAACGTGCTCACCCAGGGAGCGGATGACACCACAGTTGAACAGATCGCCATTGATATGAAATGCGACCTCTTCCGCGAAATCTACGGTTATGACATCATCCTCGCCAAATCCTGACTCATCAACCGCACCGCCACCGCTGCGCCTGACCGAGGATCACTTCATCAACCGCGAGCTGAGCTGGCTGGCCTTCAATTCCCGTGTCCTGGATGAGGTGGCGCGCGCTGATCTGCCCGTGCTCGAACGTGTCAAGTTTCTCGCCATCACCGCGTCGAACCTTGATGAATTCTTCATGGTTCGCATCGGTGCCCTGCAGTTTCTGCGTGAGCAGGGCCTGCGCGTGCGCGACAACGCCGGCCTCACCCCCACCCAGCAATGGGAGCAGGTGCACCAGCAGGCCGCCGCCTTTGTGGCGCGGCAGTATGACATTCTTCAGCAGCAGCTTGTGCCCATGATGAAGGAGAAGGGAATCCGGCGTCTCCAGAACACCGATCTCACCCCCGCGCAGCGCACAGTGCTGCACGAATACTTTGACGAGCACATCTTCCCGGTGCTCTCGCCGGTGGTGGTGGATGACACCAGCGCACGTGCGGCCATACCGGCGCTGAACATCATCCTGCTCTGCACCGTGGCCGGCGGCGACAATGGTCATACGGAAAAGCGTCATGTGCTGCTGCCTCTGCCTGCCAATCTGCCACGTCATGTCCTGGTGCCTGATCCTGAAGGTGGCCAGTACCTCTACGTGAACCTCGAAGACGTTGTCGCTCTGTTCATCGGTGAGTTTTTCCCTGCGGAGAAAGTCTCCGCTCCCGCACGCTTCCGCGTCAGCCGCAACACGGACATTTCCGTCGATGACGAGGGTGCCTTCGACCTCGCCAGCGAGATGGAGGAAGTGCTCGAAAAACGCCTGAAGAGCCCCGCCATCCGCATCGAAATCGAGACCGGCGCCTCGCGCGAGCACACCCGCATCATCCGCGATCTCTGCGGCGCACGCACCGCGCAGATTTATGACATCCCCGGCGAGCTCGATCTGCGCGCCTACTTTCAGATCGCCGGCATCTCAGGTTTCGAGGAGCTCAAGGTGGAACCTTGGGACAGTCTCCCCAGCACCGCCATCACACCTGGTGAAAGCATCTTTGATGCGATCAAACGCGGGGACATCCTGCTGCATCATCCCTATGAGAGCTTTGAGCCCGTCCTCGCTCTGGTGGAAGAAGCCGCGGCTGATCCAAACGTCATCGCGATCAAACAGATCCTCTACCGCACCGCCAAGAACAGCCGCATCATCTCCGCGCTCATCCGTGCCGCTCAGGCAGGCAAGCACGTCACCGTGCTGGTGGAGCTGAAAGCGCGCTTTGATGAAGCCCGCAATCTTGAACGTGCCACCGACCTCATCAATGCAGGCGCGCAGATCATCTACGGCGTCGCCGGTTTGAAAACGCATGCGAAGGTCTGCCTCGTCATGCGCCGCGAATCCGGCCACATGACGCGCTACATGCACTTCGGCACCGGCAACTACAACGAGGCCACCTCCAAGCTCTACACCGACATCAGCCTGCTCACCTGCCGTGCTGATTTTGGCGCTGACGCCTCCGCGTTTTTCAACACCGTCACCGGTCGCTCACGATTCGTGCATTTCAGCAAGCTCAGCATGGCCCCCTATGGCCTGCGCGAGCGCCTGGTCTCCATGATCCGCAGTGAAACCGAACGCGCCCGCCAGGGCGAAGCCGCCGAGATCATGCTGAAGATGAATGCGCTCGAAGACCGCCAGATGATCACGGCACTTTATGAAGCCTCCCAGGCAGGCGTGAAAATCCGGCTCAACGTGCGCGGCATCTGCTGCCTGCGCCCCGGCCTCAAGGGCATCAGTGAGAACATCAGCGTTGTCAGCATCATCGACCGCTATTTGGAACACGCCCGCATCTTCTGGTTCCGTCAGGGCGGCAAGCCCGCTGTCTTCATCGCCAGTGCGGACTTCATGAACCGCAACCTTTCCAAGCGCGTCGAACTCCTCACTCCCGTTGAAGACCGCGAGGCGCGCAAACGCCTGCAGCACATTCTCGAGGTTCACTTCGCCGACACCGCCCGTGGCCGCATCCTCAAGGCCGATGGCACCTGGCAATTACATCAAGTCACCGCCGCCAAAGCACGCCGCTCCCAGGAGCAGTTTGCCCGCGAAATGGCCAAGCGTGCACGGCAGTCGAATGAATCACCCGACGTGCTCGTTCCGCACACGCCGAAGTGATCACCACAGCGCCTTGTAAACCAGCGCCCCGGCAATCCCGCCAATAATCGGTCCCACAACTGGAATCCAAGCATAGCTCCAGTCGGAGCTGCCCTTGCCAGGAATTGGCAGGATGAAATGCGCGAGGCGTGGGCCGAGGTCACGTGCAGGATTGATGGCGTAGCCGGTGGGGCCACCGAGAGACAGACCGATCGCCCCCACCAGCAGGCCGACCAGCGCAGGCGCGAGGCCTTTGTCGAAGCCTGAATTGGGCACCAGATTGGCAGGAGACAGGATCGCCAGCACACCGAGCACCAGCATGGCGGTGCCGATGGCCTCGCAGATCAGATTGCCCGCCGTGTGGCGGATCGCCGGGCCGGTGCTGAAGACTGCCAGCTTGTCACCTGTGGATTCCGTCACCGGCCAGTGCGGCAGGTAGGCCAGCCAGACGAGAATGCCGCCGAGAAATGCACCCACCATCTGCGCAGCGATGTAGCCCGGAACCAGCGCCCACTCGAATTTGCCGATCGTCGCCAGACCGATGGTTACCGCTGGGTTCAAATGCGCGCCGCTGACGGCGGCCACGCAATAAACCGCGACGGCCACGGCAAAGCCCCAGCCCGCAGTGATGACAATCCAGCCCGCATTGTTGCCCTTTGTCTGCTTCAGCACCACATTTGCGACGACACCGTCGCCCAGGAGTACCAGGATCATCGTACCGAGGAGTTCTGCAAGATTGGCGGACATGGTGGTGCGGAATTGGTTGAATTTCCGCGCAGGCTATCGGGCCGGCCCAAAAAGAGCAAGCATGGAGATGCAGCCCTCCTCACGAGGTCGTGCTCATGGGCGACACATAATTCAGTGCGATGGTCAGAAAGAAATTCGAAACCAGCATCGTCAGCGAAGAGTAAACCACCGCCCGTGTGGTGCCGAGCCCCACGCCAACGGCACCGTTCTCCGCCATGAGGCCCTGATGGCAGCTGATCAGCGTGATGATGACACCAAATACCAGGCCCTTGAACATGCCGATTCCCACATCCAGCGCCTCGGTATGGTCCACGGTGTGCTGCCAGAACCAGCCGCCTGGCACATCAAAACCATACACGATCAGCGCATAGGCCGCCATCAAGCCGAAGGCGATGCTTTCAGCCACCAGCAGCGGCATGGACACACACATCGCCAGAAAGCGCGGCAGCACGAGGTAGTCCACCGGATGCACGCCCATGACACGCAGGGCGTCTATCTGCTCGGTCACTTTCATCGTGCCAATGTCTGCCGCCATCGCGGCCCCGACACGACCCGACACCATCAAGCCCGCCAGCACCGGCCCCAGCTCACGACACAGCGCCACCGAGACAATGGCTCCCACGGTCGATTCAATGCCGAACTCCTTGAACTTCGCATACGACTGAAAGGCAAACACCGCACCGGTGAAGGCACCCGTCACCACCACGACGAGCTGCGACCCGTAACCAATCGCCACGATTTGGTGCGCCACCAGCTTCAGCCTCCACCTCCCGCTCTTCAATCCAATCACCAGCTCTCCCATCAAGGCGGCAATCTGCCCCAGCCATGACAGCACGCCAAGAAAACTCCTGCCCACGAAGGCCAGCCAGTCCATGCGTTGCAGCGATTCCATGCCTCCATGCATGCCGAATCAAAGCGCGGCGTGAAGCCATGGCGTTGTGCCTTTTTCGTCACTCGCCCCCCTCGCTGCCTTCAGTTGTTCCATCCTGTGGGTTCATCGATCACGTGAATGCCAAAATATTCTCCCGGTGCAGCACCCAGCACTGTTGGCAGGCATGCCAAAACCGAAGCAGCCGACGGTAAAACATGCGCAGGTTTACCATGAATGTGCCGCACCAGGAAAGGCCCCATTCGTGACGCTTGACACCCGGTTCCCACATGCGAAGGCGCAAGGCATGTTTTTCGACACGCACACCCACCTCGGCAGCAAACAATTCGACGGCGATCTTCCCGCCGTGCTGGCACGCGCACGTGCAGCCGGCGTCACACGCATGGTGGCTCCGGCCACGGATCTCGAAAACGCCCGCAAGCTCCTCTCCATCGCCGAACACGAGCCGGACGTACGTGTAGCGGTGGGCATACATCCCTGCGATGCGGATTCAGTCAGCGGAGACGCCTGGATCAGCGAACTCCGAGATCTGGCGAGACATCCCAAAGTCTGCGCCATCGGCGAAATCGGCCTCGATTACTTCCACGCGCCGCCGGAGGGCTTCACCCTCGATGATTGGAAGGCGCATCAGGCCCGGGTGCTCACCGCGCAGCTCGAACTCGCGACAGAGCTGAAACTGAACGTGATCCTGCACAATCGTGAGAGCTGGGAAGATCTCACCGCGATGGTTCTGCCTTACAGCGATCGCCTTCGCGGTGTATTCCACTGTTTCACCGGCACCCTCGAGCAGGCGCAGCCGCTGCTGGATCGCGGCCACCTCATCTCCTTCACTGGAATTGTCAGCTTCAAAAACGCAGGCATCATTGCCGAAACCGCACGCCTCGTGCCTGCGGGCAGTTACATGATCGAAACCGATGCGCCCTACCTCGCTCCGGTTCCCCATCGCGGCAAACGCTGCGAAGCCGCCTACGTGGCAGACACCGCTCGCGCCATCGCCGCCCTGCGCGGTGAAGCCCTCGAAAAAGTCGCCGCCGACACGAGCCAGACCGCACTCCAATTCTTCCACGGCTGGGATTGATCTCAGCCGAAAGCATTCCAATCTCACCAACGTTCACTGCCTCACCCATGAAACTGCTCCTCGCCGCATCCCTCCTGCTCGCCTCAGTGGCCAGCGCCGCCCAATTCACCGTCGAAAAAACTGCCACGGGCGGTGCCATCGTCAAAGTCGATGGACAGGTCTTCGCAGAATACATCGTCGATCAGGCCAACAAGCCGTATCTCGCCCCAGTCTTCGGCCCAACCGGCAAACAGATGACGCGCAACTACCCGATGAAAACCGTCGAAGGCGAGCAGCATGACCACCCGCACCATCGCGGCATCTGCTTTGGCAGCGAGGGCATCAACGGCATCGAATCCTGGGCCGAACGGCTCACCTTTGGGGATACCTCCAAGACCCCGGAGCGTGTCAGCAAGCTGGGTAGCGAAAAGCACCGCGAGTTTAAGACGCTGGAAGCCAAACCTGATTCCGCCGTGCTCGTCTCCATCATCGACTACCTTGATCCCGCTGGAAAAAAATACCTCGAAGAAGAGCGCACCATGATCTTCCGCGCTGACGAAGGCTCCCGCAGCATCGAGATGAAGCAGATCCTCACGGCCACCGAAGGCCCGGCGCATTTTGAGGATAAAAAAGACGCCGGTCTCAGCATCCGCGTTCCCACTGAGATGGCTGTCGAGATGGGTAAGAATCAAAAAGGCAGCGGCCACATCATCAACAGCGAAGGCCTCACCGATGCTGAAGCCTGGGGCAAGCGCGCCAAATGGTGCGACTACTACGGAATCGTCGGCGGCGAAAAACTCGGCGTCGCCATGCTGAATCATCCTTCCAGCTTCCGCTTCCCCACCCCATGGCATGTCCGCACCTACGGCCTCTTCACCGCCAATCCCTTCGGCACCAAATCGCTCGACAAAAATGCGCCTGACGGCGCCTACGACCTCAAGAAGGGCGAATCCACCTTCCTGCGCCACCTCTTCTTCTTCCATAAGGGCGACGAAAAAGAAGGCAAGGTCGCTGAAGCCTACGAGGCCTTCGCCAAGCAGTAAGCACACCCTTTAAAACGACGAGGCGAAAAAAGATGCATGGCTCCACCGCCTGCTCTTTTTTCGCCTCATGTTTTTCCCCCGCCTGCTATTTCTTCTTGGCCTTGCATCGCCTCTTGCTGCAGCCGATTTTGATCTCGTCATTTACGGCGGCACTCCTGCGGGATTGAGCGCTGGCATCATCGCGGCGCGTGAAGGTGCATCAGTCGTCGTCATCGAGCCCACAAAATGGATCGGCGGCATGGTCACCGGCGGCCTCTGCCGCACAGATGTGGGCAAGGAGGAAACCATCGGCGGCTTCCCGCGCGAGTTCTTCGCGCGCGCCGCCGCCGCGAAGCCTGGCACCCCCATGTGGTATGCAGAGCCCAGCGTGAACCTGAGCACGTTTCACACGATGCTGCAGGAAGCCGGTGTCAAGGCGGTCACTGCGCACTCACTCAAGTCCATCACGAAGGAGGGCGCACGCATCACCAGCCTGACCACGAACGACGGCACGACCTACCACGGCAAAGAATTCATCGATGCCACCTATGAAGGCGATCTCATGGCGGCGGCCAAGGTCAGCTACATCGTCGGGCGTGAGAGCACCGCCCAGTATGGCGAACCCCTTGCAGGCTATCACCCCATGCCGATTCGCCCGCGCACCATCGAAGTCATGGAGAGCGACTGTCCGAGCATCGGCGGCAAAGGCCCCAGCTACATCCACGGCACTCCCGTCAGCATCTCCGGTCTGGATGCTCAGGGCAAACCCATCTACGGCGTCTTCCCCGATCCCAAGCTCGCCCCCGGCAGCGCCGACAAGCTCACCCAGAGCTACAACTTCCGCATCTGCGTCACACAGCGCAAAGACATCCTGGTCCCCTTCCCAAAGCCTGCCACCTACGATCCTGCCAGATACGAACTGCTGCTCCGCCTGATCCAGGCCTTTCCCGGCATTCGTTTCGGCCGCTTGTTCCACCTTGGCAATATCGCCAATGGCAAATATGACCTCAATGCTCAGGGCCTGTTTTCCACCGACTACCCCGGCGCAAACTTCGACTACCCCGATGGCAATGCCGCCACCCGCGCACGCATCTGGCAGGACCATACCGACTTCATTCAGGGCATGCTGTGGCTCCTCGGTCATGATGAGCGCGTGCCGCAAAGCCTGCGCGAGCAGGCGAACTCCTGGGGCCTGTGCAAAGACGAGTTCGCCGACAATGCCCACTGGCCCTATGCGCTGTATGTGCGCGAAGGCCGCCGCATGATCGGCGAATACGTCATGGTGCAGAAGGATCTGCAAACCGACCTTTTCAAGGACGACTCCATTGGCATGGGCTCCTTCCTCATCGACTGCCACATCGTGCAGCGTATCCTGGCCGAAGACGGCACCGTGCGTGATGAAGGCAGCTTTCAAGACACCCCGGCCCTGCCCTACCAGATCCCCTATCGCAGCCTGACGCCCAAGCGCGCCGAGTGTGAAAACCTGCTCGTCCCAGTCTGTCTTTCCGCCAGCCACATCGCCTGCTGCTCACTGCGCATGGAGCCGGTGTACATGGCGCTGGGCCATGCCTCAGGCCTCGCTGCCATGATGGCGATCAAGGGGAAGACCCCGGTGCAAAACATCGACGTGCCCGCCTTGCGGAAAAAACTGCTCGAACAAAAAGCCGTGCTCGAACTCGCCTCTCTGGCCAACATGGTTCGCTCCACAAAGCTGCCCGGCATTGTCATGAGCGAGCAGGAGGCTGAGCAAATCGGACACTGGACTGGCAGCGCCTATGGCAATCCCGTCGATGGCTCAAGCCTCCATGACGCCAACACCGAGAAAGGCACCAAGAGCGTCATCTATCGCATGAAAATCCCCACCACAGGCAGGTACGAAGTGCGCGTGTCCTATGCCTATGCGCCCAACCGTGCCAGCAACGTGCCGGTGATCATTGAACATGCGAATGGCACACAGACAGTGCTGGTGAATCAACGCAAGGCACCCCCGATCGACAAACTCTTCGTCAGCCTCGGCGTCTTCCCTTTCAAGGCAGACAAGAACGCCGTCATTACGATCAACACCAAGGACACGAACGGCATTGTCGGAGCTGATGCCGTGCAAATAATCGGAACCAAATAAACAATCGACGCACGACCATAAATTAATTTGAACCGATGAATGGGAGAGAACCTCTCTACAATCCTATGAAAACCATCATCCATTTATTCACTCTCGGTCTGTTCATGGCGACCTTGTCCAGTTGCGTGGATGCAGGTGGCTACGTGGCTACTGGCCCCGGCTATAACCGCCGTATGCCCCCACCACGCCCCTACTACCCCGGGAACAGCTACTACGGCCACTATCACGATCACCCGACCTATCATCATTCCAGACCAGCCCCTCGGCCTGCTGGCGCCAATGCACGCGTAGGAACTCGCGGACTGCCTCTGAATGTCAACAGTTCCACTCGTCTCGGCCTCTTCTGATTTGCCAGTCCCTCGGCACGTGGCGGATGACTCGTTCATCCGCCACGTCATTTTTTATCCGGGGCAAAATTCTTCGCTTCATACGCCCATCAAATCCCGCGCTTCCGCCTGTCCCGGTGCCGGATGGCCAAACTCGCTCGCCGTCACGCGCGCAAGCGCTGTCAGCTGGCGCCAGCGAAAGGCGGGGCGGGTGCGGTGAAATTCGTCCCAGGTGGTCTGGAAATACTTCTCCGCATGCAGTGCGCCGTCTTCACTGACGGCGTAGCCCAGCAAAATCTTAAACACAGCCTCCGGGTCCATTCCCTGCATGCCACAGCGATGAACCACGCCGGAAGCATGCGCTTGGAGATTCTGACGAATATTCTCGCCCAGCTCCGCGAGCAGCTTCGCCTGGTCCGTGCCCTGGCTGATGTATCTCTTCGGCGGCATCGGTTCCCATTCGAGAAAATGCTGGCCGGTGGCTGCACCACGATCACGCGCCACCTGCCACGCGCCAAGAATCAGACAGGCGAAGACATTCCGTCCCTTGCTGACCCGCGAGAGATTGCGCCACGCATGCACCGAATCGCTCGCATGCACGCCCATAGAGTCGCCATGCACGCTGCCGGGCGGTTTGCCTGGAGCCTCCCACTCCGGCGGGCGGCCATGATCACGCAGCACCAGTTGATTCGCCGCCAGCGAGATCGCCTCGCCGATTTCATGCGGATCAAACCCCTCCGCCAGCGCCGCAGCCACAGCACCGGCGGCGTCCTCCGGCATGCCGCTGAAAATGGTCATGCTGAGTTTTTCCACCATCCCATCTTCCATCGGCTTCGTACCAGGATCACGTCCCATGAGCTTGTGTTCATCCATCAGCTTCGTCAGTGCCTTGCCATGTTCGTCCCACTCCGGTCTGCGATAATTTTCTGAGTTCAGACAGTACCGCAGAGACATCCGCAGCAACGTCGTCGCATGCTCATGTCCCACCACATCGAGCAAATCCCAGGCGCGATAGGGCAGCACGGTGCGGTGCACCTCCGGATTGTCCTGCACACATTCGAGCAGCGCATTGAAGCCGTCGTCCGCGCAGTTTTGCATCATCGTGGCAAAGACTCTCTCCGCGCCTGCGGTGTTCTTGCTTTTCACCATCGCGTGCAATTGTGCTGCAGCAGCCTTGTCTCCGCCTGCCGCCACCGGATGCAGCACCTCGCCACTGCGTCCGCCGTTTTCCTGAATGCGGTTGGTGTTGCGATACAGCACCTTGAACACCGGCAGCGCCTGCTGCGGCCCTGGCATGGCCCCGGACATTTTCAGCGCCGGGCCCAGGGCCATCAGTGTGTGAAAGCCGATGTAGTCCTCTCCGCCGAAGGTTCGTGCGTTTGCCAGCACACCTGCTGCCACCAGCTGTTTCAATGTCACTCCCGCTTTGAGTTTTGCAGCAAGCGCACGCTGCAGTTTCGCCACGTGTCTCCTGCATGAAGCAGACCAGCTCCTCCATGTCTCCGAAGTTCAATGCGGCGGACGAGTCCTCCGCGCTGGCGGTGCTGATGCCAAACTCGGCTGCGAGCGCGGGACCAAGCGTGGCTAACAGCGTTCCCTTGCTCACATCGGCAAGGAATGCACGGCGGGATTGCAGTTCATTCATGATGACCTCCTGGTTGAGATTGATCCGAGTGTCCTGATTTGCAGGAACGCGGTCAATGCCCAATTTGAAGGCGTTTGAAAGACCGCTATCGCTGGACCTTCATCTCCGCGAACTCCGCCCAGCAGGGCCTTGTCGGCGACCAGGAGGAATCGCCACCGCCGTGAAAGGTTTCAAAATACAAACCATCCACGCCAAAGCTGTCCACCGTGCGCCATTCCATGTCGGTTCGTTCCACCATGCGTTTTTCATCAATCCAAACACGCAACACACCATCGCGTTTGCCCACGGTGTTCATCGTCACGGCGATCTTCACTTTGACCGGAGTCTCGGTGGGAAAGCGGAAGTCGGCAGGAAAGGCAAAGCTGTCGCCATAGTCGCCCTTTTGATTCTTGTGGTATATGTAGGCCTCGCCGCGTCCCTCTTTCCGCCACATCAGACGCGCTGAGAAGCCATTCGTTCCTGTGGCCCGGCGGCCGCCGCTGACATTGTCCGGACCGCCGCACAGTCCCGGCAGCTTGCCACCTTTGACAAAGTCGAAATCCCCGCTGAAGCGCACCGTGTAGCTGAGTTCTGCCGCTTCATGTTTCCCAAACGGCATGCGCCACCCCGCACCACCCTCTTCAGGACCGATCTTTCCGACGGCAAAGTTCACACGCAGCCATGAAAGCGCATCATGTTCGACGATGGCAACGCGGCCCTGGGCGATGCCTCCCTCAAATTCACAGCCAGGCCAGTCACTCTTCCAGCGCTTGATCGTGTAAGATCCAGGCTGACCGGCCAAGGTGACTGCCAAGGGAGGCTCAGCCGCCAGGGCGGCCTGCATTGACGTAAAAAGGATGAAAACCAGCACACGCATGCTGGCGGGATACCACGCCACTGCACTGAAAACATCCAAAATGATGCCTGTTTGCCAGCCCAGCAGCGAATCTCGGTCGAGCGCCCGCGCCCGAAAGTTTCCAGTCGTGGCAAAACTTACTTGCACAGAGCCCAGACACGACTAAAACTCCCCTCCCTTCCAACGCTGTTTGGTTTCAAACATGCCTCCGTAGCTCAGTTGGTAGAGCAGTTGACTCTTAATCAATTTGTCGTAGGTTCGAATCCTACCGGGGGTACCATCCAAAGCGTTTGCCTTTTGGACTTCAGAACTCGGCATTCACCACTGGCCGCACGCTCTTGAAAGCTTCGGCATATCTGGCCCCGCAGGCCAGTCCACGGTACCGGGAGAGCACACTCTTTGTCTCCATCGCAGCATCCGCTTTGGCAGGGTCATATTCTTCCTTGCGCACGTAGGCCATCAGCCGCCCCAGCCACTCGGTCGTAGCAGGCCATTCAGAGGAAACATCAACATACGTGTCCGGCTCAAAGCCGATCGTATGGCCGGGACCATTGTCATACCAATACACGCGTGAGGGCGTCTTCACCTCCTCACGCCCGAGCAGGCGCGCCGGTTGATACAAAGCCGCATGGCAGATCGCACTGGCAGCCTCGTGATCGGGATGGCGGTCTCGCGGCCAGAGCATGAAGGCGGTGTCGGGTTTCACGTCGGCCACCACCTCAGCCACGGCCCGCTTGGTTTCGAGAGTCGGCTCAAAGCCCAGGCTCTTGTAGGGTAAAAAACGCATCTCGATGCCGCGCTCAGCAGCTAGCTGCTTTGAAAGTTCCAGGAGTCCCTGCTCCCGGCCTTTGACCGGCGGCCAGTTGGTGTAGTCACCGATCAGGCTGAGTATGACCACCCGCTGATGTTTCTGCACGGCCCGCAGAAGCGTGCCAGGGATGCCGAAAGGACAATCGTCATAATGTGCGCCGATGGCAAGAATGCTGCGTGTCATCAGGCAGAATGTCCATAACTACGCAGGAGAGCAAGCGGCACCGCAGTTTGATTGCAGGATCTGCGGTTGATTCAGCCGACCCATCACAGGTTAATTCGAATCAAATATTAGTCATATCTTAAATGATTTTTCAAATATTTACGGACGTTGCATATTTTCCATTGCACAAATGAGTCGCAAAGTTCATTCTTGAGAAGATAGCGCTAGATCTAAAACACTCATTGAATTTTCCATACTCACCGGTTTAAGCTATGCTTGAAGGGCCACAACTCTTTGGATCCCTAGCCTTGGCAAGTCATCGCAATGGCTCTCCAATCAAGTTGCCGCGAGCAAAAGATGAAGTGGTCATGCTGGCCTTTGATCAGCGAAACAGTCGTTTGGTGGAGCTTCACATTTTCACTGGGAAAGCTGCTCCGGTCCCTGCCCCAAGTCAGCCTCCCACCATGAGACGCTGGCTCAAGCCAGTGAGCTGGCAGTCACGCCGCCAATGGGCGGCCTCACGGCAGAAAGGACGCAAATCCCAGGCTGGCGCACGCCGGAAGGTTCAAAAATCACGGGGGCAATCCAGGTTCCTCCACAGGTTTTACGAGCCCAAAACAACCGAGGCCCCGGTGGAGGTGCAGCCGGAGATGGTCGATAAAGACCTGCATCTTCGCATGCTTGAACTGCTGCAAAGTGCGGCAGTCATGCGCGGCCCATCCTTCATGACGATTCTTGAATCCGGCATTGATGACGGATTGCCCTATTTCGTGACTGACCTGAATGAGGGCGAGTTTGTCCAGGATTATGTCCTGCGTCGCGGAGCCTTGCCCACCGTGACATCGCTGGCCTTGGTGCATCAGCTTCTGCAAGACCTGGGAAAAGCTGAGGAACAAGGACTGTTGCTTTCAACTCTGCGCATGGATCAGGTGCTGGTCACCACCCAGGAGGAAGAGTATCTGCAGCTCCGGCTGTATGACTACGGCCTGTCACAGCCAAGGTCCGAGGCCTTTGGCCAGCACAGCTCTCGCTTCGTTGTCGAGGCCTGCCGCTTGCTCTGTCTGCTGATGACCGGGCAGACCTGCCTTGACGGCAATCCTGACGACTTCAGCGTCATCGCCGAACTGCCAGCGAGCCTCCGCTTCGTCATCAAATCGGTCCTCACCAGTCCCTCGGCTCATTCGATTTCGAGAAAGTCTCTGCGTGACGAGATTCGGGAGGCGATGTGCTCCTACGTAACCCTCGTGCAGGCGCGCAACCCCAAGCTGCTGCTCGTTGCAGACCCTTCCACGCTGCCCGTCTCCCACCTGCAGACATTGCTTCTGGGAGAAATTCCGCTCACCACTCTGATTGGCACGAGTTTCCGGATCCAAAACCCCGAATCGTCGGGCTGCTATCCCTTCACGATTTCAGCAGTCACTGCATCCGCTGAACAGCCAGTGACCCTGCATCTGCTCCCCCCCGAGCGGATCGCCCGTCAGTCTGACTTCATGGCGCTCCCCCCGCAGGTCTGGCGGCAGGATCCTGCCAGGCAGACAAACCTCCTTCACCTGCTGGGTCTTTGGAAGGGCCCTGACTGGGCTTTCCTTTCTGAAGCACGTGAGCCGGGCATGTCTCTCAGCGCGTTGATGGCGAAACGCGGCACGCTCAATCCCGGAGAAGTCATCACTCTGCTGCGGCAGGTCCATGCCGGTTTGGAGCAGGCGGCGGAAACAGGCGTTCAGCGGGTGGATCTGGATCCGGCCAATATTCAACTCTGTGTCGGCCATGACGGCCCCGTCCTCCCCCGTGATCTGGAGCGCCTGCACCAAAAGCGGTTGGACGCCTGGCCGAAATTTGTGGTGAAACTCCGTCTGCACAAGACGATGCGCAGCTTGTGCAAGCCACGGCTGATTGATCTGAGCCCATGGGCATATGACCCAGATAAAAAAACAGCCGGGATCGCCGCCCGTGACGAGCAGCACCGCACCTTCGTCGGCCTGGCGGTCTATCTTCTCACGGGCGAAGGTCAGATGCAGGAGATTGCCGGCTTTCCCTCCAGCTTACCTGAAATGGCGGCGGCTTACCTGCATGAGTGCCTGCAGAAGGTATTGAGCGGCGGCACCGTCCCCCACCCCTTCGACTTCACGGAAAAGCTCTCCCACCTCCTGACCGTAGCAAGCGCCGAAATGGACTCGATCAAGGACTCGTTTGCTTCTCAGGAAATCACCAGTGCAGGCTTCGTTTCTGATTTTGAGGAAGATCAGGAGTCGGCCAATGCGCCCATGGATCAGGCCAGGAAAAACCTCCTCCTCGCTCCAGTCAGTGGCGGCCTCAAGTCACTCGATTTCCATCGTCCTTCTCCTCCCCAGTTCAAATTCCCATGGCTGGCACTGGCTGCCACTGTCATGCTTGTGGGGACTCTGACTTGGATGATCTTTGGCAACTTGCCAGAAGCTGGCTCCGGCGTGATCACTGCCGCACCGGTTTCGCTGCCACAAATTGCAGCCCCATCGCAGGAGGAGGTTGCAGAGATCACCCCCAAACCGCCAGCCCCTCCCCCCCTTCAGGCCCTGTCCCAGCCCATAGTGGCCAAGCTCCCAGTGCTGGCAGACGAGCGTTCCAGCCTCCCGCCAGCCCCGCCCGCTGCCCAGCTGGCAGATGTTCCAATGCCAATGGCTCTCAAGCCAGAAGCTCCAGCAATGCCCCCGCTTGAAAATGTCAGCCGGGAGGAGCCCCCCCCCTCTGCAAAGGCGGTCGCATCTCCTGCCCAGAAGCCTCAGCTTGTTGCCTCGGCTCCTGCGGTGAGCAGCACTCCCGCACCCAATGTGGAACCCGTCATCCGCCGGGCCATTCTCACGAGCCAGGAAAACACCAGGCCGACTCAGCCAGATCTCCCTCCAAAAGAGATTGCCATCAGTCCAGCACCCCTTCCTGCACCATCAACACCGGAGCCGGTCGTAGCAGCAGCAGCGCCGCCCGCCCCGCCGGCTGATGTTGCGGCATTGCAGGGAGTCACCATCCGCCACGCGATCGTCCTGACCAACGAAGAAATCAACGAGACCCTCCGCGCGCAGACCAAAGCGCGGAAACGGACCACCAGAAGACGCTGACTTTTCAGAGGCCTGCTTCCTTCGTGGGAAAAGCTCATTCATCGGTTGCAAGGAACACCGTGATTCGGCACGCTCATGATCGGAGCGCAACACACGCCAATCCGTGCCGATCATTCAGTGACTGAGCCATGAAACATCCCACCTCAAGAATTCCCCGGCAGCTTTGCAGACACTTTATTCTCGGAGCATTCGCGGCCACTGCAGCACTGGCCGCTCCTCCGGAGAACACAGACCGGCTTGCGACACTCAAACAGCTTCAAATCGACGCTGGTAAAATTGTCCTCGCCGATGAAATCAGCGCCACTGCCGACAAAAACTTGCCGCCACACACGGTGGTGAAGCTCGTTCTCAACCCGGCCAAAGATTCCAACATCAACGTGGAAATCTGGCTGCCAGAAGCAGCCAAATGGAACAACCGCTTCATCGGTCTGGGCAACGGCGGTGCCGCCGGCCGCATCAATTCAGGAAGCCTCGCGGGGCACATGGCCCGTGGCTATGCCGTGGCCACCACGGACATGGGCACCGCCCCAAACTCGGATTCCGGCATTGGCAAACCGGATGTCTGGAAGGATTTCGGCTATCGCGCCACCCACCTCATGACCACCTCCGCCAAGCAGGTCATCAAAGCTTATTATGGTCGCTCACCCGAATATTCCTACTTCAATGGCGGCTCCACCGGAGGCCAGCAGGCGCTTCAGGAAGCCCAGCGCTATCCCGAGGATTACGACGGCATCGTGGCCAACGTTCCCGCTCACTGCCGCACTCCGCTGCATGCTTATTTTCTGTGGAACGAGCAGATTTTCCATCAATGCCCCTTCACCCCCACGCAGGAGGAAAACATCATCGCCGCCGGCAACGAATACATGGCCGCACGCGAACTCCCACAGACTGCCGGCAAGCTGGTCTCCGACCCCCGCTGCACCGGGAAAGACATCGAAGCGGTCATCGCGCTGGCACAAAAGAAAGATCCCACGCTGACCGCCCAACACACCGAAGCCCTGCGAAAACTGTTCGGCGGTCCCAAGCACGCGATCACCGGCGAGCGCATCTTCGACGGCATTCCCTTCGGTAGCTCCTTCAAGATCGCCCACGGCCACCTCTATCTTTTCCAGTGGGTCTTCGGCAAGGACAAAGACCTCCAGAGCCTCGACTTCGGCAAGGACATCGACACCTACACCGCCGCCCTGGGTCCCTATCTCAACGCAGAAAACGCGGACCTCAGCGCCTTCGAAAAACGCGGCGGCAAGCTCATCATGATCTCCGGCTCCGCCGACTCCTGCGTGCCCTACCATGCCTCCCTCGATTATTACGAGCGCGTCATCGAGCACTTCGGCTCCTTGGAAAAAGCCGCCTCATTTTGCAAGTTCTACATCGTCCCCGGCATGAGTCACGGCCCCGGCCCGGGAATCAACAAACTGCCCGACATGCTCGGCCTGGTCATGCACTGGCGCGAAAAAGGCGAAGCACCTCACGCTCTCAGCGCACAACGGATCGTCGATGGCAAAACCGAACTCGACATGCCGCTCTATCCTTACCCGGAAAAAACAAGCTGGGAAGCCGGAGCCTTCAAGCCGGTGAACGGCCCACGCGGCGGCGTAGACCGCGTCGCCGAACGCTTCAGGCCCCAGGCCGCCGAATGAAGGGGTGAACACACCGCCTCAACCCGCCACCAAATCGTAGCCGCGCCACTCCTTGACGGTCACATCCGCAAAGCTGCCCACCGGCAGTTTCTTGCTCACAAACACCGTGGTGTCGATGTCAGGCGCGTCCATTTCGCTGCGGGCAACTCCAGGCTCCTCAACAAGCACACGCATTTTGCGTCCGACCTGCGTCGTATTGAATCCCTCGATGCTGCGCTGGATAGCGCGCATGGCCTCGTTCCAGCGGGCCTTGCGGGTCATGTGGTGGATCTGATCCTCCATCTTCGCCGCACGGGTGTCTTCCTCGCGGGAGTAGTTGAAGACGCCGGCACGCTCAAACTTGGTGTCCTGAATGAACTGCAGCAGCTCGTTGAAATCGGCCTCGGTTTCACCAGGGAAGCCCACGATGAAGGTGGTGCGGATGGCGATGCCGGGAATGCCGGCACGGATGCGCTTGATGAGATCACGGATGTAGGCGCCATCCGTCTCGCGCTTCATCAGGCCCAGCATGCGGTCGCTGATGTGCTGGAGCGGCATGTCGATGTAACGCGCCACTTTCGGGCTTTCAGCAATGGCCTGGATGAGGTCGTCGCTCCAATGCGCGGGATGCGTGTAAAGAAGGCGGATCCAGAAGTCGCCTTCGATCTTGTTGAGCTCACGAATGAGGGAGGAAAGCGATTCCCCCTTGGTGGAATCGACCCCGCTGCGCGGCTTGGGGCGCTCATCCGTCCACTTGTCCATGCCGAAGTAGGTGGTGTCCTGGGAGATGAGGTTGATCTCCTTCACCCCGCTGGCGATGAGTTGCTGCGCCTCTTTGACGATGCTTTCCTGCGTGCGGCTGCGGTGGCGGCCGCGAATGCGCGGGATGATGCAGAAGGAGCAGGGATGATTGCAGCCTTCGGCGATCTTGATATACGCCATGTGCTGCGGCGTGAGGCGGAAGCGCGGCGTGTCGTAATCCGGGATGTACTGCGGCTGGCGGGTCACCAGATTTTCCTGCTCGTGCTCCTTGGTGCCGACGAGCTTTTGGATGATGGGCGCCACCTGCGTGATCTGATCGAGTCCGATGAAGGCATCCACCTCGGGCATGAGGCCTGGAAGCTCCGTGGAAAAACGCTGCGAGAGGCAGCCCGCAACGATGATCTTCTGACGCGCACGCTTTTTCGAGCCCGCCCGCTGGTCCACGGCGTCATGCACCGCCCCGACACTTTCCTTCTTGGCCATGTCGATGAACGAGCATGTGTTCACAATGAGTACATCCGCGAGATCCGGCTCAGGTGTCATGACCATGCCTGCCTGCTGGAGGTGGCCGATCATGATTTCCGAGTCGATGAGATTTTTCGCGCAACCGAGGGAGACGAGGCCGACTTTGATCATGGGGCGCGGATGGTAGCGCCTTTGCGGCAATCGAAAAGGGGAAAGATGGCCGCCGTAAAGCAGTTCTCCCCCTCAGATTTCGCTTGTGCTCAGGAAAGGAGCATGGCTGCCTGCTGCGGCGCCCGGTTCGCGGTGAGCTCAAAAGCAGGCGTTTCCCCCGGCGTTTTCTGCACGGCTTTGGCCAGCGCCTTGCTCAAACCGTCCAGCGAATAGGGCTTGAGCATGATGTCCACCGGCGGCGCCCCCCCCTGGCTGAGAATGGTAAATTCGTCAGGATCGATGACAAAACCGCTGCAAACCACCACCGGCACATCATTGCCGACAGCGCGCAGTTCCTTGAAGGTGTCACGGCCGGAAAGCTTGGGCATGTAGATGTCGAGCAGGACCGCGTCCACCTTCTCCTGAGTGCGCAGGAGGATGTCGAGCGCCTGCTGGCCATCGCAGGCCTCCAGGACGCGGTAGCCGAGGAAGCCGAGCATGTTCATGGCGATGGAGCGCACCGGAGCTTCATCATCCACAACCAGGATGGTGGTCTGACCACCGACGGGGGCATTGATGGCCTGTCCGTTGTCGATCGGCGCATCCTCCTCGACTTGCTCGGGATTGAGCAACCGTGGAAGGAACACCCGGAACTCGGTGCCGCGCCCCACTTCACTGTCGAATTCGATCCAGCCACCGTGCTCACGTACGATGTCCTGCGCGGTGGAGAGGCCGAGTCCTGTGCCTTTGCTGCCTGTCTTCGTCGTAAAGAAAGGCTCAAAGATGCGCTGGCGGTGCTCTTCAGAGATGCCGTGGCCGTTGTCGCGCACCACGAGCATGACGAAGTCAGAGGCCTCACTGCTTTCGGCTGATTTCGACGGCATGCGATGGGTGACGTTTTCGACGGCGATTTCGATCACGCCTTTGTCTGCGGGCAGTGCATCGCGGGCGTTGAGGCAGAGATTGAGCATGACCTGCTCGATCTGCGTGGCATCTCCGCTTGCGTACGAGGCGTCCATGCCGCCGCGCATCTGAATGGTGACACGCGGATCGACGCTGTGCTTGAGGAGGTTCTGCACGTCAGCCAGGAGACGCTTGAGATTGGTGGACTTGCGCACGGCGACGCCGGTGCTGCGGCGCGAATAGCCAAGGAGGGATTTGACGAGTTCCGCCGCACGCGTGGTGGCATGGTTGGCATTCTGCAGCTTGTCACGCACCCCAGCCTGATTGGAGGCGGGAGTGAGTTCGGCGAGGGTGAGATTGCCACGAATGGCCGTGAGGAGGTTGTTGAAGTCGTGAGCGATGCCGCCGGCAAGCTGGCCGATGGTCCCCATCTTCTGCGATTCGCGAAGCTGGTTCTCCAGCACCCGCATTTCAGAGCGGTCTTTCACGATCCAGATGCGTCCGATCACTTCACCGGCATCCGTGCGCATCGGGCTGGAGCGCAGGGAGAACACCCGGTTGTCTGTGGAGACCAGCGGCGGCGTTTCAGCCTGGCCTTCAAGATGGGTGGAGCTCTTTTCAATCCAGGCGGTGATCACGGCTTTTTCTTCAAAGCGCTCGATCAGCGCATTGAGAATGCGAGTGGCATCCCGTCCGGCGATTTCTTCGACCGGTTGGCCGAGAAAATCATCCAGCTTGGCGTTCGAGGCGATGATGGAGCCCTGGGCATCCACCACGAGCACCCCTTCATCGCTGGCCGCAAACAGCCCCTGCAGCGCTGTGAATGCCTCACGCAGCAGGCGTTCTGCATTGAGCAGGCGCTGAGCTGTCTGGCAGGCATGCTGCTCAGCGGCATTGAGCGCCTGGCGCTGCTTGGCAAAGATCATGTTGATGTCACAGCGCAGCTTCCAAAAGTCAGCTGGCAGCCATTCAGCGGACTGGGTGTCCGGTGGGACTCCACGCAGCACCGCCGTAGTGCCCTTCATCACAGCAGTCGTCGGTTTGAGCAGCCAGCCGGAAATCAAATAGGCGGCCAGGAAGACGCCACCGCCGAGAAGGACACCAGTCATGCCGAAGAACCATTCAAGTGGCTGCCCCATCATTCGGGTGGCTCCCATCGCAGGCAAAAAGCCGAAAAGCCAGAGGGGTAACAGGATGCGGAGTCTCAGGGAGTTCATAAAGTGTAAGCTCGAATGATACGAATATGGCGATCAGTTGACGGAGCGGTTGTCAGAAGGATTAGCTCGGAGGATGATTTGATTCACACAGTGCTCTACGGCCGCATTAAGGTGGGTTTCCAGCCAGGTTTCAATCTCGCCACGCAAGGCGGCTATGCCGGCCTGCACCGACTGCCCGGCTTGGGGGAGCCGCTGCTCCATGCGGTCAATCCTGTCGTTCATGGCGCTCACATTCATGGCAATGCCAAAAATGTCATTCCTTAACTGATCGATTTGAGCCGGCAAGTCTTGGGCCAAAAGAGTCCCCTGCTGGGATGCAGGCCGCGGCACCGCAGAAGTCAGATTCACCTCAGGTGGCAGAACGGCTTCCTGTTCATGTTTGAAAGACAGCGTCGCTGCATTCACGGCAGCCGAACGTGGGAAATCGGGGATCGAACGTGGCACGGCTTCCGGTGCTGGGAGGCTCAAGATGCTTCCCTGAGCTCCTTGCAGTGGCTCAGTGCTGACATGCCCCGGAGCATGGCTCATCACCTTCTCTGCAATCGCCTGTGCTATGGCTTCTGCAGGACTTTCGACCGCAGGGCTTTGGCGTTGGGTAGAGAATGAAAATGGTAAAGGCATGCTTGGAATCAGGCAGTATGGGTAATTTTATCAATATTAACAATAAAATCCATAATTATTTAAAACTAATTTGAACACATCGCCTAGCTCTCTTGCACAATACACTGCTTTATATGAGACCTCACCTTCGCATTCGCATTCACTTACTTACCTCTGTTACAATAAACTAAACACAGTCTTAGTCCCCATCATCACACGTCATTTTTCCACGCGAAAACCCTAAAATATAGCGCTTTCCTGCCGTCTACTTCAAAAAAAGCCCTGCCTTGCGCGATCCTCTGCCATGGCTAACCTCTTCGCCACATGGACGAACGTATCACTCAACGCTTGGAAAAACATCTGGCCAGCCAGGGACTGCGCCGTACCAAGCAAAGGGATGTCATCGTGGAGGCTGCCTTTGCCACCGACGACCACTTCAAAGCCGAGGAACTGCTCGATAAGGCGCGCAAACTCGACAGCACCGTTTCCCGGGCCACCGTCTACCGCACCCTGACCCTTCTGGTGGAATGCGGGCTGCTGCGCGAAGTCGACCTGGGCCGTGACCAGACTTACTACGACCCCAATTTCCTCGACAAGCCCCAGCACAACCACCTGATCT
Organism: Prosthecobacter sp.; assembly: GCF_044222345.1. Lineage (GTDB taxonomy): Bacteria > Verrucomicrobiota > Verrucomicrobiia > Verrucomicrobiales > Verrucomicrobiaceae > Prosthecobacter. Next base: position 96,626 of record NZ_JBGANL010000015.1, read on the forward strand.
GCCTCGACTGCGATCGAGTGGTGGAGTTCGAAGATGATCACACCGCACTGCTGCATGACTGCATCACACGCCGGCTTGGCTTTCAGCCCAGCATGAAGAGCATGCGCATCGAAGCCCACTGCGACGAGCTTCGGCGGCTGGGAAAATGCAGCTACCGCGACGCCAGGCTCGCGGTAGCTGGTTAAGAGCCGGATTAAACCCGGCGCCAGCGCTGGAAGGTCTCAATGGCCTCGTACTCGGCCAGGCCGAGTGCATCATAAAGCCGCGCATTTTCGCGATTGGTCTCCGGCGCTTCTTTTTCCAGGGAAGACAGAGCTCCGTAGCGTGAAAGGGCGTTGGCCTTGCGCTCGATCTGCAGGGGGCTCATCGGAATCGCCATGTCGATCTCATGCGGCTCCAGCGGACGCTCCTTGCCACGATACAGCCACACGCTGCAGGAACCAGCGAACTCCTCGCCGGCGCAAGACTGCAAGGCGGCCACCAGCAGGCGGAAGCAAATGCCTGCCACACTCGATGGATCGGCAGCATCACCCGTGATGTAGATTTGATGCGGTTTGTGCTCCTGAAGCAGACCTACCAGCGCCTTGTTGTCATCCTCCGTGCTCTTGAAGCGACGGTAACGGCCATGTTCATAAAAGGGGAGGTCCACAAAGGTGACCCGGTCGTTGGCCAGTCCCACCGTATGTGCCGCATCGCGCAATTCCCCGCGCAGAATCAGGCCCTTGAGCTGCCGCAGCAACGCTGGGTCCTCGCCGAATTCGCCCTTGGCTTCCAGCAGTCCCAGCGCTTCCTGCGCATAGGCCACCTGAGCGGCCCAGGTGGCTGGATTGGTTGCATTGGAGGCCAGTTCGAGAAGCGTTTCGGCAAATTTATCCGCCTCGCTGTCCGGCACGCGCAAACTGCCGGAAGTCAGCGCGATCAGACGCACGTCATGCCCCTGCTCCACCAAGCGATCAATGGTGCCACCCATGCCGGTGATGGCATCCTGGGGCTCCGGACTGAAAACAAGACAGCGTTTTGGATATGGCCTTGCACGCTCGGGGCGGTAGGTGTCGTCCTCATCGGGCTTGCCGCCCGGCCAGCCCGTGATCGTATGCTGCAGCTGGTTGAAAATTCGGATGTTCAGCTGATAAGCCGGCCCCTGCTCGGAAAGCAGATCAGAGAGGCCGTTCTCATTGTAGTGCTCATCGATCAGCTTCAGAATCGGGCGATTGATCTTGAAGGCCTGCCACACCATTGCGCGGCGGGTCTCACGCGGTGTCCAGGATGCCGGGCCGACGAGCCAGGGCAGCTTGATGCGGGTGAGTTCGCGTGAAGCACCGTGATCGATGAAGAACCGCGCATCCGGGTGATCCTGCAAGAAGGAGGCCGAGATCGCTTCCGTCATCGGCCCTTCGACGGCCTTGGCCACCATGACGGCTTTGTTTTCGCCCCAGGCCATCAGCACCAGCTTTTTGGCCCGCAGAATCGAGCCCACCCCCATGGTGATCGCGAAATGCGGGACGTTCTGCTCTCCGCGGAAGTCGCTCGCAGCGTCCTGGCGCGTCACGCGGTCCAGCGTGATGCGGCGTGTCATCGAGTCACGGCTGGAACCGGGTTCATTGAAGCCGATGTGGCCCGTTCGACCAATGCCGAGAATCTGCAGATCAATGCCGCCGGAAGCCTGGATCTTTTCCTCATACTGGCGGCAGTGGTTGAAGACCTGATCTCCCGGCACCGTGCCGCTCGGAAGGTTGATGTTCGCCTTCGGGATGTCAATGTGGTCAAACAGCTGCTCAGCCATGAACATCGAGTAGCTCTCGGGATGATTGGCGCTCAGACCGTAGTACTCGTCGAGGTTGAAGGTGATGACGTTTTTGAAACTAAGTCCTTCCTCTTTGTGAAGACGAATCAGTTCGCGATAAAACGGCACAGGTGTCGATCCCGTCGCCATGCCCAGAACCGCAGGCTGGCCAGCTTTGTTCTTTGTCTCGATCAACTGCTTCACTTCCTGCGCCAGTGTTTTGGCCGCCTTGGCGGAGTCTGGGAAAATGACAGTCGGAACTTTCTCGTAAGCTTCGGCGGGGGGACGAATGGACATGGTGGTGGGTTGGGGAATGTACGAAGAGAACGCGAAATACCGCGCACGCAACACGCTTTCACGTTACCGCCCCTTCATTAGGCGCAGACTAATGCATACGCATGGCATAGTAAAAGCCGTCTCAGCATCACCGCGCCCCCAGCATTCGGGCAAACTCCTGCAGTTCAGCTCCAGGATCACCGCGCCTGAACGCAAAGGCGTGCGTCAGCATCGCTTTCGATTCATGCATCTTTTTAAAGACCACGCCAACACCGAGCCAGCGCGACAAGGACTCCGGCAATACGCTGACCCCCTGGCCTGCGGCGACCATTGTAAGCACAGCCGCCACACGATCTGACTCCTGCACCACCTTCGGCTGAAACTTCGCCTGCCTGCAAAGCCCACTCACATGCTCTCTGAAACCCGGAGCAGCCTTCGCGGAAACCATCACCCAGCTTTCAGCCTTGAGTTGGGCGAGTTTCAGCGATGCATCTCTGGCCAGAACATGCTGCTCCGGCAAGACCACCTGCAGAGGCTCTCGCTTCCAGACCAAGGTCTTTATTTGTCGGGAAACCTTGGCGGGAGCCTCTCCAATGAAAGCCCCGTCGATCTCTCCAGCCTCCAAGGCCGCCAGTTGTTCTGCCGGGGCCATGTCAACCATGTGAACCTGGCAATCGGGACGTGCGGCACGAAACATTTGGAGCAGCCTCACCAGTCCATCATCCAGCAACGCACCCACAAAGGCGAGTCGCAGTCGTTGCGGTTCCCCGGCTCCCACCCGGCGGATGACCTCCGCCGCCCGGTCAAGTTGGATCAGCAACTGCTTCGCATCATCCAGATAGAGCCTGCCAGCAGGCGTCAATGAAACAGCTCGCGTGTGGCGCTCCAGCAGGCGGGCGGTCAGCTTGGACTCCAACCCCTGAATCTGCCGGGACAAGGCTGGCTGGGAAAGGTTGAGCTTCCCGGCAGCCTTGGAAAAGCTCAAGGCATCAGCAACGGCAACGAAGCACTCAAGCTCATGGATGGAGGGACGATTCATGCTTTCTGCACATCAATCTGATGCATTGATAGCATTTCCACAAGAATCAATGCCTCTTTAACTGTGCACTCACCTCAACCCACCACCCCAGTGCAGCACGTTCTCATCATCCACGAAGTCGCCGACTACACGGCATGGAAAAACATCTTCGACCGCGCCGCAGGCATTCGCAAAGCAGCAGGCGAGCGCTCCTATCAGGTCCTCAGCTACCACGACGATCCAAAAAAAATCGTGCACTTCTCGACATGGACATCCATTGCCGATGCAAAAAGCTTTTTTGAATCCCCCCAGCTTGTACAAATCAGAGCCGAAGCCGGTGTCAAAGCACCCGACTTCATCTACCTGGAGCAGTTGGAAACCGGCACCCTTTAATCAGCCCATGAGAATTGATTACTCCCAAATCGAGCCGGAACTGACTTCCCGCTTTCGACAACTGACGCGCGACCTGGCCCAAACCTCCATTGCACCCAACCTGCGGGCACTGATCGAGCTCCATGTCTCCCAGATCAACCACTGCGCCTGCTGCATCCAACTTCACCGGGCAGAAGCAAGACACCAGGGAGAAGAGCAGGCACGCCTCGAACAGCTTCCTGAGTGGCGGACTTCCTCGTTGTTCACTCCTCGTGAGCAGGCCGCCCTGGCTTGGGCCGAGGCACTGACACACAAGGCAACCGTCCATGACGATGCACAGGAATACGATCAACTGACCACCCTGTTCTCAGAGCAGGAGATCGTGGCTCTTGGCTTCGTGATCTCCCTCGCAAACTTTTGGAACCGCATGGCTGGCGGCTTCCGCAAATAAACCGCCAGCGTTCGAAACGAGCCTACTCCAAATCCAGCTCAGGCTTGAAATCCGACGCATGGTACGAGCTGCGCACCAGCGGCGCACTCGCCACGTGGCGGAAGCCCTTCTTCAAGGCGATCTGCTTGTAGTTCTCAAACGTGTCCGGGTGGACATACTCGATCACCGGCAGATGCTGGGGTGAAGGACGTAGATACTGGCCCAGAGTCAGAACGGTCACGTCATGCTCGCGCAGGTCGTCCATGGCTTGAAACAGTTCCGTCTCCGTCTCGCCCAGGCCAAGCATGAGCCCGCTCTTCGTGGCGCACTTGGAGCCGAGTTCTTCCGCCATCGCCTTCGCACGCTTAAGCACATGCAGGCTGCGGTGATACATGGCGCGGCTGCGCACCAGCGGCGTCAGGCGCTCCACGGTTTCAAGGTTGTGATTGAAGATGTGCGGCTTTGCCTTCATCACGACTTCCAGCGCATCATCCTTGCCGTTGAAATCGGGCACAAGAATCTCAATCGTGATCGTCGGCACGGCTTCACGCACGGCTTCGATGGTCCGCGCAAAGTGCTCTGCGCCGCCGTCTTTCATGTCATCCCGCGCCACGGCGGTGATGACGATGTGATTCAGGCCCATGCGCTTCGTCGCCTCGGCCACGCGCTGCGGCTCATCAGCTTCCAGCGCAAAAGGCTTGGCTGTCTTCACCGCGCAGAAGCCGCAGGCACGCGTGCAGCGGTCTCCGGCGATCATGAACGTCGCGGAGCCCTGGCTCCAGCATTCCCAGCGGTTCGGGCACTGCGCCTCTTCACAGACGGTGTGCAGCTTCAAATCCGTGATCAGCCCCTTCGTGCTCCAAAACTTCGGATCACGCGGCAGCGTCACACGGATCCATTCCGGTTTTTTGTCGCGATGCAGGGCGGGGTCGATCTTGGGGGTCATGGTCGGGGGCATGAATGGCCCATTTGGGGGCAATTGCAACGCGTTTGGACATCCATACGCCGCGCATCAAGGTCAGGATCATGCTGCCCGCTCATTTTCGCCCTTTGCCCCTCCTGAGTGCGCTGGTCTGCCCTGTTTCGCCGCCGAACCCTCCCAGCGCCCGGACGGCCATGTCTCCCCCCCGGTCTTTCGTCGATCAGGCCCAGATCATCAGCAATTACCAGACGGAGCTTTACGCGCATCAGTCCGGGTTGCGCATCGCGAAACAGTCGGCGCAGCTCTCCAGCTCACATAAGAAAATCAATGCGCCCTCTTCCGCGTCAGCATGATCTCATTCCCCTCGGTATCCACACACATCGCCAGATGCGGCGGCTCGCCATTCTCAGGCTGCGGTTCACGTGTAAGCTGACCACCTGCGGCCACAATCTCACGCGCACCCTCGATCACATCCGGCACCTGAAAGCTCAGCCCCGTCCAAGTGCGGCTGCCTTCACCACCGCCATGAATGCCGATGATGCCATCACAGATGGAGACTTCGCTGATGATGTCGTTTTGCTTGAGGATCGTGCCGCCAAAGACGGTGGCATAGAAATTCACCGCGCGGTTCATGTCCACCGCCCAGATCACGTATTTGAGTCGTTCTACTTTCATACGGCCCCAGTGCCACAGTCAGCCCCCTGAAGACAGCAAATCCTTCAATCAACAGAATTCAGTTTCCAAACAGCGGCCTTTGCCTCGGCGGGGCCGGATTCACCTTTGGCCTGGCCGGATTCCCACCAATGCGCTGTGCCTCCTGCAATTCCTTTTCCGTGGGCGGCTTGCGTTCGTCTTTGTTGCCACCTCCAAAGATGCGCGGATGCCACTTGGTGTCACCGACGGTGCCCGAACCTTTGTAGGCTAGCAACTGGGTCACCGGAAACAGCAGGATGCCAAGGCCCCTCATGCGCACCTCGGCGTTGAAATCAATGTCGTCGCGGATGAAGTCCACATTCCCGCGGCTGAAGATACGAAAGGCGCTGGACTCCGCCTCGATGTTTTCTGTGACGATGAAACCATCCGACACCTCAAACGTGCAGTCCGCTTTCTTGGCCACGTTGTAGCCCTTGATCGGCGAAGGGAGAAACGCCCCTATGATCGGCGTCAGCGGTCCGAGCACAGGCAGGGCAAGAAGGTTTCCATTGACGATGATCAGCGCCCCGCCGCCCTTCAGCGCCTTCCAGTCGTTCATGCGCCCCGTGAATTTGAAATGACCGCTGATGTCCCCCACACTTTCATTCCCCGGAGAGTACACCTGGGCAAACCGCTGGAAGCTCAGGACGCTCATGCGCAGTTCACCCTCATAGGTGTTTGGCTCGCGGTTGTCGTTCAGACTGCCTTTCAAGGTCATGTCACCTCCAAGCACGTCTGCCGCGATGTCGATTCGGGAGACTCCCTCTCGGTTGTGCACCTCCGCCCGCACCTCCTCAAACGGCAGCTTGCGGCCAAACACAGCATACGGAAAGCGCCCCGCCCGCACCTCCACGTCATAGCTCCTCACTCCGGGCGTGAGGTTCACTGCGCCTTTGACATTCAGGGTGTCCCCAAAAAGTCGTCCGTTGAAATCAAAGTTCAACATGCTGCCAACAATGTGCACATCTCCATTCGGCGCATTGATCGGATAATCCTCGTTCCACAGCACGTAGTGCGCGCCGCCCACCGGATTTTTGAAATCCACCTTGTAGTTGTTGAACTGGGGATTGTTCTTGTAGCCGATGGTGCCGTTGGCGGTCACGTCCGTGCCTGGGGAGAAGCGGTAGAGAGCGATCTGGTCCGCCACCTTCGGCGCAAACGCACGCACAATGCCCGCCGCGTCCGCGACCGTATGCACATTGACGAGCCGCAGCCACTTCTCCTTGTCATCATCGTTGACAAATACCAGCTCCGCCTCAGCCGGCCCATCCGGGCGCTGCACCCGCACATTGGCATAATTTTGGATGTCTCCGAGAAATGCCAGATCCATTTCGGCGGAATCAAACGCCACATTCTTGTAGCTGAAATGGCGCAGCACACCGTGGCCGGAGCTGGGACATTCGCGCATGTTGGTCGACGGCCCCGCACAGGACAGATGCACATCAATCTGCGATGTCTCATCGAAGGCAAACCGCTGGATGATTTCACGCGTCTTCGGCAGCAGCACGAAAGGAAGAAAAACAGTGGGGTCCATTCGCAGCTCCAGATTGTATCGAAAGCCCAGGCTGCGGTGCCTCATCACATCCAGCGCCAGTGTGCCGGTCTTGTGCTTCAGCAAAGCATCACGCACAAAGATGCCCTCAGGGTTCGCTCCAAGCGTCAGGCTGAGTGAATTGAAAACCTCACCGCGGCTGCCAAACCGCCCGCAATCCAGACGGCCAGTCACCTCCGCCGGCAGAAAATCCTCGGGCTTTTGCTTGTTCAAAAAAATCTTCCCTTCCAGCGCCAGCTGCGGTGCTTCATAAAACACCACCTCGCGCAGTTGCTCACTGCTGAAGAACGCCTGCGCAAGGCCCGGCAGGTCGGCGCTCGACGTCAGCCGGAAACGCAGGTGATCAGCACCGATGCGCCACGTGGCGGTGGCCTCCAGCATGCCCAGATGATCCACCAGATGCAGCCTCTTCAAATCCACAAACCCGCCGTCATACTCCGCCTCCGCCACGAGTTCCTTCCAGACATAATCTTCAAACTCCAGGCCATCCGCCTGAAACAGCAGCTCTGCCTTCAACTCCTGCGGGCGGTCCAGCGCACCGGAGACCTTCACATTCAGCGTGGGCACATGCGGCGCACGAAACCGCGCCAGCCAGTCCAGCCCATGTTGAATCTGCACACGGTGCTCGCGTATCGCGCTCAGCCGCTCCTGCGCACTGGGTCCCGTCTGGTCTGACTTCGATTCCGGCAGCTCCAGCACACCGCTGATCAAGATGCGCAGCCCGTCGGAAAGCAACCCCTCCGCATGCCGGATGTCCAGCTGCCGTTCTTCCAGCAAAGCCCTCGCGCTGAGATCCTTCAGCTCGATCATCGTCAGTTCAGGCCGTTCCGGGTCCACCGGCAGCGCCATGCTTGCATGCGACAACTCCAGCCCATCAATCTTCACCCTGCCTTCAATCAGGCTGCCAAAATCAACATCCAGATTCAACCGGTCCACTGAAGCCACGATATGCTGCTTGCTCGCGTCGTTGAACACCTTCACCCCGCGCGCCACCAGCCCGCCAAACGGATTCACCGTCAAGCGTTCGAAATTCAGGTGCACGCCATGCTGCGCCAGTTCTCCCGTCACAAATCCATGCCAGCTCTCGTGGAAGGCCTTTGTATTCAAATACACGCCGCCCGCCAGCACAAAACTGGTGACCAGAAAAAGCAGAAGCCGGCGCAAGAAACGAAGCATGAACCCGGCATGTTACCCAAGCCCCCAGAACTCACAAGCTCGGGATAAACAACCATCCATTCACCGCCCAGCGTTTCACCGATACTGCTCTGGCCGGCCGATCGGAAACAGCCCAAAAGGCGCGATCTGGCTGGCACGCAGTTTTTCCGGCCCGATGCTCGGTGCGTCGGAGGCGAGAAACACCGCCAGTTGAATAACCCCCACACGCCCCTGCGGGCTGGTGTCAAACAAGGCCGCATCACCACTTACCGCCTTAAACAACAGCGGCCCCCGCGGCGTGTGATCCATCACCAGAGTGCCGCTCTTTTCCACGCGCAGATTGCCACGCCCGAGAGATGCCACACCTCCAGTTTCAGCGTCCTTGCCATCAATCCCCACGCCGATCTGCAGCGGCATCGGCGTACGATTTTTTAACACGATGCGGTAAGCCTGCTGCGGCAGTCCAGCCACAAACAAAATGCCACCGCAGAGATAAGATTCAATCCACTGTCCCGACGCCACGTCCTGTACCGCAAGGTCCACCGTGCCGTCCCCCATGCGCGCAAATCCGCGCTGCGCATCCGGCACATCGCCCTGACGTTCCATCATCCGGGCAATCTGCTCCGGCGCGGAATACACAATGCGGGCGACCATGTGGGGCGTCTTCGTCGTTTGCTCCTGGTAAGCAGGAAAGCCATGATGAAAAAGGTTCGGGTCCTGCTGCCAGGCAGGCCGCAGCGGAGCGATGCTGCTGCCGCACGATGCCAGCAGGCATGTGCCTGCTGCTGCCACTGCCTTGATCCATGCCATTGTCCTGCCTGCGTTACCTGAAGTCATTCTGAATGCGCTGTTGTCTTGATGTGGAAAGTAACACGCACCAGACCCGACACTTCTTCCACCGAACGACGCACCTCGCAGCCCATGAGGCGCTCGATCAGCTCACACTCCAGCTCGTCCACGATGCCGTAGCGCGCCGCCAGTTCCCGCAGCGGCCGGTGGTGTTCTACCAGGAGTAGCCGCCCCTGCGCATCCGTCTCCATGACACACATGCATCCATCCGCGCTGCGCAGCTTGGCCAGCAGCCGGGCACGCTCTTCCAGAGTCGTGGCTTTGGCCAGCTTGGAGCCCCACGCCTCCCCCTTGGACTGAAAGTAGGTGTACAGCAGCTTTGGCGGGGCGCTTTCGCCATAGACCCGCTCCGCCGTTGCCAGCAGATCCAGCGTCAGCGGCGACCCGCAGTTCAGGAAAAGCGCATCCGCTTTGGCCGTGAGCCGATACAGCTTCTCAGGCCGCCCTGCCGCCTTGGGCCGGCGCCAGGTGTCGAGAAACCCCGCCTTTTCCAGTTCCACGCAGTGCTGCTTCACCCCCATGTAGCTCATCTTCATCGCCGTACACAGCTCCGTCACCGTCATGCCCGTGGAATGCTTCAGACGCTGGACAATGTCCAGCACGGGCGAGTGCAGCATTTCTCGGAGCAGGGTTAGCATGGCGTCTTGTCCCTTAAACTAGCGTCGCTGCACGCCGGACGCAATGCTGCGTCCATCCCTCAACTGATCAGCAGCAGACGCGGCGGCTGTCCGGGCAGAGTCGCCGGGGCACGGTGAATGCACGGCGGCACCGGACTTTCAGGATACAGGGTGGCAATGCGCCAGAGATGGCCCAGGCCAAAAGAAAACGGCAGGGCATGCGGCAGCGGCTTGTAATGCAGATCCAGGTAACTTTCGTTCAGGAACTCAATAAACCCCGCCCCCTCTTCTCCATCATAAAGCTCCAATAGCTCCGCACGCAGTTCAGGCACATCCACCCGCCGAATCGCCTCCTCATTCCGTAGCCCTTCGGAGGCAGCTCCAAAATACGTGCACAAATAAGTGTCCGCCTCCACGGTCGCGCTGTCCACATGCCAGGACTGCACATCCGTCCGCAGCAGGTCGGACTCGATCTCATTTTCGTAGCCGTTGATGCAGTCGAGACTTGGCAGCAGATCATGGGCGCGCAGCAGTTCCTGATCTTGCAGCAAAATCTCGCGCGCCACCCGTCCCGCATCACTCAATTCCAGCGCCAGAAGACGCTCCGCATCGATGCTCGTGATCCCCTTCCCCACCTCCAGTTTCTCCACAATCTCGCCAAAATCCCCCGGCAGCATGCGCGGCCAGCACAGGGCATTGATGCCATCACGCATCGGCGTCATGACCAGTTCCTCAAAACTGCCCACCACTTTCAGGCGTGGGTAGTCGTGGAGTTGAGTAAAGAGCTGGGTGCCCGTGATCATCAATAGAGTGTCTGAATTCCATAGTATCAATTCCGCCGTCTGACCATTGTTTGTTCATCATTCTGGTCCGCTGCCCCCATATTTCACTTATCACAAGCATTGCATTTGACTCTTGTGCTTGATGTAATGATGCAACATGAATAAAATAACTTACTATGGGATCCTGATGCTATGCCTGACCCTCACGGCATTGTTTGCCGTTGATGAGTCTGCAAAACCCGTTCCGATCGATTGCGAGGTGATCCGTGCGGATGGCAAACCTGCGGCAGACGTGGAAGTCTATGTTTCATGCACCAACCCACGCGCCATTGAGAATCCAATTCTGGCCTCAGGCCACACGGACGCCCATGGCAGGTTTCACGGCCAGTGCGAACGCCTCGGTGATAGAAAAGTTTTAGGCGCACAGGTGCTCGCCGTGGCACCGGACAAGCAAGTTGGAACGGCGCTTGTTAACTTGATCACCTCCAACGGCCTGCCCCACGCGATTAAAATCACTCTCGGTCCCTCGGCGAATGCGAAAGTCAGGGTTCTGCAGCCTGACGGACAGCCCGCAGCAAACCTTGAAGTCTGGGTCGCCGACTTTTCCGGCAAGCCCGTGCGTGGAGAACGGTTCCCGAGATTTGGCAGCATCTCCAAGCTTCCTGGCGATCTGTGGAAAGCGACGACCGATCAGGACGGGCGCTGTGTCATAACACACCTGCCGCTTGATACCGCAGTCTATCTCAATCATGCAGACAACCGCTTTGCGCAGCCTTACGACAAGCACAAGCTCTATGCAGCAGCCTTGCCAAAGAATGATGGAGCAGAGCACAAGGTCACACTCACAAAACCCGGCTCCATAAGCGGACGCATCGTTGATGGCAACAATGCGCCAGCAGGCGGCGTCTTGGTTTCCATCCTTGAAACCACCCCTTACAAAACAGCCTATGGCGATGATGTCAGAACCAAGGATGACGGCAGTTTCGTCCTGACCCAGATCCCGCCTTCCAGCTACAAGATCAGGCTCCGTCTCATCCCACCGCTCAGCGATGAGTGGATCGGCTCTGAGTCGCATACCTCTGTGCGAGAAGGAGAAACGACCCATGTCGGCGACATCTACCTTCAGCGCGTCGCCATTGTGACAGGAGAAGTCCTCGATGAAGACACGGGAAAAAAGGTGGAGGAGCCGCTTACTTTCCATCTGCCCGCAGGCAGCCACACCGTCAACTACCGCATGCAACGCGTCCCACCCAAGGAGTACCATGTCAGCGGATCACACCTCAAAATCCCGGTGACCGTGAAAAGTGGCGAACGCAAGACGGTTCAATTCAAGCTGCAGCCGGTGAAACCCTCCGACATGGTCACCGGTCATGTGTTGAGTCCTGAGGGAACTCCAGCAGCAAACGTGTCGGTCATGCTCACCACCGAAGACTCCTGGTCGCGACCCGAGCCGGTCAAGACCTCGAAAGAGGGTTCCTTCACGATCCTCGTCCCCGCTGAAGCCAAAGGCGTCGCCGCCATCGCCTGGGATGGTGCCAGATCCATGTCAGAAATCACGCCCGCAAAACGCGGCCAGTCGGCAACCCTCCAGCTCAAGCGCGACGGTTTTGCCCGTGTCGAAGGGCGCGTGACGGATCAAAGCGGCTTTCCCATCCAAGGTGCGCGCGTACAATGGTTGGATTGGAGTTTGCGCGTAAGCTTGATGGACAATTTCGACGACATCCCAGACCTCGTTCCGGAGACAGTCGACACCGATGCGGACGGCCGCTATGAGATTCCTCGTCTATGGACAACCCTGAAGCCATTCATTATCTGCAGCGCAGACGGGTACAATCGTGAAGAGTTGCGTGACGTGAAACTGCTCCCGAACCAGACAAAGCAGCTTTCGTTCACGCTGACCGAGCCAGGGCACATGGTCAAAGGCACCATCGTGGACAGCTCCGGGCGTCCTGTTGAAGGTGCGAACGTCCGTTACTCCGGCGACAAGCAGCCCGGAGTGCACAACAACACAAAGACCGACTCCCACGGCGCTTTTCAAATCGGCCCCCTGGTTGCCGGCAGCGTATATGTCAGCGCGTTTCAGGAAACGGCAGACTTCAGTCGTGAGACCGACCAGTTCATCGAAGTCCCTTTAAACTACCTGCATCTGGTCATGCCTGATGCCGACGGCACAGTAAATGGCACCTTAGTGGATCATGCCGGCAAGCCCGTGGCCGATGCCGAGATCACAGCAGACCTGCTCCGCCGCAGGACCCACACCGATGCTCAGGGCCGTTTCGAACTCACCGGCTTGGTCAAAGGCTGGTTTCACCTCACGGCCACAGCACGCAACGCGCAAGCGCAGGAACTTGAGTGTGGCAGACGCGTCAAGACCGGCACCACTACGCTGCAACTGCGACTTCCAGAGCATCCACCCGCCCCCTTTTCCTTGCCCGAGCAGCCGCTGAATTTGATCGGTCAAACGGCGCCGCCACTGCAAGTCGAAACCTGGATCAACTCGACACCTCTCGCGGCAAAAGCAGGTGGCAAAGTCCGGATCATCGATTTCTGGGGCCTCCAGTGCGGCCCCTGTCTGGCCAACCTGCCGAAAGTCGCCGCGTTCTGGAAGGAGCATCAGAAGAACGACTTGGAAATCATCGCCCACTGCGGCTACCCGGCCGAGGAAGTTACCGAGTTTCTCTCCAAACACCCCGACTACACTTTTCCTATTTCCATTGAAGGAGACGCCCCATCCTCCTGGCGCGACTATGACATCCGCGGCATTCCAACGTATGTGGTGATCGACCGCACGGGCAAGATCATCTCCTATGGTCACGACTGGCAGCCGGCAGCCCTCGCGGCCCTGGCTGCATTGAAGAAGTAATCACGACTCTCCTACCCTGCCACCACATGCCGCGCCTGCCGGCTTCCCGCCGTGCTGCGCTTCGGCGCTTCACGCTCCGCAGTCTGCGTCCCGCTCAGGCGCAATCCCTCACGCCCCGGCACTCGGTTCCAGTCCTGCATCATGGTGGCTGCTGCGGTGTCACGTGGCACTTCGCACTCATCCGCAAGGTGATCAAACAACGCCTGCGCCAGCACCGGCAGCGCGATCTGATGCGTGCGCTTTAGCTTCTTGTACAAGCTCTCGGCAAAGGCCATGAACGCACGAAACGGCGACTCATCCTGCTGCCACAGCAGCGCCAGCGTGGCGGTGAAGTTCCCGCTGTTCGCCACCAGATCCCAGTAGCGGGCAAAGCGCCGCATGCGCTGCATTTCCACAAACGGAATGTCCCGGTTCTCCAGCATCTCGTAGGGCGGCACAGGCGAGTACTTCATCTCAAACTCCGCATCATGCCGCACGATCGGCGTGCCACGCAGCCGTTTCAAAATACCCACCTGAATCTCCTGCGGCCCCATCTTCACCAGCCGGTCAAAACCACGCCCAAAGCTCGCCACATCCTCTCCCGGCAGTCCCACGATAAGGTCCGCATGCACATGGATGCCGGTCTGTTCGCGCAGAAAGCGCAGATTGTCCTCCAGCCGCGTCAGATTCTGCCGCCGGCTGATGTTCTTCGAGGTCGCCTCATCAAAGGTTTGAATGCCCACCTCAAACTGCACCGCACCCGCAGGAAACTCACGAATGATGTCGCGCAGTTGTTCCGGCAGGCGGTCCGGCACCATCTCAAAGTGCAGGAACATCCCATCGCGCCAGCGGTCCAGGAAAAAGCGCAGGATCGCCATGCTCGTCGGCAGGTGCAGATTGAAGGTACGATCCACAAACTTGAACGTCAGTGCTCCCCGATCCAGCAGCCCCTGCATCGCCTGCAAAAAGGCCTCAAGCGCAAAAGCTCGCACCGGCACATCTAGGGAGGACAGGCAGAACTCACAGGTGAAAGGACACCCGCGCGATGCCTCCACATACAGAATGCGATTCGCCAGATCCGACTCCGTGTAGAGATCATAGGGCAGAGCGACCTTCTCCAGCGTCGGCAGCCCGCCTGTCATCACCTTTGGCAGCGCCGCCTGCGCCGCCGCATCTTCCCCCAGCAGCACTCCGCAGACCTCGGCAAATTTCAGATCCGCCTCGCCCGTGATCACATAGTCCGCCAGCGCCACGATGGGTTGTCCGTCCCATTCATACGACACCTCCGGTCCGCCCAGCACGATGCGGATCTCCGGCCGCAGACGCCGCAGCATCCCCAGCACCTCCGTCGTCTCCACCACATTCCAGATGTACACCCCGAAGCCCACGATGCGCGGCTCATGCGCCAGCACCGCCTCCACGATTTCCAGCGGCGCCTGATTGATCTGAAATTCCGCGATGCACGCCCGCTCCCGCAAAGGACCCAGATTCGCCAGCAGGTAGCGCAGCCCGAAAGAGCTGTGGATGTATTTGGCATTGAGCGTGGCTAGGACGATTTCGGGCATTGCGCCAAGTGTGGCCGAGTAGTCGCTAAGCGGCAAACACCTTTGCGACAGCCTTGGGCCTTCCAGCAGCCGCCCTCCTGCATTGGCACGCACGCTGCTTTGCACCAGATGTCTCCTTGAATTTCAAGAATGCGGAGACACGGAAACGAGTCCTCCATGAAACTGCATCCCAGTCACCTCTTCCTGCTCACAGCACTGATCCTGTGTATCTACATTGTGGTTTCGCACCTCGACTAGGCCCATCAGCGCAGGATCACCAGCCTTGAGGCGAAAGCCTGCCCTTCCTCGATGGCGGTGACAAAGCCTCATCATGAACAACTTGCCGCCGCAGGCTCGGAGCCCCCCTTCAAGGAATGCACCCAAACTCCCGCAGGGGACGTTTGACATTTCAACCTACCCGCGCCTAACCTCCGCGCCCACCGATCCCGCAGTACATGCACGACACCCCACCGCTGCCTGAGAAGGAGTTCCGCTCCTACGCTCAAGGTTATTGGTCCTCCAAGAACATCTCCCCCTCCGACTGGAACAGCGCCTCCTGGCAGCTCAAGAATCGGATCACGACCCTCAAACAACTTGAGGAACACCTGACACTGACGGCCGAAGAACGCTCAGGCGTGCTGCTTTCCGGCAACAAGCTGGCGATGGCCATCACGCCGCATTATTTCAATCTCATTGACGCCGAAGACCCTGGCTGCCCCATCCGCCGGCAGGTGATCCCACGCATCGAGGAAACCTTGGAAGATCCCGATGAAATGAGCGACCCCTGCGGCGAAGACAGCCACATGCCCGTGCCTGGGCTGGTTCATCGCTACCCGGACCGCGTGCTGTTTCTGGTGACCGACCGCTGCGCCAGCTACTGCCGCTACTGCACTCGCAGCCGCGTCGTTTCCGGCGTGGGCGAACAGGAGCTGCACACCGAATTTGAAGCCGCGTTCCGCTACCTGGAGCGCCACACCGAAGTGCGTGACGTGCTGCTTTCAGGCGGTGATCCCCTGCTCTTCTCAGACGCCAAGCTCGATGCCCTGCTCACACGCCTGCGCTCCATCAAGCACATCGAATTCATCCGCATCGGCAGCCGCGTGCCCATCTTCGTCCCGCAGCGCATCACGCCCGAACTTTGCAAGATGCTGCAAAAGCACCATCCGCTCTGGCTCAGCATCCACACCAATCACCCCCGCGAACTCACCACCGAAGTGCGCGACGGCCTCGCCATGCTCGCCAATCACGGCGTCCCGCTGGGCAATCAAAGCGTGCTGCTGCGCGGTGTAAACGACAACGCCGAAGTGATGAAAAGCCTCGTGCACAAGCTGCTCATGTGCCGCGTCCGCCCTTACTACCTGTATCAGTGTGACTTGATCCAGGGCAGCTCCCACCTGCGCACCAGCGTGGCTGATGGCATCGACATCATCGAGCAACTCCGCGGCCACACCACCGGCTATGCCATCCCGCAGTTCGTCATCGACGCCCCCGGCGGCGGCGGCAAAGTCCCGCTCAACCCCGACTACGTCCTCGTCCGCGACGAACAACGCGTCGTCATCCGCAACTACGAAGGCAAAACGTTTGAGTATCCCGAGCCCGCACTGGTGCGGCGCTAGTCCTAGCCACTCTCCAGAAAGTGCTCGATCAGCCAAACGCGGCAGTCCTCCGGCAGAGTGTTGAGCACTTCATCGACGCCAGGTCCAAGGTCGGCCCATGCGCCTTCACCCGGGACTGA
This sequence comes from Prosthecobacter sp., assembly GCF_044222345.1. Taxonomy (GTDB): domain Bacteria; phylum Verrucomicrobiota; class Verrucomicrobiia; order Verrucomicrobiales; family Verrucomicrobiaceae; genus Prosthecobacter. The sequence continues at coordinate 113,196 of NZ_JBGANL010000015.1, forward strand.
ACCGCCTCACTTCTGCGGAAACCGCGCGCGGTCGCGCCTCCAGAGAAACGCACCCGCAGGCACCGCCGCCAGCCACAGCAGCCGCCCGCCCAAAGATTTCAAGGCACGAAACTGGGCAGCAACGCCAGCACCACTCAGAAACGCAAAGCGGCTGTACTGCACCGCCGCCCGCAGCAGCCGCAGCGGCGCAGTGAAAAACCAGCCGCTCTCCAGATCGAGCACCATCTTGAACATGAGCCGGTGACCTTCGGCATTGGTGCGCGGATTGGAAGGGCCATGAACCAGCGAAGGCGCATCCGTCCAATAGATGCGCAGTTCCTCATTGATGTGACGAGTCACGTAGTGCTTTGACACCTGGCACCAGATGTAGGACTCCGGGATGAAGTTGCCAGGCACGTCCTCAGGATAAGGAAACTGGCGCAGCACATCCAAACGAATAAAGCCCCACTTTTCCCCACGCACCTTGTGACGGTACTCAAGCTCCGCAGCCGAGCAGTCCAGCGGGTCCGATGGAAAGCGTGAGCCGACGAGCAGGCCGTTTTGATCACGACAAAGGCCGGTGACTCCCGAAAAGGATTCACGCTTGGCTGCGGGAATATTTTCCCAATGATGCTTCAGGCGTTCAAGTGCCTCCGGCACGCAGCCGTCGTCAGAATCGAGCTTGATGCTGAGCAGCCCCCGCGCTTCCCGCAGCGCGAGATTGTGCACATGATGTGCGCCACGGTGCGGCTCCCGCAGATAACGAATGGGAAAACCGGCTTCGCCCTGGTACCGGGCCATCAACGCAGGAGTATCGTCGGTGGAGCCATCATCAATCACCAGCCACTCGAAATCGCGGCAGGTCTGTGCCTGCAAACTGTCAAACACACGGTGAAGTGTGTGCGCGCGATTGAAGGTGGGCGTAAAGACCGTGAAAAGCGGCATGGGTTGATGACTGAGCTAGACCCTAAAGATTTGAGACGGATCAACAAGCCAAAACCGTATACCGCGCACTTTCACGCAATTGTCGGTCAATCATCAGTAAGCGTTGTCCCGTTTGAAAAAGGTCAGCAGCATGATCTGGAAATCCAGCCAGAGGCTCCAGTTTTCAAGGTACCAAAGGTCGCACTGAATGCGCTCACCGAGATCCGTGTCGCCCCGGAGGCCGTTCACCTGAGCCCAGCCGGTCATGCCGGGTTTGGAATGGTGGCGCGCATTGTAATGCGGAATTTGATGCTTGAATCCGGCAATGAGTTCAGGGCGCTCCGGACGCGGGCCCACGAGGCTCATCTCCCCCTTCAGCACATTCCAGAATTGCGGCAGTTCGTCGATGTTCCACTTGCGCATGAAGGCCCCCACCTTGAGACGGCGCGGATCGTCTTTGACGCACCATTGAGCGCCCTTGGCGGACTCCGCATTGATCTTCATGGAACGTATCTTGATGATGCTGAAGGGGACGCCATTGAAACCCCAGCGGCGCTGGCGGTAAAACACCGCCCCCCGTGACTCCAGCCAGACTGCGGCGCTAAAGAAGGCAATGATCGGGGCGCTCAGCACCAGTCCAATCGTGGCGCCAACGATATCGACTATGCGCTTGATCATGACATTGAGCGTGTCATCCAAAGGCAGACGAGTGACTCCCAGCACTGGAGTGCCCGCGATGGTTTCGAGGGTGAGACCGGACACGAACACTCTGAAATACGAGGGGATGACCTTGAACTGGATCATTTCACGTTCGCACAGATTGGCGAGGGCGATCATCTGCTCACGCGGACCATGCAGATCCGCGACGACAACCATGTCCACCGCGTGAGTGCTGACCAGGTGTTCCAATTCGTCCAGATCCCCCAGACATGGCACCACTTCGTCCTCAGGGCTGCCATCCTCGACACTGCCCGTCCTGACCCAGCCCATGATGTCAAAGGAGCCGGTCTGGTCCCGCTTCATGGTCTTCCACAAGGCAACGGCTTCCGCATTCCATCCCACAAACAGGGTGCGCTGCTGCAAAGCTTCGATGCGGCCCGGAGCACGCAGGAAGGAGATGAAAAGCGTGCGCCAGCCCAGAAGAAGCAGCAGCGCGGTGGCTCCATTCAGCATCACATAGACACGTGAGATGCTGGGCTCCAGCTTCAACGCGAGGGTGATGGCAAGAAATCCGGCCGTCCAGACGAGCACCCCCTTGGCAATCTTGGAAGATGCCCAGCGTGTCCGCAGCAGTACATTCTTGTGGTAAATCTCCTGCCAGCCCAGCACCAAAATGAGCGACAGACTCCCTAACGCCATATGTCCGCCATATTGACGAAACGACATGCTGTCGAAATTTCCGATCTCACGGATGAAGGTGTGGAATCGAAGCCAGAAAGCCAGATAAGCCGCCAAGATGGCCATCACGAGATCACCCAATACACTGACGAGCACCCAAAAGTGAGGGGACCGCTGCTCATTTTCCCGCCATGCACGCCGTTCTTCGAGCGCTTGGAACATAGCACCCGTGCCTAGCATTTTGGAATTAGTGTTGGTTGCTCCCATGGCTTCAAGGTCTAATCAATGCCCTAAATTATACTCAATATATATTAAGTGGCAACCGAATAATATGGAAATTATCTCATGTTTGGAAAACCATCTCGTTTTGCGTATCATTCTTGATAAAAATACTTCCTCCGGTCCTCA
>NZ_JBGANL010000151.1:0-3039 GCF_044222345.1 Prosthecobacter sp.
GCGCTCAGAACGGGTGGAGCTGTTGCCAGCCCAGGCTTCGGGAGTGACATCCTTGATCTGATGGTTTGTCAGTGTGGGCAGGCTGGTGAGGACTTCGCGCAGGTAGGTCTGCGGGTCGATGCCTCGGCTGCGGCAGGCTTCGATGAGGGTGAAGAAGATGGCGCTGCGCTCGCCGGCTTCGGCTTCGCCGATAAACAGCCAGTTCTTCTTGCCCACGGCGGTGGGACGGATGGCGTTCTCCACTGGGTTGTTGTCGATCTGGATGCGGCCGTCTTCGAGATAGACCAGCAGCATGGGCCAGAGGGTGAGGGTGTAGTCGATGGCTTTGCCCATGGCGCTCTGCGGGAGGTGCTGGCGGCTGAGTTTGAGTCGCGTGAGCGCACGATGGATTCGCTTGATGATCATGCGGCTCTGGCTTGATCGCACGGCCTGGCGCTGGCGTGGTCCGGCTTGTGTCTGGCGCAGGTGCTTCTCGATGCGGTAGAGATGCTGGATTTGCAGCAGCAACCAACCGGCGTGTTGGGGTGCGCTCTCTGCGGCCTCAATGAACTTGCGCCGGGCGTGTGCCCAGCACGCGGCCAGGGTGATGCGTCCTTCACTTCGGTTGGCGAAGGATGGATAGGCGCTGTAGCCGTCGCACTGCACGGTGCCTTGGAAGTCAGCGGGGATGATGTTATCGAGACACTTTGCGCCACGGCTGGTCTGCCAGACGAAGGAGACGTCGGCTCCAGGGCGCTTGCAGGCCCAGAAGTAACCTTGTTTGGTGCGTCCGTTGCCGGGACTTAAGTACTCGATCGGCGTCTCATCGACCTGCACATATCCTCCGGCCATGACGCCGGTGTGGATGTGCTCGTAGATGGGCCGCAGCCAGTCAGCAGCAAGCCCGAGCCACCGTGCGCTGCTTTGCCGTGGAATGGCGATATCGTGGCGCGTGGCGTAGATCTGCTCCTGCCGGTAGAGCGGCAGATGATCGCAGTACTTCGCCACGATGATTTGCGCGAGCAACCCTGGTGCGGCGATGCTGCGCTCCTGCAGCGTGTTGAGCGGAGCGATGATGGGAGCCTTGTGCGGCTCGTCACGCTTCACATACTTTTTGCGGATGATGCGACGGCGGAAGAACTTCGCGGGCTGGTAGTCGAGCTGTACGGTGATCTCCTCACCGATGTGCCGCCAGGCTTCGGGGGCGGCGGCGACTTCCTCCGGTTCGATCACTTCATCGACGGCAGGCAGATGCTCGGGCACCCGTGCTTCGCGCCATCTGCGCGGCTTGAGCGGCTTGTTGTCCTTGCCCCGCCTTTCGATCTCAGCCTCCAGGACGCAAGGGTCTGCGCTGGAGGCTGCGGCTTTTTTTGCGCCTTCGTCACCTTGCAGCAGGAGCATGAGCTGCGCCTCGTCGAGCTGCTCGCTCTTCGCGCCAAAGATGCGCCGCACCAGCAGATCGATCTTCTCCTTCAACAGCTTGATCTCGATCTGCTGAGCTTTGTCCCGCGCACGCAGCACCTCGTTCTCTTCGATGAGTCGGGCTTCCAGCGGTGTCGGCATGGTCTCATTCAAAAGCAGCGCCCATGCCAGATGCCGCCACGAGCAGGATCATGCCAAAAAGACTTTTCCGTCCCGTTCAGCCACGCTCATACCACGGCCGCAGGGTCGCCTCATGCATGTCGATGCCGTCGGTGAGCATGGCAAAAGCCTCGGGAGCAAGACTGATGCGCGTGGCTTGCGGCTCCACGCTGCGCGGCCACGAGAAGGTGCCTTTCTCCAAACGCTTCGTCATCAACCACAACCCCGTCTTGTCCCAGTAGATGATCTTCAAGCGCGTGCGCTTCTTGTTGGTGAACGCGAACAACGCGCCGCTGCGCACGTCGGCTTTGAGCCTCTCGCTCACCGCCGCATACAGTCCCTCGAACCCCTTGCGCATGTCGATGGGATCAAGCGCCACGAACACTTTCAAACTGCCGGTGAAGCTCAGCATGGCGAAGATCAGGCGAGGGCTTTGAGCAGAGCCGCCAGCAGCGGAACCTGTCCGGCGTGCCGCAAGCTTGCCTCTGCGCCTCCCGGCAGAGTGATGCGCACCGCAGCTTGCGGCGACTGGCAGGATGCTTCCTGCGGATTCATGCAGACCTCCACCAACCGAGGCTTGGGCTCTGTGCGCTTCTTTCCACGCCGGGCAGTCTGCCCATGCTCACGCAGCCAGTTCCAGAACGTGTTGTATCGCACTCCAGCCAGTTGCGCGAACCTGCGAGCCGACAAACCGCTGCGCCCAAACTCCGCGACAAGCATGGCTCGTCTTTCACGAGGAGTGCGAACCCGCCCCCGTTCATCCCGCTTCAACACCAACGAAGTCTTATCCATAAACGTGGGATGCTGTCACATCCCACACTTCACATTCCACATCTAATCCACGTCACCACGCGTGACGCTTACGCTGGAACTGCCGTCGCGCGAAGAAGCCGTGAGGTGGGCCGCCCGCCTCGCCAAGGCCTGCCGCTGTGACCAGGAGCTGCGCGTCTTCGGATATGACCCCCGGTCCTGAGCCGGTGGCCCTTACCCGCCATGGTGATGACGGCGGGCTGGAGGCATTGCGTCCGGCAGCGGAAGCAAGAGGCAACCGCTTTTCCCTTCACGGCTCGGAACGTTCTTCGCGGTCGCTTTGATCCGGTGATGCAGGCTCGGCGGCGGGCGGCTCGGCGGCCTCGAAGTCGGGGATGGTGCTGATGTAAAGCTCCTCGACCTTGGCGCGGGCCCAAGGGGTCTTGCGCAGGAATTTGAGGCTGGACTGGATGCTGGGCTGCCAGTTGAAGCAGTTGATCTTGATCATGCGCCCGAGCATCTCCCAGCCGTAATGCGCCTGAAGACGGGTGACCATCATCTCAAGGGTGATTCCGTGGAGGGGGTTCTTGGGGCCGGCGGCGTGCATGGGGGAAAGGGGCGGGGAGTGCTATCACCAGATGCGGCGTGCGGCAAATCGCGCGGCTCATGCCCCGCGCCGGGCGACAAAGATGGTGTGCGTGCTGCGCCTCGCGCGCTCATGCGGCTTCG
>NZ_JBGANL010000152.1:0-3036 GCF_044222345.1 Prosthecobacter sp.
CACTGGTGGGGGAGTCCGGCTCCGGCAAGTCGATTACCGCCCGCGCCATGATGAAGCTCGATACTAACGTGCGCCTGTCTGGGTCGGTCCAACTGGACGGGGTGGAGCTGCTCGGTCTCGGAGAAAAGGCGATGAGCCGCATCCGGGGCAGCCGCATCGGCATGGTCTTCCAGGACCCCATGCACGCGCTGAACCCGTTGCAGACCATCGGCGAGCAGGTGGCCGAGCCGCTGCGGCTGCGCGGCGTCCCCCGCAAGGAGGCGTGGGAACGAGCCTGTGCCTTGCTGGACGAGCTAGGCGTGCCCCGTGCACCGGAGCGGATGCGCGCCTATCCGCATGAGTTCTCAGGGGGAATGCGACAGCGCGTGGTCCTGGCCATGGCGCTGATTGGCGAGCCCGATGTCCTCATCGCCGACGAACCGACCACTGCCCTCGATGTTCGCGTGCAAAAGCAAGTGCTGCAACTCCTTGATGAGGTGACGCGGCAACGGCAACTGGCCGTCCTCATGATTACGCATGACCTGGCTGTGGTGGCCGGGTTCACCGAGCGTGTGGTGGTGATGTACGCAGGGCGCAAGATTGAAGAGCGCACCACGGAGGCGCTCTTCGCGGCGCCTGCGCACCCCTATACCTCTGCGTTGCTGGACGCGCTCCCACGGCTGGACCAGGCGGCGCGGGCGCTGGATCCTATCCCGGGGGCTCCACCTTCACCGGCGGCCCGACCTCCAGGATGCGCGTTCCACCCGCGTTGTCCGCTTGCGGTCGAAAGGTGCCGCCAGGATATCCCGCTGTTGACAGTGCAACCGGACGGCGGGCTGGTGGCCTGCCACGTGGTGACCCAAGGTACGGATTGACAGGCGATGGCGCTGCTGCAAGTCGAGCAGGTCAGCAAGACCTTTGGCATGGGTGGCAAGCAGCCTGTGCACGCGCTGAGCGAGGTGAGCCTGGAGGTTGAGGAAGGGGAAACGTTCGGGCTCGTCGGGGAATCGGGGTCGGGGAAATCGACCCTGGTGAAATGCATTGTCCGGCTTGGCTTTCCGGACAGCGGCACCATTCTCTATGACGGCATCGACGTACCGAAAGCCAGGGGGGCAGACCTGCGGCGGCTGCGGCGCGAAGTCCAGATGGTCTTCCAGGATCCGCATGCCAGTCTTAACCCGCGCATGACGGTGGAGGAGTTGGTGGGCGAGGGCATCCTCGTGCACCGGCTCGAACCATCCGCCGCTGCCCGGCGAGAGCGGGTGGTGGAGCTTCTTTCGCTTGTGGGATTGTCGGCTGGAGATATGCAGCGGCATCCCCATGCATTCTCCGGGGGGCAGCGCCAGCGTATCGCTATTGCCCGGGCCCTGGCCGTCCGTCCGCGGCTGCTTGTTTGTGACGAACCGGTGTCGGCGCTCGATGTCTCGGTGCAGGCGCAAGTGATCAACCTGCTCATGGATATGCAGGCGAAACTGGGCCTGACGATGCTCTTTATCGCCCACAATCTGGCGGTGGTTGGCCACCTCTGCCAGCGCACTGCGGTGATCCGTACCGGCCAGATCGTGGAGCATGGGCCCACGGCGGAGGTCTTCGGTAAGCCGCAGCACCCCTACACCCGGGAGTTGCTCGACGCCGTGCCCATTCCTGACCCAAAGGCAACCGGTTGGCTCCGCTCCGGGCCGAATAGCGGTGATGAACGGTGATGGGCGGCACGTCACCCTGATTGCCACACCTGCGCCCCACATGGGTATTGGCCGGGCCGCCTGCGTCCAGGCAACATGATTGGCGTCGTGCGTCACGTCCGCGCCAGACAAGGCCGGGGAGGTCCACATGCTTAACCCTGAACGTACGTATCGCCGTGAGGGTAGCTTCTGGGTTAGCCCCATCAACTTTGATCCCGAAGTCCAGGCACAGTTCACCTGGCCCCAACCACTCACCCTCATCGATAGCACGCTGCGCAAGATGCTTTTCACGGCCGGTGCGCTCACCAGCATCGACGGCTTTGTCCGCGTGGCCGAGGCGCTGGGAGAGGCCGGGATAAAGGAAGAAAGCCTCAATATCACCTGGGGCGGTGGCCCCGAACCCATCCCGCGTGAATTGGCGCTCTGCCGCGCGATCGCCGGGCGTGACTTCGGATTCCGGCTCAATGTCTACGCGGACACCTTTCTTTCCGATGGCCAATTGCCGCAGCCCGTATCCGCGCGTGAGTCGGTCGAGATGCTCGTTGATCTCGGTGTACGCACGCTGGCGGTTGGAATCGTGCAAGCACCATCTCCCGACGCGCACATTCGGCAGATGGATGAGTTGGCCGCGTTCTTCGAGCTTGCCAGGAGCCTGCGCGTTGACGTGACGGTCACGCTGGCCAATGTTGGACGACGCGACTTCGAGAGCATGGTCGACGTGTCGAACAAGGCCATTCAGTTAGGCGCACAGCGGCTCGATTTGATGGACTCGACGAGCAGCCTGGCGCCAGAGGCGATGAAGGTTTTCGTGCGGCGGTACCGGGCGCGGCTCATCCAGGATGTGCCAGTGACGATGCATGTGCACGATGATTTTGGCCTGGCCACGGCTGGCGCCATCGCCGCTGCTACCGCTGGTGCGTCCCCTGACGTTTCGATAGGAGGTGTTTCCTACCGCGGCGGATTCGCCTCGCTGGAGGAGGTCGTGGTCAGCCTGGAAGTGCTCTACGGGGTCGATACTGGCCTGTGTCTGGACCGCATTCAGTCGCTGGCCAACCTTGTGGCCGAAGAGATGGGACTGCCGATTCACCACCTCAAGCCGCTGATCGGGCGATCGGCTTTCTTGCGCCATATGCCTGGTGACATGATGGGCGTTGTGCAGCAGGGCGCCGATGCCTTTCCGCCGGTAGGAGGATGCCTCAATCCGCGCGTTGTCGGCTCACAAATGACATGGGTGTGGGATAGCCTCAGTAACGACGCCATGGCCCGAGCGCTGGCGGCAACCCTGGGGGAGACGCTGACCGACGCCGAGGCCGTCGCTGTGCGCGGCGCGCTTGACAGGGCGGTGCAACAGATTCCCACCTATCCACGCTGGCTC
>NZ_JBGANL010000066.1:0-24221 GCF_044222345.1 Prosthecobacter sp.
GGCGCCAGCGGCGTGGACATGGGACGTAACATCTTCCAGAGCGACGCTCCTGTCTCCATGATGCAGGCGGTGCATGGCGTCGTCCACGGTGGGCTGAATGCGAACAAGGCTTTCGAATTGTACAACGACCTGAAGAAGAAGGAGCTGCGCAAGAAGTAAGCTTCGAGGCAACCAAACACATTCACAGGAGGGGGATCATCTTGATCCCCCTTCTTCCATCCACCACACCCACCCGCTCCCCCTCCGACCATGGAACTCAAACCCAACCAAGTGCGCCTCATGATGCTGCAGGTGGCCGATGCCATCATCGCCGCCGAACCCATGCTCTCCCAGGCCGACCGCGATCTCGGCGATGGCGACCACGGCCTTGGCATGAAGCGCGGCATGGAAGCCGTCAAAGCCCAGCTTGAGCCCATGGACCCCGCCACCGTGGAGCAGGTCTTCGTCGCCACTGGCACGGCCATGATGACCAGCATGGGCGGCGCCTCCGGTGCCCTCTTCGGCACCGTCTATCGCGCCGGTGGGAAAGCGCTCGCAGGCCGTCCCTCCTTCAACGCCGAAGCGCTCTCCCTCCTCCTCACCGCCGCCCTCGAAGGCGTCATGAAACGCGGCGGTGCCAAGCCCGGCGACAAGACCATGATCGACGCCCTCGCCCCCGCCGCCGAAAAAGCCCGCGAGTCCACCGCCCTCTCCCTCACCGAAGCCCTCACTGCTGTCGCCGCCGCCGCAGAGTCCGGCAAAGAAGCCAGCAAAGCCATGATCGCCCAGTTCGGTCGCGCCAAAACCCTCGGCGAAGCCTGCCTCGGCTTTCCCGACGCCGGCGCCTGCTCCGTCGTGGTGATGCTCAACACGATGCGGGATTTTGTGCTGGCTTAGGGTGCTGAAGAATTCATCCTCCTCTAGTCATCTACTATTAGATTTTTCGTTGCTGATTTGCGCTTGGATCTGAGGCACCCACTTCTCTGGATACTTAAATAGGCGATGCTCGTCGTATGGCAGGCTTACGATCCGATCTATCCATCTTCCTTTCAGACCGATATCTCCGATCCTTTTTTTTACTCGTTCAGAGTCAAAGCACAACATCCACTCCAATCCGCCAACTTGAAGAATGAATGTGCGACCAAGTTCTCCTCCACCTTCATACATCTCGGAAATGTCTTGCCGTGGATCGTGTTCTGGGTTGGATTTAGGCGGTACGAAACGCCATGCGGCTACGACAACATCCCCTTTTTGGGTTCCATCCAATGCAATACTCCGAAGTGTCTTGCGAATGATGCTAGGAAATATTGTCTTCGCCAATGGCTCACTTTTGGCAAAGTGAATTCTCAATGCAGTGACTGCAATGAATTGAGCGATAAGGTCTACTCTCAGTCTCCAATAGCGTTCAAGGAACAGATGATGAGTTCCCTTTTTCCTCAACTCAGTATTGTTCCGTATCGTAAGAGCGTAAGCATATGATTCAGAAATAGCGGCGAGCTGCTCGCAATTCTCACACATGAGATAGTGCTTATTTCCATCCTGCTGAACAAGTTCGACTCCTCTACTGAGGAGTAAAGTCTTCACCAAACCACCCCAAACGTCCTTATGCCACTTCAATCCCCATTTTGGAATTATGTGGCTCAGTCGCAATTGCTTTCTTGATCCACATAGAATGCATCGACCAATAATTCCTCCGCGCATTCGAACATCATTCCCTTCAAATGGCCCTGGGTCGGAACCCCAGATCCATTTGGATACTCTTATTTTACGCCGAAGGGACATTTTTATCGTCAGTAGTGATGATTGGCATGGAAGCGGAAAACAGCTCGGCGGTCAACATGTCGCACAGTTCAAAAAAACCTGTCCGGTTCCCCCTTCCCGCGTGAGATAATGCCACACGCATGAACACCCACGAGACCCAGGCCGCGCAGGTTTTCCTCGCCCATCACGATTTTGTGAGGGGCGTCGCGCTGAAGTATGCGCCGTGGCCGGGGCTGATGGAGGACATAACGCAGCAGGTGTTTCTCGAATTCATGGCCAAGGAATCGAAATGGGATCTCAGCACCGATGCGCGCCCGCTGCTGGCCACCATGACGCGGCACATCGCCATGCGGCAGTGGCGCGAGCGCACCAAGCAGCAGCCCGAGGTCGTGCAAAAGCTGGCCGACCACATCCGCCTGCTGGCGGAAGAGCGCGAGGCACCGCCTCGCTACGAGGAAGAGATCAGCGTGCTGCGCTCCTGCCTGCAAAAGCTGCCGGAGAAAAGCCGCGAGCTGGTGGAGCTCTACTATTACAACGACATCGGCACCCCACAGATCGCGGATCAGATCAACATGAAAGCGGACACCGTCTGCCGCGCCCTTTCACGCGTGCGCGAAAAACTGCGCGAGTGCATTGAGCGCTCGAGCAACCAAGGAGGCCCAGCTCATGCCTGACACCGACACCCTCATCCAGCGCTACCTCGAAGGCACGCTCACCACTGCCGAGGCCGAGGACCTGCACACGCTGCTCAAGGCACAGCCAGAACTCGGCGAACGCCTGCTCCAGCACTTCGACATGGACGCCATGCTGCGCGCCACCAAGCCACTGGTGGCGGACAACATCATCCGCCCCAAACTTCTGCCCAGGCGCCGCTTCACCTTCGCCACCGTCACCAGCGTCGCGGCCATGGCCGCCTGCATCACCCTGCTGGGCACCTGGTTGATGAATGCTGCCATGGACCCGCGGCCCGAAGCCGAAGAAACCACCGCCTCCGTCGCCGTGCTCACACGCGGTGTGAATCTGGAATGGGAATCCGCCACCATCACTCCCGGCACGCCTCTCTCGCCCGGCTGGCTCAAGCTCAAATCCGGCATCGCCCAGATCGAGTTTTATCAGGGCGCGCGCGTCCTGATCGAAGGTCCCGCTGAATTGCAGCTCGTGTCTTCCGGTGAAGCCACCTGCACGCGCGGCAAACTCAGCGCCCAGGTGCCGCCACAGGCGAAGGGCTTCCGCATCAACACCCCGAAAGGCACCATCGTCGATCTCGGCACCGAGTTCGGCCTCGATGTGAGCGCCGCGAATGAGGAGGTGCATGTCTTCAAAGGCGAGGTGGAGCTGCATCAGCCCACCGCGACCATGAAATCCCTCAAAGAAGGCCAGGCCATGGCGATCGCAGGCGACACTGCCATGCTCACCGCGAATGCGTCCAGCTTTGCCTCCCTCAACGAGATCGACGCCCGCAGCGCGATGTCCCAGCGCTTCCAGTTTGAAAAGTGGCTGGCCTCCAGCTCCAAGCTGAACGCCGATTCCGGTCTGCGCCTGCGCTTTGACTTCCAGGACGACGAAGGCTCACGCTCCCTGCGCAATCACGCCGTGAACGGTGGCCAGATTGAAGACGGAAGCATCGTCGGTGCCTCCTGGACCACCGGCCGCTGGCCGGGCAAACGCGCCCTCGAATTCCGCAACGTCAGCGACCGCGTGCGGCTGAACATTCCCGGTGAAACCAAGACCCTGACCATGGCCGTCTGGGTGCGCGTCAACGGTCTCGACCGCACCTTCAACTCCCTCTTCATGTCCGAAGGCTGGGGTGACCGCAAAATCCACTGGCAGATCACTCGGGACGGCAAAGTGCGCCTCGGCATCGCCGGCAGCGCGGGTGCTCAACACGCCGATCATGACACACCTGTCTTCTTCACCCCGGAACGCTTTGGCCGCTGGACGCATCTGGCCGTCGTCTTTGATCCCGCCACCCAGGAGGTGCGGCATTATGCCAATGGCGAGCTGCTGACACGCTCCAAACTCAAGCACACGCAGGCGCTGAAGATCGGCATCGCCGAACTCGGCAACTGGAACGATGGCCGCAAGACCGGCGGCGTCGCCATCCGCCACCTCAGCGGCGCGATGGATGAATTCACCCTCTGGGACCGCGCACTGAGCGATGCGGAGATCGCGACGCTGGCGAATTAATGCAGGTGCCCTATATCGCCTTTTCCCGGCCTTATTCCACCGCCTCTCCCCAGTAGAGTCCTGCCTACCCATCAGATCAGCGGTTTGGGCACCATCGCGAGCACCATCAATACCTTAGAGATCTTCATGCCCATCCTGATGGCGATGGTTTCAGGCGATTTTCCCCGGGCGAAGAGACTCTGAATCTCCTTCTCCCTTGGGGTCAGGCTGTCTTTCTCTTTCGGGCTCGAGTTGGGTTTGTTTGTCATGCAGATGCTGACACCACCAGAGCTGCCCGCGTTCATTGACTGGCTTTGATGGTTCTGCATCCTACCCAACGCCTTCCCGACCCAGTCCCAGACCGGACTTTGTTTTAGTAAAGAAAAATTAGGTTCACCACGAACTGCTGGCGTGGGTTGTGCGAGGGGGTATCGTATTTCCCTGCCATTTTCGGCAGGGGCTTTTTTACCCTTTTTTACTTTCTCTCATGTGCGGAATCGTTGGATACATCGGCAATCGTCAGGCCAGCTCCATCCTCTTGGATGGGCTGCGTCGTCTGGAATATCGCGGCTATGACTCGGCCGGCATGGCCCTCAATGGCGGCGGCGAGAACCTCCGGATCGTGAAACGCGCCGGTCGCATCGACAACCTGCGCCAGGCCGTGACGGAGGCGAATCCGCTGGGCACGATGGGCATCTCCCACACCCGCTGGGCCACCCACGGCCCGGCCACGGACGTGAACGCCCATCCGCACCCGGACCAGTCCGGCAAGCTGGTGCTGGTGCACAATGGCGTGATCGAAAACTACCAGACACTGCGGGACCAGCTGGTCGCCAAAGGCCACACCTTTCAATCTCAAACAGATACGGAGGTGCTTTCCCACCTGGTGGGCACCTACTTTGACGAATCCACCGAGAAAGACGGCACGCTGCGTCTGGTGAACGCCCTCAAAGCCGCGTTGGCCCGGGTGAAGGGCACCTACGGCATCGCCGTCATGCATGGGGATCTCCCCGGCGTGATCGTTGGCGCGCGTCTGGGCAGCCCGCTGATCGTCGGTCTTGGCAAGCACGAGCATTTCCTGGCCAGCGACGTGTCCGCCGTGGTGTCCCACACCCGTGACGTGGTTTATCTGAACGACTACGACATCGTCACGATCACCAAAGACAGCTATGACGTACAGTCTCACCAAGGTGTGCCTGCCGAGGTGAAGGTAAGCCGTGTGGAGTTCAGCGCGGATGACGCCGAGAAGGGCGAATTCCCACACTTCATGCTCAAGGAGATCTACGAGCAGCCCAATTCCCTGCGCAATGCGATGCGCGGCCGCCTTTCCCGTGACGAGTGCACCGCCATCATGGGTGGTCTGAACATGAGCCCGAAGGAGCTGGTCCAGATCGACCGCATCATCCTCGCCGGCTGCGGCACGGCCTACCATGCCGCCATGGTGGGTGAGTATTTGATCGAATCCCTCGCCCGTGTGCCGACGGAAGTGGAGATCGCCAGTGAGTTCCGCTACCGCAACGTGCCCACGAACAAGAACACGCTGCAGTTTGTGATGAGCCAGAGCGGCGAGACGATCGACACGCTCGCGGCCATGCGCGAAGGCCAGCGCAAGGGCATCCGCTGCCTGGGCATCGTGAACACGGTGGGCAGCACCATCGCCCGCGAGAGCGACGGTGGTGTGTACATCCACGCCGGGCCGGAAATCGGTGTGGCCGCCACGAAGACCTTCACCTCTCAGGTCACCATCCTCACCCTCCTCAGCATGCTGCTGGGCCGCATCCACCATCTTTCCAGCGTGGACGGACTGGAAATGATCGACCAGCTCGAAGCGCTGCCGGACAAGATCGTGCAGATCCTCAAGCAGGCGGACAAGATCAAGGCCATCGCTGAAAAGCACTGCCACGCCGAGGGCATGCTCTTCATGGGCCGCCAGATGAACTACCCGGTGGCGCTGGAAGGTGCGCTGAAGATGAAGGAAATCAGCTACATTTACGCCAGCGGCCACCCGAGTGCGGAGCTGAAGCACGGCGTCATCGCCCTGGTGAAGCCTGACATGCCTTCCGTCTTCATCGCCCCGGGCGATGCCGTCTTCGACAAGAACGTCAGCAACATCGAGGAAGTGCGCGCCCGCAAAGGCCCCGTCATCGCCGTGACCACGGAAGGCCGCACGGAGCTGGAGCGCATCACCGATGACGTGATCTACGTGCCGGACTGCCCGTCCTACCTGACGCCGATTTTGAACGTCGTCCCGCTGCAGCTTTTGTCCTACTACACCGCCGTCGCACGCGGGTGTGATGTCGATAAACCAAGAAATCTCGCCAAAAGTGTTACAGTGGAGTAAAGTAATGTCGTTCGCTCCCCATCATGTCCGCTCCCCCGTCACGCTCCCGCCGTACGATTTGCCTCGTAGCGCTGGGGCTGTGCCTGGGTGGAATGCCTGCCGGGGCTGATGAACCCGCTCTGGACGCCGCCGCCCCCTCCATCATTCTAGGGGATCAGACGCCGGCGGATTTCCTGGACCTGATCGGCCAGCGCACGAAGGCGCGCTGGCGACTGCTGTTTCGCCCGCCGCCTCCGACTCCGCCCACAGATCGGGGGCGTGCCGCCCTGCTTCTTGGCGGCCTGATGGCGGACAGCTTCTTGATCTGGCAGGCGGGGGATTCCCAGCAGTTCCGCAACAACAACCAGGAAGTGCTCAGCTACTGCCGCATGCTGGGGCTGGGTGAAAAACTCCTGCCCCGCCTCATGGCTCAGGGCAAAATGGCTGAAAGCAACGAGTGGAAAGAGCTGCGCAGCGAGATCGTGGACAGCCACCAGGTGCTGATCCGCATGCTGCGGGAGCAAAAGGACGATGACTTGGCGGTCCTGATCGATCTGGGCCTCTGGCTGCGACTGCTGGAGATCGTCTCGAGCGTGGTCGTGGAAAATGACACCGTGGAAGTGCGCCCTTTGTGCATCGGCTCGCCCGTGATCCTCCAGGAGATCCGTGATGACTTCAACCGCCTCGGCATGCCCAAGCATGAAGAGCCCATGATCAAACACATTGGTGCCGCCATCGAAGAAATCAGCTCTCTGTGGCGCAGCGCCATCCCCACCGCCCCCACGGCGGAGCAGGTCATCAAGACCCATGAGAAGCTCAAGGAGATCATGCAGGTGATGCTGGAAAAGCAGCCGTGAGCTGCCGTTTGTTTTTTGCGCGCCAGTGAATGACTCAGGCCTGATTTCGGGCTAAAGGGCCCACACTCCTTTCATGCCACCTCGCATCCTCATCATTGGCCAGGGACTCGCCGGCACGGCGGCTGCCTGGCGTCTGTGGGAGCGCGGTGTGCCCTTTGTGATTGTGGATCGCGACGAGCCAGTGACCTGCTCCAAGGTGGCGGCCGGTTTGATCACGCCGATCACGGGCATGCGACTGACGGTCAGCTGGCGTTATACCCGGTTTTACCGTGAGGCCCTGGGCTTCTACCGCCGCTGCGGCCAGCGCCTTGGGCAGCGCTGCTTCTTCCCGCGCGGCTACGTACGCCTGCTCAAAAACGAGGCAGAAATCGCCAAATGGCACAAGCGCCGGCAGGATCCCGACATGCAGCCATTCCTGCACCCCCGGCTTCCGGAGCTGGATGCCGGGGTGATCCATAATCCCGCCAACGGCTTCCAACAGCGCCACGCCGCCTGGCTGGACACCACGGCGTATCTTCAGGCCAGCCGCAGGTTTTTCGCTGAACTCGGAGCCTGGGTGCAGGCGGACGTGCAGCCCAGCGAGGTGAGTGATGACGGCACCGGCGTGGAGTGGCAGGGCCAGCGCTTCTCCCACGTCATCTGGGCGCAGGGGTGGAGCGCGGAAAAACACCCCCTTTTCAACTGGGTGCCGTTTCAGTCCGCACGCGGCACCATCCTCACGGTGGAAGCCGAAATGCGGGGCGAGCGGCGCATTCTCAACCGAGGCAGCTGGCTCCTGCCCCGCCCAGACGGCACGCTGCGCGCCGGATCGACCTACGAATGGAAGTTTGACGATCCGCACACGCCTGCGCCCGAGCAGGTGCAGCAGTTGGAAACGAATTTGCGCAGCCTGCTCAAGGTGCCTGCAACGATCACCGCCATGCAGACGGCGGTGCGGCCCATCATCAAGAACCAGCAGGCGCTCATGGGTACGCACCCCGCTCATCCGCGTGTCGCTTTCCTGAATGGCCTCGGCTCCAAAGGCTCTCTGAGGAGCCCGTGGCTGGCCAGGCATCTCATTGAGCATTTGCTGGATGGTGGCGCGCTGGATCCGGAGCTGGATCTGCAGCGGAATCAGATTTGAGCGTGAAGCTCAGTATCTAGGCCTCTCACGTCCCACAAAAAGTCTGATAAGCGCCTGGTGGCAGACCGGATGTGCTGTACTCAGACAAGACCTCGTGATCCTCATACGGCTTCGCCAGCACCTCCAGCAATCGCTGCATCACACTCAAATCATTGCGCTCCACCGCAGCCGCGAGCGCCTCTTCCACCTTGTGATTGCGCGGAATCACCGCCGGATTGTGCGCACGCATGCACTGCAATACTTCATCCGCAGACTGCGGCTGACGCTGCAACCGGGCCTGCCACTGCGCATGCCAGGAGGTGAAGGCGGGATCTTCGTGCAGCGCAGCAGCGGGGTTCAAAGTGCGGAAGGTGTTGGTGAAATCGGCCTTCTGCTCCTTCATCCATGTCAGCAGGCTTTCGATCAACGCCCGGTCCCCGGCCTCTTCGGTGAACAGCCCCAGCTTGGCCCGCATGCCAGTGAGCCAGTGGCCTTCAAAGGTCGTCTTGAAACTTTCGATGGCCGCATTGGCAAGCTCCACGGCCTGCTTTTCATCCACATGAAGCAGGGGCAGCAGGGCCTCTGCCAGACGGGCGAGGTTCCACTGGGCGATCTGCGGCTGGTTGCCGTAGGCGTAGCGGCCATTGCGATCGATGGAGCTGAACACGGTGGCGGGGTCAAAGGCATCCATGAAGGCGCAGGGACCATAGTCGATGGTCTCGCCGCTGAGCGCGACGTTGTCGGTGTTCATGACGCCGTGAATGAATCCAACGCACTGCCATTGGGCGATGAGGCGGGCCTGGCGTTCCATCACTGCTTCGAGCAGCGCGAGGTAAGGTGCTGCCGCCGTGACGAGTTCGGGATAATGGCGCTGCAGGGTGTGATCAGCGAGAGCTTGGAGGGCGCCTTGATCTCTGTGCGCCGCAGCCCATTCGAAGGTGCCCACGCGGATGTGGCTGGCGGCGATGCGGGTGAGCACGGCACCCGGCAGTGACTCCTGGCGGAAGACTTTCTCGCCGGTGGTTACAACCGCGAGGCTGCGGGTGGTGGGGATGCCGAGCGAGTGCATGGCCTCGCTGATGATGTATTCGCGCAGCATGGGCCCCAGAGCCGCACGGCCGTCCCCACGCCGTGAGAAGGGGGTAGGGCCCGAGCCTTTGAGCTGAACGTCAAAGCGCTCTCCTTTGGGAGTGATTTGCTCTCCGAGCAGGATGGCGCGGCCATCTCCCAGGCCGGTGAAATGGCCGTACTGGTGACCTGCGTAGGCTTGGGCCAGCGGCTCAGCGCCCTCGGGAAGTTCGTTGCCTGCAAAGATCGCTGCGCGGTCCGCCAATGCTGGGGCATTCAAGCCCAGAGACTGCGCCAGCGCGTGATTGAATACCACCATGCGCGGCTCCTTGACCGGCGTGGGCTCCAGATGCTCGTGGAGCATTGCAGGCAGGCGGGCGTAGGAATGGTCGAAGTTCCAGCCAGATGAATTGGGGGTGGTGGGGGCAGACGCAGACATGGAGAGAATACGCCTTCATCCGCCAACTCGGGTGGCAAGTCCACTGCGCAGACCATCTGTGGGATCGTGCCATCCGGCGCTTTATTCCGCCGATGAAGTCTCTATCCTCCGCGCATGATTCCTCCCAAACCCCACCTCGCCAGTCCGAATGGCGGCCTGCCGTCCTCCGTGCTGTGGGCGCAGCTGATGCTGAAGGACCGCCTGCGCCCCGGCGACATCGCAGTGGATGCGACGATGGGCAACGGCCATGACACCCTCTTCCTGACCCAATGCGTGAGCCCCGGCGGCCATGTGTATGCCTTTGATGTGCAAGCGACAGCTCTGGTGGAAACGGCGAAGCGAGTGCCGGCGGAGATGACGACTTTGATTCATTCCGGGCATGAAACGATGCGCGAGAAGGTGCCGGCGGAGCAGCATGGGAAGATCAGCGCGATCATGTTCAATCTCGGCTACCTGCCGGGGACGGACAAAACGCTCATCACCCGCACGGAAACCACGATGATCGCCGTGCAGGCGGCGCTGGAACTCTTGAAGCCGGGCGGACTGCTCACCATCGCCGTGTACCCCGGCCATGAAGGCGGCGCCGAGGAGGGCCGGAGCATCGCGGTCTGGGCGGCTGGGCTGGAATCGCGACGGTATGAGGTGCAGCATATGCGGCCGATCAATCGTGCGGCGTCCCCGCCGGAGCTGTGGGTGGTGTGGAAGCGCGGATAAAAATACAGATACGTTTGTGTGCGATGGCGCTCCCTCCCTCTGAGGTACTTGCAGAAGCCCCCATCTCCGCCTAGCTGGAGGCCGCGCAAATGGCCAACCTCGACTACTCCAGCATTCTCTCCGTGGCCGTGCCGGTCTATCTCACGATGGCCGCCGGGGCGCTGGCTCGCAAGACAGGGCTGCTGAAACCGGAGGCGGATGTGAGCCTGATGAAGCTCTCCGTCATGATGCTCACGCCGGCGCTGATCATCGAGCGCGTGGTGGGAAACCCCGCCGTGATGCGTCTGCCGCCGGTGCTGGTGGCAGCCGGACTGGGTTATGCGCTTGTCGCGCTCGGCATCGCATTCACGTATTTTGTGGCCCCCCTGATCGGCCTGAAAAAAGGCGAGGGCCGACGCACCTTCAGCGTGGCCTGCGGCCTGCAAAATTATGGCTTTGTGGCCATCCCCATCGTCACCGCGTTGTTTCCAGACAAGGGCACGCTGGGCGTGCTCTTCACCTTCACGCTCGGCGTGGAGCTGGCGTGCTGGACTGCGGGAGTCGGGCTGCTGACGGGCCTGAACAAAGCCCCGTGGCGGCTGGCGCTGAATGCACCGGTCCTCACCATTCTGACCTCGCTGGTGCTCAATTTCACCGGCCTGCATGCCCATGTGCCGCAGATTGCGCACAACACCTTTGCCATGCTGGGCGCCTGCGCGGTGCCGCTGGCGGTGCTGCTCATCGGCGCCTCCATCGCGGATCTCTGGGGACAGGGCGCCATGCAGTGGAAGGTGGCGATCGTCAGTCCCATTTTGCGCCTGGGCGTCATCCCCGTGGCCTTTCTGCTGGCGGCCTACCATCTGCCGATCAGCTTGGAATTGAAGCGCGTCATTGTCGTGCAGGCGGCCATGCCTTCCGCCGTGTTTAACATCATGATCGCACGCCTCTACGGGGGGCAGGCATCCACCGCCGTGCAGGTTGTGATGGCGACGACCATTGTGAGCTGCGTCACCACGCCTCTTGTCATTGCCTGGGGGCTGAAACTGGTCGGCTCATGAATCTTCCCTGGTATTTGCTCTTCCCGCTTGTTGCCGCCGTCGGCTACGCGATCGCGTCCTTGCTGCTGAAAAAAGCGCTCACGGAAGGAGCACGCCCGATGGCCTGCTTTCACATCAACAACTGGACCAGCACGCTCGCGTTTCTGCCGCTCGCTTTACTCGAAACGCAGCCCGTGCGTTGGCAAGACTGGTACCTGCCGGTCGGGCTGGGCACGCTGTTTTTCGTCGGAGGCTGGTTCACCTTCATCGCCATGCAGCGCGGGGATGTGTCGCTCGTCACACCGGTGCTGGGGTCCAAGGTCGTGTTTGTCGCGCTCGGAGCCAGCCTGTTCATCACAGACAGCATGAAGCCGCTCATGTGGGTGGCCGCCATTATCACCACGGGCGGCATCTTCCTCATGAGTGCCACCGATTTCAAAACGCCGAAAGGCGCGCGGCTCGCCGGTCCGGTGGTCATGGCTCTGATCAGCGCCTCACTCTACGCCTTCGCCGATGTGTTCCTGCAAAAATGGGCGCCCTCATTCGGCCCGAAGACCTTTCTGGCTCTCCTGTCCGGCACCACCGGCGTGCTCTCACTCCTTTCGATGACGCTGCTGCCCAATCGTCCGCCGATTCCATGGAATCGCGCCACACAGTGGTCCATCGGTGGCAGCGCCTTGATTGCCGCGCAATCGATGACCTTGGGTCTTTCACTCGCGTACTTCAATGACGCCGTCGGCGTGAACGTCGTCTATGCCACGCGCGGCATGTGGAGCCTCGCCGTCGTCGCCCTGTTCGGGCCGCTGCTGGGCAACCGCGAACGCCACGAATCCGGCAAGGCCTACGGCATCCGCATCATCGCCGCGCTGCTGCTCATGGTCGGAGTGATCTGCGCGGTGATCTCCCGCATGCAGGCCAGATAGCCCTGCCCCGCTCTACCGGAGTCTTGTCGTCGGATGCGGCGGAAGAGCACGGCTCGATACCCACGGCCAGGAGTGCGTAGAGCTTCATGGGCGCTCTCCGAACGATGCAACGCGGGGAATGTATCTGCCATTACTCCTTGCCCGAGCTCAGACGCAGGTGCGCTGCCTCCGTCACGGCGGCAGCCAGCTCGTCCAGCTGCTCGTGATCGGTGATTTTCTGGCTGTGCTCGTCCTGCACGTAGATGGCATCAATGGCGACGCCTTTTTCCGTGCTGATGCGTGCATGCGTGACGTTGTGCCCAAGGCGGCCGATGGCCATGAAAATGTCATAGAGCAGCCCCAGGCGGTCCACGAGCTGCAGTTCCAGCACCGTCTGGTCCGGCGAGAGATGATTGTTCACGTAGATGCGCTGCGGGATCTCCGCGCCGATCTCATCAAGCATCGTGATCGACTTGCCCAGCTTCTGGATGATCGCATCTCCAAAATCAAAGGTCTGTCCGCTGAAGGCTTTGCGCACGGATTCCTCGACACGCGCACGGGCGCTCTTGGTGGTGACGGCGGCGAAGTTCGTGTTGCAGACCCGGAAGGTGTCCAGCACGAGATGGTCGGCGCGCTGGTAGAGATCCGCGCTGAGAATGTTGATGCTTTCCGCCGCCAGAGCGCCGGAGATGCGTGCGAGGAGCAGGTGGCGGTCCCAGCAGACGACGGTGAGTTCGCTGTAGCCCTGGTCCACGTGATCCACCCAGGCCATGACCGGCAGCAGACCGGCGGCGGCTTCCTCGCGGATGAGCTGCTCAAAAAACTGCCGGAACTGACGCAGATGCGTGGCAATGAGATCCGCCTCACGGAAATTGAAATACGAGGGCGGCATGTGGCGGAAGTGCGCGTCCACCTCCGCCTCATAGCCGGTGCCGAGACGGCGCAGCACCTCCTTTTTCAGATCCGCCAGGGGCACCTGCACATTGCGCATGAAATCCGCCGGCGCGTTCATGAAACGCAGCGCGCTGTGGTAAAGCTGGCGGATGGACGCCTCCTTGTACCCCGACCAGCTCTTGTCGCTGGTGCCCTTCGAGTCCGCATAGGTCATGAGCATCAGCGTGTCCAGATTCTCCTTCGTGCGCACGATGCTGACGAACTCCTCGATGACCTGCGGGTCATCCAGGCTCTTGGTTGTGGCGGTGCGGTACATCAGCAGGTGATTGTCCACCAGGAAGAGCAGCAGCCTGCGGCGCTCGCCCTTGATCTGCAGGCGGCGGGAGACGGCGGCGGCCAGCGTGGTGCTTTCATCGCTGTGCGTCTTCTTGTTGGCCGCACGGCCTGCGTCATGCAGCAGGAGTGAGAGGTACAGCACATATGGCTGCTGCAGATCGTGAAACAGCTGCTGAAAGAGGTCCCCGCCTTTCAGAGTGGGATCGCTCAGCTCATCGAGTTTGTCGATGGTGCGCAGCGTGTGCTCATCCGCCGTGTAGAGATGGAAGAACTCATGCTGCACCAGATTCGTGAGCACCCCAAACTCCGGCATGTAACGTCCGAGGAAGCCCACGCGGTGCATCTGCCGCAGCGTGCGCGCCGCATCTCCTTTGTGGGAGAGAATCGTCTCAAACGTCTCACGGTTGGTCTTGCTGTAGCGGAAGCTGGTGTCCACCAGGCGGAAGTTGTCCTGAATGAGCTGGAACAAATCCGGGCTGAGGCGCAGGTGCCTCTTCTGTGTATGGAGAAAGAGGCGCATCATGCGCTCCGGATCGTCCTTGAAGATCGTCGGGCTTTCCGCATAGAGGCGCTCATGCTTGCGGTTGAAGCCGTCAAAGCTCTCCTGCTCCTTCTCAGCCTTCCGCCGCGCGATGAAGCCGATGAGCTTGCTCTGCTTGCGGGTTTCCAGCGCCTCCAGGTGAAAGCGGTCCATCACCTCGTTGCTGCGCTGCAAAATGTCGCGCGTGGCCGTGTAGTAGCCGTGCATCAGCGCCTCGATGCGGCGCAGGATGCGTTTGTGGCGGTAGCCGAGGTGCGTGGCCACCGGCCCCTGCAGGCGCAAAGTTAAGAGGTCTTCGGCACGCTTTTCGGTGTAGTGCATTTCATTGCGCACACGCAGGATGAATTCATACCCCTGCTCCACCTCTTTCCAGCCCGCCTTTGAAATCAGGCCGAGGGCCACGAGATCCTTGGGGTTCAGCGTGCGGTGCCGCGCATACGTCATCCAGATCAGGTTCTGGTAGTCCCGCAGCCCGCCGCAGCCGTTTTTCACATGCGGCTCCTGCACAAAGGGGGTGTTCTCATACTTGGTGTGGCGGTTGTTCAGATCGATCTGCCGCAGCTTCAAAAAGTCCCCCTCCTGCCCGTCCATGCATTCTTTGTCAAAGCGGGAGCGGAACTCCTCAAAGGCCGTCTTCTGGCCGGTGACGAGGCGGGCCTCCATCAGCGCGGTCTTGGTCTCCATGCTCTCGTTGGCCAGCTTGATGCACTCGCCCACGCAGCGTGAACCATGGCCGACCTTGAGCTTCAGATCGTAGAAGTAGAGCAGGTAGTCGCGGATCAGCTGCACCACTTCGTTGGACACCTTGCCGCTGTTGCCGGGAAACATGAAGGTGAAGTCCACATCGCTGCCCGGACTCATCACGCGCCGCCCATAGCCGCCGTGGGCAATCACACTGACATTGAGCTTGGCACGCACCGCGGGATTCAGGGCGGACAGGGCCTCTTCCCAGAGGATGCGTACGAGGACATCTATCACATCCGACCGCATGCGGCAGATTTCCGCACCGCTAAAACTGCCAGAACGGTGCCGCTGCTTGATGCGCTGCTCCTTGATCTTGAGGAAACGCTTCGCCTGGCGCAGCGTTTCGGTGCGTCCGCGAGGCAGCTTGTCATCCGGTGGGAAAAATTTCTGCGCGCTCTTGTTCAGGTGCCGCAGGTAGTCGCGTTCGGTCATGCAGCAGAGGTCAGTAGGTGATCAGTGCGTGAACCGGGCCGGAATCACTCACTTTTTCGCGCCCGCCGAGGAACGCCAGTTCAATGAAAAACGTGCTGCCCAGCACCTTGCCGCCCGCCTGCCCGATGAGGTGCAGCGCCGCCGCCGCCGTGCCGCCCGTGGCCAGCAGATCGTCCGCCAGCAGCACCGTTTCCCCCGGGGAGATGGCATCCAGGTGCATCTCGACCGAGTTCGTGCCGTATTCGAGCGAGTAATCAATCCCCCGCGTCTGCCAGGGCAGCTTGCCCTTCTTGCGCACCGGAATGAAACCCGCGCCCAGACGTTCCGCAATCAGCGCCCCAAAGATGAAACCCCGCGCATCGATCCCGACGACTTTGTCCACCCCGGTGATTCCCGTGGCCTCGATCATGCCATCAATCGTCTGCGCCAGCAGCGTCGGATTGGCCAGCACCGGAGTGATGTCTTTGAAAAGAATGCCGGGATTGGGGAAATCAGGCACGTCGCGGATCGTGCGGCGGATGCTGTCGAGAATGTCGGGAGCCATGCCCTGCGATCATGGAGGAGATGCGGGGATGCGCAAGCGTCATGCGCCAGCATGAGTCGTCCTCGATCCAAGCGCGCCCGCCCTCAACCAGCGAGACCAAACTTCAACAGCACCTCTTCAGGCTACTTCACCCGGCTGGCTGCGATGTCCGCCAAGCCGCTGTCGATCTTCTGCCGGACGTGGATTTATCCATCAAATCGTCGCCTGGGGCGGATTCAGGCAGGGCGCGGCTCAGCTTGGAAGTTTGGACCTCAATGCCAGAATCGCGGCTTTTGTCGGCAGCCATGACAAAATAAGAGCAGATCTCCGCCAGACTGACAAGCCGCACACAGCGTGTTCACCCTTGCAGAAACGTCACAAGACCGCGAATGTCCGCCCCCCCGATCCAATGCCTCCCTCCCAGAAACTGCTTCTTGCCGCCACGCTCATTTTTGTGAGCGCGCTCGTGCAGGCATTGCTGGCGCTCAAGGCAGGCGCCTGGAAGCAGGCGCGTGCGCAGTTCTTCCTCATGGCGCTGGGTTTTGTGCTTCAGACCGGCTTTATCTACCTGCGCGGAGAAGAGGTGCATCAGTGCCCCATCCGCAGCCTGCCGGACATTCTGGGCTTCATCGCCTGGAGCATTGTGCTGCTGTATTTCCTTGTCGGCCCGGCGTTCCGTCTGTCACTGCTAGGGGTTTTCACTGCGCCGCTGGTCGCGCTGATGCAGGGGATTGCGTTCATGAACGGCTTCGCGCCCTACCCGCCCAAGGGGCCCATCAATGCTCTGGTGGAGCTGCACATCGCGCTGGCGCTCATCTCCTACGCGGCCTTCGCCCTGGCCTGCATCACCGGCGTGATGTACCTCGTTCAGGAGCGCATGCTCAAGCGGCACCAAATCGGCGGCCTGTTTTACCAGTTGCCGCCCATTCAGGGGCTCGCGCACGCGATCCAGCGCACCGTGCGCCTCGGCCTGCTGCTGCTGAGCATCGCACTGGGCATTTCCTTTGCCCTGCATCTGCCCATGACGAAGACCAGCCACGTCGCCTTCGCCTGGATCGTCTGGGGCCTATATGCCGTGATCTCCCTCCTCATGTGGAAGCATTTTACCTCCCCGCGCAAGACCGCGTGGCTGGCCGTCATCGGCTTCATTTTGCCGTTCATTTCTCTGTGGATCGTTACGCATGCCTGAGCCGACGAACATTCGCAGCGGCCTCGTCTGTGTGGGCCTGAACTACAAAACCACCCCCGTCGAGGTGCGTGAGCGCCTCGCGTTTCCCGAGGCGCAAGTGCCCGCCGCCGTGCAGCAGGTGCGCGGCCTGCCGGGCTTTGAAGAAAGCGTCGTCCTCAGCACCTGCAACCGCGTGGAGCTCTACGCCACGCACGCCCTGCCCAGCGGCAAGGACGGCCACGCAGCCCTGCGCCAGTACCTCATCGAGCACTTTGAACTTCAGCCCGAGCACGCGGAAGCCCTGGTGCTCTACAATCTCGATTCCGCCGAAGCCGCGCGGCATCTTTTCCGCGTGGTCAGCGGGCTCGACTCCATGGTGCTTGGCGAGACGGAAATCTTCGGCCAGGTCAAGGCGGCCTACAAACTAGCCCTCGACACCGGCACCACCAGCCGTGCGCTGAACAAACTCTTCCAGCAGGCCTTCACCGTCGGCAAAAAGGTGCGCAACGAGACCACCATCCAGCGCGGCTCCACCAGCGTGGGCAGCGTGGCCGTGGATCTGGCGGAAAAGGTCCACGATCTCAAGGAATGCCGCGTCATGCTCGTCGGCGCCGGCGAAATGAGCCGCACCTGCGCACAGAGCCTGCTCTCACGCGGCGCCAAGAGCATCATCGTCTCCAACCGCAGCTACGACAAAGCCGTGGAGCTTGCCACCGAGATGAAGGGCCGCGCCATGAAGTTCGACGAATGGGAGCACGCCCTGCACGAGGTGGACGTGATCATCTCCAGCACCAGCGCCCCGCATTTCGTCATCAAGCCCGAGCAGATCGAGCAGGTCATGCGCAAGCGCCGCTGGGAGCCCCTGCTCATCATCGACATCGCCGTGCCGCGTGACGTGGACCCGGCCGTGAACAACATCGAAGGCGTCTATCTCTACGACATCGACGCCCTGCAGGCCATCGCCGACGAGGGCCGCCGCGAACGCGAACGCCAGCTCGCCTCCTGTGAGCGCATCATCGAAGAACAGCTCGAAAAATACGGCTTTCTCACCCCTCCCGGTCATTCCCAGCAAAGCTTCCTCGTTTCATGAGCATCGCAAAAATCATCCTCGGCACCCGCGGCAGCGAACTGGCCCTCACTCAGACGAAAATGGTCACGGCAGACCTGCAGACCGCGCATCCGCATCTGCAGATCGAGCGCCAGATCATCCAGACCAGCGGCGACAAACGCCAGGACCTCCGCTTCTCCGAGTTCAGCGACGTGGCGCAGGTGGACAAAGGCATCTTCATCAAGGAGCTCGAAATCGCCCTCGCGGACAGCCAGATCGACGCTGCCGTGCACAGCCTCAAGGACGTGCCCAGCGATCTCGCCGCCGGTTTCACCATCGCCGCCGTCCTGCCACGTGCCGCCATTGAGGATGTTCTCGTCAGCGCGCACCCCTACACCCTCGAAACCCTGCCTCAGGGTGCCCGTGTCGGCACCAGCAGCGTGCGGCGTGCCGCGCAGTTGAAGTTCCTGCGGCCGGATGTCCAGATCGTCGAAATTCGTGGCAACGTGCCCACCCGCGTGAAAAAAGTACTCGGTGAAAACGCGCTGGATGCCGTGCTGCTGGCTGCCGCCGGCCTGCTGCGTCTGGGCCTGCTGAATGCGAACCTCAGCCGCATCCACATCGACACCCACACCCTCTACGGCCTGGTGCTCGATCCCGTGAAATTCCTCCCCGCCGCCGGGCAGGGCGCCATCGCCATCGAATGCCGCGCTGGAAATGAAGCGACCATTCACGCCATCCGCGCACTCAACCACGCCGAAACCGAATCCCGCATCACCGCCGAGCGCGAATTCCTCAAAATTCTCGGTGCCGGCTGCCAGACCCCCGTGGGCGCGCATACCTGGATCAAAGACGGCCAGCTCCACATGGCCGTACGTGTCTTCAACGAAGCCGACCTTTCCCTCCCCCCTGTCGAACGTGAGGCCAGCCGTCCCGTGCACGAAGCCGCACAGCTCGCAGCGGATCTGGCGGGGATGCTCTGAGGCGCACCCGATGATGCGGGCGTCCTGCCCGCAATCGAATGGAACGAAATGCCGATGTGCCGCCAGACGCGGCCGCATCACTGCCTGACGTGACGTGGAGAATCCGACGACATTTTTGTAAAGCACCGCAATGGCTGAATAGATCCTGAGAACCTGCGTCCGACTCTGCGACTATGAAAACAAAACTGCTTCTCCTCTTCAGCGCCATTCTTGCCCTGGGTTCCTTGAGTTCCTGTGTCGATCCTTATTATGGAGGCGGATATGGCTACGGTTACGGCCGCTCCTACGCCCGCCCGTACGGCGGCTACGGCTCCTCTCGTTACAGCCCCGGCTATCGCTCGCATTCCTACGGCCACGGCGGCCATCATGGGGGGTACCATGGCGGATACAGCGGACACCACGGGGGTCATCACCATTAACAGCGAAAGAGACCAGGGTCACCGTGTTGCCCCAAGACTCGCCCCCCGTCTTCCCGCCAGCCATCGTCTCGGTCATCTGACGGCGCAGCGCTGGGATGCGCTGAATGACCGGAAACACAGCACCTGCGGATCAAACTCCCGCGTGCTGGCTGCGCACCCGCTCACTCCAGCAATTCCAAAGGTGCCGCGTCTGGGAAGCTCCTACCCCAGAATGCTCACTCCGACGAGGACGAGCCAGATCACAGTAACTGACCACAACTGCCGCGCATACTCCCTCCTCATCCATGCTGCCAGCAGCAGCATGCCCGCCACTCCCAGCGTACCCAGCCAGATATAATGATGGGTGTTCACATCCAGGCGCGCATGGAAGAATTCGAGTCCTTCAAGCGCGGCAAGAATCATCAGTCCGGCCACAGACGAGCAGATAAATTTCGGGGGACTTTTGACCGTCACATCCTGAGCTGTCTTCTGGCTCATGGTTGTTTTGGCATGCGGTTCCTCACCGAAACAGCTTCGGTGCAAACTCCGTGAGATAATTGCGCCACACGGGCCACGAATGATCACCTGCCGTCTCGTGCCATTCGTGGTTCACACCACTGGTTTTGAGATTGGCGATGAGCTGGTGGTTGCGGTCGAGGAGGAAGTCTTTTTCTCCGCAGGCGATCCACAGCAGCTTGAGCTTGGCGTTGGTGCCGGTGGCGTCATCCAGCGCAGGCTTGATCTCATTTTCATCCACCGCGCCGCTGAAGGAGCCGATCCAGGCGAAGCAGTCGAGGTTCGTCATGCCGATGCTAAGGGCCTGCCAGCCGCCCATGCTGAGTCCGGCGATGGCGCGCTGAGTGTGATCCGCTGACACGCGGTAATGGCTCTCCACGAGCGGAATGGCATCTTGGAAAAGCTCGTTTTTAAACGCCGTCAGCGATTGGGTACGGCGGTCCGCCATCTCACGCGGGATCTGGCCGAGTGGGTGGCCGTCGATCATGAGGATGATCATGGGCCTGGCTTTGCCGGCGGCGATGAGGTTGTCGAGAATCCAGTGCGCCTTGCCATGCACCACCCAGGTCTCATGGCGGTCGCCGGAGCCGTGCTGGAGGACGAAGAGCGGGTATTCCTTCTGTGTGCCTGCTTCATAGCCGGGCGGCGTGTACACCCAGGCGCTGCGTTGTTTGCTGAGCGCCTTGGAGAGGTAGGTGTGCTGGTGCACGGTGCCGTGCGGCACGTCCTGAAAGTCCCAGGGATTGGGCGGTGTGCCGGGAATGTGCAGGATGCTGGAGGTGGGATTGCGCTGCGGCTTCTGCGCCGGATTAACGGGGTCGATCATCGTCAGGCCATCGACCACGAAGCTGTACTCCCACACGCCAGCGGGCACGCCGGGCACGGAGAGATTCCACAGTCCCTCCGCGTCCTTCGTCATTGGGACGGCCTGCCTGTCCCACTGGCCGCGCACGGCCACGCTTTGAGATTTGGGCGAACGCAGGCGGAAGGTCACACTCTGATCGTCCTGAATGTCCGGTGAAATGACCGGCCCATTTTTCTGGGCCAAGGCAGCGCAGGTGCAGGCAAAAACGAACGCAAGGCTGAGGAGGTGCTTCATAGAGCAGAGATGCTGGCATGAAGGCTGGCGAATGGGAAGCAGGAATCCAGCGGCCCCGATTCTGTCATAGGGCCGCAATTTCTTGAATACAGCCGCAATAGCAGCGTCGAACCCCAGTGAACCCTCAGTGATTATGAAAACAAAACTCATGCTTCTTGTCACAGCGGTCATCACCCTCGGATCGCTCAGTTCCTGCGTCGTGCCCTATGGCTATGCCAGCACCGGCTACTACCGACCTTGGTACGGCTACGGCGTTTATAACAACTACCATGCCCGCCCCGGCTACGCCTACAGCGGTTACCGTGCGCCTTATTACGGCCGGCCAGGCTTTACAGGCTACCGGTCCGGCTGGGGTGGTTACCACGGCGGCTACACTCATGTTGGCGGCTTCCATGGCGGCCACATGGGTGGCTTCCATCACCGTTAAGACGCCTGTTCAGACGGCTGAATCGAGCTGGCTCTGAAACTTCGACTCGCACCCCGCATCTCATCCGTCGTCAAAAGCGGATGGGGGGGGCGATGCTTTGAAGGGATGCGCACGGGCTGTATCAAATGATTGAACAAATGAAAACAAAACTCCTCGTTCTCTTCACGGCCATCCTCACGCTGAACTCAGTAAGTTCATGCGTCGCGCCCTATGGCTACGGCAGGCCGCATCACCATCCTTCCCATCACAATGGCTACGGCCATCACCACCGCAGCAGCGTGGGGGGTTACCGTGGCGGCGGCAATGGGGGTGGTTTTGGTGGCAACTTTGGCGGCTTCTAAAAACCAACCTCAGGGCGACGTCTGAAACTGCCGAGCCGCGCCGCCTCATTCCACTTCCTGCTTCGCCAAAGTGTGGGCGAAGGGGCTGGTGGAGGCGAGATTGTACTGGCGGATGGCCGTGGCCCAGAACGGCGCGAGCTCGTGATCGGCGGCGCTCCAAATGCGGTAGTGCAGATTGGTCACCGTGTCCGTGTCGTGCATCAGCGCCTTCAGTTCCTGCGCGTTCAGCGTCTGCGGCCCCTGGGTGATGAGGCGGTGGCTGATCTCCTTGAGATAGGCGGATGACACCTCGATGGTGCGGCGGCGGCGCAGCAGGCTGACGTGAAGACCATTCACATAAGGGTCCAGACACACCTGCATGAGGCCGTAATGGCGCTCCAGTTCGGGGGAGAGCTGGATGCGGTCTTTGATCTCCACCAGATTTTGCTGCATGGTCTTCAGCACGGTGGGCGGCTCATGCTCCTCCGGCGTGAGGAAGAGGCCCAGACGTCGTCCGCTGCGCCCACTGGAAACCATGGCTGCCACGAGGATGGAAATAACCAGGGAAAACAAGATGGGGCTGATCCAGATGAGGAAGGCTTTCGAGACAAACCAGCCGATCACCCCCCAGGCAAGCCCCAGCAGCGTGACGCTGAGGAAGGTGAAGATGATCTCGCTCCAGTTGATGCCGCCGTCGATCTTGCGGCGCTGGGTGACCCAGCTCACGCTTTTGCCCACGATGGTGTAAACGACGAAGCGCGAATGAAAGATCATGAGCACCGGCGCCATGAGCGTGAAGACCACGGTGTCCAGCAGGCTGCTGAAGAAGGTGAGGAAGCGCAGTTTCAGCGGCTTGAACATTCGCCCCGTGATCACTTCATCCAGCAGGATCACCGTCTTCGGCAGGAAGATAAGCATGGCGGTGACGGCCAGAAGAATGTGCTCGGCCAGGATGGCCTGCGGCTGAACGTGCGGAGTCGGCGTGGCGGCCAGCAGCGTGGCCAGCACGAGGAAGAGAAACCAAAGCAGGGAGCTGACGTAGCTAAGGATGCCGTGCAGGAAATTGATGCGGCTCATTGGGTGCCAGCCTTTGGCAAAGAGCAGCCAGAGGTGCTGCATGTTGCCCTGGCACCAGCGGCGGTCGCGCTTGAGCATGTCCACCAGCGTGGGCGGCCCTTCTTCATAGCTGCCACGCGTGGTGGGCAGCAGGCGCACGGCGTAGCCGGCTTTGCGCATGAGCGCGGCCTCCACAAAGTCATGGCTGAGAATGTGCCCGCCAAAGGGCGCATTGGCAGGCAGTGGCGGCAGCGCGCAGTGCTCGATGAACGGCGCCAGACGCAGGATGGCGTTGTGGCCCCAGAAGTTCGCCTCGCCGCACTGCCAGTAGTCCAGCCCGGCCATGAAGGGCGGACCATAGAGCGCCTGCGCAAACTGCATGACGCGCCCCAGCAGCGTGTCTGCGGCGATCTGCTTCGGAAACGTCTGCACAATGCCGATGCCGGGATTCTTCTCCATGATGCGCACCAGGCTGGTGAGCAGCGCGCCGGACATGAGGCTGTCCGCATCCAGCACGATCATGTAGCGGTAGCGTTTGCCCCAGCGG
Organism: Prosthecobacter sp.; assembly: GCF_044222345.1. GTDB lineage: Bacteria > Verrucomicrobiota > Verrucomicrobiia > Verrucomicrobiales > Verrucomicrobiaceae > Prosthecobacter. The sequence continues at coordinate 23,357 of NZ_JBGANL010000066.1, forward strand.
CGGCAGAAGTCGGAAACGTTGCCGCTCTTGCGGTTGATCTGCTTGCGGCGGCGGCGGTAGAAGATGCGGCCAAAGGCCTTGAGCTGGCGGCAGAGCTCCAGCCACGCGGTTTCTTCTTCGATCCACTGGCTGGCCTTGTCGGAATCGCTCAGGATGAAAAAGTCAAAGTTCGCCGCCTGCCCCGTGGCCTCCAGCGAGAGGTAGATGGACCGCAGACCTTCATACACGCGCGTCACGTCCTCATTGAACACCGGCAGGATGATCGCCGTGCTGGCGGTGATGGGCTGCTCGTAGTCTTCCTTGTTCAGTGAGAGCCACAAATTGAGCGCGTCCGGCTGCGGACGGTTCATCAGCCACACGCCGAAGAGCGCGGTCCAGAAGCCCACATTGAGCTGGTAGTACAGCGGGATGAACACCAGCAGCAGCCCCCACTCGGAAAGCCGCATGCCGTTTTCCGAAAGAAAAATGTAGGACAGCCAGGCCCCCACGATGGTGCCCAGGCCGACGAGGGAGAAAAACGTGGCGCGACGCGTGCGAGAGATGTGCTTGGGCGGCATCCCCGCAGTCATCGCGATGTTTGCAGTCTGGCTGCCAATGGGTGCGCTCATCCGAAGAGGGAGTAAAGGTAGCCAAGCACGCTGCCGATGATGATGATCAGCACGGAATAGCGCAAAATGGGGTGACGGCCGAGGCGGTCAAAAGTGTCGTCCGCCACGTCGGTGAACATGCCCAGGTCGATGTCACGAGGAGTCATCTTGCTCACCTGCATGCCGGGGCCGGACGTACGAATGGCGGAGCGCATGGCCTCGGCCATGTCATCGGGCATGTTCTGTTCATCGAGGAAGAACTGCGGCCAGCGTGAAGG
>NZ_JBGANL010000067.1:0-23961 GCF_044222345.1 Prosthecobacter sp.
GCATCATCCAAACCGCACGCCGCCGAGCCCGCGGCTTCCGCAACTTCAACAATCTCAAAGCCATCTGCTATTGGATGGCTGGAGACCTCAACCTCAATATCCCTTCAGCGTTTACCCATCCTGTTTAGCGAAGCGCCAAAAATCAAATCTGGCGTCATTGTTTGGTTATGTAAATTGTAGACAATTGCTATGTAGTTTCAATCAGCCTGCATGAACAGATTTGGGATAGACAAGGCCAAGGCAGCAGACAATGAGGGCATGGCAGCACTGCACTGCACCTGTGGCAATAATAAAACCTGCCACCCCCTTAACGGTGCTGAGATCAAACAGGAAGGCGGCGGCCGCTTGAGAAATCAACGTAACCGGAATGGTGAGCCAGATCCGCCGAATCCAGGCCCGCGTGTTGTTCAATGCCCAGACGATTCCCGACAATGTGCTGATGGCAATACCCGTCAAGACGAGCAGCAATTCCTGATGCAGGTGGGCATACCTTGCACCGAGAAGCCAGAGGAACCAGTCCCCCTTCAGCCAAGCCGCCGTCAGCAGCAGACCGCTGAAAAAAAAGGTGCCGGCCAAGAGGGCCAAGGTCATGAGCCAGAGCCGCCGCCGGTTCTCCGTGCGGGCGAAGGCAGGCAAAATATACTGCCCCAAGGGGCCGCCAAAAACGGCGTATACAATGGAGAGACGGTTCAGTGCGCCGAGATCCGCCACCTCGCTGGTGGTGGCAAAGACACTGATCAGCCAGGTAGTGAGCTGGCCCTGCAGACACCAAAAGGTACTACTGGGCATAAGCTGAAGGACCATCTTCCAGATGCGCGCCGTGTAGGCTTCGATGCCTCCGGGATATGGCACCACATCCAGCAGCGGCAGCACTTGCCTGCGCACAATACTGTATTGCAAGATATGGGCGGCTAAAACCGCTGCCATGGCGGTGAGTGGGCTGAGTCCTCCCAGCAAAACCAATGCCCCCGTCAGTGAGGCACGAACGACCGCAGGCACAAGATCGGCCACCTGAAGCTGTCGGGTGCGGGTATGCAGGCGGTTGACCACATTGAGCACTGCCGTGGAGGATATCTGCCAGATGGGAGCAAGGACGAGGATGGTGAGGCCGAGTGCGGAGACGAACCCCGCCCCATTGCTCAGCAGGAGCCAGAGGGAGATACCCGCCACCACAACCGAGGCAATGGCAGCCAGTTTCAGCCGCATGCGCATAGCCGCCTGCACCAGGGCTTTCATGGATGCGTTGTCCTGCCAGATGGTGCCGCCGATGGAGGTGACGGCAATTCCCACCCCTGAGTCTGACAGAATGGCTAGCGTGGCGCTCATGCCGCTGGCAATGGTAAACCAAGCATAGTCCGGTTTTTCCAGCGTACGCACCACCAGGAAACCCGATACTGCATTCAGCGCCTGCACGAGCAATTGCACGACCGCGAACCCGCTCAGAATCGTGCTCCAGCGGAACAGACGTGAACGATTACGCCGATGGGAGAGCCATGAGATCATGCAAGGCAACGTGCAACGTGAGACACATTGCATTGGCGGAAGGATGAAGGAGGGATTTGCAGGACAGAACGGCAGGCTATTGCAGAGGGGCGTCTGTGGAACCGCGGAGGATGGACCTGCCGTGCGTAAACTCGCAAATGAAAGCCTCTCATCAAGATGCAGGTTCGATACAGCTCAAGTGATCATCCGAAACGGTATTTGGCGATGCATATGAGCGCCCTCACCCCATCTTTCCAGGTGATCTTTTTCCCCTCTTCGTAAGTGCGTCCACGGTAGGACACAGCGACTTCGTAGATGCGCACACCGAGGCGGCTGACTTTGGCGACGATTTCAGGCTCGATGCCAAAACGAGGCTCTTCAATGCGGAAACGTTTCAACAAGTCCGTTTTGAACACCTTGTAGCAGCATTCCATGTCCGTGAGATTCAGATTAGTGGCCATGTTGGAGAGCAGCGTGAGCAGTTTGTTGCCGACCGAGTGCCAGAAATAGAGCACGCGATGCGATGAGCCGCCGATGAAGCGACTGCCCAGAACAACGTCCGCATCTCCATCCACCAAGGGTTGCAGAAGCCTGCCATACTCACGCGGATCATATTCCAGATCGGCATCTTGAATGATGGTATACAGGCCGGCCACGTTCTGGAATCCAGTGCTTACCGCAGCTCCTTTACCCTGATTGACCTTGTGCCTTATCAGGTGAAGTCGCGGGTCCTCGGCACAAATCCTTTCCAGAATCTCAACCGTTCCGTCCGTGGAGCAGTCGTCCACAATGACCACCTCCTGAACCATCGGTTGCGAGAGAACGGCGGCGAGTGATTTTTCAATGGTGGCTTTTTCATTGAAAACCGGAATGACGACTGAAAGACAAGGGGCCATGGAAGGTGAGCTTGAAGCGGGTGACTGCAGTTGTTGACACGCTTTAACGCACGGCCTGCGGCTTGCACAAGCAGCGTCCGGCCATCGGGGTGGTGGAGAACCAGCGGATGAGTTCGGCATCGGTTTCAAGCCGGAACCAGTCTTCCTCCAAGGCAGGTCCAGGCTGAACAACCACCCAACGCGCGACGGTGTACAAATGCTGAATGGCAGGGCCGGTATATTGCAGAATGAGAACATCGGTCAATTTCTCCTGCGCATCCGAAGATCTGTAGGGACGTGCGAAAATGAAAAAGACCAGCGCGGCAGTGGTCAGGAAGGCATGGGCGTACTGCCAGCGCTGCCATCCCGGTGCTTCTGCCTGGCCCCCAGCTCTGCTAAGCAGCAGGACTGCCAGGACGGAAAAGCCGGAAAGAAAGATCTGCAAATACCCAAAACTGCCAAAGTGTCCGACAATAAAAAAGCCGCCCACTGGCAGCATCCAGGCGAGGAAAAAGGGAATCTCACCGGGCCTGAACAGTGATCCCACCTTCTTGAACTGCGGCAACAGAATCAAAAGAATGAGCAGACAGGGAAGAGAAAAAAGCATGTAGAACGTCAGCTTCGTGAACTGCAGGGCTGACAGCTTGGCTGCATGGGCAAAACTAGGAGGAGGTGCACCATAAGAGCGGTAGTCCGGCAGAAAGTGAACCCCTGTTTTTTCATCTACAAGTTGCAGCAACTCAATGAAGGGCCAGTGGTAGCCTCCTGTAACATTGCTCTTTAACTCTTTGTCCACCCCGAAATTACTTTGATCATAATTTGAGCCCGTGTAGACCTGAAGCTCCCAGAAATACCGACTCACGTCCGCCTGCAAATCTCCATTATAAGCCTTCTGATAATAAGCATTTGGTCGGGACCAGGCCAAAATAATTGGGATCGCCACCAAAACGTACAAAGGCACTCTCTTTAACGGCCCTGATGCCCATAGGGTGTAAAGCCAGAGAGGCGCGAGAAAGCTGATGGATGTCTGGCGGAATGCGCCGCTCACGGCCCAAATGACCGTTGCGAGCAGCGTGAAGCGAAAACTCTGATCTTTGATGGCCCGGTTACAGATCAAGGCAAAGAGCGTGGCAAACATGCCTTCTGGCGCGAATGAAAGAGCGACGACGCTGAAGTAGTCCAAATTGATGCTGAAGGCATAGGCAGCGGTGGCGAGAATAGCGTTCCTGCCCTTCAATCCGAAGGATTCAGCCAGTTGATGACAGAAATAGATGCCCAGCAAGGATGTGACCACATTGATGAGAATGAAGCTGTCATTGATGTTTGCGACGAGTTGGTTAACGAGCCATCCACTGAGGCAATAACCAAAATAGCCAGGAGAGTGTGCACACCAGGTGCCCAGCCCGCCAATAGCATAGCCTATCGCATCGCGACCCAGAAGCGCCTGCGACCAAAAGACGATCCGCAGAATTAAAGCAAGGGCCAGGATAGTCAGAAGAGCGTAGTTTGGCCGGTGTTTCATCAAAGGATAAATTAAGCGAATGAAGGAAAACTTGGAATGGTGCACTCTGCTACCAAAGATGCTTGGACCACCACGAATAGCAGTCCCACATGATCCAGATTTCCGGGCTGGACACCATGTTGACGCGGCCAGCCTGCGACGAGTTTCAGTTTTCCATGCCGAGCTCTGTGCACCAGAGGCGCGAATGGATGAACAGCGGCTACTTCGGAAAGGCATGTCGAAGGAAGCCCCCATCATCAACTGCGGATGAAGCGGTGATTCCAATCGTGTGATTTGCGCTGGCGGAAGGCAAGCAAGCCATTGGGGCAGAAGCAAAAGAGTCCGTCGGGCTTCATCAGAGGCATGTCCAGCGCATTCAGGGCGGCAGGAGAGGGCATGCCGCATGCTTGATGTAATCATGAACAGGAGGCCCAATCTTATTCAGGGTCTCAACGGCTTCAGAGCCCAGCAAGCTGAATTTTTGAATTTTAATCCCTGTGCAAATGTGGCAGTGATTCAGAGTGGCGCATGATTTGATGAAATCCCAATTACTGCACTTAAACCCGGAAAACCTGCGGGTGCATGTGATCCATTACACACGTCTGAAAGAGCGCCGGACGCACATGGAGCGCGTGCTGAAAGAGCAGGGGCTGGACCGCTTTCCTGTGGACTGGATGACGGCGCATGATCGCGAAGAGGTGCTGGCTGAAGGTGCGTATGAACGTGGTGAATGGGGCGACCCAGATGTAATCGCAGCGGGTTCAGTCTCGCTAATTTTGAAACATCTGGAGGTCTACCGAAAAGTAGTGGCTGAGCCGCATGTCAGGCATCTAATTCTGGAGGACGATGTGCTGATCCGCCCCGGTTTTCTGCCCGCTCTGTCAAACTGCGTGACTGAGCTGCCAAAAGAATGGGATATGTGCTTTGTGGGGCAGGGATGTGATTTGCATGTGCCATGGTGGCTGCGGCGTGCCGGCAAGCACCTTTACTGGCGTGGCTGGAAACGAGGATTGCTCTGGGGCGGTGGCGGCTGCTCGCGCTGCACAGAGGCATATCTGATTCATCCGGGCTGCGCGGAGCGTCTGCTGTCCAGCCGATTTGCTCAGCCCCCATTTCAGCGTCCCATTGACTGGCATTTGAATGCCGCAGGCAAGGCGTTGCATATACAGTCTTACTGGGCCGAGCCCCCGCTTGTCACCCAGGGGGCGTTTGAAAGTTGGATGAGGGACCCCGTCCTGAACCCTGCCAAGGATGCAAAACCATGATTGGCGCTGAGTCATTGCCATCAATGCAGGGTCAATAGGCCCCATGTTTGAATCAGCCTTGCTTCATCGAAGAAGGCTTATAAAAATCACCAGGGGCATTGAGTCTCGCATTAACTGCGGAAAGCCAGCCAGTTTCCGACATGCCTGCGATAGTATTCAATCTGAATGGGAAAATGCCGCCCCTTCTCCTGATCCATGGAGCGCACTTCGAATCCGGCAGACTCCAAATACGCCAACAAATCGTCGGCAGTGAAACCATGACGGGCAGAGTTTGGGTCTCCTGCTTCAATCACAATCTGTCGCGTGTTCTTGAGCAGCCTGCTGGCACCGCGCAGCACGGCGAGCTCTGCTCCTTCGACATCAATTTTAAGAAGATCGCAGTGAAGCAAGTCCGGAAACAAAGCATCCAACGTGGTGACTGGAACTTTGATGCCTTTAGCATTCATGCATGTGTGGCGAGCGGCACCTTTGGGAACCATGAAGTTCATGTCGTCACGGCGCTCGTTGGTGAACTGCACGCCGATGTCACTGGGTTCGTCGGAGACGGCCGTGGGATATGTTTGAATATGCGGAGGGCCAAGGTGATTGAGGATGAGGTTTTCACTCAGACAACGATGGATGAAGGGATGCGGCTCGATGGCATGAACCGTGCCTTTCAAGCCAACAGCCTGAACTCCTTCGAGGGCGGTGAATCCGATGTTGGCCCCGACGTCAATCATGGTATCGCCCGGTTTGAGGAGGGAGCGGATGAGGTTCATGTCGGCGTCCCTTTGATGGCGGTCCATCCAGAGCTGCCAGGCGAGGTTGGCGGGATGTAGATGGAGCCGAAAGCCACGCAGGGGAAAGGTGAGCCGCCGCCCCCAGCCGGTGCGCCAGAAAATCTGCGCGACCAAAAAACGCAGCGGCTGCGGATGGCGCAGTAGGCTGACGAGACGATGCATTGAAGAGGTGATAGCGCATGTCTTTAACGACGACCGACCGAGGCGGCTGCGGCCTGACGGCCCAAATACCATGCGATGGTTTCACGAAGGCCGGATGCCAAGGTGTGGGCCGGAGCCCAGCCAAGCTCGGCACGGATCTTCGCCGCATCCATGGCATAGCGTCGATCATGGCCGGGACGATCGGCTACAAAGGTGATGAGGCTGCGCGAATGTCCCCCAAGTTCAGGTTTCAATTCGTCGATGAGATCACAGATCATCTGCACGAGATGCAGGTTGGTCAGTTCGTTCTCGCCACCTATATTGTAAGTCTCCCCGGCTTTGCCGCTGGTGAGAACGTTCCACAACGCCTGACAATGGTCGCCGACATGGAGCCAGTCGCGCACGTTGAGGCCATCGCCATAGACGGGGATGGACTGGCGGCTCAACACTTTTTGAATGACGACGGGAATGAGCTTTTCGGGGAACTGATACGGGCCGTAGTTGTTCGAGCAGCGTGTGATGATGGCTGGCAGGCCATAGGTTTGGTGGTAGCTGCGCACGAGCATGTCACTCGCGGCCTTGCTGGCGGAGTAGGGCGAGTTCGGTGCGTACGATGAGGTCTCCGTAAAGGCGGGGTCGTGGGAACCGAGGGAGCCGAAAACCTCATCAGTAGAGACTTGAAGAAACCTGACCAGTTGATGCTGGATGCTGAATGCTGAACAGAACCCATGGGCGCGGCAGGCTTCGAGGAGGTGGAAGGTGCCGTTGATGTTGGTGGTGATGAAGTCTCCGGGGCTGGTGATGCTACGATCAACGTGAGACTCGGCGGCGAGGTGCATGACGTGGGTGATGTCATGCTGGCGGATGACGCGAAGGACTTCTGCTTTGTCGCGAAGGTCAACTTGCTCGAAGACATAGCATGGGTGAACGCCATGGATGCCATCGAGATTTTCGAGATGACCGGCATAGGTGAGGCAGTCCAGATTGACAAGCTTCGAGATCCCAGGCTGGTCAATGACCTGCCGAATGAGATTTGAGCCGATGAAGCCTGCCCCGCCAGTGACTAGAAGATTCATCATGCTTTGACGGCGGCATATTCGCTGAAGACGCCCATGCAGGCGATGCGGCGGGCGTCTTGGAAACCGGCTGCCTTGAGAGCGGAGACGACAGCCTCAGGACGGACGCAGGCATCCATGGTCTCCCAAAAGTACACCATCATCTCCTCTGCCTTTTGACTGCGGGTGAGCAGTCGGGCGAAGAAGGGATACACAATACCGAAGTAGAGTTTGAAAAGGGCTGAGCCAATCCTGCCCGCTGGACGGGTGGCCTCCATGATGAGGACACGACCGCCGGGCTTGAGCACTCGGTGAAATTCACGGAAGGTGGCCTCCAGGTCGGCGAAGTGGCGCAGTGCATAGCCCACGGTTAGAAAATCGTAGGCGTTGTCTTTGAGGGGCATGCTCTCGGCGCGGCTTTGGATGAAGCGTGCGTTGGGCAGTTTTTCCCTGGCCACGGCCAGCATGCCGTCACTGGGCTCCACACAAGTGATCGTGCCGTCACCGCCGAGCACCTGGCTGGCGGCCACGGCCACGAGGCCCGTGCCGCAGGCAACATCGAGTTGCTGCATGCCGGGCCGCAGTCCATGGCGGCTCTGCGCCGTCCTGCGGTAGAGATTGCCCGTGCCAAAAAATCCCCAGCCGACGATGGGATCGTAATGAGCAGCACCTTGATCGAAGAGTTCTTTGACGTAGTCCTGCCTTTCTTCGGGCTGCGCATAGCGATGGGACAGTACAGGATGGGGAGTCATGGAGGTTTCAGGCGCTTTTGATGCCGACACGTTTCACTTCGATGGCTACTTCGGCGAGGTAGTCGCGATACTCGCACTGAGGCATTGCAGTCACAAGTTTTTCAAAGTCGCCGAGGGAAAGAAAGCCGCGATGCAGAGCGGCCTCTTCGGGGCAGCCAAGCTTCACACCCTGGCGCTTTTCGATGGTTTGCACATAGGCAGAAGCTTCGTGCAAGCTGCTACTGGTACCAGCATCCAGCCAGGCAGTGCCGCGGCTGAGGCGCTGCACGCGCAGGGTTCCACGGCGCAGGTATTCCTTGTTCACATCGGTGATTTCGAATTCGCCACGAGGTGAAGACTGCAAGCTTCCAGCGATGGCCACGACGTCGTTGTCGTAGAGATAGACGCCTGGCACGGCGTAGTTGCTGCGTGGGTGCGCTGGCTTCTCTTCAAGTGAAACCGCCCGGCCTTCGGCGTCGAATTCCACCACCCCGTACCGTTCAGGGTCGTTGACATGGTAGGCAAATATGGTGGCACCGGATTTGAATTCGGCAAAAGCACGCGGGAAGGCATCTCCACCAAAGAAAATGTTGTCGCCGAGGATCAAGGTCACCAAGTCCTGGCCTATGAAGGATGCGGCAATGAGGAATGCCTGCGCGACGCCTTCGGGCCTGGCCTGTTCACGGTATTCAATCGAGATGCCCCACTGCGAACCGTCCCCAAGCAAGCGCTGAAACCGTGGCAGATCCTGCGGTGAAGAGATGAGGCAGAACTCATGAATGCCCGAAGCGATAAGCACGGTCAGCGGGTAGTAGACCATGGGCTTGTCATAGACCGGCTGCAGTTGCTTGGACGCCACCTGTGTGAGAGGATAAAGACGCGAGCCCGCGCCGCCTGCGAGAATGATACCCTTCATGGTGATGAATGGTGTATGCGGGAGGCGAGGGAAAATAATGAACGCAAAAAAGAGAATGACGGATGAAGGGCGAAGCCCAATCCGTGAGCGCGAGCGTCCTTTGGCTGCGGCACTTTTTCGGCGTTCAGCATTCGAATTTCTTTCTTCATTCGGCTTTGCCCATTCGTCATTTCAGCGTCAGCGCACAATCATCCAGTCATTCAGCACCAGCACGTCCATCTTGGTGCGCAGGAAGCAATCAAGAGCCTGCTGCGGCGTGCAGACGACAGGCTCGTTTTCGTTGAAGCTGGTGTTCAAGACCATGGGCACACCTGTGAGCTGGCGATAGTTTTCAATGAGGCGGTGGTAGCGTGGATTGGTGTCCTGATGAACGGTTTGCAGGCGGCCGGAACCATCCACATGCGTGGTGGCGGGGATTTGCGCACGCTTGTCTGCGCGCACCTGAAAAACCTCCATCATGAAGGGGACGTCGTCGTCCTGCTCAAACCATTCGCTCACGTGCTCGCGCAGGATGCTGGGGGCAAAAGGGCGGAAGGATTCGCGCCGTTTGATCTTGAGATTGAGAATGTCCTTCATGTCGGCACGCCGTGGGTCGCCGAGGATGGAGCGATTGCCGAGCGCACGCGGGCCCCACTCCATGCGGCCTTGGAACCATCCGATGACTTTGCCTTCAGTGATGGCGGTGGCTGTGAGGCGGCAGAGCTCGGCTTCGTCATCAAGGCGGCATACAGTGCAGTTTTCTGCCACAATGTCGGCGTGGCGTGCATCGAGCAGGGTTTTGATTTCAGCATCATTGGCCTGTGGGCCGACGTAAGCGTGGTCCATCACAAAACGAGATGAGCGGACTGGAGCACCTGCGGTGCCTTGAAGGGCGACGACGAAAGCGGAACCGATGGCCCCCCCCGCGTCGCCGGCGGAGGCAGGGAGGTACATGCGCTTGAAGGGTGAGTTGAGGTACACCTTGCCGTTGGCCACGGAGTTCATGGCGCAGCCGCCAGAGAGGGCGAGGTTGTCGCACCGATAGCGTGCGTGCAGTGTCTGCAGCATGGCGAAGAAGGCCTCCTCATACATGGCCTGGGCGCTGCGGGCGATGTCACGGTGCTTTTGCTCCAGCGCCGCCCCCTTTTCACGCTGCGGTCCAAAGAGCGCCTCCATGGGGGCCTGTTTATAGAGGGTGCCGACTTCGGGGCAGCAGTTGTCCCAGGTGTAGTGCACGTCCTCAGTGTGATGGCGGAAGTATTTCAGGTTCAGCCTGAAGGTGCCGTCACTCTGCACCTGCACGAGTTCGCGCATCTCTTTGAGGTATTTGGGTTCGCCATACGGGGCGAGGCCCATGACTTTGTACTCGTCACCAAAGTAGGGGAAGCCGATGAACTGGGTGATGACTGAGTAGAAAATGCCCAGCGAGTGGGGAAAGAAGATGCGACCGTCGATCTGGATGTCATTCCCCTTCCCCATGCCCCAGGCGGAGCTGGCAAAGTCGCCAAAGCCATCGACCGAAAGACACACAGCTTCGTCAAAATCTGATACCAGGAAGGCTGAAGCGAGGTGCGCCAGATGGTGTTCCACGCGGTGCACCTTGGCATGCAGCTTGTCTCCCGGAAAGGCGGTCTGTACGGCGTCCTCGAAACTGCCCGCATGCCGGATGTTGCCGAGGCGTTTGAGGATCAGGCCGAGGCTGGGGCGCTTGCGCAGGACGTAGAGGGCGCGACGCAGGTTGTTGACCTTGGGATTGCGATTGATGGCGATGTGATCGACGTCACCGAGCTGGAGGCCTGCATCGGCCAAGCACCACTTCATGGCCTCAGTCGGCAGACCAGACCAGTGTTTGATGCGTCGGAACCGCTCCTCTTCAGCAGCAGCGACGAGTCTGCCATCTTTGACGAGGGCTGCAGCCGAGTCACCGTGATAAGCATTGAGACCGAGGACAATCATGCGGGAAAAGAGACGCGGCCAAGCTGCCGCCAAAGGTCGCTCAAGCAGCGGCCTGGATGGTTTGCCGTGGTTGAATCGGCATTTTTCAAAAAGGGAGGTGACTGTACCATGCTGATACCCAGCGCAAAGAATAAAGTTCTCCTGTGTGTTAACACTTTGACACCAAGCTGTGCTGGCAGCGTACATTTTTCTCTGGCAAAGTGTCAGTTGTCGCCTCGTTCCGAGTTTTTCGGATGAACCCGGCCCCCTTTGCATTTATCGAATTCCATGCGCCGTCCCCCTTCCCATCTGACTGCCCTTGTCCTCGGCTTGGCCGCGTGTTTCAACGCCCAGGGACAAACCAGCCTCAAGCCAGAAGGCGCCAACCCAAATGCGCCGCGGGTCAGCAGCCTGGGCACGCGCTTTGCCAATATTCCTGGCACCACCGTGCAATTTGCCATCTGGGAGACTCGGCTCTCCGAATGGAATGAGTTTCTGCGGCAGAAAAAGTACCCGTGGTCCTACCAGACGCACTTTGAGCAGTCTCCTGAGCATCCAGTGGTAGGCGTCAACCTGCAGGATGCCGTGGCCTTCTGCAATTGGCTCACCGAAACCGAGCGCGAACGACACTTGATTGACAGCTCCCAGAGCTACCGCCTGCCGACGCCGGAAGAGTGGGACTCTGCCGTGGGCCTGGCCCGCGGTCGCAAGAAAATCAGTCTCTCCGCCGAAGACCGTCTGCTGGACGACCAAATCTATCCTTGGGGGCAGGACTGGCCGCCGCCAGCGAAGGCCGCCAATTTTGCCGATGGCGAGATCACCGGCTATGCCAACGACGGCTACGCATTTACCGCACCGGTGGGCAGTTTCACCCCCACTCAGGAGGGACTGTACGACCTCGCGGGCAATGTCTGGGAATGGACCCAGCCTGTGGAGATCCGCGCGCAGCCGAGCGGGATCCTGCGCGGCGGTTCCTGGGCCTATTTCCGCGCTGAATGCCTTACTTCAGGCTATAAATACGTCGTGCCTGCAGACCTGCGGGCTCCCACCATCGGCTTTCGCTGTGTGTTTGACGACAAACGCCGTACCGCCAGCCTCCTGGCCGCCTCCGATGCGGAGAAAAAGCAGGCTCTGGAGGAACGCATGAAGGCAATGACTGACAGCCGCAAGGTGGACGCCACTGCGGTGGAAGCACTGCGCAAGCAGATGCAGGGCAAGGGCGATGATAGCGGCCTGCCCGACCCTGCAAGTCTCAAACCAGCAGTAGCGGATGGCAGTTCTTTCATCAATGCGTTGGGCATGCGCTTTGTCCCCCTCCATGAGAAAAGCGCCCCCCTCATCTGCGTCACGGAAACCAGCGTGCGTGATTTCGAAACCTGGCTGCGGGATACCGGACGCAACTGGAGCCAGAAACCCTCCTTTCTGCTAGGAGGGAATCATCCTGCCGCCGGTATGTCCTGGGAAGATGCCATGGCTTTCTGCGCCTGGCTGACCGAGCGCGACCGCGTGAGCAAGCTCATCCCGGCTTCCGCCTCCTACCGTCTGCCGAGCGACACCGAATGGAGCCTGGCTGCCGGTTTGAAAAATGAAACCGGTGCCGATCCTGCCGCGAGACACCTCGCTGATAAAACACACTACCCCTGGACACCCAAGGCGGATGACTGGAAGCCGCCGGCACTCTCAGCCAATCTGGATGCCACCAAAATACCCGGCACCACAGACAATTACTCCTACACTGCACCTGTGGACAGCGCGCGCGGTAACGCCTTGGGCCTGTATGAAATGGGCGGCAACGTGTCTGAATGGTGTGCAGATGCCTGGCCTGGTGCGCCGGAAGAGCGCGTCATCCGTGGCGGCAGTTGGCTGAGCTTTGACAAAGATGCCCTGCTGACATCCGCCCGTTCACATGCGCTCAAGACTGCCTCTCGTGCAGATCTGGGCTTCCGCTGTGTGCTGGATTTTGGCACGCCTTAAATGCCCCCCCCAATAGCTTCTGGATAGAGCCGTAGAGGATGCTGGCCTGATGTAGGGATGGATCTTGTTTTGTGCAGCGCCTCAAGACAGCGCAGCGATCACTTCGATCTCCACCAGAGCACCCAGCGGCAGTCCTGCCACGGCCACAGTGGAACGTGCGGGTTTGTGACCTGCAAACGCCGCCTCATACAGCGGATTGACCTTGGGAAAATCGGCCATGTTTTGCAGAAAAACGGTCGCTTTGATGACAGAGCCTAGTGTCAGTCCCTGCGCCTCCAGAAGCGTGCGAATGTTGGCCAGCACCTGAGAGGTCTGGCCTTCCACCTCCGTCGCCACGATCTTTCCCGCTGCCGGATCAATGGGAATCTGGCCTGAGCAAAACAGCAGGCCGCCATGCTTCACCGCTTGAGAATACGGACCGACCGCAGCCGGCACCTGGGGAGTGTTGTTGATGAGTTCCATGCGGATCTCTTAACGATCCGCACCTGCGATTCAAGCCTCGAGATTCATTCGCCACCGATTCGCCTCATCAGTCCCGCGCGTGGCTCTGGTGACTAACAAACATCTCACCATCCCCCCCCCAGCGCTTTGATCAGGGCCACGGTCGCGTTCAGACGACGCGAGCGGAGATCAATGGCGCTGCGCTCGGCATTCAGGGCCGTGGCTTGAGCGGTGGCAACGTTGATGTAGCTCAAGGTACCTGCCTCATACTGATTGGTGGCGATGCGTTCACTCTCCCGGGCCGCATGCACGGCTTCATTCTGGGCTTCAGTTTCGGCGGCCAGAATACGTAGTGTGGACAGCGCATCTTCAGACTCCTGCATGGCGGTTAGCACGGCCTGCCGGTAATCCGCGACGGCCTGCCTCCAGGTGGCGTCCGCCTGCGCCTTGGCGGCCAGACGTTGACCGCTGTCAAGAATCGCCAGACTGGCATCAGGACCAAACGACCAGAAATTGTTGCCCTGCGCAAACAGGTTGGCCAAGGCACGCCAGCCTGTGGCGGTCCCCAGCGAGATAGTGGGAAAAAAGGCGGCGATGGCGGCACCAATACGTTCATTAGCGGCAGCCACACGACGCTCACCCGCGGCGATGTCAGGGCGGCGCTGAAGCAGCGTCGAGGGAGCCGTGGCAGGCAACGTAGGAATGTGTGAGGTGAGAGTGGCTGGCTTCAGGCCAAAATCGGCTGGGGCACGGCCCGTCAGTACGGCCAGAGCATGCTCCATCGTCGCCCGTGTCACGCCGGTTTCGATCAAAGCCGCACGCGAGGTCGCAAGCTGCGTGGCTGCGAGAGCGACGTCCGCCTCGGAGGCCACCCCCTGCGCTTTGCGATTTTGTGTGAGTTCCAGCGACTTGGCGTAGCTCGCCACCTGGCGCTCAAGCAAGAGCCTTTGAGCGTCGGCAGCACGCAGTGAAAAGTAGCTCTGCGCTGCCTGAGTTTGCAGGGTGAGCCGGGTGGACTCCACATCCGCCTGCACCGCCTCGACGTCCGCCTTGGTGGCCTTGGCGGTATGCCGCAGACGTCCCCAGAGATCCAGTTCCCAGTTGGCCGACCCTCCGACGGATTGAATACTTTTCACGCCTGAGCCGCTGCGGGCGGCATTGATGGAGTTGGCGTTGCTGGAGCCACCGAGTGCACCGCTCTTATTCACGGTGTAGTCGCTGGTGGCAGATGCTGTCGGCAGGAAGGCAAGTTTGGCCGCTGTGAGCAAAGCCGAGGTCTGCTGAGCCTTGGCCACAGCGGACTGCAGGGACTGGTTGGAAACCTCCAAGCTTTGCATGATGGCGTCCAGATCGCTGTCATGGAAGATGGACCACCAGTTGCCACGCGGCAGATGATCGGCGGGCTGCGCGACTTTCCAACCACGGCTCTCCTTGAAGTTCGCCGGCAGATTCATCACCGGAGCCTGTTTCTTGGGTGAGAAGCTGCAACCTGCGGCGGCAAGCATGAGCATGCAGAAAAAAAGACGGTTCATAGAGTGACTGGAACGGGCGCGGCGGTCATATGCTGGGAGGGCGGATGTTTCTTCAGGAAACGCAGCCTCAGGCCATCGAGGAATAAGTACACCACAGGCGTGGTGTAAAGTGTGAGCATCTGGCTGACAATCAACCCGCCAACAACGGCGATGCCGAGCGGCCTGCGCAGCTCAGATCCCACGCCGGTCCCGAGGGCCAAAGGCAAAGCGCCAAGCAAAGCGGCGCAGGTGGTCATCAAAATGGGGCGCAGGCGCAACTGGCAGGCTTCGAAGATGGCCTGGAATGAACCGAGCCCACGTTCGCGCTCGGTTTGCAGGGCAAAGTCGATCATCATGATGGCGTTCTTCTTCACGATGCCGATGAGCAGGAAGATGCCGATCATCGCCATCACCGTGAAATCCATGCCGCAGACATACAGGGCAAGCAAAGCACCCGCACCTGCGGAGGGCAGCGTCGAGAGGATCGTCAGCGGGTGCAGAAAGCTCTCATAGAGAATGCCCAGCACGAGGTAGATGACGAGGAGCGCCGTGAGAATGAGAACGGGCTGACTGTCCAGCGAAGCCTGGAAAGCACCGGCCGTACCGGCAAAAACGCGCTGAACTTCTTCGGGAATCTGCAGTTTGTTCACCGTATTCGTGATGGCTTCGGTGGCTTCTGCAAATGCCACGCCGGGTGGGATGTTGAACGAAAAGGTCAGCGCCGCGAACTGCCCCTGATGGCTGATGGACAATGCCGCAGGCGCGAACTCCCACCGGGCAAGCTGGTTCAATGGGACGAGTTTACCGGAGTCGGAACGCACCATCACCTGATCAAATGCTCCGGGATCCTCGTTTTGCGAAGCCTCCAATATCACGCGGTATTGATTCAGCGGCGCATAGATCGTGGAAACCATGCGCTGGCCGAAAGAACTGTTTAACACGCTGTCCACCGCCTGCATGCTCACGCCGACACGGGCACAGGCATCACGATCAATGACGAGCCTGGTGACGGTGCCCTTGTCCTCGAAATCACTGTTCACATCCACGATTTCCTTGAGGCCGAGCAGTGCCAGACGCACCCGAGGCTCCCATTTGCGCAGGGTCTCCACGTCACCCGCCTGCAGAGTGTATTGATACAAGGCGCGGCTGGAGCGCCCGCCAATGCGCAAATCCTGCGACGGCACCAGCAGGAGGGTGGCGCCGGCGATTTTTGAAAGTTTGCCACGAAAACGTGCCAGCACGACATCGACCGAGTCACGCTGTCCCCTCGGTTTGAGCGAGATGAAGACCCTGCCACTGTTTTTCGGCCCGCCCATGCGCGAGTCGGAACCGCAGCTTGCATTCACTTTAAGAACCGCTGGATCGGCCTGCGCAATCCGTGCGATTGCGATGATTTTCTCCCGCATGGCCTGGAAGGAGATGTTCTGATCCGCGCTGATGCCGCCAATAAGCAATCCGTTGTCCTGCTGCGGAAAAAAGCCCTTGGGGATCGTCACATAGAGCCAGGCGGTCAGAGCGACGATGCCGATGAGCGCCGTCAGTGTGAGCCAGTGATGCCGCAGGGCGATGTGCAGCGTGTTGGCGTAGAATGACTGAATCCAATGAAAGATGCCGTCAGACAGCCGTGCAAAAAAACCAGGCTTGTGACCTTCCTTTTCCGTGCTCAGCAAACGCGCGCACATCATCGGCGTGGTGGTGAGCGAGACCACAAGCGAAACGGCAATGGCCACGGAGAGCACGACGGCGAACTCTCTGAACAACAGCCCCATGAGCCCTCCCATGAGGAGAATGGGAATAAACACGGCGATCAAGGAGACGCTCATCGAAATGACCGTGAAGATCACTTCACGCGTCCCCCGGCGCGCCGCCTCCATCACGGGCACGCCATTTTCGACATGTCGGGTGATGTTTTCCAGCACGACGACCGCATCATCCACCACAAAGCCGGTGCTGATTGTGAGGGCCATCAGTGAGAGATTGTCCAGGCTGTAGCCACAGAGATACATGACACCAAAAGTGCCCAGGAGGGACACTGGCACCGCCACTCCTGGAATCAAAGTGGCCCGCACCCGGCGCAAAAAGGCAAACACCACCAGGATGACGAGCAAGATGGCAATCAGCAGCGAATGCTGCACATCATCGATCGAGGCACGGATCGTCACCGTGCGTTCCATGGTGATGTCCAGATCCATCGAGGCAGGAACCATCGCACGGAGTTTCGGCATCATGGCTTTAATCTTGTTCACCACCTCAATGATGTTCGCTCCGGCCTGCCGAAAGACGATGAACGAGACGGAGACCTTGCCGTTGGTGCTGCCGTAGTTGTAGGCGTCCTGCACAGAATCCGTCACCTCGCCGAGATCCGCCAGCCGCACCGCAGCACCATTGACGTAGCTTACGATGACATTTTTGTACTCGTCAGCCTTGTCCATTTGATCGCTCGCCAGCACCTGCCAGCGTCGATTTTCATCCTCAATCAACCCCTTGGGCCGGTTCACGTTCGCGGCGGCGATGGCGGTGCGGACGTCTTCCATGGTGAGGTTCGCCCGCGTCAGGGCCGGCATGTTCATGCTGACACGCACGGCAGGCAGCGAACTGCCGCCTATGCTGACACTGCCCACGCCTTCGATTTGTGAAATCTTCTGCGCGATCACCGTCGAACCGACATCATACATCTGGCCTGAGGTGGCGACGTCCGAAGTCAGCGCCATGATCATGATCGGCGAGTCCGACATGTTCATTTTGCGATAGGTCGGATTGCCCGGCATGCCCGTCGGCAGCAAACTGCGCGCCGCATTGATGGCGGCCTGCACGTCCCGAGCTGCACTGTCCACGTCGCGGCTGATGTCAAACTGCAGGCTGATGCTCGTGCTGCCCTGCGAGGAGGATGAGGTCATCTCCGTAATCCCGGCGATGCGGCCCAGCGTGCGCTCCAGCGGTGTGGCCACGGTGGCGGCCATGGTCTCTGGACTGGCCCCTGGCAGAGAAGCCGAGACGGAGATCGAAGGCATGTCCACCTGCGGCAAAGGCGACACCGGCAGATTCATGTAAGCCAGGACACCCGACAACGCGATCGCCAGCGTGGCGAGCGTGGTCGCCACGGGACGGTGGATGAAGGTGTCGGTAAAACTCATGCAATCGCAGAAATTTCAGCCACCGCTTCTTCCCGGCGTGAAGGCGCAAAGCGGTCAAACATCAGATAAATCACCGGTGTGGTGAAGAGCGTGAGCAACTGGCTCACCAGCAAACCACCCACCATCGTGAGTCCTAGAGGATGGCGCAGCTCAGAGCCCTCCCCGCTGCCAATCATGAGCGGCAGAGCACCGAGCAAGGCGGCCAGGGTGGTCATGAGAATCGGGCGGAAGCGCAGCAGGCAGGCCTGATAGATGGCCTCCCGTGGCGACATGTTGTGCTCACGCTCAGCCTCGATGGCGAAGTCGATCATCATGATGGCGTTCTTCTTCACGATGCCGATCAGCAGCACGATGCCAATGATGGCCATCACCCCGAGTTCCGTATGCGTCAGTTCCAGCGCCAGCAGGGCGCCCACGGCAGCGGACGGCAGTGTCGAAAGAATCGTCAGCGGGTGGATGAAACTCTCATAGAGGATGCCGAGCACCAGATACATGACGACGACTGCGGCAAGAATGAGCAGCAGCTGATTGCTCAGCGCGCCTTGAAACGCGAGTGCCGTGCCGGCAAAGGCCGTCTCAATGCTTTCAGGCATGTTGATGTCATCTTTGATGCGCTCGATTTCCGCCACAGCAGCCCCCAGAGAAGCACCTGGTGCCAGATTGAAGGAGACGGTGGCGGCTGGAAACTGATCCTGATGGGCAATGGCCAGCGTGGCTGGCTCTTCGATGATTTTGGCCATCGTGCTCAGCAGCACCTGCTGTCCGCCGGTGGAAGGCACTCGCACATGTTCAAAAGCGGAGAGTCCTGCCTGGAACTCCAGGTCATGCTCAAGAACCACGCGGTACTGCCCGCTCTGAGTGAAAATGGTCGAAACAAGCCGCTGCCCAAAGGCATTGTAGAGTGCCGCATCGATGGCGGCGACAGTCACTCCGAGGCGGCTAGCCGTTTCACGGTCGATCACCACGCGCGCTTGCAGCCCCTTGTCCAGCAAGTCGTCTGCCACATCCGCCAGGAGGGGGGACTTCCGCAGTTCGTCCACCAGCTTGTGCGTCCACAACTGCAAGGATTCAATGCTGGGAGACTGAAGCGTGTATTGAAACTGGGTCCGGCTCACGCGGTCCTCGATGTTCAAATCCTGTACCGGCTGCAGATACAACTGCACGCCGGGCAGACGGTTGGCCTTGTCCTGCAGACGTCGGACCACCTGTGCGGCGGTCACATTCCGCTCATGTCTGGGCACAAGATTGATCAGCATGCGTCCCGTGTTGGGGGTGGTGTTCACGCCATCCACACCGATGAACGAAGAAACACTTTTCACGGCCTCATCCTCCGTGACCAGGCGGGAGAGCTCCTGCTGCCGCTGGCCCAGCGCCGCGAAAGAGACGCTTTGCGGCGCCTCCACAAAGCCTTGGATTAGACCGGTGTCCTGCAACGGGAAGAAGCCCTTGGAGACACTTTGATACAGCAGCCCGGTCGCCACGAGTGTGGCGGCAAAAATCAGCATCATCGTCGCCCCGTGATCGAGCACCACCCGCAGCACCCGGCCATAGAGCGAGATGATAGCATCAAAACCACGCGACACCCTCTGCGCGATCGGCCCTTCCCCGCCATGCTTCAGCAGGCGGGCGCACATCATCGGCGTCAGGGTCAGAGAAACGACCGCCGAGATCACAATGGAAATGGCCAGCGTGATGGCAAATTCACGAAACAACCTGCCCACCACATCCTGCATGAAGAGCAGCGGAATCAGCACCGCGATCAAGGACAGGGTGAGCGAGATGATGGTGAAACCAATCTGCTTCGCTCCTTTCAGCGCAGCCGGCATCGGAGCTTCACCATTCTCGATGTAACGTGCGATGTTTTCGATCATCACGATCGCGTCATCCACGACGAAGCCCGTCGCGATGGTCAGCGCCATGAGCGTCAGATTGTTCAAGCTGAAACCGCACAGCCACATCACGGCAAAGGTGCCTACGAGTGAAAGAGGCACCGCGACCGCCGGTATCAATGTCGCACGCAGACTGCGCAGAAAGACAAAGATCACCGCGACCACGAGGAAGATGGAGAGCAGAAGTTCGTACTGCACATCCTCCACGGAAGCACGGATCGTGGTCGTCCGGTCAGTGAGAAGCTGCACATCCACCGATTGCGGCAGGTTTTCCTTCAGTTTCGGCAGCAGCGTCTTGATGCGGTCTGCCACTTCGATGACGTTGGCCCCCGGCTGGCGCTGAACATTGACGACGACCGCTGGCTGCACTTTCGTCGAAGGCTTCACATCCGCCCATGCGGCGAGTCGCAGATTCTCGGCATCATCCACCACGTCAGCGACATCGATCACACGCACAGCGGCACCATTGCGCCAGGCGATCACCAGATTGCGGTAGTCATCAACGGAGAGGAGCTGGTCGTTGGCATCCACGGTGCTGCTGCGCGTGGCATTGTCAAAACCACCCTTGGGCTGGTTCACATTGCCCATGGATATGGCATTGCGCAGATCCTCGGTGCTGAGGCCACGCGAGGAGAGGGCCACCGGATTGGCGCGAATGCGCACCGCAGGCCGCATGCCGCCACTCAGCGACACAAGGCCCACGCCGGAAATCTGCGACAGTTTGGGCACGAGCCTTGTGTCGGCAGCGTCTTGCACCTTGATCAGCGGCAGCGTCTGCGAGGTCAGCGCCAGCGAGATGATGGGAGCATCGGCCGGATTGACCTTGTTATAGATGGGCGGATTGGGCAGGTCCGTTGGCAGCAGTGTTGCGGCGGCATTGATGGCCGCCTGCACGCTCTGCTCGGCAATGTCCAGACGCAACCCGAGGGTGAATCGCAGCGTGATCACTGAAGAGCCGCCACTGCTGATCGAATACATCTGCGCGAGGCCGGGCATCTGACCAAACTGACGCTCCAAAGGGGCGGTGATGGAGGAAGTCATCACCTCGGGTCCTGCGCCAGGATACAATGTGACGACCTGGATCGTCGGATAGTCCACCTGGGGCAATGCAGCCACCGGCAGCAGCCGGTAGGCCAGCGCCCCGACAAGCAAAACCGCCACCATCAACAAAGTGGTTGCGACGGGGCGCTCGATGAAGATGCGGGAGGGGTTCATGCGTCAATCTTCATGCGATTTCAGTCATCATGACAAAGGCGCGCCTTTGCCGCCCTTCCCTTCCCCCTTGGGCCTGTCTCCTTTGGGGCGATCTCCCGGAGCAGTCTTGCCAGGCGTGATGACTTCCACTTTGGCACCATCACGCAAACGATCCACTCCCTGGGTGATCACTTTTTCGCCCGGCTTCAATCCCTCCGTGATGAGAACGCGCTCCCCTTGGACGGGGCCGGTGACCAGATTACGCAAGGTCACCGTGCTGTCCTCTTCTATCAGAACATAGGCATAGGCCCCCTTGGCACCACGCTGGATCGCTGTTGCAGGTGCCACCGTGGCTTTCGTCTTTGTGTCCACCAGCACTCGTGTGATGACAAACTGGTTCGGAAACAGCAGGCCGTCGGCATTGGGCAGCTCCGCCTTAAGTTTCAAGGTGCCGGAGGTGACATCAATCTGATTGTCGGTCGTCAGCAGCTTGCCGCGTCCAAGCACCTTGTTCATCTCCTTGTCCACGGCCTCCACCAACACGGGTTCACTTCCAGCGAGACGCTTGCGCACTGCAGCCACACGCTCCTGGGGAATGGATGCAATCAGACCAATGGGATCCATCTGCGTGATGATGACAAGACCGTTCACATCTGAGGAACGGATCATGTTGCCGGCATCCACCTGACGCAAGCCAACCCGCCCGGTGAGCGGAGCCGTGACCTTGGTGTAGCTGAGCTGAAGTTCCGCACTCGCCACCGTGGCACGATCAGAAATCAAGGCTGACTCATATTGCCGCACCAAGGAGGTTTGCGTGTCCACCTGTTGTTTGGCGATGGAGTCCTGCTTGAGCAGCTCGGTGTACCGACCGAGATCTTTGTTGGCATTGGCCAGCAAGGCCTCGTCCCGGGCCAGCTGCCCCTTGGCCTGGTCGAGAGTCACTTGAAACGGACGCGGATCAATCTCTGCGAGCAAATCACCCGCCTTGACCATCTGCCCTTCCTCAAATCGGACCTTGTCCAGCTGCCCGTCCACACGGCTGCGCACCACCACCACATTCAGCGGTGTAACGGTGCCTGCAAGACTCACCCATTCCTCGAAGTCTTCCTGCTTCACCTCCGCGGCGGTCACCGCAGCAATCCCCCCGCGCGAGCCCCCTTTACCGGCTGCGCCCATCCCACCTGCTGCCGGTGCTGGGCGGTGCATCCATAGCCAACCGCCGCCGGCTAAAACCATCAAAATGATCACGAAACATCCGGCGCGGCCTTTCGGCGATGACGAATGGGAAGAGGGGGAGGTGTCTTTCATGTCAAAATCGGATCGCGGACGTGGACAACGGTCCAAGTTTCACCGCACGCAAGATAACGAATCTGGCATGCACTTAGAATCAGTCCAGCGACAGAGAAGCAGAAGAAAAAATTATAGGTTATTGGGAAACACCCAAAACCATCTCCCTGTTAGGCTCCGATCCTGCTGATTGTAGCGGCTGCCACGAAGCAAGAATCATCCCAGTTCTGAGACCGGCCTAGGCGTGAGGTCAGCAACCCCTTTTGGAAACATGCGGCCACGGGCCGTGAGTATCTCAGGCTCGTCAGTCGTGACAAGAACCACGTGTTCAAAATGCGCCGAAGGCTTGCGATCCGTGGTGACCACCGTCCATTTGTCCTCAAGGATGCGTGTCTTGCCGGTTCCCATGTTGATCATGGGTTCGATGGCCAGGGTCATGCCGGCTTTCAGACGTGGGCGGTCGCCCTTTTTTCCGTAATTCGGAACCTGCGGCTCTTCATGAAGCTTTCTGCCCACGCCATGGCCGACGAATTCACGCACGACGCTGTAGCCATATTGAGTGACGTGATGTTCAACGCTGTGGCACAAATCGCCCAGCATCCAGCCATCTCGGGCGAATTTGACGGCATTGAGAAGTGATTCTTCGGTGGCGGCGAGAAGATGCAGGGTTTCCTTGGCGACATTGCCAACAGGCACAGTCAGAGCATTGTCCCCTACCCATCCGTCGTAATAGACACCGACATCGATTTTAACGATGTCGCCATCCTGAATCACGCGCGGACCACCGATGCCGTGAACGACTTCCTCATTGATGGAGATGCAGATGGTGCCTGGAAACTGACGATAACCGAGGAAAGCACTGGTCGCCCCGCACGCCTTGATTTCGGCGGCGGCAAAGCGATCAACTTCAGCGGTCGTCACTCCAGCATGGACCTGCGAGGCGGTTTTGATCAGCACATCGCGAGCCACCTGGCCGGCCCTGCGAATGCCCTGCTGCTGCGCGCCGTGACGGATTGGGATGTTCCCCGATTTTACAAAAGCCATGACGCGCTGGATGTAGCTCACTTAAGAGCAAGTTTGTACACGACGCCAATCAAGACCATGATGGCAAGAGCAACCCACAGCCAAACGACGGTGGTGGAGTCCACGGCGCGTGCGCCCTGCTGGATGCGGTCCACACGTCCACGGATACGGCCCTTCTTGAGGAAGCCATCATAGTGGCTCTGGAGTAGATGCGTTTCGACCTGGCGCATGACATCAAGCACCACGCCGACAAGGATCAGCAGGCTGGTGCCACCAAAGAACTGGGCAGCCGAGCTGGAAATTTTCATCGAGCTGCTGACGACGCCCGGCATCACATAGAGACCCGTGAGGAAGATTGCACCGGCAAAAGTGAGACGGCTCATGGTGAAGTCGAGGAAGTCGGCGGTCGGCTTGCCTGGGCGAATGCCTGGAACGTAGCCGCCGCTCTTTTTGAGGTCTTCCGAAATCTGCGTGGGCTGGAACATCGTGGCCACCCAGAAGTAGCTGAAGAAGAAGATCAGCAGCGAGGAAGCCACGTAATAAACCCAGCCACTGCTGATGAAGAGCGCCATGCGCTGGATCCAGTTCACATCTTTGAAGAGTGAAGCAAGAATGGTGGAGGGGAACAGAAGGATGGCCTGGGCGAAGATGATCGGCATGACGCCGGAATAATTGATCTTGAGCGGCAGATACTGCGTCTGGCCGCCATAAACCTTGCGGCCGACAACGCGCTTGGCGTAGGTGATGGCGATGCGTCGTGTCGCCTGCGTCAGGGCAATGACACCAGCGATGACAAGAATCATGAATCCCATGAGCAGGACCAGAGTGAAAGCGCTGGCAGGGCTGGCC
>NZ_JBGANL010000153.1:0-2961 GCF_044222345.1 Prosthecobacter sp.
AGCGCACGCCGCGCACCTGCGATCTCGGCCTGCTCCACCACCACTTCATTGCTGAGGTCGCTGAGCACGGCATGGATCTTCGGCAAGGTGATCTTCTTCATGTGCGGGCACAGATTGCACGGCTTGATGAATTCGATCTGCGGGAAGTCATTGCGCAGGTTGTCGGCCATCGAGCACTCGGTGATCATCGCCACCCGTTCCGGCCTGGCCTTCTCCAGCCACTTGCCCATCGCCGTGGTCGAGCCGACGAAATCTGCCTCGGCCAGCACGTCCGGCGGGCACTCCGGATGCGCCACGATCATCGCGTCGAACTGCGCACGCGCATGCCTCGCTTCCATCGCGGTGAATTTTTCATGCACCTCGCAGGCACCCTGCCACAGGATCAATTCGATGCCGGTCTGTTCCGCCACCCACGCACCAAGGTAACGATCCGGCAGGAAGATCACCTGCTTGACGCCATGCTCGGCGGCCACCGATTCGACCACCTGCACCGCATTGGCCGAGGTGCAGCAGGAATCCGACACCGCCTTCACCGCCGCCGAGGTGTTGACGTAGGTGACCACCGGGATGCCGGGATGCTTGGCGCGCAGGGCCAGCACGTCGGCAGCGGTGATCGACGAGGCCAGCGAACAGCCCGCGCCCATGTCCGGGATCAGCACGGTCTTGTCCGGAGCCAGCACCTTGACGCTCTCGGCCATGAAGTGCACGCCGCACATCACCACCAGGTCACTGCCGCAGGTCGCGGCCTTCTGCGCCAGCAGCAGCGAATCGCCGGTGATGTCGGCCACGCCGTAAAAGATCTCCGGCGCCTGGTAGTTGTGCGCCATGATCACCGCGCCGCGCTCTTGCTTGAGCGTGTTGATCGCATCGATCCAGGGCAGGTGCATCGGCACCTCCATGCACGGGATCAGGCGCTCCAGCTGCGCGGCCAGCGGCGCGTAGCGCGCTTCCAGATCGGGACTCCAGGCGGGGGCGGTTCTCGTGTTCATCCGGGTCTCATGCAGGCAGGCGCTGGCGCGGGTGGGCGCCTGCAGTGGCGGGTGTGGGATCCATGGGAGCGCACTCGGGGCAACGCTTGCTGAATGCTTGCAACCTGGCGCAGTGGGGGGCAACAGGATACCCGTCGACGCGTCATCTCGCACATGCAGGCTACAGGCGGGGGGTCGATGCTTGGAGTCTTGGGCCAGATTCAAACGCTAATGTGCGCTGCCCCCCTTTTCGCGGATGATGGGGTGTCCTTTAGCTCTACCCTATGGGCCGTCAGGAAGTGAACCTGACCCCATCGAATCGACCCCATCGAATCGGTGTGGATGCGGCGCTGGATGCTGGTGTGGTCGGAATCGTCCAGTGAGCGTGCCATGCCGGCGCGGATCGGGTTCAGGCCCACATAGGCCATGGCCGCCAGCAGGGCACGTTCATCGCACAACACCTGATGCCTTGAAGCGGCCTTCCCAAAAAGAATAACAATAACGGCAATAACGGGGTCAGGTTCACTCTCCCCATCAAATAACTTACCTGACCCCGATCCATGGGGGGAGTGCAAAAGAAGGATGGCGGCGGATGAGTGATTGGAGAGCAGTTATGAGGAACTGGCTGTCGCTGGGCTCCGTATGCGGGGTATTACTGGGGTGCACAAGCCAACAGGTGGTGGCGCAGGTGGCGCAACAAGGCAAACTCATGCCATTCGGATTGATGACATGACGTTGTACGTGCAGTCTCCCTCGCTTCTGACGCCGAGCAAGGATTTTCCGCCCCCACATGTTTCAAGCCAAATCAATTTGGATGAAGTTACCACTCCAAAATCATTGTTCGGAGGGCATTGGGATGGGCCAAAATATCAGCTGATATCAGTGGCGAGCACTCTCGCGATAATGATGTCGATACGACATTGGCCTGATATTTCGCTTGACCAGAAGGGATGCAGGGCAATGGCATTAGCAGTTGCGGAAAATAGACTCGCTTTATATAGGGCCGACTACATGCGCGGCATGAAAAGCATCAAGCCTACTTTGAAATTTGAGCCCATCAAGATTGGTGGTGTAGATGCCTTTTACTATACCTATCCTCTTGCCAGCGACGACGATGAATACCTGATTCCGTTTTCAGATCAATATTTTATTAGCCTGTCAATTAGGTCCGTTGACAATTCCCCATTCAAAGGCGAGTGGCCAGAAATGGCGGCGCGAGCAAAAGCCGAGTTCCTTAATTCGCTTGAGCTTGTGGGCGAGGTGCCGAAGTGCGAATAGCGGGTCGGGAAATCGGGGTCAGGTTCACTTCCTGATCGCCCAGAACGCACAAGTCCCGCAACGCAAGTTGCGGGACTTGTTGTTTGTGGGGTTGTAGTATGCGGCTACTGATGCGCCGCGATGACCGAATCCAACACTTGGCTAATGGCCCGCCGCTTGGCCTTGGGCAGCTCTTCGATCTGCTGTAGCTGCTGCGCGATCTTCGGCTGCGGCCCGCGCTTGCCGCTGGGCGCAGGCCCACAAGGCCAACGGGCTCAGGTTCACTGTCTGATCAAAATCGGGATCCGAAACTCAACCCCCACAGTCCTGCAAGCTGGGCCAATCCATCCCCTCGCGACAGCGCATGGCGTTCAACCACTGCTGCGCTTGCGCGGCTCCGGGCTTTCGCCATCGGTGCCGCCATTGGCGGCGGCATACAGGGCGTCTTCGTCGAGGATACGCACCCGCCGGCCGTGCACCTCGATGATGCCGTCCTCGTGCAGGCGGCTGAAGCCGCGGCTCACGGTTTCCAGCGCCAGCCCGAGGTAACGGGCGATTTCATCGCGGCTCATCGGCAGGTGAAAATCGCTGGCTGAGCGGCCGCTGCGCCGATAGCGCTCGGCGAGGCCGTGCACGAACAGCGCGATCCGTTCGCTGGCCTGGCGGCGGGTCAGGACCTCGACATGGTCGTGGTCATGGTTCGCACATTGGCCGATGACCCGCAGCAACTGCTGTT
>NZ_JBGANL010000016.1:0-114132 GCF_044222345.1 Prosthecobacter sp.
GCGGGGGGGGGAGTCGTGCCAGCAGGGCTGGGGGCCGTGCTCTGGATCATGGACTGCGCAGCCTGCAGGGCCTTCTGGCGCATTTCAACGCTGTCGGGTGAGAGGAGGAGTTCCTTGGCCTTGTCCTTCACGGAATCCGGCACCTGTTTGACGGCCTCCTTGGCGGCATCAATCGCCTTGGTTTTGGTGTCTTCATCCACCTTCTTTTTGCGGAAATCAAAGAGGGGGCGGGTGCCGCCGGGGCCTTGAGCCAACGCGCCAACGCTGCTGATGAGCAGGGCAATGTACAGTATGGACGACGTCTTCATATCACTTGGAGGGGCGTGATTCAGTGGTGGGTGTTACCTCGCCGCTGAGAGTGCTGCTGTCAAAGATGACCATGTGGATGTTTCCTGTCATCCGTCCCTGATTTTTTGCGGTGTCAAAAATGAGGCTGTCACCTTCGATGTCGAAATCTGCGCGGCGCACATGGCTGCGCTCCGTGCTGCGGAGGACACCGCCGCTGCCGGCCATCTGATAGAAGGCGGTCTTGAGGTCGATGCGGACGTCGTTTTTCGGATCGGCATTGAACATCTGGACCACGAGGTTTTCGGCGTAGATGCGTTCGTCATCCACCCGGCGGAGCATGTCTGCGGTGATGAGCGAGGTGCGACGGCCGGTGGAGTCGAAGGAAGGAATGACGGCGCCTTTGTTCACGGCTCCGGGCGGGACCATCTGCAGAAAGGCGCTGATGCCGGAGTCTGCCGGCGCCGGCTGCTGGGCGGTGGCGAACATGACGAGGCCGGCCAGCACGCCGAGCGTGATGGAAATCGCGAACCTGCGGCGGTACAACCGCTCAAGTGATGTCACGAACGAGGCCATGAATCTTCCGCAAGGTTTCCACCACTTCCGCGATCTGCGAAAGCGGGATTTGATTGGGGCCGTCTGAAAAGGCGTTGGCTGGATCCGGGTGCGTTTCCATGAACACCCCGTCACAGCCTGTGGCGACTGCGGCGCGGGCGAGGACGGGGGCCAGCTTGCCATCACCACCGGTGGCGGTGCCGAGACCGCCGGGACGCTGCACGCTGTGGGTGGCATCCATGACCACGCGGTAGCCGAGTTCCCGCATCCAGTAGAGGGAGCGCATGTCGGCGACGAGGTTGTTGTAGCCAAAGGTGGTGCCACGCTCGGTGAACATGAAATTTTGGCAGCCGGCACTGACCAGCTTGTCACCGATATTACGAACGTCCCAAGGCGCGAGGAACTGGCCCTTTTTGACATTCACCGCGCGGCCGGTTTCGCCGGCGGCGACGATGAGATCTGTCTGGCGGCAGAGAAAGGCGGGGATTTGCAGGAGGTCGATGTGTTCGGCGGCCTGCCGGGCTTCCTCGACGCTGTGGACGTCTGTGGTGACGGGGACGCCGAGTTTGGCACCAATCTGGGCGAGCAGTTTGCAGCCGGCCTCACAGCCGAGACCGCGGTAGGAGGAGATGGCGCTGCGATTCGCCTTGTCGTAGGAGGCTTTGAAAATCCAGCGCCAGCCGTACTGCTGCGCCATGGCACCTAATTTTTCGGCCACGCTCCAGATGAATTCTTCGCTCTCGATCACGCAAGGACCGAGCATCAGGACCGGTTCCGTGCCATCCATCGACACAGACCCTATTTTTACCACCGGAAGAGAGAACAACCCCATAAGAACTTGATATTGATTCTGGGAGCCTCGCTCCAGAATCGGTCTTGAAGATTTCCAACCCCGTTGCGCGGCCCGCTATGGGTGAAATGTAGCGGGCGAGGGGGGAAAGACAACGGGAGATTCTGGCAGGAATTGATGCATCCAAACGTCTGGAGGCCGTGCGAATGAGCAGGAGTCTTCCTGTGGTTTTAAAGGAGGCGTTTCCAGAGCGGCATCGGAGTGCCGCGCTCCCGGGTTATGCATCCAAGCGCCGGACTTCGAGCTCGACTTGAAGGGCTGCAGTCGCTCCGGGCGGACCGTCGAAGTAGCCGGAGACGGGGGCGGCGTCCTGGTAATCGCGGCCGGTGGCGATTTTGATGTGGCGTTCATCGGCGAGGGTGTCGTTGGTGGGGTCCAGGCCGAACCAGCCTTTGCCGGGAACGTGGACCTCACACCAGGCGTGGGAGGCCTGGGTGCCGCGGAGGTGGGAGTCGGGGCCGTTGTAGAGATAGCCGCTGATGTAACGGGCCGGAATGCCGAGGGAGCGGCAGATGCCGATCATGAGATGGGTGAAGTCCTGGCAGACGCCTTGTTTTTTTTCCAGCACCTCATTCATGTGCGTGGAAGCGGTGGTGCTGCTGGGGGCGTAGCTCCACTCGCGGAAGATGTGATGCATCACCGCCTCGGCGGTTTCAAAGACGTCGTTGCTGTCATTGCGGATGTCGATGCCGAGCCGCCAGACTTCGGGCGTGACTTCCACGTAGCGGCTGGCGCCCAGAAAAGGGGAGACCATTTCGTCGGTCTCGCTTTTGAGTGCTTCAAAAGGGACACCAAGGGGCTTGCCGTCCTTGTAGGGATTGGTGGTGTTGATCGTGGACTGCGACTCGATGATCAGATCGTTGTGCGGCTCTGGAATGTCGAAGTAGTGAACGTAGTTGAGCCAGTTGTCACGGAAGTGCTGGAGCCGGGCAGGCGGCTTGACGTTGAGCAGGAAGAATTCGAGGCGTGATTTGTCATCCGTGACGGGACGCAAACGCACTTCGTTGTAGCTGTCACTGACCGCCGCGCGGTAAACGTAGCGGGTACGGTGGAAGACTCGGAATCGCATGGCGAGCAGCAGGGGGTGCCAACGGCGTGTTACTGTTGCTGCTGCTGGACCTGGAGATCTTCGTCGGCGTAGGCATGGTAGGCGCCTGGGGCAACGCTTTCCAGCGGGTCATCGTCGTCGCTCAGTTGCGAGAGTTCGGCGTGCTGGACGAAGGTCTGGAAGATGGCCTCGCCGATCTGATTCAGGCGAAGCTGGAGATCGTCGATGTATTCATGGAGGCCGGTGGCGAGGACTTCCTCCACGGTGGTGTAGGCCAGATCAGCGCGGAGACGGCCCACGTGGCGCAGGGGCAAGGGCATGCCTTTGAGGCCGGCATCTGAGCAGAGCAGTTTCAAGGCAGTTTCAGCTTCTGCGACGCAGCAGGCGATGGAGCGCGGGAAGGTTTCGTCGAGCAGGAGATAGGCAATGATTCTGGAAGGATCCAGGCGGCGGTGATGGGCCTGGAAGGCATGCCAGGCGGAACAGGAGCGCAGCAGGGCGGCCCAGCGCAGGGGCCGGGCCTGTGCGTGGGGAGGCAGCTCGAGTGACAGGCCGGAGCAGGTGTCCAGGAGGCGGGACATTTTGTCCGCACGCTCCAGGCAGGTGCCGAGGCGGAGGAAGTGCCAGATCTCACCGCGGGGGGTGGTGGAATCGGCGATGCCCTGGAACTGATAGGAACCACGGAGCACGCGCTCGTAAAAGGCGGCGCTCTGGGTGCGGTGCATGGCCTTGCCTTCGGCGGAATCGACAAACAGGCGCAGGGAGTTCAGCGACTCCCAGATCTCATCGGAGATCTGATCCCGCACGGTGCGTGCGTTTTCACGGGCGGCGCGGATGCTGTTGAGCATCGAATTGGGATTGTCGGAACGGAGGGCGAGGAACTCGGTGACGTCCTGGCCTTTGATTTTTTTGTGCAGCTTGAAATAAGCCTCTTCATCGCCGGTGGTGGCGAGGAGGGGCTGCCAGAACTGCGCTTCATCGACGCCTTCGGCTCCGGCATCCAGCAGGAGGTCCTGCGTGGAAAGGAGGAGGCGTGAGAGGTTTTCCGCACGCTCGACGTAGCGTGCCATCCAGTAAATGCTGTCTGCGACTCGGCTAAGCATGGCGTTTGATCAGGCGGCGGGTGGGGTTTCGGCAGGCATGTCGAGGGGGTCATCCCAGAGCACCCAGGTGTCTTTGCTGCCGCCGCCCTGGGAGGAATTCACGACGAGGGAGCCTTTTTTCAGCGCCACGCGGGTGAGACCGCCGGGGACGACGCGAACGCGGTCGCCACAGAGCACGTAGGGGCGGAGGTCGATGTGGCGGCCTTCGAAGTGGTCGTCCACAAAGACGGGATGGCGGGAGAGCTGGAGAACGGGCTGCGCGATGTAGTTGCGCGGGTTCTTCTTGATGCGCTCGGCGAATTCAGCGCGCTCCTTTTTGGAGGCGTGCGGCCCCATGAGCATGCCGTAGCCGCCGGATTCGTTCACGGCTTTGACCACAAGCTTGTCGAGGTTGTCGAGGATGTAGGAACATTCCTTCTCGTCCACGCCGAGGTGCGTGGGCACGTTTGGCAGGATGGGGTCCTGATCGAGGTAGTATTTGATCATCTTCGGCACGAGGGCGTAGACGGCCTTGTCGTCTGCGACGCCGGTGCCGATGGAGTTGGCGAGGGCGACATGGCCTTTGCGATAGGCATTGATGATGCCGGGGACGCCGAGGAGGGAGTCTTTGCGGAAGACCTGGGGATCGAGGAAGTCGTCGTCGATACGGCGGTAGATGACATGGACCTGCTCCAGGCCTTTCGTCGTGCGCATGAACACGCGGTCATTGCGGAGGATGAGATCCCGGCCTTCGACGATGGGCACGCCCATCTGCTTGGCGAGGTAGCAGTGCTCAAAGTAGGCGCTGTTATAAATGCCGGGCGTGAGAACCACGATGGCGGGATCCAGAACGCCGCTGGGGGCGAGGTGAGCGAGAGTCTCACGCAGCATGGAGCCGTAGGCATCCACCGGGCGCACGGGCAGCTGCTGCAGCAGGCCGGGGAAGGCGCGCTTCATCGCATTGCGATTTTCCAGCATGTAGGAGGCGCCGGAAGGGCAGCGGCCATTGTCTTCGAGGACGTAGTAGTCGCCTTTGCCATCGCGCACGAGATCGGTGCCGCAGATGTGGATATAGATGCCGTGCGGCACTTTGATGCCACGGAACTCAGGCCGGTAATGCGAGGCGGAGAGAACCAGCTCGGCAGGGACCGCCTTGTCTGTGATGATCTTCTGACCGTGGTAGATGTCATTGAGGAAGAGGTTCAGCGCGGTGATGCGCTGGATGAGCCCGGCTTCAATGGTCTCCCATTCACGCTGCGGGATGATGCGCGGCATGAGATCGAAGGGGAAGATGCGTTCCGTCCCTTGGTCGTCACCATAGACAGTGAACGTCACGCCCTGGCGGAGGAACGCGGCATCCACGGCCTTTTGGCGAGCGGAGTATTCGGACGGAGTGAGTGAACCTATACTATCAAGCATGGCTCCGTAGTGCGGACGTGCCTTCCCGGATTCGGAAAACACTTCGTCGAAGAAGCCCTCTGGTTGGTAGTCGTTAAACAGTGACGACATGAGGTGATATAGTTTAGCAGGGCCTGTGCCAGAGTTTGAAAGTCTTTCTAAATGGCATCGGCTGGGGGGTCTTGATCAGGTTCCCACCGGCTCGACATCCACGCCGACGCCGACGGTGTGCCTGCCACCGCCAGTAATGATGCCACGCACGGGGCTGACATCCGAGAAATCACGACCGATGGCCACGGCGATGTGGTCGAGAGAAGTGAAGCAGTTGTTGGTGGGGTCGAAATCGACCCAGCCAAATCCGGGTACAAAGCAGGAGGCCCAGGCATGCGAGGCATCGACCCCCTGGAGCCGCGGTTTGCCTGCGGGAGGATGGGTGCGCAGGTAGCCGCTGATGTAGCGGGCGGGCAGGCCCATGGCGCGGAGGCTGGCGATGGCGAGATGGGCGAAGTCCTGGCAGACGCCACGCTTTTTTTCCAGCACTTCGTTCAGCGGGGTGCTGATGGTGGTGGCCTTCGGGTCGAAGACAAACTCACGGTAGATGCGGCGGCAGAGATCGGCGGTGGCGGCGAGGACGGGGCGGCCTTTGGTGAAGCTGGGCAGAGCGAAATCACGCAGCGGCATCTCATGGATGAGCAGCGGGCTGCCGAAGACAAACTGGCAGGGGTCCAGCAGATCCACCGCGACGGGGTCACGAAACATGGCGGCAACGCTTTCCCAAGGCGGCGTCTGGAGGGGATCTGGCTGCAACACCGGCATCAGCGAAACGAGGCTGCGTGAGATGACTTCAAAATGCTTGTGCAGCTTCTGCACGGAGAAGCATGAAACCAGATTGCCAAAGGAATCGGTGTGCTCCGTGAGCAGATCGGGCTCCGGGTCGAAGCTGAGGCTGAACTCCAGGCAGCGCTGCGTTTCGGTATCGCGCGGGCGCAGACGAGCGGCATGGTGCGACACGACCACCTGCGAGCTGTAGGCATACGTGGTGCGATGAGTGATGCGGTAGTTCATCACGAGGACGGAGTGTCAGCAGGAGCATCTTCGCTGCTGCTGATGGTGGAGTGTGCGAAGTAACCGGCGGTGAGCGCATCATTGAGCACCGGCATGGCCTCGATGAGCTGGGTGAGCAGCCTGGCCACCTGGGTCTGCGACCAGGCACCGGGCTCGACCCGGGCGAGCTCGGTGGGATCACACAACTGGAGGCGGGTGCTGTTTTCCAAAAAGACGCGCATCGCCGGAGTCAGCAGGGCTGAATTGAGCTCGTGGGGCAGATGCTCGAACTGCTGGCGAATGCGTTCAAACTGGAAGCGCAGGCCACGGGGGTTCTGCTCGTCGAGCATGAGCAGATCGTACACGGCGGCGAGCTGGGGAAGGAGGCTGTAGCGGTTGCGGTAGGTGATGGTGCTGTCACCGACTTCGAGAATGGCCTCCAGCAAGCTGGGGTTTTCGGCATCGGCGCTGCGGAGGCCGGCGCGGAGGAGTTCGCAGATGTAGACGGTGCGCTCAATGCGGTGGCCCATGTCGAGGAACATCCAGCCCTGGGCACGCGTCATGTTTTCCTTGGCGAGGCCATGGAAGGAGGCGAGTTCGAGGATGATGCGGGTGAGGACGTTCAGCGCGTCCGACATCGGCGTGACGCTGGGCGTGTTGTCGTAAGCGTCGAGGGCATCTCCAAGCTGGCTGATGACGCGCCAGGTATCGATGGAAATGCGGTCACGCAGCAAGACGCCGATGCGCTGGATGTGGGCGACGCTGGAACGAATGCTGGTGGGGTGATTGGCATCAAAGACCGCCTCCAGGAGCCGTGCCTCAAGCTGCTCCTGCTGGGAGGCGAGCGAGGCGGCGTCCGGCACATCGTCCAGAACGGTGAGACTTTTCAAGGCCTCCAGCAAGGGGAGCAGCAGGGGTGTTTCGCTCATGCCGCTTTCCGGAGAGCAGCGCAAAAGGGTGGAGCGCAGGAGGCGGGCGCTGGATTCAGCGCGTTCCGCGTAGCGACCGAGCCAGTAGAGATGATTCGCCACACGGCTGCCGAGATTGTGGCCGGTGCGGCGGAGTTCCACCGGAGTGCTGGTGGTGGAGAGCAGTGTGACGTTTTCCACCGGCCCTTCACTGAGCACCCAGGTGTCCTTGCTGGTGCCGCCCTTCTGCATGGAGACGAGGGGTGAATCCATGGAGGCGGCGACGCGGGTGAGCGCGCCGGGCATGACCATGTAGCCGTCCTTG
Organism: Prosthecobacter sp.; assembly: GCF_044222345.1. Lineage (GTDB taxonomy): Bacteria > Verrucomicrobiota > Verrucomicrobiia > Verrucomicrobiales > Verrucomicrobiaceae > Prosthecobacter. The sequence goes on from NZ_JBGANL010000016.1 coordinate 7,496, forward strand.
GTGGCGACGAGGTAAACGCGTACGCTCACGGGCTTGTGCACGAGGTGGCCGTCCTCCCACATGGGGGCGGTGGAGAAGGCGATCTTTTCCTGCGCCGCCCAGCGATCCGGGGCAAAGCGCATGCGTTCGGCGAGGGAGGCACGCTCGGCACCCGTGAGGCGTCCGCCAAAGCAAGCCTCACGTCCGCGCACGCGGAAGGCGCTCTTAATCACGAGGCGGTCGAGATTTTTTTCCACCTCGCCACGCGGGCGTTCCTGTCCGCACCACCAGGTGGCCACGGAGGGCATGAGCAGCTCTGAGCCAAGCAGTTTGCGACACAAACCGGGGAGGAAGGCCATCATGGCCGGAGCTTCGGCGAGGCCGGAGCCGAGGGCATTTCCCAGGGACACATTGCCCGCACGCACGGCGCGCACGAGGCCGGGAACGCCGAGCATGGAGTCGTTGCGCAGCTCCAGGGGATCGCAGAAATCGTCATCCACGCGGCGCAGAATGACATCCACGGGTTCGAGGCCGTTGAGGGTCTTCAGGTAGACGCGGTCATCGCGCACGGTGAGGTCTTCGCCTTCCACCAAAGTGTAGCCGAGGTAGCGGGCGAGGTAGGCCTGCTCGAAGTAGGTTTCATTGTAGGGCCCGGGGGTGAGGAGGACGACGCGGGGCTCCTCCACCGGACGTGGGGCCAGGGCAGCGAGGGACTGCTGCATCTGGCGGAAGAAACCGGCGAGACGGCGCACGCGAGCATCGCGAAACACGTCTGGCAGCAATCGCGACGTGATCAGGCGGTTTTCCAGCGCATAGCCGGAGCCGGTGGGGATCTGGGTGCGGTCGGAGATGACCCACCACTGACCGTCGGGCGAGCGGGCGATGTCAGCCCCGTACACCTGGAGTGGTTTGGCGTTTGGCAGCTTGATGCCGTGGCAGGGGCGCAGATAGGCGGGCTGCCCGAGCACGAGAGCCGCAGGCATGCTGCCATCACGGATCAACTGCTGCGGACCGTAGCTGTCAGTGAGAACCGCGTTTAGCAGCGTGGCACGCTGGATGAGCGCCTTCTCGATGCCCTCCCATTCGCGAGCCGAGATGACAAAGGGCACCGGGTCCATCTTCCAGGGGGTGTCGAGGCCTTTGTCGTCGTAGATGTTGAAGGTGACGCCGCGCTCCGCCAGCAGGCGGCGGGTGGTGTCTGCGAGGCGTTTGACGCCAGCGGTGTCCCGGCGCTGGAGATCCGCGATGACGGGCTCGTAATGCGGGCGTACTTTGCCGCTGGCGTCCCGCAGTTCATCGTAATGACCCCGGGTTTCAGGACCGTCCAAGCGCGACATGACCGACCGTTGGTGAACGGGAGCAGCAGTGGAGGTTTGAGATTGGAAGATCAATGCGAGGACAGCTTTGCGATTGGTGATAGTAGGAACCGTTCATGCTTTGTGCATCCCCATTCTTTACTTTCATCCATTGCGCAGGTCCAAGGTGAAGGGGAACTCGGGATTGGGCCGGGCGGGCGCCACCTTCATCTTTCCGGGGGTGTGACCGTGGCGGAAGAAGCGGGCGTAGCGGCGGCTTTCGGCCTCGTAGGCATTCACCGGGAAGGTTTCGTGGCTCAGGCCGCCGGGATGGGCGACGTGATATTTGCAGCCACCGAGGGAGCGCTGATTCCACTGATCGACGAGATCGATGGTGAGGGGTGAGTGGACGCCGACGGTGGGGTGCAGGCAGTTTGGCGGCTGCCAGGCGCGGTAGCGTACACCGGCGACGTATTCGCCGTTGGTGCCGGTGGGATGCATGGGCACGGTGCGGCCGTTGCAGGTGATGGCGTAACGGCCTTCCACGAGCCCCTGCGCCTTGATCTGGATGCGTTCGAGCGAGGAATCGACGAAGCGGACGGCACCGCCGGCGCCGTTGTCCTCTCCGAGCACGTGCCAGGGCTCCAGCGCCTGACGGATTTCCACGTTCACGTTGCGCGTGCACCAGTCGCCACTGAGCGGGTAGCGGAACTCGTAATGCGGGGCGAACCACTCGGGCTTCAGTTCAAACCCGGCCTGCTGGGTGTCATGGCAGACGTCCTCGATGTCGCTCCAGGCGAAGTGAGGCAGCATCCAGCGATCGTGGATGTCGGTGCCCCAGCGCACGAGGGGCGCCTCGTAAGGCTCCTTCCAGAAGCGGGCGATGAGGGTGCGGAGCATGAGGGCCTGGGCGAGGCTCATGTGCGGATGGGGCGGCATTTCAAAGCCGCGCATTTCCAGGAGGCCGAGGCGGCCGGTGCTGCTGTCTGGCGAGTAGAGCTTGTCGATGCAGAACTCGGCGCGGTGGGTGTTGCCGCTGGAGTCGATGAAGAGATTCCGGTATAAGCGGTCAACCAACCACGGAGAGACCTCGCCGCCCTTTGCCATGGCCTCAGATGCGGCCTTGAAGGCCGTTTCGAGTTCGTAGAGCGAGTCGTTGCGTGCTTCGTCGATGCGCGGGCTCTGGCTGGTGGGGCCGATGAACATGCCGGCGAACATGAACGAGAGGGAGGGATGATTCTGCCAGTAGCTGGTGAGGCTGCGCAGGAGATCGGGACGGCGCAGGAAGGGGCTGTCCCGGGGTGTTTCCGCGCCCATGACGATGTGATTGCCGCCGCCGGTGCCGGTGTGGCGGCCATCGACCATGAATTTCTCCGTGCCGAGGCGGGTGAGCCGGGCCTCTTCGTAGAGCGATTCGGTGATGTTCACCATTTCATCCCAGCTTTTGGCGGGGTGCACGTTTACTTCGATCACGCCCGGGTCAGGGGTGACTTTGAGGACGTGAAGGCGGGGGTCATAGGGGGGAGGATAGCCTTCGATGACGACGGGCTGATCCAGAGCCAGCGCCACGTCCTCCACGGCACCGAGGGCGGAGAGGTATTCCTCCAGCGTCTTGGTGGGTGGCATGAAGATGAAGAGCTTGCCGTCACGCGGCTGCACGCAGAGGGCGGTGCGCACGACCTGGTCGGCGGATTGCCCCACGGATGGAGGCTGGGCGGCAGGATCAATGCCCTGCTGATGGTCTTCGCCGGCGTCTTCGGAGAGGCCTTCCGCACCGGAAGGGCCACGGCGCTGGGCGAGTTTTTCCCAGAAGGAGGAAGGCACCCCGGCGATGCCACGCACAAACTGCTGGCGCGAGGGCAGCGGATCGCGCTCTTCCATGGGGTCCTGCTCGTGGTGATAGGGGTAGTCGGTGGTCTTGACCCAGGGCTGCGAATCGAGCGGCAGACGCAGGCCGATGGGGGAATCTCCCGGAACGAGGTAGCAGCGCTCGGCACGGAGGAACCACGGGCCGGTTTCCCAGCCGTTGTCCACGGGTTTGATCGGGAGCACGTGGCCGATGATTTTATCAAGACCTTCCTCGAACACCTTGGCGAGGCGGGTGCGCTCCTCCTTGTCCTTGAGGTTGGATTTGAGCGGATCGACGTTCACCGGCAGCTTGCGCTCGCGCCAGAGGTAGTAGAAGGCGTCCTCATACGTGGGCATGATCCACTTGGTGCTGCAGCCGATGCGTTCGGCGAGAGCGTGGATAAAGCGAGCGGAGTGGGTCTCGTTGACGCCGTAGTCTGTCTGCATGTCGGCATACAGATGGGGATGGGCCCAGAGAGGCTGGCCGTCTTTGCGCCAATGGCAGCCATAGGACCAGCGAGGGAGGGATTCGCCGGGGTACCATTTGCCCTGGCCGTAGTGCAGGAAGGCTCCGGGCGCGAAGCGGTCTCTGAGGCGCTTGAGCAGGATGTCGGACAGCCTGGCCTTCATGGGTCCGACGGCGGCGGTGTTCCACTCGGCCCCTTCGGCGTCGTCGATGGAAACGAAGGTGGGCTCGCCACCCATGGTCAGGCGTACATCGTTGGCTTCCAGCTCTTTGTCCAAGGCATGACCCAGAGCGGCGATCTCCGCCCACTGCTCCTCGGTGTAGGGCTTGGTGACGCGGGGTGACTCATAAATTCGGTCGACTTTCATGTCGAACTCGAACTCGGTTTCGCAGGGCTCGGCCATGCCGCTGATGGGTGCGGCGCTGCCGGGGTCAGGAGTGGCGGCGAGCGGGATGTGCCCTTCCCCGGCGAAGAGGCCGGAGGTGGGATCGAGGCCGACCCAGCCAGCGCCGGGCAGATAGACCTCACACCAGGCGTGGAGGTCGGTGAAATCCACCTCGGTGCCGCTGGGGCCGTCGAGGGACTTCACGTCCGGCTTCAACTGGATGAGGTAACCGCTGACGAAGCGTGCGGCGAGGCCGAGACGGCGCATGAGCTGCACCATGAGCCAGGAGGTGTCGCGGCAGGAGCCGGTGCGCTTGGTGAGGGACTCCTCCGGGGTCTGGACGCCGGGCTCCATGCGGACGGTGTAACCGATGTCCTTCCAGAGGCGCTGATTGATGGCCACGAGGGCATCAATCGTGCGCGGCGGCCAGGGTTTCATGGCGAGGAGCTCGCTCTGCACCTGGGTGAAGTATTCGGCGAATTTGGGCGTGAGTTCCCCGCACTTCAGGAAGGGGGCCAGTTCATGGTCGAGCGCGGCATCGTAATCGAAGGGGAAGTTTTCAGCCTCAGGCTCCAGGAAGAAGTCGAAGGGATTGAAGACCGCCATCTCCACCACCACATCCACCTCGATGCTGAATTCCTTGGTTTTCTCCGGAATGACCAGCCGGGCGAGGAAGTTTGACTGGGGGTCCTGCTGCCAGTTCAGGAAATGCTTCTCCGGGGTGACTTTGAGGGAGTAGCTCAGGATGCGAGAGCGGGAATGCGGGGCGGGACGCAAGCGGATGACCTGGGGGCCCAGCTCGATGGGGCGCTCGTAGCGGTAGCTGGTGCGGTGGTGAAGGGCGACGTGGATGGACATGCGAAAAGGTTGGGAGGGCGGACGGGATGCTCAGCGCCCGCAGGGCTGTGTTTAGCAAGTTCATGGCCAATCTTGGATTCAGGCGCGGGAAAACTGCGCTTCGAACCTTGCCTCCCCACGATTTCGCGGGACTATGGGCGCGCATTCAACCAACCCAGACATGTCCAAGAAAACGCCAGCCCCTGCCACGATCCGTCCCATCAAGAAGCTGATGGTGGCGAACCGCTCTGAAATCGCCATCCGCGTCATGCGTGCGGCCACTGAACTGGGGCTGAAAACGGTGGGGATTTATGCGCAGGAAGACCGCTTCTGCCCGCACCGCTTCAAGGCGGACGAAGCCTATGAGCTGAACAAGGACAAGGGACCGCTGGGCGCCTACCTGGACATCGAAGGGATCGTGGCTCTGGCGAAGGAGAAGGGCGTGGATGCGATCCACCCTGGCTACGGCTTCCTGTCTGAGAACCCGAAGTTCTCCCAGGCGTGCGAGGACGCGGGGATCATCTTCATCGGGCCTGAAGCGAAGATTCTGGACATGATGGGCGACAAGACGGCCGCCCGTAACGTGGCGCGCAAGCTGAAGGTGCCGATCCTGGAAGGCACCGATGAGCCGGTGAGCGACCGCAAGGAGGCGCTGGCGACGGCGAAGAAGATCGGATTTCCGCTGATCATCAAGGCGGCCTTTGGCGGCGGCGGGCGCGGCATGCGCGTGGTGCGTGAGGCGAAGGATCTGGAGAAGCTGCTGGACGAGGCGCAGACCGAAGCGGAACGCGCGTTTGGCAACGGGGCGGTGTTCCTGGAGCGATTTGTGGGCAAGGCGAAGCACATCGAGGTGCAGATCCTGGCGGACAAGCATGGCAATGTGCTGCATCTGCATGAGCGCGACTGCTCGGTGCAGCGCCGGCATCAGAAGGTGATCGAGCAGGCGCCGAGCTACGGCATCAAGCAGGAGATCATCGACGGGCTATGCGAGGCGGCTGTGAAGCTGGCGCATGCGGTGAACTACACGCACGCGGGCACGGTGGAGTTCCTGGTGGATCACGAAACAGGCGAGTGGTTCTTCATCGAGATGAACCCGCGCATCCAGGTGGAGCACACAGTGACGGAGGAGATCACGGGCATCGACATCGTGCGGAGCCAGATCCTCATTGCGCAGGGCTACCAGGTGCACCAGGAGCCGCTGGCGCTGCCACCGCAGCACAAGATCGAGAAGAGCGGCTTTGCGATCCAGTGCCGCATCACGACGGAAGATCCGGAGAACGGGTTCACGCCGGACTTTGGCAAGATTTTGACCTACCGCAGCGCGGGTGGTTTTGGCATCCGGCTCGATGGCGCGCTGGGCGCGACGAACGCGGTGATCACGCCTTATTATGACTCGATGCTGGTGAAGATGACGGTTTATGCCCGCACCTATCAGCAGTCGCTGGACCGCATGGACCGCGGCCTGCGCGAGTTCCGCATTCGCGGGGTGAAGACGAACATTCCGTTCCTCATGAACGTGGTGCATCACCCGGATTTCATGGCGGGGCAGGCGACGACGCGCTTCATCGACAACAACCCTGACCTGCTGAAGTTTGTGGCGCGCAAGGACCGCGCCTCGAAGCTGCTGAGCTACCTGGCGGACACCAACGTGAACGGGAATCCGTTTGCGAAGGGGCACAAGATTTCCAAGGCCTTCACCGCGCCGCCGATTCCGACGTATGACCACCGCGTGGAGCCAGCCAAGGGCACGAAGCAGCTCCTGACGGAGATGGGGCCTGAGAAGTTCTGCCTGAACTGGGTGGCGAAGCAGAAGAAGCTGCTGCTGACGGACACGACGATGCGCGATGCGCACCAGTCCCTGCTGGCGACACGCATGCGCACCTTTGACATGCTGGCCGTGGCGGACAGTGTGGCGCGGCGCACACCGAACCTGTTCTCGCTGGAGATGTGGGGTGGGGCGACCTTTGACGTGACGATGCGCTTCCTGCGCGAAGATCCGTGGGACCGCCTGCGCTCCATCCGTGCGAAGGTACCGAACATTCTTTTGCAGATGCTCTTCCGCGGCTCGAACGCCGTGGGCTACACGAACTACCCGGACAACGTGGTGAAGGGCTTCATCAAGCATGCGGCCCAGAACGGGATGGATATCTTCCGCATCTTTGACTCGCTGAACTACCTCCCTAATTTGAAGGCAGCGATGGATGCGGTGCGCGAGGAGACGGACTCCATCTGTGAAGGCACGCTGTGCTACACGGGCGACATCCTGGACCCGAAACGCGACAAGTACGACCTGAAGTACTATGTGCGCCTGGCGAAGGAGCTGGAGAAAATGGGTGCGCACATGCTGTGCATCAAGGACATGGCCGGCCTGGTGCGCCCGTTTGCGGCGAAAAAGCTGGTGAAGGCGCTGAAGGATGAGGTGGGCCTGCCGATTCATTTCCACACACATGACACGAGCGGTCTGAACGCCTCGAGCATTCTGGAGGCCTCCACGGCGGGCGTGGATGTGGTGGATGCGGCGATTTCCTCCATGTCCGGAGGCACTTCGCAGCCGAACCTGAACTCGATCGTGGCGGCGATGCAGAACACGCCGCGTGACACGGGGCTGGACAGCGAGGCGCTGCAGGAATTCAGCGACTACTGGGCGGCGGTGCGCAGCTTCTACAAGCCCTTTGACACGGCGGAGCCGTACGGAACCGCAGAGGTGTATCTGCATGAGATGCCGGGCGGCCAGTACACGAACCTCAAGGAGCAGGCCATCGGCATGGGCCTGGGGCCACGCTGGCCGGAGATCGCGCATGCGTATGCGGAAGTGAACCAGCTCTGCGGTGACATCGTGAAGGTGACGCCCTCGAGCAAGGTGGTGGGCGACCTGGCGATCGAGTGCGTGGCGCGTGGCGTGAAGCCGGGCGATGTCTTCAACCTGACCGGGACGAAGTGGAGCAAGGACGTGACGAGCATGTTTGAAGGCTGGCTGGGCGAGCCCTTCTACGGCATGGAGCCCGCCAAGGCGGCGGATTCACGCAAGAAGTGGAACAAGCTGGCCGACGCCATCGTGGGCAAGGACGGCAAGCGCATCAAAGGCCGCCCGGGAACGCATGCGGCGAAGATCAATCTGGCCGAAGTGCGCGCGGAGCTGAAGGGCAAGCTGAAGAAGGAACCGACCGAGGATGATGTGTGGAGCTACCTCATGTATCCGGATGTGTTCCTGAAGTTTGCGGATTTCCGCAAGACCTACGGCGATGTGTCTGCGCTGCCGACGCCGGCCTACTACTACGGGCTGCAGGACAAGGAAGAAATCCACATCAGCCTGGAAGAGGGCAAGACGCTGTTTGTGCGCCTGCTGAACATGACCGAGGCCGACGCCGCTGGTCAGCAGACGGCGATCTTTGAACTCAACGGCTACCCGCGCCACACGACGGTGACGAACAAGGCGCTGGCGAAGAACGCGGTGACGAAGACGAAGGCGGATCCGGCGGATTCCACACAGGTGGGTGCGCCGATGCCGGGGATGGTGGCGAGCATCGCCGTGAGCGTGGGCCAGAAGGTGAAGGAAGGCGAGACCCTGCTGACGCTGGAAGCCATGAAGATGTTTGCGGCCGTGGCGTCACCGATTTCGGGGACGGTGAAGGAGATCTGCGTGAAGATCAGCGAGAGCGTCGAGAGCAAGGATCTGATGGTGAGGCTGGTGAAGTAGCGGGGCCTTGTATTTCAGAGACATAGGCCTTTACCATGGACAGTGAGCTTCCTGCGCGAACGCAAGTGCGCAGGAAGCGGGCGAGTCATGGCCTGCCAGCCAGGTGCCTTTGGAAGAGCCGCCATTGATCTCCTCAATCGAAGCTTCAGGACTATCAATATCCTGAGGGGAGACTTTGTGGGCAAGTGATGGGGGTCATGAATGACCTTATCTTACTCTCTCTACAGGCGGCAGGCGTGGTGCTTGCTGCGGATTTTGCGGCAGGCCTTGTCCATTGGACGGAGGATGCTTACATCCGTGAGGACACGCCGTGGCTCGGGCGCTGGGTCGGGCGGCCGAACATGGTGCATCATCATCTGCCGCGGCGGATGACGCGGAACACGTGGTGGGAGAGCAACAAGGAGCTGCTGGTGGCGATGGGGGTGCTGATCTGCGCGGCGGCATGGCTGGGCTGCCTGACGTGGCATGTGTGGCTGTTTGCGCTGGTGGGCGGGAATGCGAACGAGGTGCACAAGTGGTCGCACCGGACAAGGCGGGAGAACGGGCGTGTGATCTCGCTGCTGCAGGATCTGCGGATTTTGCAGACGCCGCAGCACCATGCGGCGCATCACACGAATCCGAAGGAGGTGCATTACTGCCCGGTGACGAATGCGCTGAATCCGGTGCTGGATGCGCTGCATTTCTGGGAGGGGCTGGAGTGGCTACTGGCGCATGCGGCGGGGCTGAAGCGGCAGCCGGACAGCTCGGTGCCCGGGCAGGGCATTCCGCCGGAGTGGATCGCGGAGATGCGGCGTGCGGGATGACGTGGAGGGACTGAGCAGGCTCTGGGCGTGGAGGATGGAATGGGAGCCGCACTCGGAGAGTGCGGACCACGCCGCGATGGCTATGCGAAAGCGATGGGGGGGCGCACTAGCCGCGCTTGTTCACACAAACGCCTCTTCGGCAAACTGCGGGACTTTGAGGGTGTGCGTATGCCAGAGTGTCTGCCATGCGCTGATGGACGGGCGGGCTGTCGCCACGCCCATCCTACCTACCAAACATGCTGCGCCAGGGCGCTCGCCAGGAGCGAATTTATTGAATGGTGGTGACTTGGGCTGAGAGGCCGGGCTGGAGGGGGATGGACTCCCCTGCCCTTTTGCCGAGGAGTTTCTGGCCGAGGGCCGAGGCGGGGGTGATGACGACGATCTCGGTGCCCTCGTGCAGGATCTCGGTGCCTCCGGCGAAGGGGCCGATGAAGTAATGGGCGGCTTCTGCAGGGAGTGCGAGGGTGACCAAGGAGCCGAGGGTGATGGCGGTGCCTGACTCCTGAGTGGCCGCTGACATGGCCGTGAAGGCCTGCACGGCCTGCTGGAGCTCCGCCACGCGCTGAGCCTGACCGCGAGCGACGTAGGAGGCCTCCAGGGTGCGGGTGTCGTATTTGTTCTCCGCCTTGCTGTCGGGGTCCGTGGCGGCAGCGAAGGCGCCCTGCGCGGCGCGGGTGAGGGCGGCGAGTTCGGCATTGAGCACGGAGAGGATTTGAGCGAGGACGGCTTCTTTATTCACAGGGAGGGAAGCCGTGCGCTTTTTCCAGACGCGGATCAAGGATGAAAAATACGGCATTGACCTGCCATTGGCATTTCAGGTAAAATCAAATCATGAAAACGCACCGGCAGCTTGCTACGAGAGCGTTCACCCTGATCGAACTGCTCATTACGATCACCATCATCGCGATCCTCGCGAGTTTGACAGTATCGGGAATCATTAATGCCATCGACCAAGCCAATCGTCTGAAAGTGCGATCGGTGTCGATGGAACTCAAGACTGGCATCGAGCAATTCCAGGTCGACTACGGCCGCTGGCCCATCGACCCCAGTGTCAGCGGAGCGAATGGTGAGGACGCAGCGGAACTGCTGACGGATGGCAGCAATACTCTGGTGGACACGCTGATGGGGATTCCACCTGCATCGGGAGGTGCGGTGGATCTGAATCCCAAGCGTACGTCGTTTGCATCGTTTCCCCCCGCGAACAATGGCCACCACGGTCTGGTAGGAGCCGCACGCCCCTTCAAGCTCGCGGACATGTATGGCCAGCCCTACCACATCCTGCTGGATACGAACGGTGACAACCAGGTGAAGAATCCCGATGTCAGCAACACTGACCCGAAGCTCTCGACGGGTCAGGCGGCGCATCTGGTCACCAAGGTGGCAGTGTATAGCAACGGCAAGGATCAGATCCCACGCACGAGTGATGACGTCACCTCGTGGCGGCCCAAGTGAATGGACTTGCTGCTGAACAGATGGCACGAGCGCGCGGAGAGATGGGGATGTGGCGAGGCTCGTTTGGCTGTCGGAGTGTGGTGGGCGCAGTGGGGTAGGAGCACGCTCGAAGTCGGGCGGTTTGGCGGAGGAGGGACTGGGTGATGGAGTGACTCCAGCGCGCCAAACACGACCGACCTACGACGGGAGCTGCGCGGGCTGTTTCATTTTCCTGCGGCTTTGAACACTTCGGGGTGATCCAGCACCATCTTCTTCACGCGGGCGGCCTGAACCGCAGGGCAGTCGGGCGGCAGCCATGAGGATTGTTCGAGCACCTCGCGGCCGCCGATGCTGCCGAGAATGACGTAGGCGCTGAGCAGGGTGCCGAGCAGATCGGGATGTGTGCCGTCCTCGGCATAGAGCGCGAGCGCGGGATAGAGATCATGCACCCGCCACCAGAAGTCTCCCACGGGGCTGACGATGATCTGTGCGCCGGGAATTTTTTCCTGCGCTGCTTTCACGGCGTTTGCATTGGCGAAGTGGATGCGGGCAAGGGCCTGCTCAGGATCATTGCCGGTGGCGAGGGCATCGGCGGATTTTTCCTTCCAGAGCTTTTCGTGCCGTGCCCATACCTGAAACACGACGACCAGCACTTTGGGATTCAATTCGTGGGCGGATTTGACGAGCTTGGCGAGGCCGTTTTCCATGAGCGTTCTGGCATCTGCATCCACGGCGGCGGCAGCGGAGACGACGCTGTGCTCCTGCACAACGACGACATCCCAGGGCTTGCCGTCGTCCGCGCCTTTTTTCAGCAAGTCCATGCCCTCCGCATTGGTGGTGTGGCGCTCAAGGGTGTAGTTTCCCTGGAGATTGCTGCCGATGTGCGGCGCCAGCATCTGGGAGGAGAGCATGAGCTCGCCCACCATGCCGGGGAGCTTGTTGAAGGCGGTGTAGCTGTTGCCGAGAAAAAGGACGCGAACGGGCGTGGCCTCGTCGGCGGCTTTCGCATTCCCGCAGAAGCAGGCGGCGAGAGCTGCCAGCAGGAGCGTGCGCCGGGACCATGCGATGAATGAAACTGTCTTCATGTGGTATTTCATCATGGCTTGCAGAGCTTGTCCGCGAGCAACTCGGCTTTTTCGTTTCCTTCCTTCGCGGGCACATGGCCGACGACGGTGGATTTGTCCTTGTCGAGCTTGATGATGATGAGCGTTTCGAGGCGTGTCTGCTTTTCGTCGTCGGCGCTGGACATCATGCGGTAGATGATGGCGTAGGGGACAAAGGTGTCGCCTTTGCGGAAGCCGCGCCACTGGACGACGTTGTTTGCCTTGGCCGGGAACTGACCGGGGCAGGCGGTGAGGGTGGCGTTCATGAGGTCGGTCTTGCTGCCGTCGTAGATGAGATTGATCCAGCTGCGGAGATCGCCGCCTTCATGGATGACCTGATAGCCGCCGAGGCCGGGGCAGAGATGCCTGAAGTGATCGATCTCGGGATCTTTTTCGCGTGACGAGTCTTCGAGGATTTTGACCTTCTTGGGATCGGTGGTGGTGAACTCGGAGTCGGGCTTGAGATCTGCGGCGGAGGCGAGCAGGCAGCCGAAAGCCAGGAAGAGAAACTGGGGGAGAGATTTCATGAGTGGATCATTTTAGTGCAGCATCCGCCGCGCCATCGGCTTTGCGATAGAGACTTGTCGGAATGAGCATCTGTGGGGGCAGTTCTTCACCTCTGGAATAACGCATGTAGGCGCGCACGACTTCAATGCCCATTTTATCGGGGAACTGAATGGGGTCGGCGTAGATCTTGCCGTCTTTGATGGCCTGCTTGCCTTCGGGCTGGCCGTCGAAGCCGATGATGACGACCTTGTCCGTTTTTCCCGCCTTCTCCACGGCCCCGCGAGCACCGAGGGCGCCGGGATCATTGATGGCAAAAATGCCGACGAGATCCGGCTGGGCTTGCAGCATGTCTTCGGTGGCTTTGTAGCCTTTGTCATTCGCGCCGCCGCAATCGAGCTCGCTGACGATCTCGATCTTTTTTGTCGCCGTGGCGTTGTGGGCCGCCAGGGCCTCCTTGAAGCCTTTCACGCGGAGGATGCAGGACTCGACCTGCTTCATGTCGAGCACGCCGATCTTCCCCCCCTGCCCTTTCAATGCTTCGATCATGGCTTCAGCGGCCATTTTGCCACCGCCGAAGTTGTCGGTGGCCACCTGGGTGGCGATCTTCACGCCGGGCTCGTTGCAAGGCACATCGACGGTGAAGACCGGGATGGCGGCAGCGTTGGCTTCCTGAATGACGGTGACGATGGCCTTGGAATTCGTGGGGCTGAGCACGATGGCGACGACGTCCCGCACGATGAAGTCTTTGATCTGATTGCTCTGGCGCGCCACGTCCGAATCGGCACTGACGATGAGTGTGTCATAGCCATGCTTTTTGGCCTCGGCTTCGATGTTGTCGGCGATGACTTTGAAGAAGGGATTTTGCAGCGAGAGGAGCGACACGCCAATGGTGCCTCTGGATGACTCCGCCGGTCTGCCGCAGGCGGCAAGCAGGAGGGCGCAGAGCAGAAGGAGGCGGGATTTCATTGTGCATGGTAGCACGAGCTCCTCATTGGCATCAATAGCGGAGAAACGCGCGCCTCCTTGCTTCGAATGCCTGGGTCTCGCTGCTCCAGCCTGCCACCACTTTTTTCCAAGTGTCTCCAGCACGCATTGCCTTTACGCTGGCGGCGCGATTGAGGAGGGTGTTCACCAGATCGAGCTTGAACTGCTTTGGATAGAGACGGTGCAAGGTGCTGGCGATGGCGATGCCTGCATCGACGGCATTCAATGCGGTGCGGTCGGTGATGGAGAGGCGGACGCCGCCGCAGGCTTCGCCTTTGAAGATGCTGGCTGTGGGCGTGAAGCGGATGGGGGTGAACTGCAGGCCGGCGAGGCCGAGTTTGTTGAGTTCATGGGAGAGACGCAGATCGTCCACGTAGGGTGCGCCGAGGACTTCGAAGGGGGTGTCGGTGCCGCGACCGACGGTGATGCTGAACTCGAGGAGGCCGATGCCGGGATAGAGGAGGGCGGCATTGAGCGAGCGCATGTTGGGGGATGGATTGATCCAGGGGAGGCCTGTTTGATCGAAGAGCATGTGGCGGCGCCAGCCTTCGACGGGGATGATTTTCAGATCGCAGCCGATGACGCGCTCGGTGTTCATCAGGGCGGCGAGTTCGCCGGCGGTCATGCCGTGGCGCAGAGGGATGGCGTGCGTGGCGGTGGGTTTTTCGGCGTCGATGACGGCGGGGCCTTCGATCTGGAGGCCGCCGATGGGATTGACGCGATCAAGCACGTAGAAGGGCTTCTTGGCTTTCGCGGCGGCTTCCATGCAGAGGCGCATGGTGCCGATGTAGGTGTAGAAGCGGCAGCCGATGTCCTGGATGTCGAAGACGAGGGCGTCCACGTCCGCGAGCTGCTCCTGCGTGGGGGCGCGCTGCTCGCCGAAGAGGCTGAGCACGGGCAGGCCGGTTTTTTTGTCGGTGGAGTTGCTGATTTTTTCCTGATCGAGCTCACCACGGATGCCGTGTTCGGGGCTGAAGAGTTTTTTCAACTTCACGCCGGGAGCATTGGCGAGGAGATCGATGGTGCTGTGGCGCTGGGCGTCGATGCCGGTTTGATTGGTGATGAGGCCGATGCGGAGGCCGTGCAGGTCGGTGAACTTGCGACGGGTGAGGACGTCGATGCCATTGAGCACGGTGGGCACCTCGGCCTCGGCGCGGGGCCATGGCGGACCGGTGGCGGGAACGAGTGTGACGTACTTGGCGGCGGTGGTGCCGATCTCTTCGTACAAGTCGCGCACGCTGCCTTTGCCATCGGGGTGGAGGCGTGAGCTCATGAAGATGACGAAGGTCTGCGATGCGGGATCGATCCACAGGCTGGTGCCGGTGAAGCCGGTGTGCCCGAATGAGCCGATGGGGAAGGTTTTGCCGCGCGGGCGGCTGAAGGTGGAGTCGATGTCCCAGCCGAGGCCGCGGCGTTCGAAGACGGTGGCGATGGTCTGTGGTGCGGTCATGAGTTTGACGGTCTCGGGCTTCAGCACACCTGCGCCGTTTTGAAGAATCATACGCGCGTATTTGGCGAGATCGCCAGCGGTGGTGAAGAGGCCGGCGTGGCCGGTGACGCCGCCCATCTTGCGGGAGGTGGGGTCATGCACGACGCCGCGCAGCATGGTGCCGTTTTCATCTTTCTCCGTGGGCGCGATGCGTGGCTTCCACTCATCGGGTGGGAGGAAGCGGGTGGAGTCCATGTGCAGCGGTGCGAACACATGCTGCGTGGCGAAGTCATTCAAGCGCATGCCGCTGACGCGCTGAACGATCTCGCCGAGGAGGATGAAATTGATGTCGGAGTAGCGGAAGAAGCGGTCAGGCGGGCCGTCGGGTTCTGTGGCGATGGCGCGTTCGATGCCTGCGGCGTAGCCGGTCCATTCGGGCTCTTTGGGCAGGCCTGCTTTCAGGCCGGAGGTGTGGGTGAGAAGGTGACGCACGGTGATGCCAGCGCGGAACTCCGGGATGTAGCGGCGCGCCTCGGCCTCCAGCTCGATTTTTCCCTGCTCCATGAGGATGAGGATGCTCGGAAGAGTGGCGACGACTTTGGTGAGCGAGGCGGCATCGAAGACGGCGTCTTCGGTCATGGGCTCTTTGGCGGGCACGAGGGCGCGCTGGCCTTCGGCGAGGGTGAGCTTTTTGTCGCCGCTTTCAAACCAGAGCACGGCACCGGGCGGGTTGCCTTTGGCGACGGCTTTGGCCACGACGGCACGCAGAGGATCGAACTCATCCGCGTGCGCGAAGGAGCAGAGCAGAAGGAAAGTGAGCGAGCGCAGCATGAAGAACCTCATGCTGCCAGAAACGCTGCGAAGCAGGCTATTTCTTTTTCTTCTTCGCCGCTGGTTTGCCCTGCTTGGGGCTTTCGAAGATGGGTTTGATGGTGCCTTTTTCCCAGTCGGCGATGGCGGTGACAAGCTCCTGAACCACGGCGGGCTTTTCAGCGGCGAGGTTTTTGGATTCGCCGATGTCGGTGGCGAGATCGTAAAGCTCGGGCTCCGCTTTGCCGAGGCGCACGAGTTTCATGGTGCCGCGACGGATGGCGTTGTTGCCGCCGGGGCCGCCGGTGCGCCAGAAGAGGGTGTCGTGGGGGGCGGTGGATTTTTCACCGCTGAGGAAGGGCAGCAGGTTCACGCCATCGAGATTCTTGGGGGTGAGATCCGCCGAATCTGCAGCGGCGAGAGAGGTGGGCAGGAAATCGAGGGCGATGACGGGCTGCTCGTATTTGCCGGGCTTGATTTTGGCGGGCCAGCTGACGAGGAAGGGCACGCGCATGCCGCCTTCATAGACCATGCCCTTGGCACCGCGCAGGGGAGCGTTGCTGGTGAAGTTGCTGCCGCTCTTCGCCTGGAGGTTGGGGCCGCCGTTGTCGCTGACGAAGCAGATGAGGGTGTTGTCGCGCTGCTTGGTGGTGTCCAACTGCGTGAGCACCGCGCCGATGGCCTCGTCCATGGCCGACACCATGGCCGCGTAGGTCTGGCGGCTTTTGTCGGTGATCTGCGAATACTTGTCGAGCCACTTCTGCGGCGCCTGAAGTGGTGTGTGCGGGGCATTGAAGGCGAGGTAGAGCATCCAGGGTTTGGACTCGCTGGCGTGGCGTCCGATGAATGACGAGGCTTCATCGCCGAACTGCTCGGTGAGGTACTTGGTCTGGGGTTCGTCCTTGCCGTTGCGGTTCAGGGGGATGGTGTACTCCACACCGCCTTTGTCTCCGGGGAAGTACTGGTGGCCTCCGCCGAGCGCGCCGAAGTATTCATCAAAGCCACGCTTGTTGGGGTGAAACTGCGGATGCGCGCCGAGGTGCCACTTGCCGACGGCTCCGGTGGTGTAACCGGCTTTTTGCATGAGCTGCGGATAGGTTGTCTCGGTCACAGGGAGGCCGGCAACGGTGTCCTGAGGGAGCCAGGCGGGGTTGTTTTCATGGCCGAAGCGCTGCTGATACCGGCCCGTCATGATGCCGGCGCGCGTGGGGCTGCAGAAGGGGTGCGAGACGTAGCCGTTGGTACAGACGAGGCTCTGGGCGGCGAGCTTGTCGAGATGAGGCGTGGTGATTTCCTTGGAGCCCTGGAAGCCCAGATCGTGGTAGCCGAGATCGTCTGCGACGATGAGCAGGACGTTGGGTTTGGCGGCGAAAGCCGATGCGGTGAGAAGCAGGGAGGCAAGGAAGAGGAGAGATCGCATGATGAGGCGTTTGAACGATTCCACGTGCTTATTGTTTCATTCCATCGGGTAGTGAGAATCTGAGCAGATCACCCTTGGCCAGGTACACAACACGCGCCTTCTCATCCACCCAGAAGTCCAGGCTGCTGACAGGCCAGAGCGGGAGGTCCATCACCTTCGTGAATTTAAACGTGCGCAGATCGTAGCGGCCAAGCGCCACGGACTCGGGACGCCCGTTGTCATGCTTGGAAACGGATGCCCAGACAACCCCGGGTTCGCCTGCCGGTTGCAAAGGGCGCCACGTTTGATCTTCGAGCGGACCAAACTCCCCCCTCACACGTTCAAGCTCGCCTGTGGCGGGGTTTAGAAGATGGTATTCCGCTTTATCGGGCCCCGCCTTTGGCTCGATGCCGGGCGCAGATTCGTTGCGAGACCTGCGGATCACTATCTTTCCAGAATCAGGCAGCCTTGTGACCGTGCTGATATCGTCCGCCGCAGCCAGTTTGAGAGGAATCACTTCACGCGTGGCCAGATTGATCCTCACGACGTCGTTCGGCTCGGCCCAGGAATTTCCCAGCACGCGCGCAGCCACAGCCCACCGGCCGTCGAGCGACGTGATGGGCGAGGCGAAGACTCCTTTCACGATCAGTTCAGGCTCCTGATTTTCGCGGCAGAGCCACAGACCGCGCACATCATCCTTCTCACGCGTTGCCGGTCGTAAGAAACCGCCAGAAGCAGCGCTGAGCCAAGGTGCTGTGACCAGGTGTTCAGGAGCATCGAAGCCTTCGGTGAATCCGCCGTGGGGCAGTGTCACGGCGGGCCCTTCCCAAGTTTTCTCCGCCTTGCCAGGGCTGCTCTCCATGGCTGCGGGCAGCCAGCGCGCCGTCTCACTGCCAGAGGGAACCGCATTCACCATGAGCACTCCGTTCTGCTCCAGCACCGCGCGAATGTTTTGCTGCTCAAGGGGAATGACGATTTTCAGGTCCGGGAGGGGCGTCGTTATGCGGTAAGTTACCTGAAGACCAGATTTGTCTTCCATCAACTTTTGGAACAACCGAACCAGGCCCACATAGACAGAGTCATTGACCTCCGGCTCCATGTCCTGTGCCGGCACGAACATGGAGCCATGCCCGGCCAGACCACCGCTGTAGGTACCCGGGTTGTTCATGAACACGCGCCTGCCACCTTCTGCAGTCAGGTGCACATACTCGTACTGGATGCCATCATTCACCGGCAGCGTGAGCGGCGGCAGGTCGTCCACGCGATTCTGTGACACATAGGCCCGCAGTTCAGCGAGCTCCGCAGCTGCGAGAGGTCTCGTTCGATACCTTCCGCCACCCTGATCGTTTACGAGCGTGGCCTTGTCACCCTCGACCTCCACCCAGACCTGACCCACGTCACCCCAGTAGCCGGCACTGAGCAGGGCGTGAATCTCCAATGGCCCCTTGGCCGCCAGCACCTGCTTGCGCAGGAGGTCCTGGATTTCACCCAAGCCACCGTATGAGAAGTGTCCGGGATCATGGTTCATACGTGCCCCCAGAATCCTGGCCTCTCCTTTGAAGCGACTCTGCAGAACGGCCCGCGCCTGCGCGCTGTCCTCCGCTTCAAGATAGCGCTCTGCCCCACGCGCGCAGAGTATGTGCCTGGACTCCAGCAAAGGCACCACCTTGTCGAGCGGGAGAGGGGTGCGCTGCAGACGCGCGCATGCCAACAGCATGGCCTGAGCCTCCACGCTGCCCCCTGTCAAAATCTGCCGCATGCGGGCGTCGTCTTTCAGCAACACTGCCACCACGGCGTTAGTGTTTGGCGGAAGGTCTTGTGACCCCTTGAGTTCGGACAAAGGCACCGACCGACTGGAGAACACCTGCCACAGCCATTCCGCGCTGAACCGACCGGCCCGCAGGCGGTCGGCCAGCAACCGTGCCCCGGCAGGTGTGAGCCACAAGCTGACACGTGATTCCAATTCCTCGGCGACATCCATCTTCCGCTTTTGCCGCAGCTCCAGAACCCGTCTGGCCAGCAGCTCCGCCAAAGAATCAGACTGGCAGGATTCATCGCCCGCAATGACCATACCCGTAGTGACCAGCAGCCGCTGATCGGGCGCGATGACTGATTTCGAAGCGCCAAAACCGAGCGACATGTACTCATCTTGCAACGCCTCTCGGCCTTCCTCGGTGAGGGTGATCGATGCGTATTGCACCACAGCTTCGGCCTGCTCCTCCAGAGGCACGCCTCCGAGTTTAAGCAGATCCTCGGCCAGCGATTTGCGGTGATTCAGGTTGGACTCCCTCTGGATGGCCTTTCTCAGATCCGGGACCGCCGGTGTGGCGTGGTAATGAACCAGCGCAGACACCGCCGCCATCAGCGTGTATTCGGAATCATGTTTCAATGCCCAGAGCAGGCCGGGAACGCACTCAGGCAGGTCCACGTCACACAGGGCGTTCATCAAGTGCCTCCTGCGGTCGATTTCTGCATCCAGCGCCCACTTCGGATTCGACAGCCAGGGCAGCAGCGGACGAAGAGCGTCAGCCCGCTCAAACTGAATCAAGCAGCGAACCGCATTGTCATGCACCACCCGATTGGGACTTCCCACCAGAGGAACGATCTTTGGCACCCACAAGTCCGGGGTTGCTTTGACCAGCAACGCCAGCGGCTCCTCCTTGGTATACTTGTCCTTCTGAACCACACTGAGGCTGGCGTCGTCAAAGAGACGCATCACCCACTCCGCTTTGCCCGCCCACTCCATTTCTGCGAGACCTCTCAAAGCACGTGCGCGAACGACCGCAGGCACCTCACGGTGGGTGACGATCTTTTGCAGTTCCTCCCGCCACTGGCCGGCAGGTGCGTCTTTCATGGCACTCAGCCAGAGCAGTGCGGTGGTGCACGCCAGTGGTTGCCCGGCCGCGGCCTGCCGCAGCAAAAGCGCTGTCGCAACAGCAGGTTCGAGTTTTTGCAACGCTTCAAAGGCAGCACGCAGATCAACGTCATCGGGTTCGGTGAAATACTTCTCTGCCCCAGCCTTAAGTTCCTCACGAAACAGTCCCGCCTTGGCCATGAGCCAGAGGCGTACTTTGCGCAGCGCGGCCTGGGCATCTTCGTCATTTACGGCGACGGCGGCAAGGCGGTCATGCAGCTTCTGAATGCGTAGAACCACGCCATCCTGACTGGCAGAGAAACGTCCCGCCAGCATTTCGAACGCTGCTGGATGCTCCTCGCAGTAGTTCAGCAGCCTTTCTCGGACGGCCGCTCTGAGCTCACCCGGCACACTGTCTGAGCTGTCTGTCCGCCAGTAGCATGCCAGCGCTTGAATGTCGTGGGTGTCGGCCGCTGGAGCGGTGGGTAGAGGCGGTGGCACCCACCCGGCCTGCTTGCGCCTCTTCAGATGCTCCTGCCAGTCCTCAGCCGGGACAGAGTAGGAGAGCAGCTCCGAAATGGCGGCGTCTGCATGCGGTTCGACGGCCGGCTGCGCCAGGGAGCCTGACACGAGAAGTGCCAGCATCAATGAAGTCCGAAGAAGCAAGCGCATGCAGCATTCAGTCTGCCGTGAACACAAGCAGGCAAGCAATCCAAAAAACAAAGACGTTCCGGCGAATTTTCGCCCTTGCTCCATGCGTTGAACAACGCCATGCCCGTGACCATCGCCATGCAATGCCGCCGCCTTCTCCTTCTTCCCTCTCTTTCTCTGCTTCTGACCCATTGTGGTGATGAGCCCAAGAAACCTGCGTCTGCGGCGAAGCCGGTGGCGGAAAAGCCTGCGGCAGCAGCTGCTGCTCCAGCTCCGGCCAAGGATGCGCCGAAGAAGGTGTATTGGACGCCGGAGATGATGCATACGGAGATCAAGTTTCACAATCCGGGCTATGCGGGGAACGGGCAGTTCAACATCGAGGGCGGGAAGGTGATCGCGCTGAGCCTGCGCGGGGCGAAGATTGAGAATGTGAAGTTTCTGGAGCACATTGAGCCGCTGGCGCTGGATCTGAGCGAGACGCCGATCACCGACCTGCGGCCGATGCAGGGCAAGAAGCTGGTGGAGCTGTATCTTGAAGACACGAAGGTGCGGGACCTTTCGCCGATCCGTGGCATGCCGCTGGAAAAACTGTACCTGAGCCGCACGCCGGTGGAAAATCTGGCAGCGCTGGAAAACATGCCGCTGGTGGAGCTGAATGCGGTGGGATGCCCGATTGGTGACATCTCGGGGATCGCCAAATGCCCTGTTCAGATGCTGTGGCTGACGGACTGCCCGGTGGCGGACATCAGCGCGCTGAAGACGGTGCCGCTGGTGAGTGTGACGCTGCACCGGACGAAGGTGAAGGACCTCACGCC
Organism: Prosthecobacter sp.; assembly: GCF_044222345.1. Lineage (GTDB taxonomy): Bacteria > Verrucomicrobiota > Verrucomicrobiia > Verrucomicrobiales > Verrucomicrobiaceae > Prosthecobacter. The sequence continues at coordinate 28,790 of NZ_JBGANL010000016.1, forward strand.
GCTGAGCGGCACGGGCTTGCAGAGGCTGCACATTGCGGAGACGCCGGTGACGGATCTGTCGCCGCTGAAGGGCATGAAGCTCACACGACTGGTGTTTACTCCGGCGAACATCACGGCGGGCATTGAGGTGGCGAAAGCGCTGCCTTTGCAGGAAATTGGCACGCGGTTTGACGACGGCGGCAAGGACCTGATGCCGCCAGCCAGCTTCTGGCCTGCGTATGATGCAGCGGTGAAGAGTGGCGGAAAATGAGTAAAATTTATCTTTCCCGCCCGCCTTCCTCCTGACAGAATCCGGGCAATTCCATGAAAGAGTTTGCTTACATCCATGACGAGAAGCACAGCCCGTCACCTCTGCGTGCGGTACCGGCTCTCGCCAGTTTTAGCGATGACCAGCTTGATGATGTTTTGAACTCCAGCAGCCTGCTGCAATGCGAGCCGGGCGACCACATCATCAAAGAGGGCAGCATCGACTCCCGCATCTACGTCCTGCTCAGCGGTGAGCTGGAGGTGCGGGTCGGCACCAAGAAAGTGGCTGCCATCACCCGCATCGGGGAAGTTTTTGGCGAGCTGGCGCTCGTGAACCATGACAAGCGTCTCGCGTCTGTCATCGCCTCCACGAAGGCGGTGTGCCTGGCGGTGGACCAGAAATTCCTGCAGGACATCCATCCGCGCGAGGAAGACCCGGATTTCCATGCGGCGCTGTATGAATTTGTGGCCCGCCTGGTGGTGCGGAAGCTGGAGGCAACGTCCAAGCGTCTGGCCGAGGTGGAGAAAGAACTGCGCGAGCTGAAGGAAGCCAAGGCTGTGGCGAAGCCCGCCGCCGCCAAACCAGCGGCTGCACCGAAGCCGGCGGCGTCCAAGCTCAAGCGACCGGTGAAACGCGTGCCTGCCAAGGCGGTGAGAAAACCGGCGCGGGTGAGGTAGCGCATTTTAGACGTTTTACAGCCTGCTGGCGTTTGGGCGCCGGGGGCTGTCGCAATTAGCGGGCCGCAAGGCCCTCTGTATGATTTTCAGCGTGCACGACTGCCCAGACGCCGCACAGAGGACTGTGCGGACCACTTTGCTGCCGCCCACGCGACGGTCTTATTGCTTAAACCGATTGGCGCACAAGTTCAGTCCGCGCCAGCGCCGATGGTGATGCGTTTGGCGGGGATGGGGGATTCGATGATGCCGAGTTCGGTTTCCTGTTTCAGGCGGAGCTGGCCGCAGGCGGCGGCGATGTCGTGGCCTTTTTCACGGCGGAGGGTGGCGGTGACGCCGGCGTTGAGGAGCACGGCGAGGAAGGCGTCCTGGGCGGCTTCGCTGGGGCGCACCCAGTCGAGGCCATCGACGGTGTTGTAAGGGATGAGATTGACCTTGGCATTGGCGCTGCGGGCGCGTTTGGCGAGGGCGTGGGCCTGCTGGAGGCTGTCGTTCACATTGGCGATGAGGATGAACTCGAAGGTGAGGAACTGTTTTCGCTTCTGGTTCCAGTAATCGAGGGCTTCGAAGAGTTCCGCGAGGTTGTGCTTGCGGTTCACGGGCATGATTTTCTCACGCACTTCATCGGTGGCGCCGTGCAGGGAGATGGCGAGGCGGATTTGGAGCGGGAAGTCGGCGAGTTTTTTGATCTGCGGAGCGAGGCCGCTGGTGCTGACGGTCATGTGGCGTGCGCCGATGCCGATGCCCCATTCGGCATTGAGGATTTCGATGGCCTTGGTGACGTTGGAGAAATTGGCGAGGGGCTCTCCCATGCCCATGAAGACGAGATTGTCCACGCGCTCTCCGGCGTAGGCCTCCACCTGCACGATTTGCTCGACGATTTCTGCGGCGGTGAGATTGCGGGTGAATCCGGCGAGGCCGCTGGCGCAGAATTTGCAGTCGTAGGCGCAGCCAACCTGGCTGGAGACGCAGAGGGTGCGGCGGTCCGAAGCACCGCCGTAGAGGGCGGGATTGGCGGGAATGAGGACGGTTTCGACGTAGCGCCCGTCGTGGAGTTTGAGGAGGAACTTGCGCGTGGTGTCGCTGGAGCCGGTGACCTTGGCGATGGTCATGGTGCGGGTGACGAAGCGGGTGGCGAGGGCTTCGCGGGTGGCTTTGGGGAGATTGGTCATCTCCTCGAAGGTGGCGGCGCGTTTGGCGAAGACCCATTCGACGAGCTGTTTGGCACGAAAAGCAGGCTGGCCCAGCTCTGCGAACACGGCAGAGATCTCCTCCGGCTTCATGCCGAGGAGGCCCTGGGGTGCGGGGGGGATGGTCATAGGCCTGACAGTGGCGGTGAAATGAGGATTTGAAATTCGAGATTTGGGTTTGATGCTGCTGGCATGGGAATTCCCGCGCTTATCGCCATGCTGGTCATGATCGTACTGATCGGCGTTGGTATCGGCATTGGTTTGTTTGCCTGCGCGATCGCAGCGGGGCTGGCCATGCTGGGGGTGGTGTCGAGTTCTGTGGCGCTGGGGGTTTTCACGAAGCGACCGGCCACGGCGGTGCGGGCGCTGCTGCTGCAATGCGGGATTCTGGCGGGTATTCCTGCGGGGGCTGTCACGGCGTGGGTGGGCCGGACGGTGCTGGAGAAGGTGGATGAGAGCTGGATGATCGCCGTGTATGGCGGGATCGGCGGGGCGTTCGCGGGGGCGGTGCTGGCGCTGATGCTGGACTTTATTTTCCGCCGCACGCATGCGTGGGTGGAGCAGCGGCTGAAGCAGAAGACGCTGGTGGGCTAAGGCTGCTTTTCCTGCTCACGGAACTGCGTGGGGGTGAGCTTGGTCATTTTCTTGAAGTCCTTGGAGAAGAAGAACTGATCGTGATAGCCGACCTGGCGGGCGATTTCTTTGACGGGATCGTCGGATTCGATGAGGCGGCGCTTGGCCTGATTGATGCGCTCGCGCCGGAGCCAGTCGATGGGGCTGGTGCCGATGGCGGCTTTGAACTGGCGGCTGAAGTGGCTTTCGCTCATGCCGCTGAGCTGGGCGAGCTCGACCACGCGCATGGGGAGGTGGAAATAGAGGCGCATGCGCTCGAGCGCCTTGGAGACGGCGGAGGGGAGCTCTGGCTGCACGAGGCCCGGCTCTGAGAGGCGCACGTGGAATGCGAGGCCGATGATGGCGGCGACGGCGGCGCTGGCGAGGGCGGCATCGCTGGGGCGGGTGCCGCTCATGAACTGAAAGGCGCGCTCAAACTCCTGCTTCACCGCCTGCTCATTGATGCCTTCGAGAACGGGCTGCGAGCGCACCTGGAGGAGTTCGGCGATGCGGTCCAGGGATCTGCCCTCAATGCGCGTCCAGTAGAGCTCCCAGGGATCTTTTTTTGCGGCCCCGTAGATGTGGGGGTGGTGGCAGTTCACCCAGAGGAGAGCGCCGGGCCCGACCTCATGGCGTTTGCCTGCGATCTGGGCCCAGCCGTGGCCCCTGAGGCAGAGGATCAGCTCATGGCCGGGGTAGGTTTCGCGCTCGATGCGGTGCTCGAAGCCCGCCTTCAAATGGCCTGCGCGCACCACGGAATAAAACAAATCACGCTGCCAGTCGGCGGGTGTGGCGTAAAGGTTCGTCATGAAGACGGTTTCCTGGAACAGCGTGGCCATGGCCGGATAATACATTCAGCAGTGCGCGGGTGTCGAGCATTGAATTGTGCCCGGGACCGAACGGAGGGGGAAAATCCTTTTGCAGCAGAGGGGGCCAAGCGGCATAATGGATCCCCTGCTGCGCACTTTATTACCCCCGCGCACGCACTTACCCACACACCATGCCCACTTACGATTACGAATGCCAGACGTGCGGCCACCAGTTTGAGGCCAAACAATCGATGAAGGATCCGCATCTCACGGACTGCCCGAAAGAGGGCTGCCCGGGTCCGGTGAAGCGCAAGATCGGGCTGGGGTCAGGCTTCATCTTCAAGGGCAACGGCTTTTACATCACGGACTACCGCAGTGATTCGTACAAAGCGGCGGCGAAAAAGGACTCTGAAAGCGCCAAAGCTTCCACGAGTTCGACACCGGCGCCGGCTGCCACTCCGCCAGCACCTGCCAAAACTTCGGGCACCTAGACCTGAGTCCGCATCTACCCTCCACCCCTGCCGCCGTGATTCGCCACCTGTTTCAGACTTTGCGGCTGCTTGGGATCAGCCTGCTGGCCGGCGCCACCTGGGTGGCTTACCGCCCGGCTGACCTGCCCAAGGTCGCTGCGCCAAACTCTGCCAAAGCCGATGACTTGCTGGACATCCTGCGCCAGACGACGATCAAACGCGCAGCGGTGATGGAGATCAGCGAAGCTGAAATCAACCGGCACCTGACCACGACGCTGTCAGGAAAAATCCCGAGCATGCTGGGGAGCTGGGTCACTTTTGAAGGCGCACGACTTGATCTGGAGCCTGACCGGGCACGCTTGTTCGTCATCTGGAAGCTCAAAGGCTACACCCACACGGCGAGCGTTGATCTCGCCATCAGTCGTGACGACAAGAACTTTCGAGTCGATGTGCTGCGCGGTGCCTACGGCCATCTGGACCTGCCGCGAGGCATGATGCGGCCGCTCTACCCGTCACTGGAGGCGCTGGCAGAAGCGCTGGATCCTGAAATCCGGGCCATGTTTCAAATGACCCAAATCACCATCGCCAAGGACAAGCTCGTGCTCGATCCCCGTTTCCCTCCCGCATGAACCGCCGTTTCCCATCCGCCCTAGCAAGCGTGCTTTCATTTGCCTGCGCCACATTGCTTGCGGTGGGGCAGACAGCCGCGCCACCCGTCCCACCGCTGACGAAGGAGCAAAAGGAAGCTGCGGCTGCCATCGAGGCACCGAAGACTGCCGTGCCCGCGCCCGCGCCAGGCCAGCAGAATGGAGCCCCTGCCCAGCCTGCGGCGGGGCCAGCCACCACTCCTGCGGCATCTGGTAATTCCGCCAGCAAAATGCAGGTGCTGGAAGCCGTGACCCAAAAGCCTGCGGGCACGGAAGTGCCACGCGTGGGGACGCCTGCGGACAAGCTGCCCGTCACCAGCTCCACCAGCACGAGCCGGCAGTTCATCGTGCATGGGAAAGTGTTTGAGACCCGGAGCGCGATGTCCACGCGCTGTGAGGAGGTTTCCCAGGAAGTGCGGAAGGTGCTCAATGACAAGGAGCCGTGGGTGCTGCCGATCGTGGTGGTGCTGAACACGGGCGAGGAGGCGGCGAAGTCGAAAGGCCCGCCCATTTCCACCACGATTTCCGAACTGAGCTTTGGCGGCTTTCACCTGCAGGTGACGATCAATGAAGGCCCCGGACTGAAAGCGGAGGATCTGCGCAAGGAGGTGGTGCGTGCATTGCTGGCCGAGCGCATCCTGCGCAATCATCAGAAGATCGAGACGCCGAAAGGACGCCTGCTGCTACCGGACTGGATCATGACGGGCGTGCTGCACGCGCTGGACTTCCGTGCCAGCCCAACGCCCAGCGCGATGTTTGCCACGCTGTTTCGCAGCGGTAAAATCTATGGCATCGAGGAGATCATCGAAGCCTCTCCGGTGGAGATGGACACCCTGTCCCGCACGATTTACGAGACCTCCTGCTGCGCTCTGGTGCTGGCGCTTGTGGATCAGCCCAGCGGACCGCAGAACCTGAACAAGTTCCTCAATTCCCTGGCGAGCGATCCGCGTTCCGAACGAGAACTGCTGAGCGCCGCGTTTCCCAACTTTGCCGCCTCGGCCTCCAGTCTGAACAAGTGGTGGTCGTTGCAGCTAGCCGCGCTGGCCAATCCCGGCGTCGCCGAACCCCTCAATGCGGCCGAGAGTCTCAAGGCCATCGAGGAAGCCATCACCATCCACTACGAAGCGCTGCCTGCCGCCGTACCGAAGAACATCAAGCTGCATCCGTTTGTGATCCCGGCACCGCTGGCAGTCATCCCAGCCAGCGAATCCCATCCGGAGCCCCACAAGGCGGCTGCGCCCGCCAAGCCCAAGACCCAAGAAGCCGCCGCCGAAGCCAAGGAAGAGCCGGCTGAAGAGGACCCCAAAGCGAAACGCAGCCTGATCCGCCGCATGCTTTTCCTGGGGGATGCCAAGGAGAGCGAGCCCAAGGGAGATGACAAAGAGCAGCCGGCTGAAGAAGCCAAGAAGCCTGGCTTCATGGGCCGTCTCTTTGGGGCTGGCGGCGAGGAAAAAAAGACGCCGGACGAGCCAGGCGTCAAAGATGCCGCCCCCAAGGTCGTAGCAAAGCCGGCTGAAACCCCTGCAGTGGTCGAAGAAGAGAAGAAGCCCGGATTCATGGGGCGTCTCTTCGGTGCGGGCGGTGACGAAAAGAAGACGCAGGATGAGCCAAGCGTGAAAGAGAGCACAGCCAAGGCAGCTGCCAAGCCGGCTGAAGCTCCCGCGACTGTCGAAAAGGAAAAGAAGGTAGAAGAAGAAAAGAAGCCCGGATTCATGGGCCGTCTGTTTGGCGCCGGCAGTGAGGAGAAGAAGCCTGAGGACAAACCGGCGGTGACCGCGCCTGCTGAGAAGAAGGCGTCTGAAAAAGAGAAGGCTGCTGCGGTTGAAAAACCCAAGACCCCCGTCAAAAAAGAACCGGAAGCCAAGGAGGAGCCGCCAGAGGAGAAGAGGCCCACCAAGCTCAATCCCATGAATTGGTTCCGTGGTGGCAAGAAAACTGAGGAGAAGAAAGAGGAGACGCCGGCCAAGGAGAAGGAGGCATTTCTCACACCGCCTGACACTTTCGATGTCGCACGTCTGATCTCGCCCCTGATGGCGGATGCGTGGCAGATGCTCGCACCTGCCGCCGCGCGTCCGACTGCGGAACCGCTGTTTGATTTCCGCAAACGCAAACCCAAGGCTGAAGAAACGCCCCAAGAGGAACCGCCGCCTGCCCCGAAAACGGAGGAGGACAGACCGCCCGTCAAGAAAAGCAGCAAGCCGCGCACGACGAATCCCAATTCCAAACCGGCTTCCAAAGCATCCGCCACTCCTGCGAACAAACCGCAAACGACCAATCCCAACGCCAAACCCGTGGCGCCTGAACTGGTCAAAGCGGTGACCGCAGCCCCCGCCGACACCGCGCCCGCCCTGGTGCCGGTGAGTTTGCCGCTGGAAGAGTACCAGCACATCCTGAAGCACCCGGACCGCGCCAAAATCCTGGCCTACAACACCGCCTCACTGCGCGCCCTGGAGCTGCGAGTCAGCATCCTGTTCCGCCCAGTGATCCGAGGCTATCTTGTGGCGGTGCATGACATTGACGCCGGAAGGACCAAGGACATGGACAAGCGCCTGGCCGCGCTGCATGAATTTGCGCTCATCGCGTATCAGAAATCCATCGCCGTGCGCGACTACCTGGACTGGTTTGAAGCGAGTGAAAGCGGTCGTTTGTCAGGCAAGTTCGACGACTACCTGAATCTGCCTGCGACCATCAAGAAAGAACTCCCTGCACGCACCGATCCGATCTCGAAGTATCTGGATGCGATCGACAAGGAGTTTACGAAGTAGAGAGCCGCGCACGGACTTCTAGTTTACGTCGGGAGGTTGAGGGCTTCTCGCATACCTCCGGCATGCGCCCTTGAACTGGACGTGGTGTGCGCCTGGTCCGGTGGTTCTCGCTGCACCGCTTCGCGGTTTCGCTTCACCACCGGCTTGTCTCTCTGCTCCCTCCGGGAGCCATGACAAGATTGGCTGCGGGATGAGAAGAGGGTTTGATCAGTTCAAGCTCACGTCCTCAGGCATGCCGGCCATGACTTGGTAAACCGGCCCCATGTCCTTGAGAATGGCGGACCACATCTGAGCTGGCTTTTCGACAGTGAGGACGAGGGGACGTGCGGTGGTGGTGATCCAGGAACGGACTTCGAGCTCGCTTTCGAGCTGACCACCGCTCCAGCCGGAGTAGCCGACGAAGCCGCGCACATCATGCCCAAGGCTGAGCGCATGCAGGGCATCTGTAACAGAGAGGTGGGTCTGGCAGCGCAGGGTGCGGCGACGCTTGTTCCAATGCAGCGCGGCAAAGGCGAGCTTGTCCGTGGAAACCGGGCCGCCCATGAAGACGGGAACCTCACCGAGCGGGCCGAGATCCTGATCTGGGAGGAGATCGGCGACGCATTGCTCGAGCGGCCGGTTGAGGATGTAACCGAAGGCACCGTCCTTCGCGTTGTGCGCCGCCATGAAGACCACGGAGCGGGCAAAGTTTGAATCGCGCATGGCCGGTGAGGCGAGCAGGAGGCTTCCACTGAGGGAAGACGATGATTCGTTGTTGTGTTCCGAATTCATATCGATGTCTGACGCAATAACTACGCCAGCCACTCAATTGCCATCAAAAAAAACGCGCGCTGACTTTTTAAGTTCAGCGCGCGTCTGATTAAACCAGGGCTTGGGATGATTATGCAGCGGCCACTTCGAAGCCCTTGCGATAGGTTTTCGTGAGCAGCTTGTCAGCCTCGGGGGCGTTGGTGAATTTCAGATTGGCGGCGTCCCATTCGAGCACTTTGTTGGCTTCCTCCATGCGACCCGTGATGGGGTCGATCTTCGGAATGGCGAGGCGTGTGGCGACGTTGCCTAGCTGCACGGTTTCCGCGAGCGGGCCGGCGTAGTGGAAGCCATCGCTGGTCTTCTTGCTGGCGAGGCAGGCGTCCACCCAGGTGTGCCAGTGGCTGCGGCCTTCCTCCTTGGGATATTTGAAGCCGGTGAACTTGTCGAGCGGGTACAGGCGTGGGCCGGCCACGTGGGCGAGGACCATGGTGCCGCCTTCGCCGATGAAGATGGAACCACTGCCGGGGAGATCCACGTCTCCGGGCATCTGAGCGAGCTTGTGGCTGGGCTTGAGGCCGCCGTCCATCCAGGTGAGCTTCATGGTCTTGCCGGCGGTGTATTGGGTGCCGGGGAAGACGTAGTTGATGGTCTCGTGCGTGGGCCAGATCTGATTGTTAATGCCGCTGTTCTTGGCGTGGACGCTGATGGGGGCGGTGAGATCGAGCGCGGTGAAGACGGGGTCCATGATGTGGCAGCCGAAGTCGCCGAGGCCGCCGCCGCCGAAGTCCTGCCAGTCGCGCCAGATGAAGGGATGGTAGGCGGGTGCGTAGTCACGCATCGGTGCGGCACCGATCCAGAGGTCCCAGTTCAAATTGGCCGGGGCCTGAGCGGAGGGCGGCGGCTGGAACATGCGGGTGCGTTCATTGCCCGTGACGCCGACCCAGGAATAGACTTCTTTGATTTTGCCGATCGCGCCTTCCTTGATGAGGCGCGTGCCCATGCGGTACTCGATGGAGGAGTGGATCTGATTGCCCATCTGCGTGGTGAGATTCTTCTTCTCGGCCCACAGCTTCATCTGCCGTGCCTCCCAGACGGTGTGTGCCAACGGCTTCTGGCAGTAGATGTGCTTGCCCTTCTGCATGGCGGCCACGGCCACCGGGGCGTGCATGTGATCGGGAATGCCCACGGTCACGGCATCAAAGCCGTCTCCCAGCGTGGAGAACATTTCGCGGTAGTCGGAGAAATGCTTCACGCCCGGGAACTCCGCGTCCGCTTTGTCGAAGCGATTGGCATCCACATCGCAGAAGCCGACAAACTTCACCGAGGCATGAGATCCCACGTTGTGCAGATCACTGTAGCCCATGCCATTGACGCCGACGCAGGCGACCTGGAGCTTGCTGTTGAGGTTCTGGCCACGCACGAAGGCCGGAAAGGCGACAGCGGCGGAGGCGAGCGTGGAGTTTTTGAGGAAGGAGCGGCGAGAGGTGGGCATGATGAGCGGCGATGAATTTGAGTGTCTCCAACGTACGGTGCCACGCCGGATTCTTTGTCTCGAAAGACAAAGAACGGCAGTTTAGTACCATGAGCTGTTGGAAAAGAATCTGGATCAAAGACGCGCAAGCCGTCATCTGGGCATTCCAGGCACGCCCGCGGGAATCAGGCGCCGATACCCGCAAACAATTCGGCGATGTCCACGCTCACTGCTGGCAGTGCGGTGCTCTGAAGAAGGGAGCCTTCGGTGATGCGGAGCTGTGTTTGATAGCGACCGGCAGAGGGTTCGCGATAGCATTCGATGCAGCGTTCCTGACCATTGACGATCCAATATTCGGCCACTTGGTTTTCCGCGTAGATGTCGGCCATTTCCCGATCTTCGTTGAGGCTGGAAACCGAGACTTCCACCACGAGGAGGGCTGTAGTTGGATGATTCTGGAAGTCCTCTTCCCTGCCTGCGACCACCGAGGCATCTGGCTCGGGTTCTGAATCGGTCAAGGTGAGCGGATCTTCTTTGCGGACCCAGACCTGAGCGCCTGCCAGTTTTTGCAGCAAGGCGAAGATTCGCGCAGAGAGCTTCGTGTGGATGATGGACTTGCTCATTTTTTCGACAATCACCCCGCGAATGAGTTCAGCCCGCGCCGGAGCGAGACCGGTGGCGATCATTTGATGCCACGCTTTGATCGACAGCGGCATGGCACGCTGTTGAAAGCCTGGCTGTCTCAGGATGGGAACCATGATGGATTCTAATTCCAGCCTCAAAGACACGCAAGCCTTCATCCACCCCTCCCCCCCAGCGATTCTTTCACTGCTGCATCAACGTTTCTTCGCGCGCTGGAAGCGGTTTTGACGTTCGGCGTCGGTGGTGGGTTCGAGTTTTGCTGGCTCCGCCGCTGCGATGATGGCTGGTGTCTCCACGTTGGGCGTTTGTTGCAGCCGCTGCTGATGCTGCACGGCCTCCCGGGCTGGCTTGACGACTTTGGACCGCTGCGTGGCTGCGGCGCGGGCGAGCCGGGGAATCTTCCAGCCGGTGCGGGTGACGACGGCTTCGAAGAGGAGGAGGAGCAGCGTGGCGATGATGAGATAGAGGCCGAGATCGGTGAAGCGGGGGAGGGTGGGGCTGCGCCAGGCCTGGCTCATTTCGAGGAGTTCGCGGCCGCCGCTGGTTTGGGAGACGCGGCGAAGCTCCTCCACGCGTGCTTCATCGAAAGCCCATTCGGTGCTGGTGCCGACGATGGCGGGACCGAAGCTGATGGCCTGACCGCCGACCTGCACGGCGCCGCGCACCATTTCACCTTCGGGGAGTTCGGTGCTGGTCTGGAAATGACCGGGCGCGACGCGCTCCCAGGCGAGCTCATGCGAGCCTTCGGCGCGCAGGCCATGGGCCAGCACCACACGCGGGGCTTTGGTGCGCAGCTTGGGCTCCCATTCCTCATCGTAGAGGAGATCGAGGGTGAGGGTGTTGCCGTCGATGCGATGGCGCACGCCGATGCCTGGAGGGACGGTCTCGCCCATGAGCCAGCGCACCTGGGTCTGTAGAAAGTCGCCGTATTTGGGCCAGTCGCGCACGCGCTGGGAGTGCTCGCCACCGAGAGGGAAGCTGACTGCGGCGGTGCGGCCGGTGCCGCGCGGACCGAAGGCGACGAGGGGGGCGGCGTATTCATCCTGGGTGATGAGCGCCTGACTGGCCCAGTCGCGCAGGTAGCTGAGATTGAAACCGTCCACCTCCTTCGGCCACTCAAAGGCCTGGCTGCTGATTTCAAACCAGCCGCCTGCGGCCTTGGTGGGGACGGGTTCCGTGATGAAGGCGCTGCGCGCCACGGCAACGGTTTCCTGACTGAAGATGCTGGGCAGTTCCTCGGCTTTGTCGGTATAGAAAATGCGGCCTTTGCCGCGCTTGGCGATGTCATCGAGGATCCAGGCATCCACATCCCTGCGGGTGCCGAGGGCGATGACGCTGACGGTGCCGCCGTTCTTGATGATGTCTTCGATCAGGATCTGGTAGTCGCCCGGCTGCTCGGAGTCAGCGGCGTCGGAAAAGAGGATGATGTGGCGCTGACCTGCGGGTGCATTTTTGAGCTGATCCCACGCGGCCTTGAGGCCGTTGTAAACAAAGATGCCACCGCCGGTGCTTTCGATGCGACGCACGGCGCTTTCCATTTTTTCGCGGTTGGGTCCCACCTGCTGCAGCGGCACCATTTCATGGGCCTCACTGTCCACGGCGTAAACGGCCAGCAGATCCTGAGGACCGAGGAAGCGGATGGCATTGGCCGCGCCTTCATCGGCAAGCTGCATTTTGGTGAAGCCATTCTGCACGGTCATGCCCATGGAGCCGCTGCGGTCCATGACGATGGCCATGGCGACCATGAGCTTGCGGTGCTCCTGCTTCATTTCGAGGGACACGGGCAGCAGGGGATCGAGCGGAGACTCGAAATAGCCGCCAGCGGCAAAGCTCTGCTTGCCACCGGCCATGAGGATGCTGCCGCCCTGCTCGCGCACATAAAAATCCATGGCGGGGAGAAACTCGGAGGGCAGCTCAAAGGCGGGGACGTTGTTGAAGATGACGCACTTCACGCCTGCGAGCTGGCCTGGACGCAGGGAGCGGAGTTCCGTGACAGTTTCGACGGTGAAGCCCTGGCGCTGCAGGGTCTCCGCGACGGGATCGTTCGTATATTTGGTGAGAAGGAGAACGCGCGGACCGCCGGCGATCTCGATCATGGCCTCATGGCGGTTGTTGCCCGAATGCGCGTCCTTGGCGGGCTGGATGATGGCTTCGTAATGAGCCACACCGGCAGCGGGCAGGCGATCGGTGAAGCGGATCATGCCGCTGCCGAGCTTCACCGCCACTTCGCTCGTTTTGAGCTCGCGGCCATTGCGCAGGAGAGTGAGGGGGACCTTGCCATCGGAGGTGCCGCGCAGTTCGACTTCGATGAGAAAGGGCTCTCCGAGCTGAGCGCGCGCGGGGAGCCTCATGGCGGAGACGCGGAAGTCGGTGGTTTCGATTTCGCGGGCGAGGCGGTAGTCCAGCTCCACGCCCTGCTGCGTGAGTTTGGATGCGAGGCCTGTGAGGGGCTCGGTGGAATAGCCGTCGGTGATGGCGAGAATGCGCGCCGGCCTGCCACGGCCTTCACGCTGAGCAAAGGCGAGCGCCTGATTCACGGCCTGGGCGGTGCGAGTCTGAGTTTGATTGCGGGCATACATCTCCGCGCCTTCGGCACCGCGCTTCATCACCTCTGCCGCGTAGTTAAGATAGAAGATGCGATCCTGGCTGCCGCGGCTTTTTTCGAGCAGCTTCTCCCATTCCTGCATGCCTTTGGCCATGGGCTGTTCGGCGGAGGTCGAAGAGTCCAGCAGGACCCAGAGATCCACGCCGTCTGCGAGACGCCGCCACTGTGGCTGCGCCAGCGTGACGGTGATCAAAACGAGAAGCAGCAGCCGCACGGGCCGCCAGAGAGAAAGGCGTGGCAACAGCCAGCCTGCGAGCAGCAGCACGGGCAGAAGAGCGAACCATTCTGGGTGGCGGAACATCATGGCCGTACCACCTCCCGGGCTTCGCGTTTGGAATTGGTGAACCACCAGCTGCCCAAGAGGAGGAGCAGCAGGGTGAGAAGCCACAGCCGCCAGTTGGGATCGGCCTCGTGCAGGGTTTCGATTTGCACGGCCTTGATCTTGTCGAGCTCGCTGAATGGCTTGGCCTGGGTGAGGTCGGCTTCGCGAGTGTCGGCGAAATGGGCGGCGGCGGTGAGCAGCAGTGTTTCGCCCTGATGGATGGTGAAGTGGCCGGGGCGTGAAGGCGCGCGCAGCAGGCGTGCTTGTGCGAGAGGGATCTGCTGGTCACCGAGCTTCAAGGGCGCGGCTTCGGCATCCTGGCGATGCGCGACGACGAGGTGCTGGCGCACATCGAAATTCGCGGCTTCAGGCGCGAGTTTGTCCGCGCGCAGTTCTTCGAGAAAGCGATGCAGCAGCACCGCGAAGGCAGGCAGCTTGCGCGCATTGGAGGTTTCCAAATCGAACTGGCATATCAACTGGCGACCGCCTGCGGGCATGATGCGCAGCGTGATCAATGGGCGCTCGCCCTGCCAGAGGAGGACGCGATCCTGCGACTGGCGCGGCATGGCCTTCGATTCGCGAACCAGCAGGCCCTGCCAGTTCAGGCCTTCGACAAGCGCATGAGGTTCGGCGACGATACTGCCTTTGAGATAGGGCGCGGTGTCGTCTGCCGGGGCTTGAAAAAAGCAGCCATGACGCTGCTCCGGCAGCGCGAAGCTGGGTGTCATCACGGCAGCGACGAGGTCCGATTCACCCGGCACCGAAACCGTGCGCAGGTGGGCGTAGCGGCTGAAGAGCTCGGCCAGCACTGGCACTTTGCCTTCGAGGGGACAGAGCGAAAGAATCTTGGGCTGTGGACGCACGAGGGGCAGATCGTTGTCGAGAGGCAAGGCATCATCGCTGAGGTGCAAGGCGATCTGTTGAATCTCCCCGGCAGGAAAAGGCCCGGAGAGCGTCTGGGTTTCACCGGGAGCGAGCTTGACGGGTTTCCAGGGTGATTCCGCAGCACCGGCCTGCGCACGCCACTGCCGCTCCTGCGCGGTGCGGCTGTAATTTTTCACCAGTGCATGCCACACCCACTGGCCGTCTTTTTCCTCCACGGTCACGCCGGCCCAGCCGACGTTGTCGGTTTCCTGGCCCACGGAAACCACCTGCGCGGCAAAAAGAGGAGGCACAGGCAGGGGGTGATCCGTGATGAGCACGACGACACCCTGCTGACCGACAAGCCCGCGTGCGATGCGCAGTGCGGGGGTGAAATCATGGACGCCGAGCAGCGGCTCCCAATGAGCCAGCGACTGCCTCAACTCGGCGGGCATGGTGCCGTGGTAGAGGCTGGGGGCTTCGGCATCCGAAGAGAGAAGGGTGAGCTCCGCGCGAGCGAGCGGCCCTTCGAGGAGGCCGAGCACTTCATCGACCGCTTTTCCAGCGGGAGCGCGAAAGGCCTGCATGCTGGCGGAGGTGTCCATGACGATGGCGATGCGCTGCACGGCATCGTGTTTGAGCCAGCGTGGCTGCACCAGCAGCCAGGTGAGGAGGAGCACCATGAGCAACTGCAGCCAGAACGGGATGGACGTGCGCAGGCGCTCGAAACGGCTGCCGGTGCGGCTTTCGCGCTTCATCTGCTGCAGGAGGAAGAGCGTGGTGGCTGGCACACGGCGGTTGCGCCGCTGGAGGAAATGGATGGCGATCACGGCAGGAATGCCGAGCAGTGCCCACAGGCCCCAAGTATTGGCGAGGGTGAAGCTCATGCGGTTTCCACAGCTCCACTGGGGATGCCTTCAAGTTGCAGCGCCTTTTGAAAATCCGCCTCGGCGGCGATGCGGGCGAGCGCGATGCCGTGCTTTTGTGCGGTGGCTTTCCAGAGTTCGAAATGGCGGCGGTAGGATGCCTCGTAGCGCTGGAGCAAGGCGGACTCGACGCGGTGCTCGTGCGGGAGGCCGGTTTCGGGATCGATGAATTCGTAGTTTCCATCCCAGCCGGGATCGGACTCCTCCTGAGCCTGCGGAGCGAAGACAATGCCACGGCCGCTGCGGGTGCTGAGGCAGGCGAGGACGGACTCGGGCTCGGTGGGAAAGAGCAGGTCGCTGATGAAGACACGCATGGCCCCGGCACGCAGCGGGAGACGGTTTAGCACGGGAGTTTCCTGCGTGGGGATCAGGGCGCTGACGCGTGCGTGCCACTGACCGCTGAGGATGACCTCGGGCTCCAGCAGTTGATGCTGTGCTCCGGCGATGGCGTAGCAGCGCAGGGTGGCGCCAGACTGCAGTGCGGACTCGACGGTGTAGGCAAACAATTCCAGCGCGCGCTGCTCTTTGGCAGGAAAGGCAAACATGGAGGCGGAGACATCCAGAATCACATCGACGAGGGGGCGAACCTCTTCGCGATAGAGCTTCATCGAGTAGGTGCCGGTGCGTGCGTAGGCCTGCCAGTTGATCTGGCGTGGGTCGTCACCGGGGAGGTAGAGGCGGTGGTCCTGGAAGTCGAGGCTGCTGCCGGTGCCACTGCCAAGAAACTCGCCGGCATGACCGCGCCAGCGCTGCTGACGAAAGGGCAGCTTCAGCACACGGGCCCAGCCACGTGCGCGGACGTGAAGGGTGCGCAGAGCGCCGGCATCTTCAAGCAGCGTCATGAGTGCGAGGGGTTTCCCGAGCGGCCTGCTGCAGGGCTTCGGATTCGAGTGTGGTGTAGGTATTGAAATTCGTTCCTGCACGCACCAGGGCGGCGAGCAGCCACACGGCGCTGAACACACAACCAAGCAACATGATGCCCTCACGGCTGCTGTAGTCCACACACTCGACACCAAACAAGGTGGTGATGGGGGTGAAGATGCCAACGACGCCCAGCTCACGCGCATTCATGGAGAAACAAAACAGCGACAGCAGGATCCCACAGATCACTGAGCAGAGCTGCACCACCCACCAATTCACAAAAGCGTTCGTTCGATTGATGCGCAGGATCACCGGCACGAAGACGGCCAGCAAAATGCAGACCATGTAAACGCCCGGGCCGTCGTCCCAATCCCAGGAGGAATGCCTGAGAGTGATGCCAGCAATGATGCTCAAGGCCATGACACACATCACGAAAGCGAACACCACGCCGGAGGCCCAGCCGGGGTAGAACAACCTGCCTGCCAGCCTGCCCAAACGCCCGCGCCGTGCGAGCGCCACCACGACGGTGGAGTAACGCGGCATCTCCTCCGTCAGCACGTCCATGCAGACGATGAGCGTCAGGATCATCAGGGGGATGTAGGCCCAGAAGGCCACATCAGGATCCGTGTTGAGGAAACACAGCAGCAGGCCCGCCACCATCAGCGCGCCATGCACGGCCAGTGCGATGATGCGCTTCAGCGTGCTGTGATTCTCCGAGGGCGGAGCGATGCGTGAGGAGCCGAGTGCCAGAAAATAATACACGGCATAGACCACCAGAACGAGAATGCCGCCGATGAGGCTGCTCTGCTCCCAGAGAGCTAGGGCAAAGAATGCGCGCACCATCGAGTCTGCCTGCGAGGCCGAAACGAGGAAGGTGGTGAAGAAGGCCAGCGGCGCCGCCCCTGCACCCACGCAAAGCGCCAGAAAGATGCGCAGCAGCAAGGGGCCCTGCGAAGAAAAGGCCAGCAAGGCCGCTGTGATGATGCCGGAACCGAGCGAGAGGACCACCAGTGCGACGACCTCCCGCAGGATTTCGACGCCACCGAAGAAGTAGCGTGCGACCATGTAGGGCAGAATGGAGCCTGCGACCAGCAGCGCCTGGCTGTAAAGCGCGACCCATTTGCCATACAGGATGCGGAATGACGCGATGGAGGTCAGCGTCAGCATGTCCAGCGTGCCGTCGGTGGCTTCCGTATGCAGGGCGGCAAAACCCCGCAGCGGCATGACCACCAGCAGCATGAAACCTGCGATGCCCCAGAAAATGCCGTTCACGGCCTCCACCGGCGCACCCAACGTGACCGTGATGAGAAGCAGGATGATCACGGTGTGAAACAAGATCAGCGCCGAGGTGAAGAACCGCGTGCGCAGGCCCTGGCGCAGTTCCTTGACGACGATAGGGCTGAAGCGATCGCTGAAATCACGCAGCATGGGCAGAGTGGTGTTCATGTCAGACGGCGGGGCCTCCCTTTTGGCCGTGGATCATGCGCCAGCCTTCCTGCCGTGCAGGACGTGCATGCCGCCAGGCAAGGACGGCGGCGATCAGGAGGACCACGGGCCAGATGCAGGCGGTGAGAACTCCAAGATCGAGAAGGGCCGCCTTGTCAGCCGGTTGCGCTGTCGCATAACCCGCTGGCAACAACTGCGGCAGAGCGAAGGTGAACCTGGCCGTGCTGCTCTTCATGGCCAGAGGCATCACCATCAGGCTGCCGAGCGTCGCAATCACGACATTCACAAACAGCCAGAAGATGATGAAGGGAGGCAGCAGATCACGTGACTTGCGGGTGGGAAAAAGCTGCACCAGGGCAGCGATCATCCAAACCCCGGCGGCACTCACGACGACCAGCTTTGCCTCTTCGACACTGCGGGTCCAACCCACGCACCCCACCGCCAGCGCCACCAGCAATGCTGAGTAAACCAGCCCCGTGACCCAGCCCGGCGCCAGCAGCCACAGCGCAAGCCGACCCGGCCACCCGCGCTGATAAAAGGCGGCATAGACGGAAGGAACTTCATTCACGCGCTCGGTCAGGGCATCCATCATCAGCAGAGGAAGCACGCTGACAACCAGCGCAGCCATGGAGGCGACGCCCGCACTGGTGAGCCAGCCCAGCATCAGCAAGGACAGGATCATGAGCAGATGCACGGAGCGTTTGATCACGCTCAGGAGAGAAGCGGCCGGCGCGATGCGCGTGGCCGCCAGACTGAGAAAGAAGAAAATGGCCCAGGCCGACATTCCCACCGCCAGCAGTGGGACACTGCCACCGCCGGCCTTGGTGAAGAAAGTGAACATCGAGCCCGAAGACGTGCCGGGCCCCATGCGTGACATCATGATGAAAGAAAACGCGCCGCAGCCACCGATCATGAGCGGCAGAAAAACAACGACGGCCCGCAGCCAGAACTGGCGCTGCGTGGAGAGCGCCACGATCAGCGCGGCGATCACGACGCCCGCCAGCCATTTGTAAAACAATGCCGCGATCTCGCCGAAGAGATCCAAACCGCCAAAGACGAAACGGGCGACCACATACGGCAGGATGCTGAGCATGAGCAGCAGCGACTGTGAGGCGATGGCGGCCCATTTGCCGAAGATGATGCGCCCGGCTGAGAGGCGCGTGAGAGCCAGCATGTCCAGCGTGCCGGACTTCAGCTCATCCGCCACGGCGGAAAACCCGCGCAGAGGCATGATGATGCAGAGCACGAGCGTGACGATGCCGTCGAACCATCCGCTCACCACGGCGGCATTTTCCGCCCCGCCGCTCATGAGCGTGAGCAGCACCAGCATGAGATGCAGCGTGAGCAGCACACCGCCGAAGAGCCGCGTGCGCAGCCCCTGACGCAGCTCCTTGACCACCATCGGGGAAAGGCGGTCGGGGAAGTCTGAGAGGGTGAGGGCGACGTTCATGAGTGGGATGGCCGCAACGCAGGGCAAAAGAGGGGCCGGAGTTGATGCATTATTTTGCGTCTTCTGCGTTTTTTTGCGGCAAGATTGCCGGCAGCGGCGGTGGTTTGAAGGTGTTCTTGTCGATCTGGCCGAGCATGTCGATGAAGGCGTCTTCGAGACGGCGCTCTTCGCGGTGGTAGTCGAGCACGGGGAGGCCGTCCTGGATCATGCGGCGGAGCACACCCGCCAGGGTGGCCTCATCGGCAGCCTGAATGCGCAGACGCGCGCCGCGTTTGGTCTCTTCTTCGATCTTGATCAACGGGGCGGTGAGCGCCCATTCGATGAGCTTGGCGGGCTCGCCGGCGATCTGCACATTGACGAGTGTCTCGCCGGCGGTCGCGGTGCCGCGCACCATGCTTTCGGCATCGCCATGATGCACGATGCGGCCTTTGTCGATGAAGAGGAGGCTGTCGCACATCTCACCGAGCTCGCTGAGGATGTGGGAGCTGATGAGGATGGTCTTGCCCTCCTGCGCGAGAATGCGGATGAGGTTCTTCAGTTCCACACGCGCCTTGGGATCGAGGCCTGCGGCAGGTTCATCGAGGATGAGAATCTGCGGATCATGCAGCAGCGCGCGGCCCAGACAGAGGCGCTGGGTCTGGCCTTTGGACATCTTGTTGCTCATGCGGTCGGCCAGCGGCGTGAGATCGGTGAAGTCCATCACCTCCTGGATGCGGCGGAGGCGGTCCGCGCCTTTGAAGCCGAGGGCGCGTGCGTAGAAGTCGAGGTATTCGAGCACGGTCATGTGCTCGTAGGTGCCGAAGCTGTCCGGCATCCAGCCGAGCAGACGGCGCACCTTGGCGGGATGATGCACGACATTGTGCCCGCCCATGCAAACCCTGCCGCTGCCGGGAGAATCGAGCGTGGCCATGATGCGCATGGTGGTGGTTTTTCCGGCACCGTTTGCGCCGACGAACCCGACCACCCGGCCGTGGTCAATGCTGAAGGAGACGCCGTCCACCGCCTTCAAGGCGCCAAAGGTGCGGTGCAGATCCTCCACGACGACCGCAGGCTGGCTGCGATCCATCTCGTGAGCGGGGGCGGAATTTGAAACAGACGATGACATGAAGATCGAAGAGGCGGAGTTCAGGGCTGCGTGACGGGGCCGAAGACCACAATGCGATCGTCCTCCCAGCGGATGGAGGACAGGGTATCGAGGGTGAAATCAGGCGCCTGCCGGGCCTTCGCGATGAAGAAGGAACGGCGGTCCGCTGCTTGGATGAGCGAGGTCTGCAACGTGCTCACGGCAGGATCAAGAGCTGCATAGAACCAGGCGGTTTTTGCAGACGCATTCGTTTTGATCAGTGTCGCACTCTGCCCGGTGACCAGCGGTTTTTCGAGCTGCCACAGATCGCCCGCTGCATCGGTGTAATACAGTTCATCCACGGTGAAGCCGAGTGCTGAGATCAGAGTTGGTGCTGCGTCAGGTGCGGCACCAGCTTTGAGTTCCAAGCGGGCGCGCGTGGAGATGGCGGCGCGCAGCACCTGGCCCTGCTCCGCACGGCTTTGGAAAAAATTGCCGCGTCGTTCGCGTCCGTCCTGCGTCAGGTCTGCGGGCTGCACGTTGTTGGTGTTTTTCAGTTTTGCCCAGGGTGTGTCTGGCATGGTGAGGGGCTCTATGAGCACGGGCTGCTTCATCTCAAAAGCCGCGCCGAGAAGCACGCCCGTGCGGGAGACCTGCTCCTGCGTCACGTAGGCTGCCGCTTCATCCGGCTCCAAATCAATGGCAACAAAACGCCTGCCACTGCCGCCGATGCCGTCCTGCAGCAGGATGAGCACTACCATGACCAGACTGGCGCCGATGGAAAGCAGCGGTGTGGTGACGAAGAGCTTGTGCCGCCTGCCCGCAGGAGCCAGCACGAAGAGATTCACCGGACCCACCAGCAGGCCGAAGACGACGAGGAACACGATGACCTGCCATGAAGCAAAGCTGCGCGAGCCCAGCAGAGACAGCAGCGGCCATGAGCCTGACGTGGCATGGTCAGACCTGAGACTTTCCAAACGCACTTTCTCGCCCCAGTAGCGATTGATGGTCTCTCTTGCGGGCAGCGTCTTTCCATCCCAGGCAAAGACCGCGATTTTCCCCTGAGAGACCGACTTTGAACCTGCATCCGTCACCTCGGGCAGCCCCAGCGATGAAGCCGAGACACCCGGCGAGAGATAGACATGCAGCGCACCGCCCATCCGCACCCACTCCAGCAACGCGCGCTTCACACCTGGCTTCAGCTTCTGGCAGTCGGTGCTGCTGAGGAGAATGATGTCAAAACCACTGCAGCCCATCCAGGAGTCCGGAAGATCCGACACATCAAAGCGGCTGCCAAAAGTCACGGGGCCGCCGTAGTGGCCGCCACCGCTGGAGCGAAGCCTCGACTCCATCTCCTTGTTCAGCTGGGTGATGCTGAATTCGGCCAGCGTCTCGCTCAGGGCGAGGGCCGTGCGACCGGTGACGCGGTTTTCATGCTCGTATTTTGACCCCACATCAAAACCCGTGCCTGAGAAATCCACACGCAGCACATGGCCGGTAACGCTCACGCTTCTGTCCCCGTAGTCCACAGCCAGCGGCACCATGAACAAGGCCGACTGGGTGGAACGCGCGGAGACATCGAGCGCAAAGCTGCTGTGGTGCGCGTTTTGCCGATAGTGCTGGGTCTGTGAATGAAAGTCGAAACCCCAGCGCGCATTCCGGCCTGTGCCGTTCGTCGCCACGATGCGCATGGGCGCATAGCCCGAGGGAGGCAGCGGATCAAACACGCTGCGCACCTGCACCCGCGTGCCGGAGAGCGGATCCAGCTCGTCATTGGCGATGTTTTTCTGTGCATGCGCCGCCGTAGCCCCAAGCAGCAGCAAACTCAGCAGCAGACGGTGGAAAGTCTTCATGCGGCCTCCTTCAGCGTGCGGGGTGTCGCGAGATTTTGCACGGGCACTTCCGCGAGAATGGCACGCACCACGCCGGCGCTTGTTTTGCCGTCCATGCGCGCGGTGTAGTCCAGCAGGATGCGATGATTGAGCACGGGCAACGCCAGGGCCTGCACGTCTTCAAAGCTGGCATTGGGGCGGCCATGCATCAGAGCGCGCGCCTTGGAGGCGGCCGCCAGACTGAGCGCCGCACGCGGGCTGGCACCGAAGCGCACGCCCACCGCCGCCTGCGACTGCCCGGGATGCGTGGCATCGACGATTCGCGCGATGTAGTCCGCGACGATCTCGGGCAGGAAAATGCGCCGTGCCGTGGCCTGGATCTGCGCAAAGGCCTCGCGTGTGACCACGGAGGCCACCTGCGGTTCCACGCCGAGTTCGCGCTGGGTGACGATCTTGGCGAGCGTGGCGGCTGAATTGCGCAGCACCTCCAGCTTGAACAGAAATCGGTCCACCTGCGCCTCCGGGAGTGGGTAGGTGCCTTCGAGCTCGATGGGGTTCTGCGTGGCGAGCACGAAGAAAGGATCTGGCAGCGCGTGAGTCTGACCGAGCACGGTGACGCGGCGCTCCTGCATGGCTTCGAGCAGCGCGGACTGCGTCTTGGGGGAGGCGCGGTTGATTTCGTCTGCGAGCAGCAGATTGGTGAACACGGGCCCGGGTTGAAAGACAAACTCACGTTTGCCATCCACCTCCTGCAGCACGGGATTTCCGGTGATGTCGCCTGGAAGCAAGTCGGGGGTAAACTGGACGCGGCGGGTGGTGAGATTGAGGGCTTTAGACAGGCCTTTCACCAGCTCGGTTTTTCCCAGGCCGGGCAAACCTTCGAGCAGCACGTGGCCGCGTGCGATGACGCCGCAGAGCACCAGCTCGATGAGTTCACTCTGGCCGAAAAGCACCTCGTTCAGAGTTCGTCGCAGGGAATCGACGGGTAGGGAGGCTGACTGGATCTCTGAGTCTGAAGCGTAGGCGTCATTCATTCATCCGACTAAAACAAGAACCAAGGCATGAAGTCGAGTTGAAAACAGAACTTCACACACATTTCACAAACACCGTACGGCAGAAGGCGGACGATGCCTGGAAAACGACCACGAACGAAGGGTGGGCGCGTGGGTTTACCGGGAGGATGGAGGGCGATGGGCAAACCCTAGATCGAAGGCTGTGGGTGGTGCGTGAGTTTAAGGGATCAGGATGATCCCTCTCCTGCCGGAGGCGGCGGGCGGCTGCTACTTGAAAACGCGCTTCAGCACGGCCTTCTCGTCCGGGGTCAATGATTCGCGCCAGACCTGCTCGCCGCCTTGGCCGGCGTTTTGAATCGCACCGGCGGCCTGCGGGCCTTTGCGGGTCTTGTCCACTTCGTGTTTGCCATCCTGCAGTGCCAGCATGTTGCCCACCTGAGCGCGGGACATGTCGGTGTTTGAGACGGCTTCGTTTTTGTTCGTGCCGAAATCGTTTTCTTCATCGGAGAGCGTCAGCGGTGCGGTGCCCGGGCCACGCGTGACGCCGCCATTGCCGGGGCCCTCTCCCTCTTCCCCGCTGCCCTGGCCTTGTTTTTTCAGCAGTCCCAGAGCCTCAGCCAGTTTGTCGTCCTCGCCTTCGCCATCGCCGAGAAAGCCGGGGTTTTTGCACATGCCATTGCAGGCGCCCGCCTTCTTTTTCATCGACTCGCCGAGTTGTTTCATCTGCTCCTTGGAAAGGCTTTTCAGATTTTTGGGATCGAGGCCCGCAATCGACTTCAACAGCTCAGGATCAATCTCCAAGGAGCTCGACTTCATATCCGCCAGCGCCTGATCGAAGTCTTTGAGGAGCTGCTCCTTGGCTTCCACCGAAAGCTGGTCAGCGTAATTTTTCAGCGCATTGAGGCTGCGCTCTGCCGTGGTGAGATTTTGCGCCAGTTGTTTGATGTCACGCTGGAGCTGCTCCTTGAGCGTGTCGCCTGCATTGAGGCTCTCGTGGCTGAACCACTTTTCCGGCGGCTGGTCACGGAGTTCGGAGATCTTCGCGAGCTGCTCCTGTTTTTCCTCTTCGGTGACGATCTTGTCTTCCTTCAGCTTCTCCAGCCATTCTTCCATCTGCGCCCAGGCCTGGGGCTCCACGGTCGGCCCCTTGGCTTCGGCGTCCTGCGCGACTGGCAGCCAGATCGCGAGGGCCAGGCTGCCGGCAAAGGCGACGACGGGTCCGCCCACGGTCTGCCAGCGCCAGCGCCAGCCGTCGTCTGCGGAGGGGATCAACGCGGGCCAGGCACCACGGCCTGCGGCGGCTGTGGTCAGGGCATTGTGCAAGTGCAGTTCTGATTCAAGGCGCACCAGGGCCTGCGAGGTGGAGACAAACTGCCGCCGAGCGAGAAGCCAGCCTGTGATCATCAAAGCTGCAAAGCCAGACGCCATCCATGGCCAGACGTGCTGCCATCCCAACTCCATGCCGCGCGAACGGAGCGCAAAAATCACGACGAAACCGAGCACTCCCGCCATCACCAGAAGGGGCATGGCCCGAGCGAGCCACCAGCCGGCATTCACCTTGCGCCGCGTGCGGCACGCCTGTTTCAACCAGGCCGTGGAAAGCTGAGCTTGATCCGTCATGCCGGGATTCATATCCGATCAACCGCCGGATGACGAGCACAATAATTGACGCAGGCCGGTCCAACGTTTGCGGCTTTCCTGCTTGCTCACGGCGAGTGACAGAGCGCGCTCATCGCCAACGAGAACGCACAGCTTTTTAGCACGTGTGATGGCGGTGTAGATGAGGCTGCGCTCCAGCAGGACGTAGTGCTGCGTGCTGACGGGAATGATGACGCAGGGGAACTCGCTGCCCTGGCTTTTGTGAATGCTGAGGGCGTAGGCGAGCTGGAGTTCATCGAGCTCTCCGGGCTCGTACTCGACGAGGCGGTCGGCATCGTAGCGGACGTGCACTTTCACCGGATCGGGATCGATGGTGACGATGTGGCCGATGTCTCCATTGAAGACATTCTTGTCGTAGTTGTTGTGGGTCTGGATGACTTTGTCGCCAACGCGGAAGGTGACGCCGAAGCGCTCGATTTCGAACTTGAGCTCGTTGGGCGGATTGAGCGCGAGTTGCAGCGATTGATTGAGCGAGAGGGTGCCGAGGAGGTTGCGATTCATCGGCGTGAGCACCTGAATGTCGCGGATGGGATCGAGGCCGTATTTGTTGGCCAAGCGTGTGTGCGCCAGCTCGACGAGGGTGTGTTTGATCTCTTCCGGCTCGCTCTCCTGAAGGAAAAAGAAATCGCTGCTGCGCGAGGGTTTCAGATCGGGCACCTGCCCGCGATTGATCGCATGGGCGCTGGTGATGATGCGGCTGCTGGCGGCCTGACGGAAGATCT
The DNA here is from genome assembly GCF_044222345.1 of Prosthecobacter sp. Lineage (GTDB taxonomy): Bacteria > Verrucomicrobiota > Verrucomicrobiia > Verrucomicrobiales > Verrucomicrobiaceae > Prosthecobacter. Next base: position 53,827 of record NZ_JBGANL010000016.1, read on the forward strand.
CGGTGAGCTTCACGCAGGGGACTTTTTCACTGGCGATCAAATCGAACAGCACCATGCCGGGGCCGACGGAGGGGAGCTGATCTGCGTCTCCCACGATGAGCAGATGCGCGCCGTCAGGGAGCGCTGCGAGAAACTGCGCCATGAGCGGGGCATCGATCATCGAGGCTTCATCGACGACGAACAGATGGCCTGCGAGGGGCTTGCCTCGATGTCGGCCCCACTGGCCTTCGCCCTGGTATTCGAGCAGGCGGTGCAGCGTCTTGGCTTCAAGGCCCGTGCTTTCGGTGAGGCGCTTGGCCGCACGGCCGGTGGGCGCGGCGAGCACGAGCTTGATCTGCTTGCTTTGCAGAATGAGCAGGATGCTGCGGAGGATGGTGGTCTTGCCCACGCCGGGGCCGCCGGTGATGATGAGCAGGCGATGACGCAGGGCCTCGCGCACGGCGCGCTGCTGGCTTTCGGCGAGTTCCTTGCCGGTTTTTTTCATCACCCAGGCGAGGGCGGCGTCTTCATCGATGCTCGGATAGGCGGCGGGCAGGGCGGCGAGTGACTTCACATTCGCGGCGATGCTTTGCTCGGCGGCACGGAGATAGGGCAGGTAGAGAAAAGTGATGTGGGCACTCTTGCCCGCAGTTCCGATCGCGGCGTCCTCATTGCAGGCAGGAGTGCCCGCATCACTATGGCGCTCGACCTTGTCCTCAGCAATGAGCGCTTCGATCTGTGGTGCGATCAAAGCCTCCACGCCGAGAAGGTCGATGGCTTTTTTGATCACCTCGGTTTCGGGAACGCAGCAGTGGCCGCTTCCGGCGGCGGTTTCGAGCACGTGAAGGATGCCTGCTTTGATGCGTTCGGGTGCGTCCTCCGCGACGCCGAGCTGATAGGCGATGTCGTCCGCTGTTTTGAAGCCGATGCCGCGAATGTCCTGCGCCAGACGGTAGGGGTTCTCTTTCAGCACCGCCTGCGATTCTTCGCCGTAGGTTTTGTAAATGCGCAGGGCACGGGAGGAACTGATGCCGTGCTGATGCAGGAAGAGCATGATGCCGTGGATCGACTTCTGCTTGATCCAGGATTCGCGGATTTCCACACGACGCTTCTTGCCCACGCCTTCGACGTCCTCGAGTTTCTTGGATTCGTTTTCGATGATGTCGAAGACCTTGGGCCCGAACTTCTCGACCATGCGTTTGGCGTACTTCGGCCCAATGCCTTCGATCAAGCCGCTGCCGAGGTAGCGCTCGATCCCTGCGAGCGAATCGGGGCGCCGGAGTTTGAGCGCGTCTGCTTTGAACTGCGGGCCGAAGTCGCGATTAGGCTCCCAGACGCCGCGGGCTTCGAATTCCTCGCCGGCGACGACTCGCGGAGCTTTGCCGATCAGGCTCACGACATCGCGTCGGCCTTCGGGGACGATTTTGAGGATGCAGTAGCCGTTGTCCTCATTGTGGAACACCACGCGGTCCACCAGTCCGCGCAGGACTTCGGATTTGGGGGTGTTTCGCGGAGGTGGCATGGGTGCAGGCTAGACAAGGATGCGCCTGCCTACAAATCCGATTGCCATTTGAATGCTTTGACGGAGTTGAACAGAGGCCCATTTGGCCACTACTTGAATGCCAATCAAACCTCCCTGTTTTGCTGGACCACTATCGACTGCAACTTCGTGACCAACTTCCCGTGATCCTGCGTCCGCTGCTGCCGGATGACCGGGAGCGGATCATTGAGGCCTTCAGGAGGCTTTCGCCTGAATCCACGTACTTCAGGTTTTGGACGAGCTTTCGCGGGGCCAATCCGACCTTCATTGATCGCCTCTGCGCGGAAGATCAGGGGCTGCATGCGAGCTGGCTCCTCGTCATCGAGGACAACGATGATGTCCCAGGCGTGGGAGGGGGCTCATTCTGGCGCATGGGTGAAGATGCAGACACCGCGGAAGTCTCCTTCACCGTGGCGGATGAGTTTCAGGGGCAAGGTGCAGGAACGATCCTGCTGGCGGCGATCTGGGAGCATGCGTACTCGATTGGCATCCGGAAGTTTGTGGCGCAGGTGCTGGATGAAAATCATGTGATGCTCACGTGGTGGACCAGTCTGGGTGCGGCCCATGTCAGGCATCCGCATGGAGGATGGGAGCTGACGCTCATGCTGGATGAGGCCGCGCTACCGGACACGTCTGCCGCCAACAGTTTGCGCCAAAGGCTGGCGTTTCTTCGCGCGGCATCCTTGCCTGCCTGATCTCGCGCTTTGAGCGCCTCACCCGGCATGCCGGATGCGGAACTCCTTGGGCGTCATGCCGGTGCGTTTGCGGAACTGCTGGGTGAAGGCGCTTTGATCGCAGAAGCCGTGGTCGAGGGCGATCTGGATGATGGGCGTGGAGGTCTTGGCCAGGGCTTCGGCGGAGGACTGGATGCGGGTGCGCAGCAGCAGCTCGTAGGGGCTGAGGCCGAGGGCCGCGCGGAGCTTGCGATGAAGGTGGCGCTCAGAGACGCCGGCGGCACGGGCGAGCTCCGCCGTGGTGACGACCTGCTGGCAATGTTCGCGGGCGTATTGAATGGCGGCGGTCACTTCGCGCACGTCGTGCTGGCGCATGCGGTCTTCATCGCGCCGGGTGATGCCCATGACGCCGATGACCTTGCCGCGCTTGTCGAGCACGGGGAGCTTGGTGCAGAGGAACCAGTTCAGGTTGTGCTGCTCGTCATACCAGACTTCGAGGCGGTTGATGAGCGGTTTTCCACTGCGGATGACTTTCTGATCGTCCTCGCGGTACGCCTTGGCGACCTCGGGAGGGAAGAATTTTTCGTCCATCGCGCCGACGAGGTCGCGCTCACTTTTGATGCCGAAGCGTTCATAGGTGGCGCTGTTGGCCGCGATGTGGCGCCCCTGGTCATCCTTCATGAAGAAGAAGACGCCCGGCATGTGCTCGAAGATGGCTCGCACGCCCTGGGGATCGGCGATCTGGGCGAAAAAATCAGCTTGGAGGCGCGGCAACGACATGGCCGGATTTTAACAAAAATTGGCAGCCTGTCACCAAACGAACGGCGGGTGGCGGAAGTATGTAGACGGCGATCATCTCCACCTCCGTCCGTCATGCACCTTCGCCTCCTTTCCTTCCTCGCCTTTGCCGGCACCGCCGCCTTCGCTCAAACGAAGCCGACTTACACCTTCCCCATCAAGGCGCTGACCGCCGAGGAGGAGCTGAAAACGATCGAGCTGCCGAATGGCTACTCCTTGGAGCTGGTGCTGAGCGACCCGATTATCAAGGAGCCGACGGCGATCGCCTTTGATGGCAATGGCAAAATGTATGTGGTGGAAATGCGGACGTACATGCAGGACATCGACGGCACGGACGAGCTGACGCCGAAGAGCCGCATCTCGCTGCATGAATCGACGAAGGGCGATGGCGTGTATGACAAGCACAGCGTCTATCTCGATAACATCCTGCTTCCCCGCATGGTGCTGCCGCTGGATGACCGCGTGCTGGTGGGCATCACGGATACGAATGACATCACGCTGCATCGCGATGCGAACGGCGACGGCGTGGCGGATGAGCAGTCGCCGTGGTATGTGGGCGGGCCGCGCGGCGGCAACATGGAGCATCAGCCGAGCGGGCTGGTGTGGGGATTGGACAACTGGATTTACACGACCTACAACGGCTACCGCCTGCGCTGGAATGGCAAGGAGGCGCCACTGAAGGAAAACACCGCGCCGAACGGCGGGCAGTGGGGTCTGGCACAGGATGACTACGGCAAGATGTGGTGGAGCAACGCGGGCGGTGAAAAGGGCCTGTGGAACTACCAGGCACCGATCCTCTACGCGGCGATCAATGTGCCGCAGCAGAAGAGCGAGAAGTTTGATACGGTGTGGCCCATCGTGGCGCTGGGGGATTTCCAGGGTGGCCCCGGCCGCTTCCATTCGCCGGAGGATCTGCGTTTGAATCATTTCACCGGCTGCGCGGGACAGACAGTCTATCGGGGTGATCGCCTGCCGAAGGAGCTGTATGGGAATGTGTTTCTGCCGGAGCCGGTGGGACGTTTGATCCGGCGTTCGATTGTGGAGATGAAGGATGGCATCACCACCGTGACGAATCCGTATGAGGCGGAGATGAGCGAGTTCATCCGCAGCAGCGACCCGAACTTCCGCCCGCTGAACATGACGACCGGGCCAGATGGCTGCCTGTATATTGTGGATGCGTATCGCGGCATCATTCAAGAAGGCAACTGGGTGAAGCCGGGCAGTTTCCTGCGCGGTGCCATCGAACCCACCGGGATGCAGCATGTGACCGGCCATGGCCGCGTGTGGCGTCTGGTGCACAAGGACTTCAAACCCGGCCCGCAGCCGAAGATGATCGGCGAAACACCTGCACAACTGGTGGCGCATCTCACGCATCCGAACGGTTTCTGGCGCGACACGGCGCAGCGCATGCTGGTGGTGAAAAATGACAAGTCCGTGGTGCCTGCGCTTGTTGAGATGGCCGCGAAGCATGCGAACCATCTGGCCCGCCTGCATGCGCTGTGGACGCTCGAAGGGCTCGACGCGATCACGCCTGACATCATCCACACCGCGATGAAGGATGCGCATCCGCAGATGCGTGCGAGTGGTATTCGCGTCGCGGAGACACTGCTGAAACGTAGCGCAGCCGTCCCGGCTGCGAAGGACGCAACCGAGACGGTCGCGCTACAGGCCGACATCAAGGCGATGCGTGCTGACAAAGATCCGACGGTGGTGCTGCAGACGCTTTACACCAGCCGTCACTTCAACTGGCCGAACTGGAAGCTCGAAGCGCAGACCGTGCTGATGACATCGCCCAGCATCGGCGTGAGGGAAATCGGTGCGCAGTTGCTCGTGGAAGCACCGAAGATCAGCGGCAGCTTCAGCAAGGACGAGAAGAAGCAGCTGGAGCGTGGTCAGGAAATCTTCCGCTCGCTTTGCTTCGCCTGCCACGGCTTCGATGGCAATGGCATGCCGATCGCGGGCCGTGAAGGCGCGACGCTGGCTCCACCGCTCGCGGGTTCCAAGACGGCAGTGCAGGGAGACGCCATCGTGCGCGTGATGATGAACGGCCTCACCGGCCCCATCAATGGCAAGACTTATGAGGCGCAGATGGTGCCGATGGCGACGAACAACGACCAGTGGATCGCCGATGTGACGAGCTACATCCGCAAGGCCTTTGGCAACAACGGCAAGCTGGTGCAGAAGAAGGAGGTGGAAAAGCTGCGCAAGGAGCTCTCCAAGCGCACCACGGCGTGGACCATCGAGGAGCTGCAGGCGCTGTATCCGCAGCCGCTGAAGAACCGTAGTGAGTGGAAGCTCACGGCCAGCAACAATGAAAAAGAAACAGCCAAGGCCGTTGATGGTGACATCGCCACGCGCTGGGACAGCCGCAAGCCGCAGACTCCGGACATGTGGTTCCAGATTGATCTCCCCGAAGCCACCGAAATCTCGGGCCTGGTGCTCGACACGGGCAAATCCCACAACGACTATCCGCGCCAGTACAAGATCGAGCTGTCACTCAACGGCAGTGAATGGGAGAAGCCCGTGCTTCAGGGCAAAGGCGATGCGGGAGCCGTCGAATACCTCTTCCCCAAACCTGCCAAGGTGAAATCCATCCGCATCTCACAGACCGGTGAAGTGAAAGGGACCTACTGGTCCATTCATGAGCTGGAGGTGCTGGGGGTGGTGAAGTGATTTTTCTCACGAGGTGCTGAAGAAGTACCCTCCCGTGCTGCCTGCTGCGGTTGCCTGATCCACCTCCCAGCAGATGTCATCCATCCTGCCCGCTCTGAAGAATGAGCCCCCATGCGTCCGGCTAGGTCATGTCTCCGCGCCATGTGCTCAAAGGGGCGGATGCGGACCATGCCTCATTTCTCTGCTCCTTCCGGGAGCCACTGGAAATGACTTCGATCAAGCAATGCGGTCGGATAAGACGGCATCTACAAGCGGTAAAACTTGGTGGCATTTCCCGACCACAGCTTGCGCTGATCGGCGAAGGGGCGTGAAGACACGATCTGGTCCAGGGCCTCGACCCAGCCACGCACGCGGCTGCCGAGGAGGCAGACGGGCCAGTCGCCGCCGAAGAAGACGCGGTCGGGACCAAAGGCATCGAGGCAGTGATTGACCACGGGGGCGAGGTCTTCGGTGCGCCATTCGCCGGGTGGCACGAAGGCGACGATGCCGCTGATTTTGCACATGACACCGGGGCAGGCGGCGACGGCGTCGATGCCGCGTTTCCAGCCGTCGGCGGTGCAGGTGCGTGGAAGGCCGGGGCCGAGCTTGGGGTTGAAGGCCTTGGGGTCACCATTGCCGCAGTGGTCGAGCACGAAGCGGGTCTCGGGGCACTGCTGGATGAGCTTCACGGCATCGTGCAATTCCGTGGGACGCATGGTGAGCTCGAAGTTGAGCCCGTGTTTGCCGAGCGTCTGGATGCCGCGCACGAAGTCCGGGCGCAGGCAGTAGCCACGCGGGGTGGAAGGGCCGTGCAACACCTGGCGCAGCCCTTTGACGATGCCAGTGCCTGCGTAGCGCTGCACGTAGCTTTCGAAATCTGCCGAAGCGGGACGCCCGCCGATGGTGGCGGCGATGGTCGGGGTGTTACGCGCGCGGATTTGCGCGACGATGGCGTCGGCTTCTTTGATGTGGTCCTTGGGGGCCACGTCCACCTCCATGTAGATGGCCTTCACGTTGAGGCCTTGGGTGGCCTCTTGGTACTCGGGCGTGAGGAAGGTGTGCTGCAGGACTTCAGGCGCGGTTTTGACCCAGGGTGGATTCACGAAGTTGCCGCCCCAGAGATGCTGATGGGTGTCGATGATCAGCTTGTCCGCCCGCCGGGTGGTCGTGTTGCAGGAAGAGGCGGTAAGGGCTGCGGCGGAGGCGGTGGCGGTGTGGAGGAACTGGCGGCGGTTCATGGTGATGGAGGCTGTACGTGCGGCGAAACGACACCTTGTCACCTCGTTTCAAAGCTTGGCCGAGTGAAGAGCTGAAACTGCGGCGTTTGAAGAGGAATGTCATTCTTCCGCATTGCGCTCGCCCTTCTGCCCATTGTCTCGTTTGCCGCCGATCAACCCCAGTGGGGCCAGGCCTGGACGCGCAATCTCGTTTCAGACGAAAAGCACCTGCCGGACTGCTTTGATCCCAGCACCAGGCAGAACGTGAAATGGGTGATGGACCTCGGTACGCAGGGGCACTCCACGCCGGTGGTGGCAGGCGGGCGCATCTTCATCGGCACCAACAATGCCAATCCGCGTGATCCGAAGCACGTTGGTGATCGGGGCGTGTTCATGTGCCTGGATGAAAAAGACGGCCATCTGCTGTGGCAGCTTGTGGTGCCGAAGCTGGAGGACGACAAATACTTCGACTGGCCGGACGTGGGCATGTCATCCGAAGCCACCGTGGAGGGTGATCGCGCGTATATGGTGACGAATCGCGGCGAAGTGGTGTGCCTGGACGTGCATGGCATGGCCAATGGCAACGACGGTCCCTATCAGGATGAAGGCAAACATCTGGCCCTGCGCGATCAACCCGCGCTGACGACGGGCCCCTTGGATGCGGACATCGTGTGGCTGCTCGACATGAAGGAGGCCTGCGGCATCTGGTGCCATGACAATGCGCACAGTTCCATCCTCATCCGCGGTGACCACCTGTACCTGAACACCGGCACGGGCGTGGACAACACGCATCGTTTCATCCGCAGGCCGGACGCGCCGAGCCTGATCGTGGTGGACAAGAAGACGGGGAAATACCTCGCGCGGGATGACGAACACATCGCGCCAAACATCTTCCACGCGACCTGGTCCTCACCGAGCTTTGCAGAAGTGGACGGCAAGCCCACGATCTTCTTTTGTGGTGGCAACGGCATCACCTACGCCTTTGAAACGCTGGAGAGCGCATCGCCGACGGATGCGGTGGTGACGCTGACGAAGCGGTGGCAGTACGACCTCGATCCCACCGCGCCCAAGACGCAGGTGCACCAGTTCACGCAAAACAAGCTGGAAGGGCCGAGCAACATCTACGGCATGCCGGTGCTCGCCGATGGCAAGCTTTTCATCGCCGGCGGCGGGGATGTGTTCTGGGGCAAAAACGAATCGTGGCTCAAATGCGTCGATCCGCGTGATGGCAAAGAGTTGTGGAGCCATGCCCTGGGCAAACACACCCTCTCCACCGCCGCCGTGCACGACGGCCTCGTCTATGCCACCGATGCCGACGGCACGGTGCATTGTGTCGATGAGAAAACGGGCGAAGGGATCTGGACCCACGCGATGAACGGCACTTTCTGGGCCTCGCCGATGATCGCCGACGGCAAGATCTACCTCGGCACCCGCAAAGGAAACTTCTGCGTGCTGGCCGCCGGCCGTGAGAAGAAGGTGCTCTGCAATCTCGAACTCAAAGCCCCCATCAGCGCGAGCACGACCATCGCGAACGGCGTCGTCTATGTGGCGACGATGAAGCAGCTCTGGGCGCTGGCGCTGCCTTGATGATTCAATGGCTTGGCGATGTCCAAATGGCAAAGACGACCAGGCCGAGCACCACGAGCGACAGCAGGATTCCAGACAGGCCATAGATGATTTCGAGGATCACCCAAAGCCGTCCATTTTCCCGCCACTCGCGGTGCTTCTTAAGCCGGCATGAACGTGAGAAGAGATAACTCCACCCGGCGAACATCGCTTTGAGCAATTCCATCCCGTGGATGTGATAACCAAAGCGCATGAGGCCGGGGGAGAATTGACTCACACGTGAATCGGATGCCCCTTGGCGACTTCCGTAGCCTCCTTGACCATCTCGGACAGGGTCGGATGGGCGTGGATGGTGGCTTCGATTTCGTCCCAGGTGGCTTCGAGATTCATGGCGAGGCCGATCTCGGCGATCATCTCGGTGCTTTCGCTGCCGATGATGTGCGCGCCGATGATCTCGCCGTGCGGTTCGCCGTAGAGGATCTTGACGAAGCCTTCGGGCTCGGCGGCGGCGAGGGCCTTGCCGCTGGCGACGTAGGGGAATTTGCCGACCTTGAACTTGAGACCCTTCTCCTTGGCGGCGCGCTCGGTGAGGCCGATGCTGGCCACCTGCGGATGGCAGTAGGTGCAGCCGGGGAAGACGCCGACTTTCTTGGGCTTGTGCTTGGTGAAGAGACCTTCCACGCACTGCACGGCTTCGTAGCTGGCGACGTGGGCGAGCCAGGGCGGCCCGATGATGTCGCCGGCACCGTAGATGCCTTTGACGGAGGTTTGATAGCGTTCGTCGGTCTGGAGCCAGCCGCGGTCGGAGAGCTTGAGCTCGATGCCGCCGGGCAGCACGGGGGCCACGCCGATGGCGACGAGGCAGACGTCTGCCTCAAGGGTTTCGTTGGCGGCGCCTTCGACGGTGATTTTCACGCCTTTGCCGTCCTCGGAAGTGCCGGTGACCTTGGTGTTGGTGAGGATGCGGATGCCAGCCTTGGTGAGGCTCTTTTCCAGGGTCTTGCTGACTTCGGTGTCTTCGACGGGGAGGATGTCTGGGAGCATTTCAACGACGGTCACCTTGGTGCCGTAGGCGTTGAAGAAATAGGCGAACTCGATGCCGATGGCGCCGGCACCGATGACGATGATGCTCTTGGGCTGCGTGGCGAGGGTCATGGCCTCCTTGCTGCCGATGACGGTCTTGCCGTTGAAGGGGAAGCCGGGCATCGGGCGGGTTTTTGCGCCGGTGGCGATGAGGATGTTGGCGGCATCGTGGGTGGCCTTGGTGCCGTCTGCGGCAGTCACTTCCACCTTGCCTGCGGCGGGGATGCTGGCGGTGCCTTTGAGGTAGTCGACCTTGTTCTTCTTGAAGAGGAACTCGATGCCCTTGTTGAGCTTGTCGCTGACGCCACGGCTGCGGCCGATGACCTTGGACCAGTCGTACTCGACGCTGCCGATTTTGAGGCCGAACTCCTCGGCGCGGTGGGTGATGGTGTGGTAGAGCTCGGCGTTCTTCAGGAGGGCCTTGGTGGGAATGCAGCCCCAGTTCAGGCAGGTGCCCCCGGCGCGGTCGTTTTCGACGCAGGCGACTTTTTTACCAAGCTGTGCTGCGCGGATGGCTCCGACGTAGCCCGCAGGCCCGCCGCCGATAACGATGAGGTCGTAGTTCATGTATTTTTGAGAGAGAAAGTGAGGGAGGGAGAGAAGCGCAGCCGGAAGGGATGTTCAACCGGTGAATCACCCTTCCAGGGCGGGACTTTTCCAGATGACGGCCAGGTAACATATGTTACGCTGGCATTATGAAACCCAAGGCGGTCATCATTACGGACCCAAAAAAGCTGTTCGCGATCTGCTCCAATCAGCCGCGCGTATCAGCGGAGCAGATGCGCAAATCCATTATGGCTGGAATTCGCAGCGGTCATACGCAGCCGCCCGTGAAGGCGAGTTAAGGCAGCTTGCCGCAGAACCGGACGCGGGCGCCCCTCCTTCCGACACCATGGGTGTAGGCGGAGAGCATGCCCTATTTGGCTCCGAAGCCTTGGGAAAAGTCATCAAACACACCCTGCCCGGTTTTTATGGTCGGATCATGGACGAGACAAAGCTGCTCGACGCACGTACCTTTCAGAACAAAACGCGGCTCATGATGCGGGCGGCGCTGCCCTCGGAATACCTGCGTCGGTGGGCGGTGATGACGGCTGTGTTTGGGATGCGCACGCACTACCTTGGCAAAGTCATGGGGTCTGATCACGAACCGCAGATGGCGGTGGAGCAGCCGTTCATCCCTGAGGATGAAAATCTGCCTGCGACGCTCGAAGACGCCGCCGCGTTCTTCACCGCCCATGGCTTTGAACGTGTGGCCGATGAACACATCATCAATCCCGAAGTTCATGGCGTGACGTGGTATCGGCAGCGCGACGGTGTTCTCGTCACCGATGCGCATGCGCGAAATTTCCGCCGTGACCTTGATGGCGTGCTCATCCCGGTGGATCTCGTCATCGCTTTGGTGCCGCCGGGGGCATCGGCACTGCTGCCAGCGGCAAAGAAGCTGTGGGAACCGGCCGAAGAAGACTGAGACTTGGCTTGAACAGAAGAGCCAATTCTGGCAACTTTCCTGCAGTTGAGCCGTTGGTTCTGGTTGATTCAAATGCACACTTCATTTCACCTTCTGCTGATCGTGGTCCTGCTGTGTGGGCGCGCCAACGCGGCGGAACAGCGCCCGAGTGTGGATAAGTCGCCCAAAACCGACCTCTCGGAGCTCCTGAAGATCCAGAGTGACGTGCAGAAGCTGCTGCCCCGGGTGCGCCAGGCACTGGTGGCGATCCAGACGGGGGGCGGCACGGCCAGCGGAGTCATCATTTCCGCCGACGGGCTGATGCTGACGGCCGCACACGTTCCCAACGGCCCGGGGAAAGACCTGAAGGTCATTTTGGAAGACGGCACCGTCACCACGGCCAAATCTCTGGGTCTGGACAAGACGACCGACGCAGCGCTGGCCCGGCTGAAAGACCGGGGCAAACCCTGGCCCTTTGTGAATCTGAGCCGTGAAGTGGCCAAGGCACAGCCCGGCGAGTGGTGCTTTGCCCTCGGCCACCCCGGGGGCTTTGACAAGGCACGCGGCCCGGTGCTGCGCGTGGGCAGGATCATCAAGCAAACCGCCAACAGCCTGCACAGCGACTGCGTGCTGATGGGCGGCGACTCCGGCGGCCCGCTCTTCAACTTCAATGGCGAGGTCATCGGCATCCACAGCCAGATCTGGGAGGGGCGGGACCAGAACGTCCACGTCTCCATGGCTCCCTTCCTCCGGTCCTGGGAGGCGATGCAGAAATCCCAGGTCATCAAGACCTGGGGCACGGGCGCGGGCGGCTACCTCGGCGTGGCCACCGTGATGAACGACCGGCTGGATCTGGAAGTGGCGGATGTGATCGACGCCTCACCCGCGCTGAAGGCTGGCATTCGCGCCGGAGATGTCATCCTGAGCGTCAATGGTGAAGCCATGACCGACCAGCAGCAGTTTAGCGCCGTCGTGAAAGCCCGGGCCGCCGGAGACACCCTCAAGCTCAGACTGCGCACCCACGACAAGGAACGCGACGTTTCCGTCCAACTGGCCCAAAAGCCGCAGGAGGAAGGACAGTAAGACAATGACGAATGACGAATTTAAAATGACGAATGACCGTCCTGGCGCGAGGCGCGCGAGGGCCATTTTGCCATTTGGATTTTGTCATTACGCCTTTCTCGTCCTCCTAAGTCCCCTTTTCCTTTACGCGGACCCGCCCCGCCTGCCCCTGCCGCAGGAGGACCGCACGAATGGGAAACACACGCTCGCGGCTGTGGAGAGGCTCAAGCCGCTGACCCTCGCGTGTGCTGCGCGCATCGAGAGCCCGCTGGGCCGCACCATCTGCACCGCCACCATCGTGGGTGAGGACGGCTATGTTTTGATCAAGGCCAGCGAGGTGCCCGAGCTGCAGAAAACACGCATCAAATTCAGCGACGGACGCACTGCGGACCTGCGCGAGGTGCACCGTGAGACGCGGCTGGACCTGGTGCTGGCCCAGGCGGTGGGCATCACCGGCCTGCGTGCGGTTTCGTTGGGTGGCGCGCGCTCACTCGGCCTCGGCCAGTGGCTGTGCAGCGTGGCGGATGCAGGCAAGGAAACGCGCATCGGCATTGTCAGCGCCAAAGCCCGCCGCATTCCCGGCGAGGGGGCTGCCATGGGCATCCGCATGGATGCCAAAGCGTCCAAGGATGGCAAAGGGGTGCGGATCGTCGGCATCGCCAGCGAAAGCCCCGCCGAGGCCGCCGGTTTGCGGGAGGACGACGTCCTCATCACCATTGCCGGTGAAAAGGTGGCGGCGCTGGATCGTGTTTATGACATCGTGAAAAAGCGCCAGCCCGGTGAGGTCATTGACATCCGCTACCTGCGCAAAGACAAAGAGGAGAGCTGCCGCGTCCGCCTGGCCAGCCGCTCCAAGGTGCTGAACAACTGGGAGGGTGAGGACTTCGCCAATGGCGGCGTTTCTCTGCGCAATGACAACTTCCCCGAAGTACTCCAGCATGACATCCCGCTGCTGCCCACCGACATGGGCGGCCCCGTGGCGACGCTGGAGGGCAAGGTCGTCGGCATCAACATCGCGCGCGTGGACCGTGTGACCACCTTTGCCCTGCCGGTGGAGGCGTTCTGGACGGAAGTGCAGCTGTGGATCAAGGCCGACCGCCATCCGCCAAAGGCGGTGCCGGCGCAATAAAGGGGTGCAAGCCTGCGTCTTGCGTGCAATTTCGCGTCTTGCGTGCAATTTCGCGTCCTGCTGCAAGCGGGACGCTTGCCCTACTCCTATGCGCTACCAACCTCTGCCCGCCGAATTGTTTGTTTCGAATCGTCAGCATCTGTATGCCAAGCTGCCGCCGCAGTCCGTCGTGATCGTGCATGCCAATGATGTGCTGCCGACGAATGCGGACGGCTCGCTGAGCTTTGTGCAGAACAGCGATCTGTTTTATCTGAGCGGGGTGGATCAGGAGGAGACGATTTTGGTGCTGTATCCGGATGCGGCTGACCCGAAGCAGCGGGAGATGCTGTTTGTGCGCGAGACGAACGAGCACATCGCGGTGTGGGAAGGCGAAAAGCTGACGAAGGCGCAGGCCACGGAGCGCAGCGGCATCACGCGCGTGCACTGGCTGGAGGATTTTGAGGTGCAGTTCCGCAGCGTCATGTGCCAGGCGGATCATGTGTTCCTGAACTCGAACGAGCACCCGCGTGCCACCATCCCCACGGAAACGCGGGAGATGCGCTTCACGCAGCGCTGCCAGCGTGAGTATCCGCTGCACGACTACCGCCGTCTGGCGCAGCTGATGCATGAGCTGCGCGTCATCAAGAGCCCGCATGAAATCACCGCGCTGAATGAAGCGATTCGCATCACCAGTGATGGCTTCAATCGTTTGCTGAAATTTGTGAAGCCGGGCGTGCAGGAGTTCGAGATCGAGGCGGAGCTTTCGCATGAGTTCATCCGCCAGCGGGCGCGCGGCTTTGCCTACACGCCGATCATCGCCAGCGGCGCGAATGCCTGTGTGCTGCACTACATCACCAATCATTGTGAGTGCCAGGATGGCGAGATGCTGCTGCTGGATGTGGCGGCGAACTACGGAAACTACAACGCCGACCTGACGCGGACGATTCCGGTGAACGGCAAGTTCACGCCACGCCAGCGCCAGGTCTATGACGCCGTGCTGCGGGTCTTCAAAAAATGCTGCCAGATGCTGCGCCCCGGCGTGATCATTCGCGAGTATCAGGAGGAAGTGGGCAAGCTGATGGAGAAGGAACTGCTGGGCCTCGGTTTGATCACGGAGGAGGACATCGCCAAACAGGACCCCGAAAAGCCGGCGTATAAAAAATATTTCCCGCACGGCACCTCGCATCCGCTGGGCATCGACGTGCATGACGTGGGCCACATGTGGAAGCCTGTGCAGCCTGGGATGGTCTTCACCGTGGAGCCCGGCATCTACATCCGGGAGGAGAAGCTGGGTGTGCGCCTGGAGAACAACATCTTCATCGGCGAGCATGAGAACATCGATCTCATGGCGCACATTCCGATCGAGGCGGATGAGATTGAGTCTGCGATGGCAGGCTGACGCGGGAGGGCCGGACGCACCGCATTCTTAGCTCCCCTCCTTGATCTTGAAGCCGATGTAAACGCCGGAGCTGATACCCATCAGGCCAAGGAGTTCGTTGCTGAACAGCGGCATGGCGTAGTCGGAAAGGACGCCGTTTACAAAGACGACGGCAAGCACCAGAGTCCAGGCGAACATCTGAAAGCGATGGATGGTCATGCCTTCGTCAGAACTCAGAATGTCGATGAACCAGTTCATGACGACGTTGTCTGATGCGTTCTCGGGTTCACGCTTTTTCGCATCCCACTCCCTCTTCTCAGAGATGATGGCGGCAAACATGGACGTGCCGCCACTGATACCCATGAGGATGAGCGCGGTGTTGTTCACGCCTGCCAGGCTTCCAGTTGTGGACCAGAGAAAGACAAACGAGCCAATGATAATGAAGAACCAGATGGACATCTGCAGCCGCGCAAGACTCAACGGATGCGCGTGCTGGTGCCAGTAATTCGGCGCCGGCTGAGTACGGTTCGTCAGCGTGATACCGGTGTCACGGAGCACATCTGAAGTCGGAACCTTCCAAATGAACAGCCCCAGGCAGCCTGCAATGATGCCCATGCTGGTCCAGAACTCCCAGCGGAACAAGGGAATCTCAAGACGAAAACCGCTGTCCACGCCGATGTAGTTTTTCCTGCCGTTGTCTGATACATACGTCAGAGCCATGTCACCGACCATGCAGGTCATCGGGCTGGATTTCAGCAGTCTCAGCCATGCGTCCTTGTCTTTGTTGATGTCACGCAAACTGAAGCGCAGGAGAAAGAGCGACTTTTCCAGGTCAATCATTTCAGCCACATCCGTGGGATGAAGTTTGTCAAACGTTTCACCGCCGATTCGGAGTCGAAAGTTCAAGCTCAAGGGTTTGAAGCCGTGTTTGACGAATCGCTTCGCAGTCTCGACCTGTGTGTTGAGCGTCGCCTCCTTTTTTTCCGCGTCCTTGAGTGCCAAATCGGCTTTCCCGCGCTCCACATTGAGCACGTTCAACGTCGGAGCATCGGACGCCTTTGCGATGCGCTCAGCGTCAATGCTGTCGAGTTTGATTTTCAGAGCTGCGCGGTCAAGCGCGACGCGTTTCAATTGATCATCACCCGTCTTGTCGACGACCAATTTCCAATTTTTCGCATATTCGGAATCGGGATCCGACAGTTCGCTGAGCAGGCCGTCGAGGTCGTTGATGACGACAAAGACATCGGAGGAAAAATTTGCCTCGAGCGAACTGTCGGAGGAAATGAGCCGATACTTTCCGTCTTCCAGGATTTCGCCAAAAGCTAGAATCTTTGGCAGGGAGGATGGCAAAACACGCTCTCTTACCGCCTTGCCGAGATTCGCCTTGCCCACGACTGTGAGTCCGTGCTCGTCCTCTGCGGAAGCTGAGAAGCCACACACAAGGAAACAAAGCACTAGGAATCTAAATATGCTGAGCAGAAAAAGTGAGAACTTCATGGCAAAATAATGAACTTGTGTGACACAGTTATTTAGCGAGTCTATTTGCAATAGACTCACATTCCAACCTAAAACTCCATCTCAAAAGAGGGCTGGAAATCGACGATTCCCACGCTCGTCGTGACTTATCTTGCTTGAAGGGCGCAAGCAGACAAGATCACCATCCGTCCACAAAACATGTCCCGTTCCCGTTTCCATCTTTCCACCACCGAGTGGTCTCCACCTCATCTCAAGCTGACCGGCGATGAAGCGCAGCATTGTGGCCGCGTGATGCGCAAGCAGCCGGGTGACACCATTGAGGTTTTTGATGGCGCGGGACGTGTGGCCGTCTGCGAGATCACGCATGTGTCCAAATCGGAGGTGCAGGCACGCATCGTGTCGGAATCCAGTGTTCCACCGTTTCAGAGCTCGATCCATCTGCTGCCTGCGCTGATCAAGGCGGAGCCCTTTGAGTGGCTGCTGGAGAAGGCGGTGGAGCTGGGTGCGGCGAGTGTGCAGCCCATCATCACGGAGCGGACCGTGATTCATCTCGATGCCGCACAGACGGAGAAGAAGCTGGCCAAGTGGCGGCGGCACATGATTGAGAGCGCGAAGCAATGCCACACGCCGTTTGTGCCGGAGCTGAAGGCGCCGGCGCCTTTCTCCAAGGCGCTGAAGTTTGAGGCCGAATGCAAGCTCATCCCGGCGCTGAGCGAGCACGCACGCACGCTCAAACAGGCGCTGTCAGCAGCCAAGCCAAGCCGCGTGGCGGTGCTGATCGGGCCTGAGGGTGATTTCACGCCCGAGGAGGAAGCGCAGGCTTTTGCGGCGGGCTATGTACCCGTGACTCTGGGGCCACTGGTCTTGCGTGCCGAGACTGCCAGCATCGCCACGCTGGCGATCCTGGGGCATGAGCTGCGCTGAATCTGGACATCCTTTTGTCTGAGCAGGAACGTTTAAAAGAATACCGCCATGACATCGAAACTCATCATGCAGCTATTTTGCCTTCTTTGTTTCTTTGTCACGCTGCCCGCAGCAGAGCCGGAGGAGAAGGCGAAGATTGAGGCGCTGATCTCGCACATCCAGGGACTGGAAAACGCCACCTTCATCCGGAACGGCAGCGATTACAGCGGGGCGAATGCGGCCAAGTTTCTCCGGGCCAAATGGGAACGGCATGACAAGGAAGTGCAGACCGCGGCCGATTTCATCGCGAAGGTGGCCTCTGCTTCAGGCACTTCGGGCAAGCCTTATGTGATCCGCTTCAAGGATGGGAAAGAGACGCCGTGCGGGGAGTATTTGACGGCGCTGCTGAAGAAGCTGTGAGCTGAAGGGGGAGCGGCTAGAGCATTTTAAATTATTTCGTGTTCTACAAATCCTGGGCGGCAAACTCGGTTCTCCCTCTCCCCGCCCATAAAAAACGACAACCAACCAATTTTCTCTTCGGGGAGAGGGCTGGGGTGAGGGGAAGCCCGGCGGCTTCGCAATCGCCATGAGCGAGAAGTAAGGCTATGAAATAAGTTAAAATGCTCTATCCTGCCTAGGCTACTTCAAATCCCCCGGCGTGTTCGCATTGCGGAAGAAGGGCATCTGCTCGTCCCCGAGAGCGTGGGTGATGGCCAGGCCGGAATGAACGGCGGTCTCGATGATGTGCTGGAGCTTGAAGTCTTTCTTTGAAAGCGACTCGCGCATGAGCGGCAGCATGGAGGGAGCGTAGAGGCCGGCGAGGGTTTCATCGCCATGCGGGCCACGGAAGAACCAGCCTTTGTCCGGGCTTTCGTGCTTGTGCAGTTGTTCGCGCAAAAAGGCGGCGGTCATCCAGGGCATGTCCACGGCGAGGACGAGCAGCGGCATCTGCACCTGCTCCAGACAGCGTGTGATGGCACCCAGCGGGCCGTCATCGACGCCTTCGGGATCGTGCATGACTTCCACTTCATCGCTGGGGCTGACGAACAGGGGCTGCTCGCTGCGGCAGGAGAGCAGCACACGAGCAGCACCAATCGACTGCAGCTTGTGCAACTGCGCCTGCCACAGATCCTGCCCATGCCAGTGGAGCAGGGCTTTGTCCTGTTTCATCCGGGTGGAGCGACCACCGGCGAGCAATACGGCGGCGAAGGGAGTGTTCATGATTTGCGGAGGATGCCATCGCTCAAAATTTTGGCCCGCAGGCCGCCGTGGCCTTTGAGGGCGGCTTCGGCGCCTTCGGCGAAGGCCTGGTTCATCCAGTGACAGGGAGCGGCCTCCTGCGTGCCGAGAAAACGGACGCCCTGCACTTCAAACTCGGTGCCGATGAGGGTGTTGAGGTCGATGCCTTTGGTGATGATGTTACGGCGAAAAACAGAGGGTGGCACGCCCATGGCGCTGAACTGTTCGCAGAGGCGCTCGTATTGTTCGTGCTCAAAGAAGGTGACCTGCCCTTTGAAGTCCTCCTTCCAGCCGAAATAGCGATCACCCCGCAGGCCTTTTCCAGCCACACATTCAGCCTCCGGCACTTCGATCATCGGCGTGGTGCCGGGTGGCAGGCCGTGATGACCGACGTAGATGTGCTCCGGGGAGATGAAGATGTGCAGGATTTGCATGCAGGGCTTGAATGTTGGCTCCAAGGTGTGCCCAATCCATACGTCTATGACCGCAACTGAGCAACCCATCCGCATCGGCATCATCGGCGCCGGTGGCATCGTCAAATCACGCCACATGCCCGGCCTGCGGGCGATCCCGAATGTCCAGATCACTCAGGTGACGAACCGCTCGCTGGAGAGCGCCGAGGCTTTCTGCCGGGAATTTGCCCCGGAGGCGAAGGCGGTGAAGCGCTGGGAGGAGCTGGCATCGAGTGACGAGGTGGACGTGGTCTGGATCGGCACGCACCCGTACATGCATGCGGAGATGACGTGCTACGCGCTGCAGCATGGGAAGCATGTCTTCACGCAGGCACGCATGGCGGCCTCCGTGCCGGAGGCGAACCAGATGTGGGAGGCGTCCATGCGCTATCCTGAACTCGTCACGGCGATCTGCCCGGCACCGCAGGGCATGCACGGGGGTGAGCTGGTGAAGAAACTGCTCGCGGAAGGGGCCATCGGCACGCCGCATCAGGTGCTGCTGCACAGCTTCAATGATGCCTGGCTGGATGCAGCGAAGCCCGCGCACTGGCGGCAGCAGTCCGACCTGAGCGGCATCCAGATCCTCACGCTGGGCATTTACACGGAGGTGCTGCAGCACTGGCTCGGCCACATCGTCGAAGTGGAGGCACGCGGCAACGTGGTGATCCCCGAACGTGCGGGCGTGGAGGTGGATATTCCGGATTTCGTCCACGTGATGGCGAAATTCCGCAGCGGCATCGAGGCCACGATGCTCTTCAGCGGCGTGGCCGCGCATGCGCCGACGGACAAGCTGTGGATCTTCGGCTCCGAAGGCACGCTGAGCTATGACTTCGCCACGGACGATCTTCAGCTGGGCAAACGCGGCGGCAAAATGGAGTCGGTGGCGGTTCCAAGTGAACTGCAACGAAGCTGGACGGTGGAGCGCGATTTCATCGCGGCGGTGCGTGATGCCAAAGCGCCGCGACCCAGGCCGGATTTCGGCGAAGGCATGAACTACATGCGTGTGGTGCATGGCGTGTGGCAGGCCATGGATGCGCAGGCGGCGGTGAGGGTGGTGTGAGCGGTGTTTGAAAACGCCTCAATGGAGCGCGGGCCTCCGAGCCCGCAGCACTCCGCGCCCATGAAAAGCGCCGCCTTTTCCCTTCAGCCTCCGCCTTGAGTGCTGCGGCGCTTTTTTCTGCTAAGAGCAGCTGGTGTGAATGATCCCACGCAGTGTGCTTGCCACCTGCTGCGGGCTCGGAGGCCCGCGCTCCGCCAGAAAGGCTGGAGCTGCGCGGTCCAGTTTTCAAACACCGCCTAACCCACACCCGGCAGCGGTGCGCGGCGGCGGCCCACGGCGAGGGCGCCGTTCACGACGTGCAGCAGACCTTCGACGTGGTAGGGCTTTGGCAGCGCGGCGGCGAAGCCGTAGGCGGCACAGTCCCTCATGACGGCATCATCCCGGTAGCCGGAGGAGACGATGGCGAGAATCTGTGGATCGAGACGCCGGAGATAGAGCATGGTTTCCCGACCGCACATGCCGTTGGGAATGGTGAGATCGAGAATGGCAAGATCATAGGGGCGGCCCTGCTGCATCGCTTCCTGATACTGGTGCAGAGTCTCCTTGCCGTCTCCGGTTTCAACGACTTCAAATGACGCTTTTTCCAAGGCACGGCGCATCAGATCGCGCACCATGAGATCGTCCTCCAGCAGCAGGATGCGTCCGGCGGAGGGTTTGGCGACGGGCAGCGGCCGGCTGGGCGTGTGCGCCACCGGCACCAGAGCCGCCTCGATCACACGGCGCATGTCACCCATGGACTGGTAGCGGTGCTCACGATCCGTCATCAGCGCACGAATGATGACCGCATCAAAGCGGGCATCCAGACCATGCAGCAGGGTGGAAGGCGGCTGCCAGGAGCCGCGTGGCAGCGCCCCCGTCAGCATCTGATACATCAGCACGCCGAAGGCATAGATGTCGGCACGGTGATCGACATCCCGGTGCGCGTTGAACTGCTCCGGCGCGGCGTATTCCGGCGTGCCCATCACCATGTGCGTTTCGGTGACCATGGACGGGGCGCGCATGACGTCCTTGGCGAGCCCGAAGTCGGTAATTTTGACCTCCCCCTGGCGGGTGAGCATGATGTTCGCAGGCTTGATGTCGCGATGGACGATGCCTTTGGAGTGCGCGTATTCCAGTCCGACGCAGATTTGCGGCAGCAGCTGAAGAGCGAGTTCGGGCGTCATGCGGCCCGTGCGCATGATTTCGCCGAGATCGGTGCCATCGACGAACTCCATGACGAAGAACAGGAAGTCGGTGCCGATGTGACCATAGTCATAGATGGCGACGATGTTCGGATGGCTGAGTGTGGCCATGGCCCGCGCCTCACGACGGAAGCGGTCTTCAAAAGCGAAGTCATAGCCGTCGCTCACGCGCAGCACCTTGATGGCCACCGGCCGGCCGAGGCTGAGCTGCGTGCCGCGGTAGACCGTTCCCATGCCGCCAATGCCCACCTGCGCCTGCACCGAATAACGCCCGAAGGGCATCATGGCGGAAAGCTCCTGCGGCGAAGGTGGCGCGGAACGAGTCACGAGGGGAGCGGCAGTGCTGCTGGTAAATCGCATCAGTCAGGTACTGTGACACACCTGATCACGGGAGCAACAACCATCAAGTCTAGAGTATATTTAGACCTTCTTACTTAAGCAGTGGCCGGCTTGCTGGCAGCAGCCAGCTTGCGGGTGTAGATGAAGGCGCCGATGGCCAGTGCGAGCATCGCGATGCCCAATAGCGGACGGACAAAGATCCAGGCAATGGCGATCACCAGGAAGGAGATGGCACCCGCCAGAGCGAAGGAAATCAGGCCCGTGCCCATGCCGATGATGTTGCCAATGAAGGGAATAACGCTGCCCAGCACGCTGAGCGGTTTCATGATGGCCATGAAGCCGAAGGCCATGACGAGGAAGCCCAGGAAGCGGACCAGCCAGGTGATCATCGAATTCGCAGTCGCGGCGTGTTTAAACATCGTTTCTCCGCTGACCGTGCCTTCCTCGATGAAGCTGAGCGCGTCGCCGGCCTTGGTCTGGTAGGGTTCAAAAGTTTTCCCGATCTGCGCCGCCAGAATGCTGAAGGTGCCGGGCTTGACGATTTCAAATGACACGCGGACATCGCCGATTTTGGGCTCTTTGGGGTTGGCGCCAAAGTAGAAGGCCCCGTTCTGGATTTTCGCACTCTGCTTCAGATCAGCAGGCAGTGTGGCAAGCGCCTCTTCCGTGAGCACCTGCTTGATCGGGCTGCCCATCTGCCTCACAAAGTTTTCCGGCACGTCGAACGCCCCCAAAGTGACGTCCTTGGCACCGATGTTCGCATCTCCGGCGATCAAGTCACCCTCGTTGGTGTGGCCTTCTGCATGCTTGAATTCCGAAGACTTCACGGGCTCGTCCACCCATTTTTTGTCATAGGTGTAGGAGGTCGTGGTTTCCTCACTCCCGCCCACTTTTTGCTTTGTCTCGCTCTTCTGGCTCTCCACCCACTGGTAGATTTCCTCGCTGCGAACCAGTCTTAAAGCGGGCAGACTGACGCCGTAATCCGAGTCCACCACCGGCTCGGCGGCCTTGGCGTCTCCCGTCACATGCACCAGCTTCTTGTCATTGGCCGGGTCCACTTTGTCCGCAGCCACATGCACCATATCGGCAGCGCCTTCCTTCAGGCTGTTCGCAGTGGTGACGGCACGGCCTTCATTCCACCAGAGCAGAATGATCGCCAGTGGGATGACAATGATGCCAAACAGAATGCCTTTGATCGATTCGCCGATGCGGCTGAACCAGTTTTGTGAAGTCACTTCAGTGTAGGAGTCAGCCATGGGAATGAGTTGGGTTGTTCATTTCAAATTGGAGCGGAAATCAGGCCCGGCCTCGAGTTTTTTCCGTCACACGAAAATACCGGAACCGGTGACAAGGCGGCAAGAAACGGCCGCAGCTTCGTTTGTTAGTCTCTACCCCATGAAAACGCGCCTCCTTCTCCTCCTGCTCGGCAGTTCTGCGCTCGCCGCCGGCCAGAACGTCAAACCCGACGCCGTGGCGGGCAATGAGGCCGTGAAAAAAATCATGGAGACCCGTGCCGGACGCGGGGTGATGCGGGACGACACGCCGCCCACGCCGCCCGAAGAGGCGCTGAAGAAATTCAAAATTCGCAGCGATGTGGCCATCGACCTCATGGCCGCCGAGCCGGTGGTGGAGCAGCCGCTGTATGCGAGCTGGGATTCCAAAGGCCGCATGTGGGTGGTGCAGTATCGCCAGTACCAGTTTCCCGCCGGGCTGAAGATCATCAGCTATGACCAGCACCTGCGCGCCAAGTTTGACAAAGTACCACTGCCGCCGCCACGGGGTGAGAAGGGTGCGGACAAGATCACGGTCTTTGAAGACACCGATGGCGACGGCTTTTTCGACAAGCACGAGGATGTGATCACCGGCCTGAACATCGCCAGTGCGGCGCTGCATGGCATGGGGCGCATCTGGGTGCTGAATCCCCCTTACCTGCTGAGCTACCCTGACGCGGACTTTGACGCGAAGCCCGACAGCGACACACCCGAGGTGGAGCTCAGCGGCTTTGGCCTGGAAGACACGCACAGCGTCGCCACGAATCTGCAATGGGGCATGGACGGCTGGCTCTACGGCGCCAATGGCAGCACCACCACCGGCAACGTCAGCAGCGCCAACACCAAGAATGTGAAGTGGGAGGGCCAGTGCATCTGGCGTTATCATCCGAAGAAGAAGACCTTTGAAATCTACGCCGAAGGCGGCGGCAACACCTTCAGCCTGGACTTCGACAGCAAGGGCCGCCTCTTCTCCGGCACGAACGGTGCCACGCGCGGCATGCACTACGAGCAGGGCAGCTACGGCATCAAAGGCTGGGGCAAGCACGGCCCGCTGACCAATCCGTATGCCTTTGGCTGGTTTGAGCACATGCGCCATGAGGGCGACAACAAGCGCTTCCCGCAAGCCTTCACTGTGTATGAGGGCGGCCTGCTGGGCAGCGCGTATGAGGGTAAGATCATCGCGCCGAATGCGCTGCACAACCTGGTGTATGTGAGCGAGCGCCTCCCGGACGGCTCCACTTTCCGCACGAAGGACGAGGAAAACCTCCTCAGCACGCCGGACCGCTGGTTCCGCCCGGTGTGGGCTGGCGTGGGCCCGGATGGCGGCTTCTACATGGCCGACTGGTATGACACGCGCCTGAGCCACGTGAGCCCCATCGACGACTGGCACAAGACGAGCGGTCGTATCTATCGCGTGCGGCCTGCCGCAGGTGCGCCGAAGCTGAAACCCTTTGATCTGAGCAAGGCGGGCGGGGATGAGCTGCTTGGTTATTTGAGCCACCCGAACGAGTGGTTCCGGAAGCAGGCGGTGCTGGAGATCGGGTGGCGCGGTTTGAAGGAACTGGATAAACCGCTGAGAGAGATGCTGGAAGTAAAGGCAAACAATCCTCACGCGCTGGAGGCTTTGTGGGCTTTGGATATGCTAGGTCCGGTCGATATGGAAACCGACGCGTCAGGGTATTATGAGAAGGTCAATCTTTACGTCAGTGGAGCCGCTTTTCATAAGGACCCTTATGTCCGTCGATGGGCAGCAAAGATGGTTGGAGAACGTGGCATCTCATGGAATAACCTTGGCGCGCTCTACGAGTTGCAGAAAAGCCCCGAGTTGGAAGTCCGCGCTCAATTGCTGGCCTCAGCGAAAAGACTGCCGGGCAACATTGGTCTCATGCTGCTAAAGAGTGCCGACGTCGAAGACGAAAGCGGCCATCTTCCGCTCCTTGCCTGGTGGGCGCTGGAGTCCAAAGCGGAGAAAGAACGCGCTACTGTGTTCGCTTTCCTCAAATCAAACCCCGATTTCCTCAAGACCACGCTTTTCCGCGAGCACCTCGCCGAGAAGCTGGCGAAACGCTATGCGCTGGCCGGTGGCGAAGAGAACCTGCAGTCCTGCGCGGACCTGCTGGCGCTGACGAATGACGAGGCGCTGAGTGGCAAGTTCATCGCCGGCATTGCCTCCGCCTTCGAAGGCGCGGAGATGCCGAAGCTGCCGGAGTCACTCACGAAGGCGCTCAATGACTACATGGCGAAGCAGAGCGGCGGTGATCTCACGCTGGCGCTGCGCAGCGGCAATGCGGATGCTCTCAAGAAGGCGCAGGCGCTGCTGTCCGACAAAACAGCCAGCAGCACCGCCCGCATCGCCATCGCGAAAACGCTGGCCGAACTCGGCAAGCAGGAGGCGGTGATGCCGATGGTGAATATCTTGAAAGCCGCCAACCCGCCGGGCCTCAAGCGCGGCATTCTCCAGGCAGCGGCCAAGTTTGATGACAAACGCATCCCCGAGGCCCTGCTGCTGGGCTGGGAGGCGCAAATCGCCGGAGACAAGGCGCTGCGTGAAGATGCACTGCGTGTGATGGCCGGACGCAAGGAGTGGGCTCAAATTCTGGTGAGCTTCGTGAACGAATGGAAGATCCCTGCCAAGCAGTTCACCGTGGACATCGTGCGCCAGCTCAGCCTCTTCAAAGATCCTGAGATCGACGCCGCGATCGACAAGCATTGGAAAGGCCTGCTGGCCACCGGCCCCACGCCGGAGAAAAAGAAAGAAGCCGAACGCATCAAGGCCGTGCTCAAGACCGGTCTGGGGGATGCCGAGAAGGGCAAGATCCAGTTCATGGGCCGCTGCGCCATCTGCCACAAGCTCTTTGGCGAAGGCGGCCAGATCGGCCCCGAACTCACCGGCTACGACCGCAGCAACGCCGACTTCTGGCTCGACAACCTCTTCATGCCCAGCATGGAAATCCGCGAAGGCTTCGGCGCCTACATCGTGAAAACGAAAGGCGGCCAGATCCTCACCGGCCTCATGGATGCGCAGGACGCCAAAGGCATCGTCATCAAAGACATGGCCAACAACAAAACGGCCCTCAAACAAACCGACATCGAATCCATGACCGCCTCGCCGATTTCCCTCATGCCCGAAGGCCTGACCACCGGCATGAGCGACGCGGATTTGAAGGACTTCTTTGCGTATCTGATGAAGAAGTGAGCTCTCCCACCTTAGATTGCGACTCGCATAGTAGAGTGACGAACTTCTTCGTAAATCTTACGCTTTGCACACAGGCAGCCTTTGCTTGGGCCTCCCGGAGGGAGGGTGGAAATTAGCCGGTGGTGGAGCGAAACCGCGCAGCGGTGCAGCGAAACCACCGGATCACGCCCGCGATCACCTCCCTGCCTAAGGCCGCATGCCGAAGGTATGCGAGAACCATTCGCGAATCCCTCGTGAACGCTGGGAAAATGAAGGCTTCTCGCATACCTTCGGCATGCGGCCTTGATCCTGAGCGTATGGTTTGCGGTGATCCGGTGGTTCTCGCTCGCCAAGCCTCGCTTCACCACCGGCTACCTTCCATGATCCTTCCAGGATCAGTCGACAAAACGGCCTGTGGCCGCAGAGGCCTCATACCCAAGGCATCTTGTCACCATATTGAGAGCACGGAATCATGCCACATCCTCTTCACCCGCAATCCACCGGTCCAAACCCGCGGTCTCTTCCACGGTCCATGCAGGCTTGCCGAGCGAGTGCAAACGTTGCCAGTAAGCCGGGAAGTCCGGGACTTGCATGCGAGTGGACGAGGTCTGGGAGCCCATGTCAAAATCCATCAGCGCATCCATGAAGCGTCGCTGCTCGTCAGGAAGCAGGGCTTTGACTTGCTGGAGTAGATCTCGGGCGTTCACGCCTTAAAATACCGCGTCGGAAGTGTCTAACAACCAGCCATCCCATGCTGGCACAATCTCGCTGCTCACCGATACCCCACCCCGAATCCGCGCAGCCAGGTGGCGGCGACGCCGAGGAGGAGGGCCAGGGAACCGAATTCTCCGGCAAAGGGCAGGTGCAGATCGGCAAAGACATCCAGGGTGGCGTAGAGAGCGCCCACACCGGCCAGAGCGGCGGCCACACCATAGACATGGCGGCCGATCCAGTGGTCATTGGTGAAGGCGGCGGCGTTCACCACGGCGGCGAAGATGCACACCAAGGCGGCAAAGCTTCCTTCGACGCCGAGATGCCAGGCAAAGCCGAGCACGAGGCTGGAGATGGAGGCGAAGATCAGACCGCCCACCACCACGCCCTCCCAGTACTCGCGCGGGCGCAGCGCCTGCCGTGCAAAGCGGTCCATCACAATGAAGGCCGAGCTGAAGCCGCGCGCCAGATGCGCCCACAGCACGAGCATCAGCCAGGCGCCAACGACGACCGCGCCGAGGATGGGCGAGACGGTCTTGAGATAGCTGCTGAGGACCTTGTAGCAGATGAATCCACCGAGCATGATGGCGGTCTGCCGGCCTTCCGTGAACTGGTTCATGAAGTGGGCAAACTTCAGCTGCAGACGGTAGGGCCATGACCGTGCACGAAAGGACTCGATGAGGCCCAGTCTTGCGTTTTCGTTCATGGGGTTCAGCCGCAGCGCTTCAAGAAAGTGCTCGTTGGCTTTTTTGTGATCCCCCTTCATCACGGCCATCCATCCGGCGCTGGTGTGGGCGCTGTCGTCTTCGGCGTTGCGCTCCAGCTGGTATTTGATGAGATCCTGGTTGTCGCCGTCCTTCTTCTGCAGCAGCAGCGCGGCGGAGAGCACCTCGGCGGCCATGGTGTTTTCCGTGTCGAGCGAGAGCGCGGCACGTGCGGAGGCCTCCGCTTTCGGGTAATCCCGCAGGCGCAGGTGCAGGCGCGAGAGCACGGCGTGGCTGAAATCGCTGTCGGGATCGAGATTCACCGCGTCCTCGGCCTGCTGCAGCGCCGCTTTGATCGCGGCGTTCTGGCCGTCTCTGGCATTCGCATTCAAAGCGAGCGCCAGGACGCTGCGGGCGAAGGGATTTTCGGGTTCGAGCGCCACAGCGCGCTGGGCCGCATCGGTCGACTGTGGCGCGGTGTCGTCCTCCTGCATCCAGCACAGCGCGAGCATGATGTAGCTGAGGGTGTGATGCGCATCGAGCTCAAGGGCCTGCTTGTAGCACGCAATGGCGTCCTGCGTGCGGTGCTGGCTTTGCAGCAGACGGCCGCGGGCGAAGGCCGCATCGGGGGAGGGATGGAAATCGTCAGACATGCGCCAGGTGGTTCAGCGCTTCATCAGGCCGAGGTGCTTCAGCACGTCATCGTAGAAGCCGCTTTGATTGGAATACATGGCGTAATTTTTCGCGCTTTCGAACCACGCCTTCGTGGTCGCCTTATGGCGGCCTGCGGCCTTGATGAGATCTTTCGTCGTCAGCGGGATCACCTTGCCGCTTCGCATGACTTCGTTCATCACGTCTTCCGTGGCGAGATCAAAGACCGCCTTGAGATCTGCGCCGGAGAAGCCTTCGGTTTTTTTGGCGAGGGCGCGTGGATCAAGCTCACCGATCGGCTTCTTCTGCGCCATGACTTCGATGATGGCGGCGCGTCCCGCTTCATCCGGCGGCGGCACAAACAAGGTACGATCAAAGCGGCCCGGGCGGCGGAACGCGGGATCAATGTGCCAGGGCGCATTCGTGGCGCCGATGATGAGCACGCCGTCGTTGCTCGACTCCGCGCCGTCCATCTCAGAGAGGAAGGCGTTGATGAGATTGCGTCCGGCGCTCTGGCGCAGATCGCGGCGGTCGGCGGCGAGCGCATCCACTTCATCAAAGAACAGGATGCTGGGCGCGTTCTGGCGGGCGAGTTCAAAGACCTCGTGCATGTTTTTTTCGGAGCCGCCGATCCACATGTCGAGAATCTGATGCAGCCCGAGGGCGATGAAGTTGGCCTTGATCTCGCCGGCGGTGGCCTTGCTGATGAGGGTCTTGCCCACGCCGGGCGGGCCGTAGAGCAGGACGCCGCCGCCGACTTTTTTGTCGTAGGCTTTGAACAGCTCCGCGTGCTGGAGCGGGTAGATGATCTTCATGCGGATCTCCTCCTTCAGCGCCTCCATGCCGCCGACACTGGAGAAATCGAGCTGCGGTTTGCCGAAATCCGCCAGCCCCAGATCGAAGGCGGCACCGCCACGCGGATGGCCTTCATCATCGTCTTTGTCCTCCTGCACCGATTCGATGAGAGCACCGCTGGAGGTCAGGCCAGCGCGCTTGCGGCCGGAGGCGTCCTCCCCGGAGGGCTTGATGCCGTGCAGATCTTTTTCGATGCCGGGATCTGCCAGGGAGCGGTTCAGGGAGATCCCCTTGTCATACATGGCCTTCGCCTTTGGCAGATCGCCTTCCGTGATGTGAATGCGCGCGAGCAGCAGGTAGGCGGCGGCGCAGGCGGGTGTGTCTGACACGATCTGCTCGGCGCGCACGGCCGCCTGAGAGGTCTTGCCTTGAAGCAAAGCGACATGGGCGAGGCCCAGACGTGCGTCTGCGTGGGCAGGGTCTTCCTTCAGCACGCGCTGAAAGCTCTGCTCGGCCTCATCCAGCAGGCCATCATCCAGGCAGGCGTCCGCAAAGAGCATCAGCAGAGGCGCGTTGTCGGGAGAATGCTGGAGTGCCAGACGAAGTGCGTCGAGATTTTGAGCCATGCGCCTGACTCCAGCGTGGGGAGGCTGAAGTGGCAAGGTGTTTTAATTTTTCACATCGAACGCCGATAGGCCGCGATCCGCCTGAGGAAGGCCTGCCACTTGGCGCCGGGGCGGCCACGGTCCATCAGGAAGTGCGGGCAGTTTTTGTGGCCCAGATTGCGGTGATCATCATGGCGGACCATGAGCCAGTGCTGGTGCGGGACCACGTGATCCAGCGGGATGCCATGCTGTTTCATGAGCCAGGCGGTCAGGCGCGCGGTTTTGTCCAGCGTGCGGGCGCGGTCATTGCCACGGTTTTCGCACATTTCGATGCCGATGGAGCTGCGGTTGCCGGGGCCGTCGTAGTCGGCGTGTTCGCCGCGCTCGTTGGTGGGCATGCTCTGATAGATGGAGTGGTCATCCACGGTGAAATGCCAGCCGATGTAGCCGATCGCGTTGTGCCGGCCTTTGATCGAGCCGGTTTTGAGCATCTGGGCATGGGCATAGGCTCCGGCACCCCGTGCATAATTCTCCGTGGCATGGATGGTGATGTAGGTAGGCCGCATGGGCCGATACTTCCGACGCGCATAGCGGCCGTTTGGCACCAAATCCACCGTGACCCCGGGCGGAGTCCCCGGTGGAACGACGACCGAACAGGAGCTCAAGAGGGCCGCGACAAGCATGTAGCAGGCGATGTGTTGGAATTTCATGGGTTCAAAATGAGCAGTTTAAGTGTTAAGAGCCGCTTCCGGTGCCCTGTCATTATCGAATTATAGGTATTTTTTGGGTCCCCCCTGATTTTCGCCCCGCGCAGGCAAGGCTGCAAAGATTCTCAACTTCGCTCTTCATGGGCGGCATTTTAACGCGTGGAAAATTTTTACGGCGTGGAACCCTTGAATCTCCGGTGTGAAACGCGTTTCGGCACAATGGATGGGAAAAAAATCTCGCCAAAACACTATATCTTGTGCATGATCCTCCTCGGTGCGCGTCCAATCTAGTATTTATGACGCACGTCGGATAATTTGTCATTTTCGATAAAATTCTAATAAACATCCTTCACTCTGCAACGAAATCGTCATGGAAAAGACCTACAAGATCGGCAATCGCGAATTCCCCCTCGATCAAGACAAAGCCGAGGCTGCCTTCGCGGCGAAGATGGTGATCAATGGTCGCAAGAGCATGACCTTCAACCTTCTCCCGCTGAAATATCAGTGGGCCTATGACCTCTACCGGATCATGAAGGCCAACCACTGGGAGCCGGAAGACATTCAGATGCAGAAGGATGTGGAACAATGGCGCTCCAACGACGTCTCCCAGAACGAGCGCTGGATCATCATGATGGGCATCGGCTACTTCAGCGCCGCTGAAGGCATCGTGGGTGACAATGTGCAGCATGTGGTGCGCGAACTGGTGACCGCCCCCGAACTGAAGCTCGTCCTGGGCCGCCATGCGCATGAAGAGAACATCCATGCGGATTCCCTGCTGTACATGATTTCCTCCCTGGGCATCAACCCCCATGAGTGCGAGGCAATGTTTGAGCAGATCCCGACGATCGTGAAGAAGAACGAATTCGTCACCAGGCACTCCAACAACCTGCGCCGCGATCTGGACCTGACCAAGCTGGAGAACAAGCAGCTGCTGGCCAAGAACATCTTCGTCTTCGGCCAGTGCATGGAGGGCACGCAGTTCTACGGCCTCTTTGGCATGATCCTGAGCCTGTACCGCCAGAACAAGTTCCCCGGCATCGGCCAGATGTTCCGCTACACGCTGCGCGATGAGTCGAACCACATCGAAGTCTTCCGCAATCTGTTCATGGACCTCATCGAGGAAAATCCCGACATCTGGACCGCTGACTTCCGTGAGGAGCTGCTCAACATCATGCGCGAAGGCGTGGCGCTGGAGAAGGAATTCATCCGTGACTGCCTGCCGGTGAATGCCGTGGGCCTGAGCGCCGAAGAATTTGAGCGCTACACCGACTACATCGCCGACCGTCGTCTGGACGGCTGCGGTCTCCCGGCGCTGAACCCGGGCATCACCAATCCGCTGCCATGGCTGGCGGAGCTGATGGACATCAAAAAGGAGCAAAATTTCTTCGAAGGCAAGGTGACCGACTACCAGAAGTCCTCCGCCCTCGCCGCCTGCTCCGACGACGACCTTTAATTTCCCAAGACCTTTAATTCCTCACTGCTGGCCGACTTTTCGCTGGAGCTTCTCCAGCGGAATTTCCATCGCCGCCGTTTGTTCATTTCCGTTCATCACCTGCTCCCGTTAACCTTAAACTTGGACCTCCCGCCATGACCCACGCCCACGACCTGCTCAAAGAAGACAAGGCGCTTAAAAACGTCGCTCACAACACTCCGAAACACGAAAAACCCCAGTTCGAGTGGAGTGCGCTGACCGCAGGGGTGGTCGGCATTCCGATGACCGCTCCCAAGGTCCGCATCGGCAGCAGCGAGCGTGATTTCGACGTCGGTGAGATCGCGGACACGGTGGGCAACGCGATCACGGACCTGCTCCTGGCGCGGGAACGCCAGAGCGAAATCTTCAATGACTCGAACCGCCAGCTGGTGCAGGCCATTTCACGTGCGGTGGCCGAGGAGGTGGCCCAGCGCACGGCGGACAACGGTACGGAGGCGCCCATGCTGAGCACCAAGGAGATCTACCAGGTCATTGAGCAGGCGCTGGTACGCCACAATGCCCACGATGTGGCCCGCAGCCTGGCCGAGCGCCGCAAACGCACCGGAACGCTCGCCAATTCCGACGCCAACGACGCAGGCTCTCTCCAACCCATCATGGTCACCACCAAAGTCATCCGCCGCAACGGCCAGCTCGTCCCCTGGAACCACAACAAGATCGAGATCGCCGTGCGCAAGGCCTTCCTCTCCATGGAGATGGATTCATCCCCCGCCGTGCAGGTGGCCGAGGCCGTCAGCCGCGCCATCATCAGTGACGGCAAGCAGTTCATGCACATCGAAGACGTGCAGAACCTCGTGGAAGAAGAGCTCATGAAGCAGGGCTTCTTCAAAGTGGCCCGCGCCTACATCCAGTACCGTGCGTTGCGCTCCACCATGCGCGTTGGGGAGGAAACGGCCGCCGCCATCGCGGACGAGGCCGAGTCCGACCAGCAGCAGACGCTCATCCTCGTGCGTGTGTCCCCCACGGAAACCTTCCTCTGGGACGGCCAGGATCTGAAGCGCCGCATCGACTTCGCCAGCCTGGGCCTCGATCTCTGCATCAGCCGCGCCGAGATCGAAATGGAGCTGCGCCGCTCCATTTTCAGCGAGATCACCGTCGAAGCGCTGAAGACCACCATCATCCTCAATGCGCGCACCTTGATGGAAAAGGACGCCGACTTCGCGAAGTTCGCCGGCCGCATGCTCCTCACCTACATCTATGAAGAAGTGCTCGGCTGGAGCATCGTGGATCACGGCATCGAGCAGCTGCCAACCTTCCACCGCCGTGGCTTCCGCAAGAACCTCGCCCGTGGCATCGAGATCGAGCGCCTGCACCCGCAGCTCCTCAAGTACGACCTCGACAAGATCGCCGACGCGCTGGATCCCGCCGCCGACATGGACTTCGACTTCCTCGGCATCCAGACGCTGTATGACCGCTACCTGATCGTCGATAAAAAGACCAAGCCCTCCAAGCGCCTGGAAACCCCGCAGCTCTTCTGGATGCGCGTGGCCATGGGCCTCTGCGTGCAGGAAAAGGAAAACGCCGAGGACAAGATCATCGCGCTGTACCGCCTGTACAAAGGCCGCCGTTTCTGCTCCAGCACACCGACGCTTTTCAACAGCGGCACGATGCACAGCCAGCTCTCCTCCTGCTACCTCTACAAGGTGGACGACAGCATCGAGTCCATCATGCAGCGCGGCATCGCGGACAACGCCTACCTTTCCAAGTGGGCGGGCGGCCTCGGCGGCTCCTGGACCGCCGTGCGCGGCACCGGCGGCTACATCAAGGGCACCAATGGCGAAAGCCAGGGCGTCATCCCCTTCCTCAAGCTGCACAACGACCAGCTCATCGCGGTGAACCAGGGTGGCAAGCGCCGCGGCTCCGGCTGCGCCTACCTCGAAGTCTGGCACAACGACATCGAAGACTTCCTGCAGCTCCGTGTGAACACCGGCGACGAACGCCGCCGCACGCATGACCTGAACACCGCCAACTGGGTGCCCGACCTCTTCATGAAGCGCATGGAGAACCGCCAGCAGTGGACGCTCTTCCGCGCCAATGAAACTCCTGATCTCCACGAGCTCTACGGCAGCGCCTTTGAAAAACGCTACATCGAGTACGAAGAGATGGCCGCCAAGGGCCTGATCTTTGGCCGCACCATGGAAGCGCTGGACCTGTGGAAGAAGATGCTCAAGTCCATCTTCGAAACCGGCCACCCCTGGATCACCTTCAAGGACCCTTGCAACGTGCGCAGCCCGCAGGACCACGTGGGCGTCATCCACAGCTCCAATCTCTGCACCGAGATCACGCTGAACACGAGCTTTGAAGAAACCGCCGTGTGCAACCTCGGCTCCGTCCTCATCGACAACCACCTCGACGACAACGGCAACATCGACCACTCCAAGCTGCGCGAGACCATCCGCGTCGCGGTGCGCATGCTCGACAACGTCATCGACATCAACTACTACCCCACCGAATCCGCGAAGACCGCCAACAGCCGTCATCGCCCCATCGGTCTCGGCGTCATGGGCCTGGGCTACGCGCTCTACCGCAAGGGCCTGCCTTTCGCCTCCAAGGAAGCCGTGGAGTTCAACGACGAGTTCATGGAAGCCGTGGCCTACTACGCCTATGAAGCCAGCAGCGACATCGCCGCTGAGAAGGGCCCCTATTCCACCTACAAAGGCAGCAAGTGGGACCGTGGTCTGCTTCCGCAGGACACCGTGGATCTCCTCGCCAAAGAGCGCGGCCTCGACATCGACGTTCCCCGTGGCGGCAAGATGGACTGGTCCGGCCTGCGTGCGAAGATCGCCAAGAACGGCATGCGCAACAGCAACGTCCTCGCCATCGCGCCGACCGCCACCATCTCCAACATCATGGGCTCCAGCCCCTGCATCGAGCCGCTGTTCACGAACTTCTACACCAAGAGCAACCTCTCCGGCGACTTCATGGTGCTCAATCCTTACCTCGTGAAGGACCTCAAGAAGCGCGGCCTCTGGAACGCCGAGATCCAGGCCAAGATCAAGTACACCGACGGCGAGCTCGAAAGCATCGAGGAAGTCCCCATGGACCTGAAGCGCAAGTACGCCACCGCCTTCGGCATCGACTGGGCCTGGCTGCTCGACGCCGCCGCGCGCCGTCAGAAGTGGATCGACCAGTCCCAGAGCGTGAACCTCTTCTGCGGCGAGAGCGCCATGCAGACCCTCTCCCACATGTACCGCGCCGCCTGGCGCAAGGGCCTCAAAACGACCTACTACCTCCGCACCCGCAGCGCCTCCAACATCGAAAAAGCCACCAGCGAAGTCGAGAAGGAGAAGCGCGGCATCGTCGGCACCCACCACGCCGGCGTGGCTGCTGCAGCAGCCGCTGCGAAGCAATACACCGCCGAAGAAGTCATGGCCTGCTCCATTGAGGCCATGCGGAACGGCGGGACGTGTGAGGCGTGTCAGTAGGGGAGCCTTGAATGTTGAGACTCCAAACCGGCTTTCAGCAGATGAAAGCCGGTTTTTTATTAGTTGTCATAGATCACATTAAAGTAATGAGTCACGATCGTAACGAGAACCGTCAAAAATCAGCGTCATTCAGCGGGCTTGAGATGCTGATATTGCTCACCATACTCGGAGTGGTAATCTTGTTCTGGTTAGCTAGCCCGTGGCTTGTTACAAAACTATCAGAGCTTTCATATGATAGCACCGAAAAACGGGGTCAATTTGGCGATTCCTATGCCGTTACTAATACCTTGTTTTCTGGACTTGCATTTGTCGCCTTGATTGCAGCCCTTGTTTTTCAGCGAAAAGATCTCATGGGACAGGTAAAGGAACTTGGACATCAAGTGAGCCAATTTGAACAACAAAATCAACTCACGCGCAAGCAGATGGCATTCCAAGAAATTCAGACGCGCATCGCCGCAATGCCCTTCCTTAAAATTTTCTTGTCTCTAGATTCCAGCGACACCCGTATTCAGAGTCCGGTTTGGCGATTCCATCTCACCAACGAAGGGCCACCGATTTATAATGTGCGAGTTCATTATTGCGGACAGGAACCTGAAACTAATTGGGTTATGAAGATGTCTTCTGGCGACACGTTAGGTGGATTCGAAGAAATGATTCTTGATAATCAGAAGAAAACTATTTGGTGGCAGGTGAATTATGTGAATCAACTTGGTGAAGCAGGCTCTCTGACAGCCACAATGCCAGATACATCTGATTTTACTGTACTCACTCGGTTTGATGTCGAAGCCCACAAGATACGTGAAGAAGTCTTGGCAAAGTTCAAAATGAAAGAAGACTCATAGGGTGCTCAGTCTGCAAATCCCACAGGGCTTTCGGTATGCAGCCCAGGAGCGCGCTCTTCGGCAAACAGAAAAAGTTGCCATTCATGTCGTGCTGCCCTCACGCTCCAGCCATTTGGCCTGCGGATTAATCCAGTTCGCCCAGCTCAAGAAGGAGATGGCGCTGAGCGAGGTTGTCGGTGTCGTTGAAGCGGAGCAGCCATGCTGTTGTGCGCCCCACGGCAGTGAGGCCGAGAATGTAGGGGCCTTCACGGCGGAAGTGGTCTTCCCAGCGGTCTTTTCTCGGGTGATATAAACGAGTCAGTTCACCTGAGTCGGGATCGATGCTGGAAAGGTTGGGACCTTTGACCGCATTGCACCAGGAGCAGGCGAGGGCGAGGTTTTCCAGCAGGTCGGTGCCGCCATGCTGCTGCGCAATGACGTGCTCGATATGGAACGGGCTTTCCTCTTCATCCTGCTGGCGCAGCCGACAGTATTCGCAGCGGTTTCCAGCACGCTGCCGCACTTCGTTTCGAATGGCAGATTCCATGCCTCAGGCTGCCTGACGTTTCAAAAAGAGCCTGGCCTGGAGCTTGAGAATCGACATCATCTTGCCCGCATAGATGTAGCTCCAGTACTCGGACTCCTCATCGCGGGCCAGCCGTCCCTCATTGGCCTTGGCCGCCAGTTCTTCCATGCGTGCCGTTTTGGCGGCGTCGGGCTCGATCTGAACGATGTTTGCCGCCGTCTCCGCCGTGAAGCACGGACGGGAAGGATCGAGCATCTTTTCGAGGCTGGAGAATGCGTTCATGACAGCCAGAGTCTGCCACACCGTCTGACGGGTGCAACCCGCGTTTGGCGCGTGATCGGGCTTGGGGATCAGGGTCACAAACCATCGGGAGGCTGGATTGAATGCCAACGCCTGCGGTGATTTGCTTCCTGCTGCGATTTTTTGCTCACACGCCGAATAGCGGGACCACTCTTGAAATCCGGCTGCCGGGTGCGGGCATTCAAGGGCTGTAAAGAAGCCGGGCTGAGATCATGAAACAGGCCAAAAGTGCTTGAACAAATACCGAATCATACCATACTATATCCGAGTCAATCATACCAGAAACGATTGCCTTGCCGACCGTCTCAGGACGGCGCTTGGAAGAAGAAAAGGATGCCGGTCGTCATGGGCATCCAAACCGGTTTTAACATTGCCTCCAGACACCTATGGAAACACACCTGCCCATCCTCATGGAAGCGATCCCCCAGCCACGATCCATCCGCAGGAAGTGGCACTTTCCCTCCCTGGAAATCGACAGCCGTGAGATCAGCGCGGAGGCTGCCAGGCAGCGGCATTGCGATCATCTGCGGCGGGAGCCTCGTGTGGCGCTGCAGTCGGACGGCAAGCCTTTCTACCGCATCCAGTGTGCTGACTGCGGCCAGAAGCTCAGCCATTCACTCCCGCACTCCAGCATCCCCAACCGCGAGAGGTGCCCGCAGTGGGATGAGGAGCTCTACCAGAGGCGCCTCCGCAGCCGCCTTGCTGCCTACGGGCAGTGCCGGGAAGCGGCCATCGCCAAACGGAAGGCGGAGTGGAGGGCCGTCTATCGCCGGTATCTGGCCTCTGCGGACTGGCAGTCCGTGCGCCAGCGCGTTTTGAGAAGGGCCTGGGTCACTTGCGAAGGGTGCCTGGAGGCTCGGGCCACGGAAGTCCACCACACGACCTATGCCCATGTGGGCGATGAGTTCCTCTTCGAGCTGGTGGCGATCTGCCGCCCCTGCCATGAGCGCGCGCATCCCCGCGCTTCGACCGGCTATCCGGAGCTTCTGGAAAGGCACCTGCAAAAGGTTCATGTTTACGGGAGCTGAACCCGGCTGAGAGGGACGGTGGTGGAGCGCGGACTTGAGTCCGCAGCACTCCGCAAACACATGTCACTCCGCAGCTCCCCTTCGGCCTCATCCAAGCCCAGCTCCCCTTCGGCCTCATCCAAGCCGAGCATCATCGTGCCTGCAGCATTCAACGCGCATCAACACACGTCTCATGCGGACGACCTGCTGCGGACTCAAGTCCGCGCTCCAAGGCCTGGGAGGAAACGCGGTCTGAGACCGCAAAGCAGGCCAAAACATCTTGATAAAATACCGAATCATACCATAATATATCCATGGTAATCCTACCAGAAATGATTGCCGCGCTGCTCGCCTCGGGCAGGCGATTTGAACTTACTCCCGAAGGGGGCGTGATCGTGGATGCGGAGCCATCCAAGGCCAGCAGGCGTGCCGAAAGGAACCGCCGCTACTATCAATCCGAGCGTCAACGCGCGTCTGAAAACGTCTTGAAGTCGTCTGAACCCGTCTTGGAGTGTCTGGACGCGTCTGAATCGTCTGAAAAAACAACACCTCTCCCCCTCTCTCCCTCCCTCCCCCTTTCCCCTCAGACTCCCCTATCCCCCGCCCACCCACACGCCCCCACACCTGCACAAGGGCGCACGCCCGCGTACGTAGGCGAAGCCGCTCCTTGCCTAGCAGCGCAGCCCCCGGCAGCGACCCACAAACCCAAACGACGCGGACTGCCGGTGGATGACGCGGCATGGCTCGCACACCTCGCCACGAACCCGGCGTATCAAGCCCTCGACCTCCCCGCAGAACTGGGGAAATGCGCCGCCTGGTGCGAGCTGAAACACAAGCGGCTCAGCCGTGCGAGGCTGCTGAACTGGCTGAACAAAGCGGACCCGCGCATCAGCCTCAAAGGCCTGGAGTCGCCCAGTGGCGCAGAGCCCAACGCAGGCCGTGGCACCCAGGCGGAGCTGGAGGCCTACGCGATGCAGATCGGCCTGCCAGCCAGCGATGGCGCCTCGATGTTCAACCACTGGGAGGCAAACGGATGGATGAACGGCCCCAATGCGATCAAGGACTGGCGGGCCGGGCTGCGCAAGTGGCGCGATCAAGGCTGGCTGCCTTCGCAGAAGGTGATTCATCGCCCCGCGCCCGCGCCGCCGACGCGCAGTGATACTGCCAACCGGCCGGGACGGTATGCGTAGAACCTCACCGAGTCCGTGGAAGCATCACGATCTCCCGCTGCCATATCGCGGATGCCTTTTTTCGTGCCGGAGGCAGAGAACGCGAATCTGTCCGGGTCGGATCTCATAGAGCACATCGTATGGGAAACGCTGCAGTTTCACCCGTCGGACAGATGAGGAAGACAGCCAGAAACTGAAACCTTCTGGATGGGCTTCAATCTGGCCCAAGGCCATCTTCAGCTTGGCGAAGAAATCTTCTCCCAGTCCGGGACTCTGCTCCTCGTACCAATCCACGGCTTCATTCGCCTCGGCCTGAACCTGCCTGTGGTAGGTGAGCCTCATCGGCGATCACGATTGATCTTGAGCCCGGCCAAGAACTCCTCATGCGAGAGCTCCATGCTCGGATCTGCGTCCATTTCCTCGGAGCGTCTTGTCGCTTCTTCCAGCCAGGCCTGATCGACGGCCTTCTGCCAGTCTTCGGGTACACTGGCGTAGAGCCTGTCGGCCAGAGCCACACGTTCAGCCACGGGCAGTGAAAACAAGGATTGTGTCAGAGCAACCGTACTCATGCTGCTGACTGTCCGCCATTTGGGGCGA
The DNA here is from genome assembly GCF_044222345.1 of Prosthecobacter sp. Lineage (GTDB taxonomy): Bacteria > Verrucomicrobiota > Verrucomicrobiia > Verrucomicrobiales > Verrucomicrobiaceae > Prosthecobacter. The sequence goes on from NZ_JBGANL010000016.1 coordinate 92,934, forward strand.
AAATCCATCGCTGTTTGCATCGGCTTGATTCCTGACGGTTTCCGGGAACCTTGGTGCATGAAGACGACTGAACCCCTCTCCATCGCCGAGCAGATGAAGGTGCTGCAATCCCGGGAGGATGTGGCGACGTGGGCGCTGGCGCATCTGGGGCTGCTGCCGGAGTGGCGCGACACGAATGAAGAGGGCAACACGGGGCGCTGCCAGGAGGCGGTGAACCGGGTCTTCACGCTGACGCGCGCGGACATCGAAGCGAGCCTCGCCGCGCAGGGCCTGCAGCCCGAGAATCTGCCGCCAACGAAGACCCAGCCCGGCTCGCGCGACGGCTCCTACTTCATCAGCAACGGCAAAGGCGAGTGGGAGTATTACTTCCAGGAACGCGAAATCCGCTGGCCCAGCGCCACCTTCAACGATCTCGGCGAGGCGCGGAAGTTCCTGCTCAACGAATGGATTCCCGTCTGGCTCAAACACCTCCGCATTCCTTGCCGCACGAAGAGCGGGAAGATGATCGAGACGCTGTAGGCGATGGGTGGATCACGCCCCTCAGTGACAAGTGGGTGTGCTAGGATTTGCCGACTTGGCAACTGATTCGAATAGCGTATCGAAATCCCGACCTATACTTTATGAGCTTCACACCCTTTTTTATGCGAGTGTCTCCCTTCAAGATTTGGATGCTGCTTTGGTTCGGAATGGTGATTTCCGCCTACTCCCAGAACAGCTACAGCCCCGAACTGGAGACCAACGCCAAGGCGGGAAATGCCGAGTCGCAGTATCAGCTCAGCCGCTGCTATCTTCTCGGCAAGGGTGTCGCTGCAAATGATGCAGAAGCAGTTAAGTGGGAAATGCAGGCTGCGGAGAGAAACTATGCGGAAGCCCAGTTCCACCTCGGAGCCCGCTACTCGATCGGTTATGGTGTCAAACTGGACACGGTCCAGGCCGGTAAATGGCTGGCTTTGGCCGCGAAAACAGGACACGTGAAAGCTCAGAACATGCTGTCGGGCATCGAGCGCAGGCTGACTGCCGAGCAAAAGGCGCAGATGGCGAAGCTTGTCACCGAATTCCGGCCACAGTCCTCGGCGAATCCTGCTGTCAAAATCGCGCTGCCGCCAGGGATGGAGCGTGCCTCCAAGTATGAACTCCTCCAAGGAGAAGGCGGCGCAGGTTCTGGATGCATCATCCGGTATTATGAAAGCCTTTGCGCAGTGACGTCTCTGCATCAATTCAATGGGCAGACTCCCCGGAACCTGGAAGACCGCCAGCAAAAGCCCGTGGCCTTGAATTCCGGCAAAGTCATCAAGCAGAAGGATGTGCAGGCTGTGATGCTCGCGGATCAAAAAAGCACGATCCCCTTCCTGGAGTACCATCCCAAGTTTCGGCTGGAGGATCATGAGGCCGTGTGTGTGTTTGATGCTGCGGGCAAACCGCATGAAGGGGAATTATACTTCCTCACTTTAGCAGGTGAATATCATTCCATCGCCGGCCCGACAGAAATGGAGGTCAGGATGAAGACTCCCATCATGGCGGCCGGAGCGAGCGGGTCGCCCATTCTTCAACAATCCACCGGTCTGGTCATCGGCGTGCTGCTCGGCGCAGACCATCCGGTGAAGGCCACCCGCATCTCATTCGAAACCCTTTGCCTGCCAGATTTGACTCCCAAGCCGGCTCCGAAACCCGCCCCGGTCTATTCCGATCCCAAGCAGGCCGCCGCCTATCAAGGCTTCACCGAATTTGCCAAACGCGTGCCCACCATTCATTGGAACGCTTCGGAGAAATACCTCAGAGCATGGAAGGCACCCAGCGTGGACACCGTGGAGGAGTTTGTACAGTCGAACAAGGTCAGCGACATGGAAGTCCTGCCTGGTGCAGACGGTCAATGGGAGGCATCCCTGAAAATGGCCGATGAAAAAACTCCCGACCTGTTTTGGAAATACCAGTTCATCTCGAACAGCACGGGCGGCTGGACGCTCAAGGGTGGCCAAAAAATGGACCACGGCAAGCCCATGGAGATCCTGGTCGGAGACCGCTTGATGAAGCGATGCTTTATCTCCGCTTTTGCCGAAGACGCTGCTAAAAAATAGACCTTCAGGCCGGCTCCACTTTTGAGACTTCACCCCCGCAATCCGCCAGCGGCACCTTGGCGGCATGGACGAGGCTGAGCTTGCGGGGGGCAGGCGTGGTGTGCTGCGGCAAAATTTTCGTTCAGGAAAATCAGATGGCCACTTCCGCATCTTCGTCACCTGCATCCACGAGGGACTTGGTGATCATGCCGGCAGCGACGGTGTTGTTCGTCTGTTCATCGACGAGGACGAGCCAGGATGCTCTTACAGATGTCGCGGCGGCGGATGACGGCCACGCAATGATTCTTCACGACGAATACTTATCGCAATCGGACGATTCATCGCGAGCGCTGATACCGTAGCCCGGCCTGTGGGAGTGATCCCGACGAGTTCAGATGCATTCCAACGAAAATGCAGGTTCCACACATCTCGGCGGGGATGAAACAATGGAGCCGAGGAACCTGTGGTTGGATCCGCAGCGCCCACCCGCGCAGCTTTGCGCAGAGAACAAGAAACACAGGCAAGAGCCAAATTTTCAGATTCAGTCGGCCCACCCAAGCTCTGCGGGTAAACATGATCGACATGAAATACGGCCTCCTGTCCTTCCTGAGACAAGCCGCAGTACTCGCAGCGATTCATCGCTCGTTCGATGACCTGCCAGCGCAACGAACTCGGAATGCTCATGCAGCCGCCCTGGCCTTGAGGCCCAGATAGGTGAGCGTGTCCGCCAGGTCCACCAAGCCTTCAGCTTCTCGTCTCTCCTGATCGGTAAGTGCCTGACCCGAATCCTGCTTGTCCAGCAACAAGGTCAGTCGCTCGTTCACGCCTTCGGGCAGTTTGAACCGCGCCAGATCGTCGGGCAATTCGAGATCAAGGTGAATCGACTGTGACATGGCTGGAATCTATCGCCTCCCCTCTGCGATGCAATGGATCAATTCCTGCCAAAGAGGACGCTGAGAGGAGTGTCCGCGCCCCCTTCATTAAACCCCGCAATCCGCCAGCGGCACCTTGGCGGCATGGACGAGGCTGAGCTTGCCGGGGGCAGGCGTGGTGTGCTGCGGCAAAATGTTCGTTCAGGAAAATCAGATCGCGACTTCCGCATCTTCGTCACCTGCATCCACGAGGGACTTGGTGATCATGCCGGCGGCCACGGTGTTGTTCGTCTGTTCATCGACGAGGACGAAGCTGCCGGTGGTGCGGTTCTTGGAGTAGGGGTCGAAGAAGATCGGGGACGCGCAGCGGATGCGGATGCAGCCGATGTCGTTGAGAGAGAACTCCTTGCTCGCGGTGGTTTTTTCCAGCGTGCTGATGTTCACCTTGTAGAGCACGTCGGTGACGACGGCGCGCACATCATTCGTGGTGTGGCGCAGGTGGAAGCGGCTGCGTGGCTTGAGCGTTTTCTTGTCGGCAAACCAGCAGATCATGGCGTCAAACTCATGGCTGGTCTGCGTGGGCTCGCCGGCCTTCACGATCATGCCGCCACGGCTGGTGTCGATTTCATCAGCGACGGTGATGCTGTAGCTGAGCTGCGGGATGGCCTCCTGCTGCGGGCCTTCAAAGGTGTGAATCCCCGTGATCTTGGTCTTCATCTCGGAGGGATAGACGAGCACGTCATCGCCCACCTTGAAGGTGCCGCTGGCCATGCGGCCGGCGAAACCACGGTAGTCATGCAGATTGCCGAGCTTGGCGTCTTCGCGATCCGAGATGGGGCGGATGACCCACTGCACCGGGAAGCGTGCTTCATCGGCGGCGGTTTCCGTATGCACCTGCGCGGTTTCGAGATGCTGCAGGAGAGAGGGGCCGGTGTACCACGGGGTGTTCTCGGACTTATCGACCACGTTGTCGCCATTGAGCGCGCTCATCGGGATGGGCGTGACCTTGGGCAGATTCTCGAGGCCTTTGGCGAAAGCCTGGAAGTCAGCGACGATCTTGTTATAAACGGCCTCATCGAAATCCACGAGGTCCATCTTGTTCACGGCGAGCACGATGTGGCCGATGCGCAGCAGCGAGGCGAGATAGGTGTGGCGCATGGTCTGTTCGATGACACCGAGACGGGCGTCGATCAGGATGATGGCGAGGTCTGCGGTGGAGGCACCGGTGACCATGTTGCGCGTGTACTGAATGTGCCCCGGCGTATCCGCGATGATGAACTTGCGCTTCGGCGTGGCGAAGTAGCGGTAGGCCACGTCAATCGTGATGCCCTGCTCGCGCTCGGCGCGCAGGCCGTCGGTGAGCAAGGCGAGATTCACATGCGCATCGCCACGACGCTTGGAGGATTCTTCGACAGCGAGAAGCTGGTCTTCGAAGATCGATTTGGAATCATACAGCAAGCGGCCGATGAGCGTGCTTTTGCCGTCGTCCACACTGCCGGCAGTGGTGAAACGAAGAAGAGAGGATTCAGTAGGGTTAACGAGAACGTCCATGATAAAAGGCGGAGTGAGAGGGACTATGCGGTCTGGTTGCAGAAGTTTTCGATGCAGTCGCGGTAACCTTGAATGAATTCGTGGTCGGGTTCCGAGTCTTGAAGAAGGGTTGCGATGGCAGATTCTGACGCTGTTCGAATGGCTTCGATCTCAGCGGGTGTGGCTTCGCGCACGATCGCGGTCATGAAGTCCAGTGTTTCGCTGTCTTCATCTGCCGCGTCTTCATCGTTGCGACGGACGGAAGCGAGATAAGCCACCGAGTAGGAGAGAGCTTCGGCCAATCTTTTCATCAGAAGTATCCTTCCTTCTTGCGGTCTTCCATGGCGGTTTCGCTGCGCTTGTCGTCAGCACGCGTGCCGCGCTCGGTCTGGCGGGCGGCGGCGACTTCGGCGACGATTTCATCAATCGTGCTGGCGGTGGATTCCACGGCGCCGGTGCAGGTGGCGTCTCCCACGGTGCGGAAGCGGATGGTCATCTCCTTCACCTTGGGCTTTTCTTCATCGAGCAGCGGAATGATGCCGGTGCTGGCGTCGAGAAGCTGGCCGTGGCGCTCGATAATCTTGCGCTGGTGGCTGAAGTAGAGGCTTGGCAGGGGGATGTTTTCCTGGCGGATGTACTGCCAGATGTCCATCTCGGTCCAGTTGCTCAGAGGGAAGACACGGAAGTGCTCGCCGAAGTGTTTGCGACCGTTGAAGATGTTCCAGAGCTCGGGGCGCTGGTTCTTGGGGTCCCACTGGCCGAACTCATCGCGGTGGCTGAAGAAGCGCTCCTTGGCGCGGGCTTTTTCTTCATCGCGACGACCACCGCCGAGGCAGGCGTCGAACTGATTTTCTTCGATGGTATCAAGCAGCGTGACGGTCTGGAGCTTGTTGCGGCTGGCGTTGTGGCCTTTCTCTTCCTGCACGCGACCGTCGTCGATGGATTTCTGCACGAGGCCGACCGTCAGCGTGGCACCGATCTCCTGCACGAACCAGTCGCGGTATTCCATGGCCTCGGGGAAGTTGTGACCGGTGTCCACGTGGAGCAGCGGGAAGGGCAGCTTGGAAGGGTAGAAGGCTTTGCGCGCCAGCCAGGCCATGACGATGGAGTCTTTGCCACCGGAGAACAGCAGCGCGGGCTTTTGGAACTGCGCGGCCGTTTCGCGCAGGATGTAGATGGCCTCGGATTCGAGGAATTGGAGATGGGTGATCGCGGACATGAGACGGGTTGAATTAAAGGATCTTGAAAATGCGGAGGGAGTTGATGACGACGATCAGCAGACCGACGAGCACCATGAAAGGCTTGTGCGGGATGTGTTTCGCGGCCCAGGCAGCGAGGGGCGCAGCGATGACACCGCCGATGGCGAGCGCAAGGATGATGTTCCAGTGCGTGAGGCCGATGGTGAGGAAAAAGGTGATGGAAGCAGCGAGCGTGACGAAGAACTCCACGGCATTCACGCTGCCAACGGTGATGCGCGTGTCATTGCCACGGATGATGAGGTTGGAGGCGACGATGGGGCCCCAGCCGCCGCCGCACATGGCATCCACCAGCGCACCGACAAAGCCCAGCGGGGCGAGGTGGGTGGTGACCTTCCGCGGAGGGACGCGGGTGAAGGCCTTCGCGATGATCACCACGCCCATGACCACGAGATAGATGGAGATGTAGGGCTTGAGCACCTTGCCGTCGATCGAGGTGAGAACGTAGGCGCCCACGACCGCGCCGATCACGGCAGGAATGAGCAGCCGGCGAAACAGCACGCGGTCCACATTGCCAAACGCATGATGAGAAATGCTCGAGGCTCCCGTGGTGAAGCACTCCGCTGCATGCACGGTGGCGCTGACGACCTGGGGCGACACCCCAAAGACGGAGAGCAGCGACGAGGCGCTGACGCCGTAGGCCATGCCGAGCGCTCCATCGATCAATTGAGCGACGAAGCCGGCCAGCACGTAGAGCGCGAATTCGTTGGTGAGGAATTCCATGAACGCTTACGCTTTGTCGGTGACGAGCTTGGCGTGCAGGCCGCATTCGTGCTTTTCGTCGCCTTTGGCAGGATCGTAGTAGGTGCGCTCGTTCGGCAGGCTGTGCTCAAGCAGGTAGGCGTCCATCTCAACGGGCGTCCACTCGAGGATGGGGTTCACCTTGAGGCAGTTGAACTTGGCATCCCACATGAAGGGCTGCAGGGTGGCGGCACGCTGGGGGTTCTGCTCTTTCCGCAGGGCGGTGATCCAGACTTTCGGGGCCAGCTCACGCATGCCGCGCTCAAAGGGCTCCAGCTTCATGATGCGGCTGAAGGATTCCACGCGCTCCACTTCATCCGGCATGGGCACCTGGCCGCCATTGAGCGCCAGCCAGTGGGCGGCGGTCATTTTCGGCAGGTAGGGCTTCAGATTGAGGTTCAGCTTCGCGCGGCTCTTTTCGGCGAAGACGTAGGTCTCAGGGAGATTGGTGCCGTGATCCACCCAGAGGATCGGGATGTCCTGGCTCTGCTCAGTCGCCAAATGCAGGATCACAGCCTCATACGGACGGAAATTGGTGGTCACGATGGCTCCGCCGGCGGCATGAGCGAGGGCGGTCTTGATGATTTCCTGGGGCGACTGGCCACGGGCGGCATCGTTAAGGGCTTGGATTTGGTCGGGATTCATGCGAGGGGCGCGGAGTATTCACCCGATTCCCGATGTGTAAAGTAGGAAATAGGACTTTAAGGTGAAATTTGGGCAAGAAAAAGGGCGCGGAGGTGATCCGCGCCCTGATGAAAACTAAGCTGTTCGATTGCTTATGCCTGGAGGGCAGCAGCTTCGACGATGTTCACGCGACGACCATCCTTGTCGAAGAGGACTTTGCCGTCCACGAGAGCGAAGATGGTGTGGTCACGGCCAAGACCGACGTTGCGGCCTGGAACCCACTTCGTTCCGCGCTGGCGGAGGATGATGTTGCCTGCGATGACGGCTTCACCGCCGAATTTCTTGACGCCAAGACGCTTGCTCTGGCTGTCGCGACCGTTTTTGACGGAACCTTGTCCTTTTTTATGGGCCATAAGAGGTGAGTATTAAAGATTAAGCGTTGATGGCGGTGATCTGCACGAGGGTCAGCGGCTGGCGGTGACCACGGGTCTTGTGGAAGCCCTTGCGCTTGCGGAACTTGAAGGTGGTGGCCTTGTCAGCCTTGTGCTGGCTGAGCACCTTGGCGGAAACGGTGGCACCTGCGACGGTAGGAGCGCCCACTTTGATGCTGCTGCCTTCACCGGCGACGAGCACCTGGTCGAAAGTGGCGGTGTCGCCTTCAGCAGCTTCGAGCTTCTCCACGTCGAACTTGTCGCCCACGGAGACTTTGTACTGCTTGCCGCCTGTTTTGATGATTGCGTATGCCATAACCTGAAAAGTAAGAGATTTGTCCTCCGCCATTTTGGGGCGAGGGGCGCAGAGGTTTCCACACCTCAACCCATTCGGCAAGGGAAAACTTCCCTCGAACGCTTTAGAATTGTTAAAATAAAGCGGCTCAAGGCGGAGAATTGCCAAAAAAATGTGTCAGCGCCTCCATCATGCCCTCGCTGGCGAAGCGGGTGGCGATGAATCCGCCGCGTGAATGCACGATCTGTTTCACCGGCTCCAACGCATTCCCGGGGCAGGCGATCATGCGGGCATGGCGCGGATCCAGCATGCTGAGGTCATTGAAATTGTCCCCACCGGCAAAACATACCGAGGCGTCCAGTCCGAGCAGACGCGCAAGTTCGCTGAGTGCGGTGCCCTTGCTGTAGCCGCTGTGCGAAAAGCGCAGGTAGATGCCGTTGCGATGGTAGCCAATGTCCGGGAACTGCCGTGCGTGCGTGTCGATGTAGGCACAAATGCCGTCCATTTCGTAGTCGCTGGTGCCCACAATGCCCATGTCACCCTCACTCCCGGTGATGACCGACGCCTGGGTCTGAGTCTCCACCATGCGGCGAATGTCTTGAAGCGCTGCCTGGTGGTCTTTGGCAAACCGCTCCTGCGCACGCCGTGCCTTCCGGTTCCAGGAGCCGTAGTCCGTCCAGCGGCTGAAGAAGCCGGGCTTATAAATGTCACTCTCCTGCGCGATGATGAAATCCGGCTCCATGTAGATGCCGTGCTGCGCGAGGCCTTCGATCGTCTGGCCCAAACTGCGGCCCGTATTGATCACCCAGGCCGCGCCCTGTCCGCGCAGATGTTTAATCATCTGCCCGAGGCCTGGATGAAACACGGGCTCTCTCTCGGAATGCACGAGCGTGCCATCGAAGTCGAAGCAGAGAATGAAACGATGTTTGGGGGTGGCCATGAAAAGGGGCGCGCAGTCATGCCGCGAAAGAGCCCGGCTGCAAGACCGCAATCACTCGCCAGAAGGCCAGGATGCAGAGCGCCCACAGCATTGATTCATAGAGTACGAAGACAGGCAGCCACATGTTGCGCCGGCGTGCACGATGCACCAATTCCTCGCTGGCCCAGAGCAGGCTGAGCACCAGCGGCGGATACAGGGCCAGATGGCGGTTTCCCCAGGTCAGCACCGGCATGTCCCAGCCGAAATCAAGCGTGCAGGCCGCAAAAGCCAGTATGCTGAACAGGGCCAGCGGGGCTGTTTCAGGGTGCAAAGCCTGCCCGGCATGCGCCGCACGCGGCGCCACGAACGCGATGATCAAGAGGAGCAGGCACAGAATGCCGGCCAGAACGATCACAAACACCCCGCGTTCATGCGGCAGTGAATCGAAGCTCCGGGGAAACTGCAGCACCGCCTCCATCATTTTCAGCCCGCCGTGCCAGAAGCGCTGCTGCCTCTCATGGGGCGAATGCGTGGCCAGATAGTTCGCAAAGCTCGGCATCTCGCCTGCAGGCACGGCCTGCAAAGCTTCGCGCGTCCGATGCACCGCCGTCCACTGCTGCATGGCGGTTTCATTCTCAAACCATCGCCAGTGAAAGGGCGTGGCGTCTCCCAGTTTCTCCTTCGAATACGCAAGCATGGGGCCGACGGTGATCAGATGGCACGCCACCAGCAGGACCATGCCCAGCCAGTGATTCCGCCACACCCAGAGCGACGTGCCGCCTTCATGCGGCAGGTGGGCCAGCACCCAGCCCCAGAGCCAGCGCAGCGTGCTCACGGTAATGAAGACGAGCACCAGCGTGGTGGTGGTGGGCAGTGTCAGGTTCGCCAGCGCTGAGAGCAGGCCGATCAAGCCATAGAGCCAGAGGGAATTGCGTTTCAACGCCGCCACACAGCAAACCCAGGTGAGCAGAAACAGCAGCTGAAACAGCACATCCGGTGAAAACTCAGCGGTGGAAGGCAGCAGCACACCAAAGCCGATGGTCAAAATCGTGAGCAAAGCCGCCGGAACTGAAAACGCCCGTGCCGCCGCCAGTCCGAGCATCATCAAAAAGCCCAGGCTCAGCCCCATGAGCCAGCACTTGCTGGCCCCCAGCACACGCTGGTCATCCTTGCTCAAGGGGCCGGATGAAAGGGGCTGCTCCGCCCCGACATTCCATGCGGCCAGCCAGGGCCAGATGGGGCGCACCACGCCATCCGTACGGTGCGGCAGCCAGTCGTTCAGCGGCTTGGAAACGCTCTTGGAGAAATCCGGCGTCAGATCCTTCCGTGTTTCGATGGCGGCATTCAGATACATCCGCTCATGCTCAGGAAGAGGATTTGCACGGGTGATCCCCTGCTGCTGAAAAGCCCGCACGTAGCACCAGGCAAAAAAGATCAGACAGGCGAACATCACCACCCAGCGGCCGCCGCGCAGCCATAGCTTCGTTAACTGCAGGTACACGGACTTGACCGACATGCGGACTGCGGGGTTGAAGTGAAACGGGTTACTTCTTCGGACGCACCTTGATTTCCACCCGGCGGTTCATGCCTTGCTGTTCCGGCGTGCCGGCAGTGCTGACAATCGGCTTGGACTTGCCCATGCCCACGGCCTGAATGCGATCCGTGCCGAGTCCCAGCGATTCACGCAGCCAGCTCACCACCGCCGTCGCTCGGCGGATGCTGAGTTCGAGATTGTAGTCCTCACCGCCGAAGCTGTCGGTGTGGCCTTCGATGATGAAGAGCGAGTCCGGGTTTTTTTGAATGAGGAAACCCAGCTTCATCAGGCTGAGACGTGCCGCTTCGGCGAGCTGGTCGCTGCCATACTCAAACAGGAGATCGGTGGGCATCAAAATCGGAGCCGTGCTGCCGCCCATTTTGCCGCCGCCACCGAGCAGATCATCCAGATTGCTGAAGCCCTTCACGCGTGCGCCTGAAGCGGCCGTGGTGCTCTGGCTTTTGACAGCGTCAAGGAGGCCGCTGTCCATCTTGCCTCCCTCGCCCGGGTCTGCGGCTCCGGCATCCAGCAGCATTTGTTTTTCTGAGATGGGTTTGGACAAGACATCCCGGCGCACGCTGGCCATCTCTGCGGCGATGTCCGGCCCGTCCATGGTCGCAGGGGCGAGCAGCTTTGCCATATCAACGCCTTTGGAAGTGCCGGGAGCACCGTCACCGGGATCGTTGGCGCGGATGAAATTGGTGATCTCCTTCACGTTCGGCGTGAGATCGATTTCCTGATTCTTCGGCAGTTCCTGCAGCTTGTCGAAATCATCCAGCTTGGGCTCGAAGGCCTTCATGTCCGGCACATTGCCGGGGGCGATGATTTCCGGAATCTCCTGGATGGCCTGCTGGTCTTTCAGCACCTGCTCGCTGATGCGCAGCCGCTCCGGCACATCACGCAGCTTGGCCGGGGCCACACTCGAAATGCCCAGCGTGTCAAAACCGACCACGAGCATCATGTGAAACACCACGGAGAGGATGAGCGCGAACATCACCCACCATTTCAGGCTCCAATCGTCGCGAGAACGAAAAGAGGACTGCGGAGTGGTCCATTCGGGGGGATGGGTGACTGCGGCCATGACAATACCAAAACTACCACGGTGACAAAAGATTGCACGCGGCACTTTCGCCGTGACATCGCCCCCTCTGAATTCGTATTGTGGAAGCTCACCCACACCCCAACACCATGAACCGCCGCCACTTCCTCACCACCAGCACCGCCGCCCTCGCAGGCTCGCTCCTTGTTCCTGCCAGCAGCCATGCGCTGGATCTCACCCAGGCCCCCCTGCCCTACGCTCCTGAAGCGCTGGAACCCCACATCGACGCCCTGACGATGAACATCCACTTCGGCAAGCACCACACCGCCTACATCACCAAGCTCGGCGATGCCCTCAAGGCGGCCAACATCGGCAAGACCGACGCCATCGAGCTGATCTCAGACATCAAATCTCTCCCCGAAGCCTCGCAAATGGCCATCCGCAACAACGGCGGCGGCCACGTGAACCACACCTGGTTCTGGAAATGGATGGCCCCGGCCGGCAGCGGCCCGACCGGCCCCGAAGGCAAGCTCGGTGAAGCGATCCAGAGCACCTTCACCAGCATCGACGACTTCAAAAAGCTTTTCGGCGAAGCCGGCGTGAAGCGCTTTGGCTCCGGCTGGGCCTGGCTCATCGTCACCAAGGACGGCAAGCTCAAGGTGACCTCCACGCCCAATCAGGACAACCCGCTCATGAAAGGCATCGTGGATGCCGCTGATCTTGGCACCCCGATCCTCGGCCTGGACGTCTGGGAGCACGCCTACTACCTCAAATATCAAAACAAGCGCCCCGACTACATCAGCGCCTGGTGGAACGTCGTGAACTGGGCGGAAGTGGCCAAAGGCTACGCTGCTGCAAAGGCGTGAGCGTCTTTTCCGCATCACGCTCATGACGGAACTCATCGAGGTCAATCTCACGGAGTTGAACCAGTTGTTCAACTCCCTGGACCCCTCTCCGTTCCATGAGCGTGATCTGGATCACGATGCCGAGGAGTTCATCGTCAGCTGGGCGCAGGAGCACCCACGCAAGCACGATTTGAAGCTCGTGGTGCATCTGGCGAAACGTCCCGCTGACATTGCCGATGCACAGAAGCTCGTCGCCGATTCCATCGCCCATTACTTTGAGTATCGCGCTGAAATGACGCTGCACGATTTCAAGCGTCTGATGCGCGAGGGACGTGCCTCCTTCGTGATCGGCCTGCTCTTCCTTGCCACCTGCCAGTTCGTCGCCACCCTGCTCACCCCCGCCGATGGCAACTGGCAGTCCGTCGCCCGCGAAGGTCTCACCATCATCGGCTGGGTGGCCATGTGGAAGCCGCTGGAAATCTACCTTTACCGCTGGTGGCCGCTGCTCTCCTTGCGAAAGCTCTACCACCGCCTCAGCCACATGCCCGTCGAAGTTCACTGCTCGGCCTGACTTCGGCCTTTATTTTTAACCAACCCAACCCATACCATCCCATGAAAACCCTCCTCACCGCCCTCCTTCTTTTGCTCCCCACCCTCATGCTTGCCGCAGACCCCGCCAAACACGTCAAAGCTGACGAAGCCGCCAAGATCATCGCCGACGGCAAAGTGGCCGTCATTGATGTGCGCACGCCCGATGAATTCAAAGACGGCCACATTCAAGGCGCGAAGAACATCGACATCATGTCGCAGGACTTCGAAGCCCAGCTCGGCAAACTCGACAAAACCCAGCCCACCTTGGTGCATTGCCAGGCCGGCGGCCGCAGCATGCGCGCCCTCAAGGTCTTTGAAAAACTCGGCTTCAAGAACCTCATCCACCTGGACGAAGGCTTCGGCGGCTGGGCAGCCTCAGGCAAGCCGGTGGTGAAGTAGCAGCACGAGCTGGCATTCTCTTGATCGACTTATGGAAGCGATGCCTTATTTCCTCGGCCTCGCCGCCGTCTTCTCCGTCTTCAGCTTCGGTCTTCTCTACCGCAAAGTCTGGATGTGGTATCTCGGCTGGATCGTCTTCTACCTCATGGCCTCCTACTTCGGCACTTTTTTCGTCACGGCTCTCTTCGAAGCCAAGACCCCGGCGCAGGAGGCCTCTGCATTCGTTTACCTTGCCGGTGGTTTTTTGTGCTGGCTGCCCCTCGTTGTTTGGTGGGCAAATCAACGCAGTTCTTTTGGCATTCGCGATGCCCGGCCAAAGTCGTTGGCCGGGGATTGATCACATGATTAGCACACTCTGCGCTCCTCTCATCCCACGGCGGTCAGCCTCGGCGGGAGGCGTGATCCCACGGCGGTCAGCCTCCGCACCACCTCCGCCGCGAGCACAAAGCCAAACGTGCCGGTGACGAACGTTGCCGCACCAAAACCGGCGGCGCAGTCGAGGCGCAGGCCCGTCTCAGCACCGGTTTCGGGTTCGAGGGAGCAGGAGCCATCCGCCCACGGGAACACGGGTTTCTCGGTGGAGAAGACGCAGGGGATGTCCATGGTCACGGGGCGTCCTTGCTCGCTTTTGGCGAAGTTGTAATCGCGGCGCAGGCACTGGCGTGTGCTGCGGAGCAGCGGGTCGGCGCCGGCGTGGCCGAGATCGGCGATGCGAATGGCGGTGGGATCGCGACGCCCGCCGGCGGAGCCTGAAGTGATGACGGGCAGTCCGCGCGCATGGCATTTGGCGATGATGACCGCCTTGATGGAAGTGCGATCCACAGCATCGACCACGAAATCAAAGTTCGGCGCGAGCAGGCGGTCCACGTTCGATTCGGTGAGGAATTCGATGACGCGGTTCACGCGGCCGGCGGGGTTGATCTCCGCCACGCGTGCAGCCAGCACATCGACCTTCGACACACCGATGGTATGCGCCAGCGCAGGAAGCTGACGGTTGGTGTTCGTGATGCACACATCGTCCATGTCGATCAACGTCAGTTCACCAATGCCGCTGCGCACCAGAGCCTCGACGATCCATGAACCCACGCCGCCAACGCCCACAATGGCGACGTGGGCTGCGGCAAGACGTGGCAGGGCAGCAGCTCCGTAAAGCCGCCCGATGCCGCCGAAACGCTGGGTGTAGGATTCATCCATGCGTTCGTTTAATACGCCCGCAGTGGAAGATCAAGGAGGCGAGACTTCCATCTACGCTTTAGCGAGGTAGGGCGCTTGCTCCGCAAGCGCCGCCGCAAGCCGATGGGCTTCGTTCAAGCCCATGTCCATTCCACCAGTTTGACCTCTCGCGGCGGGCTGGGACAGCCCGCCCTACCTCAGCAATGATGCGCGCCGCGCGTGTTCACATACAGCGAGTACAGACTCTGCGATGCCGTGATGAACAAACGGTTCCGCTTCGGCCCGCCAAAGCAGAGGTTGCTGGCGGTTTCAGGCAGCTTGATGTAGCCGATCATTTTGCCTGCGGGATTGAAGACATGCACGCCGTCGTAACCGTCGCCGATCCAGCCGGCGCTGGCCCAGAGGTTGCCTTCGATGTCGCAGCGGATGCCGTCGGAGTTTCCCTTGGCTTTCTTGTCCGCCAGAACGCCCTTGTTGGTGGTGAAAACCTTACCGTTCTTCACGGTCTTCCCATCCACCTCATAGACGCGGATGTTTTTCGGCGCACCGGTGTCCACGATGTATACCTTCTTGTAGTCGGGTGAAAAACAGATGCCATTCGGCTTCTCTAGATCCTCCGTGACCTTGGTGATCTCCCCGCTGGGGTCGATGCGATAAACCGCCTCCTTCAGCAGCAGCTCCCCTTTGTTGCCCTCGTAATCCATCATGCTGCCGTAGCCGGGATCGGTGAACCAGATGGAGCCATCGACATGCACGGCGCCGTCATTGGGTGCGTTGAGCGGCTTGCCTTCAAACTTGTCGGCCAGCACCGTGATCTTGCCATCGAGCTCGTAGCGGACGACGCGGCGCGTGGCATGCTCAAAGGAAATCTGGCGGCCATGCAGATCAAAGGTGTTGCCGTTGCTGTTGTTCGCGTTGTTGCGCAGCACGGAGACATGGCCGTCTTCGGGCAGGTAGCGCATCTGCGCATTGTTAGGGATGTCGCTCCACACGAGGTAGTTGCCGCTGCCGTTCCAGGCCGGGCCTTCCGCCCAGAGCATGCCGGTGTGCAGACGGCGGATGGGCGAGTTCCCCTGAATGAGTTTCTCAAACTCGGGCTCGAGCACAATGAGATCGGGATCAGGGTAGCGCTCGGGCGTCTGGCCGGACCAGTCGCGGGAGAGCAAAGTCGTGGTGGCGGCGGAAACGGCGAAACTGGTCAGGAAGGTGCGGCGGCTGGTGTTCATGGCAGGAGGTGGTTGTAGCGAAGGGAACGTGTGAATGGCAAGAGATTTGGCAGCAGGAGCGCAGGAGAATGCGCACAAAAAAGCCCCGGCTGCATGACTGCGGCCGGGGCTGGAGTGTTCCAAGTCGGTGAGATTAAACAATCTCCACGTTCTGGCGGCCGTGCTCGGCGTAGTCCTTCGCAGCCCAGCCGGGCATGGCGACGGGATACCAGCCTTCGGCATCGGGTTTGACCGGGGCCTCGGACTCGGGGGTGATGATGTTGGGCATGTGCTGCACTTTGCTGTTGAGCACTTCATCCCACTTCAGCTCCTTGCCGGAGTAGGTGGCCATGCGGCCCATGAGGGCGGTCATGGTGGATTCAGCACCGTAGTAGGCGTTGTTGACGGCCTTGTTCTCACGGATGGCGGCCTGCAGGGTGTCGTGCTCAGTCTGATATGGATCTGGGTCCAGTTTCTTGGCATTTCCCTTGCCTGCCGATGCGGGATCCTTGCCACCGGGGCGATATTTCCAGATGGTTTCGCCCTTGTGGTTGTTGGCGTAGCAGCGGCCGCTGTTGTCGAGGTAGATCTTGCCTTTGGTGCCGGTGAATTCTTCGCGCACGGCGTTGCTCACACCGGACTGATGACGGCACTGGCTGTTGATGCGGACACCGTTTTCATAGGTGTACTCCACGTAGTGGTGGTCATAGATTTGAGCGAACTTCTTGTCCACACGCTGCTGGCGGCCGCCCATGCCCTGGGCGCTGATGGGATGACCGCCGATGAACCAGTTGGCCACGTCGATGTTGTGGATGTGCTGCTCGTTGATGTGGTCACCGCAGAGCCAGGTGAAGAAGTACCAGTTGTTGAGCTGGTACATGAGTTCGGTCTGGTCAGGGCGCTTGTCGCGGAACCAGATGCCACCGCCATTCCAGTAAACCTGGCCGGAGACGATGTCGCCGATGACGCCGTTCTCCTTGACCTGGGTGAGGGCTTCGCGGTAGCAGTTCTGGTAACGGCGCTGCAGACCGCAGACGACCTTGAGGTTTTTCTCGTCGGCAATTTTCGCCATTTCGAGAACCTTGCGCACGCCGGGAGCATCCACCGCGACGGGCTTTTCCATGAAGATGTTTTTACCAGCGTTCACAGCGGCCTCGAAGTGATACGGGCGGAAGCCGGGAGGCGTGGTGAGGATGACGAGATCGCAGCAGTCGATCACCTTCTGGTAGGCGTCTGTGCCGGCAAAAATGCGGGAGTCATCGACCTTCACCTTGTCCGGCACTTTGTTGCGCAGATTGCTCAGCGCGCCATCGGCCTTTTCTTTGAAGGCATCTCCCACAGCGTGCAGCGTGACGCCCTGCTGCTTGGTGCTGAGCGCCTGGCCGGCAGCGCCGGTGCCGCGACCACCGCAGCCGATGAGGCCGATTTTGATTTCATCACTGCCGGCAGCCCAGGCGGATTGGGCGACGGTAAGTGCACTGGCGGCGGCAGTGGTGCCGATAAACTGGCGGCGGGAAGTCGCCGCTGCTGGGGGTGGGGTCGGTGTGTTCATGGGTTGAATGGGTTGGGGTGACTTGGCGGTGAATCAGGCGAGCGCGTTTTTGATGAGCGCGAAGCCTTCGGTGTAAACCTGTTCGGTGTTGGGGAAGAAATCGCGCCAGACACGGGTGGCGGCGGCGAGGTCTGGCAGGGCGCTGCCAAAGGCCTCGATGGTCATCCAGCCGTCATAGCCGATTTTTTTGAGGTGCTTAATCTGCTCGACGATGTTGATGTGGCCACGGCCAGGCGTGCCGCGATCGTTTTCGGAGATGTGGACGTGGTTGAGCTTGCCGGAGGCAAACACGGTGTCGATGGCCGCCAGCGGGTTCTTCTCTTCGATGTTGGCGTGGAAGGTGTCATACATCGTGCCGAAGTTCGGGTGATCGACACGCTTCACGTAAGCGGCGGCCTGCTCCATGGTGTTGAGCAGATGGGCCTCGAAGCGGTTGAGGGCTTCGATGGCGCACTTCACGCCGGCGGCTTCAGCCACGGGAGCGATGGCACGGTGCACTTCGGCAGCGCCCGCGAGTTCGGCCTCCGATGGGAAGGCACCGGTAAACTGGCCGAGCACCTGATAGTAGGGGCCGACGAGGGTCTGCACGCCGGCGTTGTGCGCACATTCGATCACACGCTTGAGATGATCGATGGCGCCCTGGCGGTGGGCCGCGACGGGGCTGATGGCGTTGTGGGCTTCATCCGGCAGCACGGTGACAGCGGTGCATTCGAGGCCGTTGTCCTTGAGCACCTGGCCGATGCCTTTGAAATGGGCGGGATTGCTGACGTCGAAGATCGGAACTTCGACTCCGTCGTAGCCGGTGGCCTTGAGTTTTTCGATGACGGGGTAGTTTGCCTCGGTGATGTGGCCTGAGTAGAGAAGGAGATTGAAGCCGATTTTCATGGGGTGGGACGCGAAGCTAGGGAATGGCGGGCGAATTGGCAAGGTCTGTGTCGGAAGATTTCCCCCGTCAGGCACAACGGCCGTGGTGCTGCCTCTATTGCGCGATCCTCAGGAAATCGCAGCGCAGGCTCAGCCGCGACAAATTAGGCATTGAAAAGGATGCGCCCGATTTCATTAGTGCGCAGGTTCCTGCCATGCGTGTATGCTGGCTGAAATCACATCTTATCATGACTGCCCTTCGTTTCATCGCGCTGTCCGCCACCTGCCTTGCCCTGGCTTCCTGTGAAAACATGAAAAAATCCGGCGGCACTAGCAGCGATCCCTACGCCTCGAACTACGGCACCGACGGGCATTACAATCCTTACCCGGGCCAGAGCGGCTACGCCTCCTCCTCCACTCCGAAGTATCAGACCCCGCCTGCCCCGCCGTCCCTGCCGCCGGAACCTGAGCCCCCGGCCAATCCTTACGCTTTCAGCGGCACGAAGAAGGTGACGCCGTCCAGCTCATCCTCCTCCACCACGAAAAAATCGACGGCCTCCAGCACCTCTGCGAAGAAGAAGTCCCCGACCAAGAAGACCACGGCGAAAAAATCCTCCGGATCGAGATACACCGTCGTCAAGGGTGACACGCTCTCCGCCATCGCCCGGAAAAAGGGGTCTTCCGTGGCTAAAATCAAGGCCGCCAATGGCCTTAAAGGTGATCTGATCCGACTGGGTCAGAGCCTCAAAATCCCCTGATTCAACGTTCGACGCATTTTTTGGCTCCAAAACGTGCTGACGATCTGAATAATTCCACCGTCACGGCCGTCAATCCTCCGCCAACACTCATCCATGCCTGCCTCAGCATCGACTGACCCTGGCGAAGTCTCCGACCTCGACTTGGTCAAACGCAGCCAAGCAGGCGACACACGAGCGTTTGACGTCCTCGTCACGCGCTACCGTGGGAGGATTTATGCCATGACCTATCACCTCATCCAGAACGAAACCGAAGCATGGGACCTCGCCCAAGAGGCCTTCATCAAGGCATGGCGCGCGCTGCCGACGTTCAAGCACGATGCGGGATTCTACACCTGGCTGTACCGCATCGCCCACAACGTCAGCTATGACTGGCTGCGGAAGAAGAAGATCCAGGGCGATGGCGAATTTGATGACGAGCGCACCGAACACCGTGTGGCCGTCGGAGCCGAAGCCGCCCCTAAAGGTGATCTGGCACCCGATGCAGCCATGACAAACGCCGAACTCGGGCAGCGCATTCAGCAGGCCATCGCCAAACTTTCGCCCGAACACCGCCAGGTCATCGTCCTGCGCGAGGTCGAAGGGCTCGCTTATGAAGAAATCGCCGCCCTCATTCCCTGCTCTCTTGGCACGGTGATGTCACGGCTGTTTTACGCCCGCAAGAAACTTCAGGAACAACTCCACGACGTTTATGAAAACTCCAACTGAAGAACACGACCTCATCCGCTGGATCGATGAGGAAATGAACGAAACGGAACGCGCCGCGTTTGAGGAACGCCTCAAGCAAGATCCCGTGCTCGCCAAGGAAGCCCGGCAGATGCGCGAGCTGAGCGCCAGTCTCCGCACTCACCTGCCTGCTGAAATGCGTGTGCCGCACGCCGATTACTTCAACACGCAAATCGAAGTGCGCATCACCCAGATGGCGCTGGATGACACACGCGCCAAGCAAGCCGCTCCAGGGTGGGCTGCCATGTTTCAATGGATGCGCCAGCCATGGTTTGCCTTGGCCGGCACCGCTGCGCTGGCAGTTCTGGGCTTCTTCCTGCTGAGTCCGGGCACCGGTGATGCCTCGGAAAGCATGATCCTCAGTTCCTACACTCCCAACACCCATGTGCAGGCGCGCACCTACCATGACACTGGCGCTGAAGCCACGGTCCTGATGCTGGATGGGCTGGATGCCGTGCCAGCTGAGCGAAAAGTCTCGGGAATCAACATTCAGCGCAGCGAAGTGGAGCCTGAACTGGCCTCGACGACGATGTTCGATGTGCATGGAACTCCAGTGCTCATGATTTCACGTGACGCGCTTGGCAATCCCATGATCACTCCTCGCGGATGAAACCCTTTCTAACAGCGCTGTCCCTCCTTGCCTGCACGGCGATCGCCTGTGCCCAGGGGGAGCCCCCACCCCAGGTATCTTCCGTCAAGCACGCGACTGAAGGCCACGTGTGGGGTGCGCTCATTTTTGCCACCAACGATGCCACCCAACTGACCGGCGGCAAAGAGCCGATTCACGCGGAACTGCCCCGACTGAACGAGCGCCTCGCGAAGGTGTTTCCGTTCAAACACTTCGAAATCCTCGGCCAGCATCGGCAGGACATCTTCCGCGAATATGAATCCTGGGTCGTTCCGTCCCGGGATCTGTTCATGAAAATTGATTCCAAAGGCCCTGCGGAAAAAGGCGGGGTGAATTTGCACCTGCAAGTCTGGCGTGAGCAGCAGGTTTTGGTCAAAAGCGATGCCGTTCTGCGCAAAGACAGCCCCTTGTTCATCGGCGGACCGCCGTGGAAAGATGGACGTTTGATTTTTGTTTTGTTTCTGGAGCGCAAATAGGAGCAACAAACGAGCTGCGAGGGCAAAGATAGCTGCCGGGTTAGACGGACAGAATTTGTCGGCCCCACAGGGCCCTGACGCCTTGCCCACCTTTTTCCAGCGTCTCGGCCTAGTGTTTGGCATATATTACGACCGTATGGCAGTTGATGATCCCAAAACGGTTGATGTAGTTAGCGTTGATCGCGCAACAAGCGAAGTCATTTTGGACGTCACTGATCATCTCGATTGGAGTGATGAAGCCGGCCACCTCATGTTTTTGCAAAACAAGATCAATGCTTATGCTTCTTTCATTGAAAGCGGTGAATTGGAAACCGCTTATCCTGACGCCAAGGGGCGTCAACCTGTGATTCATGTGGCTTGCATGAACGAGCCACCGCCTTTGGCTGTTCGTTTTTTTGATCGCGTGCGAGACATCCTTCAACCTGCGGGCATTCGCTTTTCCTATCGCCATTCGCATTTCAATTCCCCGTCCAAATCAATTTAGAAAGCGAGCGAAGGAATCGGCGTGCAGGAGGTGTTACAGGCAGTCCCGATGTCGCGGACGGGGTTTGAGCGGAAGTTTCGCTGTCATTTCGGGTGCTCGCCGCATGGTGAGATCCTTAAGGTGAGGCTGCAGCAGGCGCATGCACTGCTCACGAGGACGCGTCTTTCGATTGCCGAAGTCGCCGAGCGAGCCGGCTTTTCATCGGG
>NZ_JBGANL010000068.1:0-24455 GCF_044222345.1 Prosthecobacter sp.
ACCTTGCCCTTGCCGGTTTCAACGCCGGCGCCGATGCCGTGGGCATCGCTGCCGGAGCTGTCGCGACTGTCGCCATTGTCGAAGTTGCAGACGACAATGGCGTCTGCGGGTTTGGCGTCCGGAGCTTCAAAGCGCTGCTGGACTTCCTCCAGCGTGAGGGCCTTGTGGTAAAGGGCGAACTGGTCGAGCAGACCGCTGAAGCCACCAGCATCGCCATCACCGGCGCCTTTGCCATTGCCCAGATACATGGGGTTCTTCGGGCGGGCATCGACGAGGGCGCCGGTGCCTTCGGCGACGAGCTTGGCATCGAGGTAGAGGCTCATCTTTCCATCCGCGGCGAGGGTGGCGACCAAGTGGTGCCAGCCGTCGGTGAGGGCCTCGGTGGAAATGATGGTATTCACCTTGGAGTCGCTGCGGACGTGGAACTGGGGCTTCTTTTCGCGGATGTCGAGAGCGATGCCCCGGAGAGGGCCGCCATGGTGGAAAACGGTGCCGCTGGCGGTGTCCGGGAGGACCCATGCCTCGATGCTGAGGGCGGTCTTGCTGGGGTCAAGGGCGTCGGTATCTGGGAAACGGACGCTGCCGGGGATGGGGGCATTGGCAGCACCGGCGGCCGCGGCATTCCCCTTCCCTTTTCCCTTGGCGTTGGCGCCTTTGCCCTTGCCCTTTGCTGCGGTGTCGGAGGCTTTCTTGTTGTCCTCCTCGTCGGGGTCACCGCCGCCGCCTTTTTTCTTCCCGCCCTTTTCGAGCTTCGGCGGCTGGACGGCGAGGGGCTGTCCGTCGGGACCGAGGACGATGCTGTTGCCTTTGCGCTCGGTAGTGGCCTCCTCAGTGGTGTAGGCCTCGTCGGGCGCGTCCTTGGGCGTGGCGAAGAGGGTGTACTCCATGGTGGTGGTCCACTTGTAATACTGAGCCTCGCGGCCGTAGGAATAGACGTTCTTGTCATCGTGCACGAGGATGCGGCCTGCGGGCGCATACTTGCCTGCCTGGTAGTAACCGCCATGACCGCCTGCGAAGCTCTTGCCATAGACCCAGTAGCTGCGGTGGAAATTGGAGTCATCCAGGAAGCCCATCGGCGCGAACAGATGCTGCCCCTCGCCTTTGTGCGCGCCGCCCTGTTTGTCGAAATCACCGCTCACAGGGCCCACTTCCACACGCTTGCCATCGGCGCCGATCTTCTGCGTGCGCAGGAAGGTCCACTTGCCATCGCTGCTCAGGATGTCGTTCAAAGCCACGGGCATCTGCAGCGTCTTGTGGCGGTCGTTCAAATCGCCGCCGGTTTCTGGATCGCGGTCATCGTAGTTGATTTTGACCTTCATCTTGCCGGTCTTCGCATCCACGCGGTAGAACCACAGGCCGCCATCGAGGAAGCAGGAGTGGCCGGAAATAAAGCTCACGAGGCCGTTTTCCACCAGCACGCTGCCGTGCACGGGCCACACGCTCTCCATCATCTCCCATGCGCCGTGGCTCATCATGACCGGTGCGCCCTGGAACTTCCACACCAGCGCGCCGTCTTTGGCACGCAGGCAGTACACGTTGCCGTCATTGCCACCGACGTACACGCGGCCCTGCCAGTAGGTGGGCGGCGAGTCCATGCGACCACCCGCAATGAAATGCCAGGCTTCCTTGCCCGTGGCGGAGTCAAAGGCATGCAGTGTGTGCTTGTCCACTTCGGACACAAACGTGAGTCCGGCAGCGCTCGTGGTCGTGCTCAGCGGTGGGGTCAGCTTGACCTCCCAGGCCATGCCGAGGTCCTTCTTCAAATCCTGATTCGAATAGCCGCTGCGCGCATTGTCAGAGCGATACGTCGGCCAGTCCTTGGCATCGGCGGGAGTCTCCGCAATGGCTTCGGCGTAGGCAGGTCCTTTGGTCAAACGCGCGCTGTCCGCCGTGTGCGGCGGCATGGGGTAGCGCGGCGCGGAAGCCATGGCGGCCATGCCGTCCAGCTTGGCTTCAGGATAGCACGCACAGTTATGCGGACCCGCATACGTGAGGCCGTTGCAGGGCATCACGCCATAGAGGCAGGCGCCGCGCACCCAGTGGTTCAGATCCCAGTGCTGCTTCTCCATGTCCACATACTCGATGCCGGTGCGTGAAGGCATGATGAACTTCTCCGTGGCCTTGGCCATGTAGCAGCGGTGGTGGAACCAGTAGGTGCCCTGCGGCACGTCGGGGTAGAATTTCTTCTTCACCTCGCCCGTCAGCGGATCGCGACCCGTGTACTCGCCGGTCTGATTTCCCTGCGTGGTGCCCGCATTCCATACCAGACCCTGGGCTACAATGACATCTTCCATGCTGCGGTAGCCGCTCTTCTCATGCGATGAACTCCACAATTCCTTGCCCGTGTCCGCGTTGATGCCCTTCATCAGTCCATCGCCACCGGCATACAGGATCACATCATTATTGAGCACCACACGCGGGGCGAAGTTGAATTCATAGAGCTTGCGGCGGGCCTCCGGCACATCGGCAAACAGCACCGCGCCCGTCTTCACATCGCGGCTGGTCAAGCCATCGCCGTTATAATACACCATGCGCTTGTCATCCAGGGCGAGCGTGATCGGGCCCACCTTGTCGTCGACCTTCCAGAGGGTCTTGCCGCTCTCGGCATCCAGCGCCATGAGGTGCCGCGTCTTGCCATCCCAGTTAAACTCCGTCTCCACGCGCTTCTGATCGCTCTGCTGCTTCACGGCGAATTCTTCATTCAAACGCCACGCCTCGGGATTCACCAGGGCATACAGCGTGCCGTTGCGATACAGCAGCTCCTCCGCGCCCTTGGTCTGCGGATACTCACGTCACATAGACCTTGTCACCGATCGCCGTGAGACGGCGCGTCAGCTGCGTGGGGCCGGACTTCAGCGGCCACAGATGCGTGCTCCACTGTGGGATCGACTTCTTCCAAAGAATGGTTCCATTGAAGGCATCCCGCGCGATCAGCGCAAACTTGGCCGGCATCAGGATGGAGATGCGGCTGCCCTCGTCCATGATGTAATAGAGACGCCCGCCCGCGCTCACCTCCGCGCTCACGGAGGACATGCGGTCGTGGTGGCGGCTCCAGCGTGGATTTCCCACCCACTGCATGCGTGAGGGCGGCCCGGTGAGCATGTCCTTGGAGGTCGGATTGCCCTTCGAATCATACGCGTAGTGCGTCCACTCATCCATGCCCTTCGGCCAGGGCTTCACGATCTTCTCCCAGCCGCCGCCCGCCTTGCGAACCATCGCCACGCCCAGCGGTGTCAGCACGCGGTCGATCTCCGCCTTGTCCACCGCAGCGGCGTCTTCCACCACCAGCAGGTTCACGTAATTCTCGATGTAAGGAAGGTGCTTCCCGTCCCAGGAATCCACCGCCACAGGGCCGTATTTGCCCGCCTGATGAATCGATTCGCGCAGGCCCGCCACCGCCGCCGCATCCTGCGTGAGGCCCTGCACCTGATAGCGATCGCTGGCCCGCAGCCCCTGCGTGGTTTTGCCATCCCCGCAGCCCACATGCACCACGATCCCGCCCTTGACCCCGGATTGGGAGAGCAGGTCGGTGGCATCATCAGCCAACAGTGCGGAGGAAAACAGGAGGCAGGTCAGGAGTCGTTTCATGGGGTTGAGGAACAGCGCGTAACGATGGCGGCGTGGCGGATGTTTCCAGCCTTTTAACATGAATCAAGTCGGGGGGGCTGCCACTTTCGAACGTCTCCGCCGCCTGCGCGGAGTAACCGGCCTGCGCGTGCCAAACGGCGCGTGACGAAGGAAGCTCCCCTCCATGCGCAACCACTCTCCACCTCTCCATTCGACATTCGTCATTCCGCATTCAACATTCCCCCCTCTCATGCTGCGCTTCTCCCTCTTCGGCTTTCCCGTCCAGATCCACGGGATGTTCTGGATCAATAACGCCCTCATGGGCGGTGCCCTCAGTGCGGGTGACTCCCCTGCGGCTTTCCGTTCGGTGCTGGCCTGGGTGGCCGCCGTCCTCCTCTCCATCCTGATTCACGAACTGGGCCATGCCCTGGCCATGCGAAACTACGGTGATCGCCGTGTGGGCATCGTGCTTTATGCCTTCGGTGGGCTGGCGATTGGCAGCAAGCCACGCACCCGCCAGGAAGACTTCCTCGTCAGTGCCGCAGGCCCGGGGCTGCAGATCCTTGTCGGTCTTGCCGTCGGCTGGTCCATGACCCTCTGGCCACCCTCCTCGCTCTGGCTGCATCAGATGATGGATGCCTTCACCGTGGTCAGCATTTTCTGGGCGCTGCTCAATCTGGCGCCCGTGCTGCCGCTGGATGGCGGCCACCTCTGCCAGGCCTGGCTCGGCCCGCGCAAGAAGCGGCAGGTGCTGATCATCAGCCTCACGTGTGCGGTGGCCCTGGCGTTAGTGTCCGTGACCAGTGATCTCTGGCTGGGCCTGCAAAACAGCGTCCTTCACCTGCTGGACATTGATTCGGATATTCGCGTGGGCAGCGGCCTTTTCACCCTGCTGCTATTTGGCATGCTGGCCTGGAATAATTGGAAGGAGTTGCAGAATGAGCCGCAAATTCCTTGGATGAACGCGCGTTGAGAGTGCATTGGACTGTTTTCGTCCCCTGATGCGCCTTCTCCGAACACTTTTTATCCTGGCTGCGGCCACCACCCTCGCCGCCGCACAATCGCCCAAACCGGAACTGATCTCCCCGCAGGTCAAAGCTGCGGTGGACAAGGCCGTGGCCTGGCTGATCAAGCAGCAGAAATCAGCCGGCTTCATCGTGGATGAAAAATCAGATGTCAGGCCGAAGCGCGGCGATCTGCCCTCCCACAGCGCGGCGATGACTTCGCTCGCCCTCATGGGACTGGCCTCCGTGGGGCATATGCCGGATGACCCCACTCCGGAAGGCATCGCCTGCGGCAAGGCCCTGCGTTACATCGTGGAAGGCGTGGAGCCCGATGAAAATGGCTACCTCGGGCGCAGCGACCGCTCACGCATGTATGGCCACGGCATCATCTCCCTCATGATGGCCGAAATGATCGGCCACGCGCCGGATGAAGCCACGGACAAACGCCTGCACAAACAGTTGGAGGGCGCGATTCAGCTCATCCTCCGCTCCCAGCAGGTGCCGAAGAGCGAGGCCAACCGCGGCGGCTGGCGCTATGAGCCGAGTTCCAGCGACAGCGACATCTCCGTCAGCGTGTGGCAGGTCATGGCGCTGCGTGCCGCCAAGGACGCCGGGTTTGAAGTGCCCAAGGGAGCCATCGACAACGCCGTGGCCTACATCAAACGCAGCTACCGCGTGGAGCGCGACTCCAACGGCAATCCGAAAAGCGACAGCGCCGCCTTCAGCTACGAGCCCTATGGCGGCCGCCAGACCTTCTCCACCACCGCCGCCGGACTGCTCTCCCTGCAGGTCTGCGGCCAGTATGAAACCGCCGAAGTCCTCGGCTCCGCCAACTGGCTGCTCAAATCCCCGCCCGAGATCAACGAGCCCTGGTTCTTCTACGGCTGCTATTACTACGCCCAGGGCATGTACCAGCGCGGCGGAGATCACGCCGCCACCGCCCGCCAAAAGACCGAGCAGACCCTCATCGCCGCCCAAAGCCAGGACGGCAGCTGGTATCCACGCAATGGAAACGAGAAAAGCGCCGGAGCCGTCTATGCCACCTCTCTCGCCCTCCTGAGCCTCAGCGTGCATCACCACTTCCTGCCGATATATCAGAAGTAGGCGGGACGGCACATGGAGCGTTCCACGTCACTCACGTTC
Organism: Prosthecobacter sp.; assembly: GCF_044222345.1. Lineage (GTDB taxonomy): Bacteria > Verrucomicrobiota > Verrucomicrobiia > Verrucomicrobiales > Verrucomicrobiaceae > Prosthecobacter. The sequence goes on from NZ_JBGANL010000068.1 coordinate 5,715, forward strand.
CGGGCCAGACCGGAACGCTCAGCCAACCGATGACCGGGTTTCGGAGGTTCATTAAAAAAGGGGGAGCTGTTTTTTTACCACCACCGGGGGTATTGGAGGTTTCGGAGGTTTTGGAGGCTCTTTTTGAAAGAGGGACTCTTTTTGCATCAGGAAAGCCAGTCGAAACAAGAGTGGAGAGGTTTCGACGGTTTTGGCAGTTCATTGTGGAAGGAGCCCCGATTTTTACCACGACCAGCCCCGGGAGGGTATTGGCAGTTTCGGCGGTTTTGGCGGTTCATTTAAAAAGGGGGAGTCTTTTTCAAATGACTGGAGGAACCCAGGAATGAAACGGGAAGAAGAGGTCTGTCAGTTCTGACAGCTTGTTTTCAGAGGGGTGATACCATGAACCATTAAAAACGGGTCTGCATCTCACGTGGCCTCTCCAGACTCGGTCCAGGTGAACAAAACCGGATGAACCGCAGAGGATGGACGGACGCAGAGGGCGGCGGTTTCAATTCAAATTTTCTTCTCTCTGCGACCGTCCAATCTCTGCGGTTCAAAAATAAGCGCCGTTCCATCCAGACCTCTCTTCAAATGCCCTTGGCATAAGTTGTTTTCACCGAAACTCAGAGGTGTGGAAATGCGGGCTGGAGGGGTGGGCCAGGTGTCTGGTGGGAGAGGGTATTATTTGATGGTAGTACGCCAAGGACACAGGGGGAGGTGGTCCCTTCTGACAGCCAGCCAGCCAGCACAGCCCCCGCCCTGGCCTCCCATGCCGTCCCAGAATGAGCAGGCCAGGTGAAATCGTGTGTTGATGCCCTCCCCCCTGCCACGGCCTGCCATGAAACCGCAGGTGTCGTAGGATGGGTGTGGCGACAGCCCAGTCTATCCTTCGAAGCACGCAGTGCGAAGAATGGACCCGTCCATCAGCGTGCGGCAAACACTCCGGCCTGCGGACGTCCTCTCAGTCGGGCGGTTTGGCCAAGGAAGTGCTGGAGCATGGAGTGTTTTCGACGCCAAACACGACCAACCTACGTCCAGCAGTTTGGCTGCGTGAGAACCTGTCTGCCACGACGGGAATGAAGCCCGCTTTCAAAGACTCCCAGCATATTCATACCAGTAACTTGCATATCGCTACATATTCTATTTTCCATTCCTGGCCCACGCATCCCCTCCACCTGCCCCTCCAAGAACGAACTGACAGACACACCCATGAGGCAGAACCCTTGAGAAACGTTTTTCCTCCTCCTGCCAAAAAACTCTCCTTTCCCCTTTCGGATCTCACCGCTGGCGATGCTGCGAAATATCTCCCCCTTTCAAAAGGCACCTCCAAAACCTCCGAAACCTCCGAAACCTCCCGCATTGAAAAAACTCCCCCTTTTTAAATGCACCGCCAAAACCGCCGAAACTGCCAAAACACCTGCTGAGGCAGGCGGTATCGCCTCGTCAGTCCGGCTCATGAGGAAACATCGAGGCTCGTTTCCAAGGCTTGACGGTGGTTGCGCGTTGTTATCCAGTCCTTCCCGACCACCTCAGCTCCCATCGCCATCAACTGTAAACCACTGTCAACCACCGTAAACAACCGTAAACTCCTCCTACTCGCCTGCCTGCTGGCGCTCTCGGGGGCCTGCGCGCTCATCTATCAAATGGCTTGGCTGCGGGAATTCCGGCTCGTCTTTGGCGGGGCCACTCCGGCCACGGCGGCGGTGCTGGCGATCTTCATGGGTGCGATGGGCGCGGGCAGCGCGCTGTTTGGACGCAAAGCGGAGGCTTCCGGCAATCCGCTGCGTCTGTATGCATTCATCGAGCTGGGCGTGGGTGTGGCGGCATTGCTCACGCCGCTGCTGCTTTCGCTGGTGCGCTCGCTTTACCTCAGCACCGGCGGCATCGCCGCGCTGGGCGTGGTGCCGGCCACGCTGCTGCAGCTTGTGCTGGCCACCGTGGTGCTGGCCCCGCCCTGCCTGCTCATGGGCGGCAGCCTCCCTGCTGCTTTCAAATGGGTGGAGACAGACCAGGACACGCAGCGAGGCAGCCTGGGCGTGCTGTATGGCGTGAACACCCTCGGCGCGCTCGCCGGAGTGCTGCTGAGCACCTTCTGGCTGCTGGAGCTGTGGGGCATCCGCGCCACCGTGATGGTGGCGGCAGGCGTGAACCTGCTCATCGGTGGTATGGCATGGTATGCGGCACGGGGAGTCCCGGAAAGCCGGAAACGGGAGGAGAAAGAGGCGGAGGAAAAGGGTGCCGGAGCTCTGACGCGGCGCTTCATCTATGCCGCCGCAGGCATCACGGGCTTCACGTTTTTCCTCAGCGAACTGGTGTGGTTCCGCATCCTCGCGCCTCTGCTGGGCAGCTCGGTCTATGGCTTTGGATTGATCCTCGCCCTGGCACTGGCTGGTATCGGACTGGGTGGCCTGCTCTACCGCATGCTGTGGGCGTCGCGGGCGGGTGCGGTCACACTGGCGGCGCTGGCGCGGGTGGCGGCATGGCAGGCGCTGTTTCTCGCGCTGCCCTGGGCGCTGGGAGATCGCATCGCCGTTTTTGCCATTGATGTGAATCAGTTGCGCTCCCTGGGCCTCTCCGGCCAGATCGCGGGCTGGACTCTCATCGCCAGCCTGCTCGTCCTCGCGCCGTCGATTCTCGCGGGCGTGCAGTTTCCGCTGCTCGTCGGGTTGTTGGGTAGCGGCAGCCGTAATGCCGGGCGGCACGTCGGCTTAGCCTACGCGGCCAATACCCTCGGTGCCATCACCGGATCACTCGCCGGAGGTTTCATCCTGCTGCCATGGCTGACCGCACTCGGAGCCTGGCGCTGGGTGTTTGGGCTCACCCTGCTGCTGAGCCTGGGCGCGGCAGTGCTCGGAGTACGCTCGATTTCAAAATGGGCATGGCCTGTCCTCACAGCCCTGTGGCTCTGCGCAGGCGGGCTGATGTTCGTGCCCACCGGTCCCACGGCAGCGTGGCGGCACAAGCCCATCGGCTACGGCCGCGTGGAGTCCCTGCCGGCTTCCATCAACGGCCTGCGTGGCTGGCTGCATGCCAGCCGTTGGAAGATCGCGCATGAATTTGAAGGCCGCGAGGCCAGCGTGGCCGCCGTGGACAGCGACGATGGCTACTGCCTCTACGTCAACGGCAAGTCCGACGGCTCCGCCTTTGGCGATGCCGACACGCAGGTGATGCAGGGCCTCGTGCCCGCCATGCTGCATCCCGCGCCGCACACCGCCTTCATCGTCGGCCTCGGCACCGGCACCACCGCCGGTTGGGTGGCCGACGTGCCGGAAATGAAGCAGGTGGACGTGGTGGAACTGGAGCCCGCCATGGCGAGTCTTGCGCGCCAGCAATTCGCCCCCGTGAACCGCGATGTGCTCGCCAAGCCCAACGTCCGGCTCATTCCCGGCGATGCCCGCGAGGCGCTGCTCGCCGCAGGCAGCCGCTACGATCTAGTCATTTCCGAGCCCTCCAATCCCTACCGCGCCGGAGTTTCCACCCTGTTCACCCAGGAGTTCTACCTTGCTGCCAAGAACCGCCTCAACGAGCACGGTCTCTTCGCCCAGTGGGTGCAGGGGTATGAAGTGGATGCCCAGGCCATCCGCCAGGTGTATGCCACGCTCACAGCGGTCTTCCCTCATGTGGAGACGTGGATCTCCGGGCCCAACGACCTCCTCTTCATCGGGCACCAGAAAGCACCTGGATATACCATGGAGCAGCTGCGCACGCGCATCACGCAGCCGCTGTTCGCCGAGGCGCTCAAGCGCGTGTGGCTCACGAACTCCGTCGAAGGCATGCTGGCCCATCATCTCGCCTCGCCAGAATTTGCACGCACTCTGCTGCAAGATACACCCACCGCCATCAACACCGACGATCGCAACCTGCTGGAGTACGGCTTTGCCCGCGCCCTTTCCAAAGACAACACGTTTGAAACCACCCAGGTGCTGGCCATGGCCATTGAAAAGGACCTCGATGTGCCCGCCCACCTCTCCGCTCAGATCGACCGCACCCGCCTCACTTACGAACGCCTGCGCATGCTCGCGGCAGACGGCGCCAGCTTTGACATGCTCGACCTTCTCAGCGGCGACGACCAGCGCCGCGCCGAAGCAGTCGCCGCCTTTGCCAAAGGCGACTTCGCCACCGTGCTCTCCGCATGGACTGGCACGCCCGCCAGCCCCTTTGAGCAGCTCATGCTGCTGGAGTCCGCCGCCCAGGCCGGCACCGCCGAGCAACTGCCACCCTACCTCGCCGCCACGCGTCAGGACTGGCCCGCCGATGCCCGCTTTGCCGCCGCGCTGTCCGCCTTCCGGCATGAATCCTATGACGATGCCGCATCTCAATTGCTCGATGGCTTCAAAGCCCTGCGCCCGCAGGTCTGGGTGCGGCTCTCCTCCGTGCAGACCGCCCTCTCGCTGGTGCCGCCGCTGGCAGCGAACAACCGCGATCTCGTGCCGCAGTTCATGGCCGCCTTGCAGCAGCCCTTCCCCGGCGGACTCGCCGAGCCCAGCCGCCAGAACACGCTGATCCAGATCATCACACTGCTCTCCCCGGCGCAGCAGATCGAAGTGCTCTCCGAGTTTGAACCCAATCCCCCCTGGCAGCGCCAGTTCCTGGAGTTCCGCGCCAAAACGTATCGTTCCGCCTCACACGCTCTCGCGGCGCAAGCTGAGCGTGATCTGCAGGAATTTCTGCGTCATGCCGATCGGTCGCTGAATGACGCTGCGACCCAAAGGCAATAAGGAGCGCGGACTTCAGTCCGCAGCATTGATTCGCTCCGCTCCCCTTCGGGCTCCTTTCTGTCGTCTATCTCGCTCCGCTCGGTTCCGCAGCACGCCGCCCGCATCCCACGCTCCGCATTCCTCTTTCGCATCCGCACCTCCAGCGTCCCCCTGTCTGCCACACGCAGCGCATCCAAACACCCTTCCCGCGTGAGCGACCTGCTGCGGACTGAAGTCTGCGCTCCAGGTCTCTTTGGCCTGCAACGCCGGGCGGTCGAGGCACGTTCCTTTCTCATGCTCTCCACCCTTGTCGTGATTCTCGCGGCTGCGACGGCTGAACCTCAGCCCAACACGCAGATCGAAGCGCTGCCGAAATCGGCTGCGCTGCCCGGAGACACGCCCGCGAAGATCGCGCTGGGCCGCTTGCTGTTTTTTGACCCCATCCTTTCCGCCACGCGGGATGTCGCCTGCGCCACCTGCCACAGCCCGCAGCATGGCTGGGCGGATGCACGCCCCACCCCGCTCGGCGTGCATGCCAGCGGCGTCGGGCCTGCGCGCAAGCTGGTGCAAGGCGCTCCTTTTCTGCCGCTCACACGCAACACGCCGACAATCCTCAACGCCGCCTTCAACGGCATCGAATCCGGCAAGCCCTTCGATCCCGCCAGCTCACCCATGTTTTGGGACAACCGCATGCGCAGCCTCGAAGCGCAGGCCCTGGCCCCCATCCGCCAGCGCGAGGAGATGCGCGGCGATGCATGCCGTGAAGCCGAGGCCGTTCCCGCCATGGTCGAGCGCCTGAAAAGCATCCCGGAATACGTGAAGCTTTTTCAAACCGAGATCACCGCCGAAAAAGTCACGCAGGCCATTGCCGCGTATGAGCGCACGCTCATCACGCCCGATTCCCCCTTTGACCGCTTCATGCGCGGCGACAAATCCGCCCTGACACCCACGCAGCAGCAGGGCATGGCGGCTTTCAAAAAAGCCGGATGCTCCCTCTGCCACAACGGACCCATGCTCTCCGACTACAAGCTGCACGCCATCGGCCTCACCGACTCCGCCACGAACCGCACCGAGTTCCGCACCCCCACCCTGCGCAATCTGAAGCACACCGCGCCCTACATGCATCATGGCGGCAGCACCACGCTCGATGAAGTGCTGCTCTTCTACGACCGCCTCATGGATCAAGCCGCCGAAACCCTCGAAGGCGGTGACACCACCAGCCTGCCCCCGCTTGATCCCCTGCTCCGCCAGATGAACATGCTGCCCGAAGACCACGAGCCCATCAAAGCCTTCCTCGAATCCCTCAACAGCGACGACTACGACAAGTCCGTGCCAGAGAAGGTGCCGAGTGGGCTTGCTATTCCTAGGTAGGGCGGCTGGTCCCCCAGCCGCCGCTGCCCAGCGCACTGTCCCCAAGGACACCCAGCCCCACGGGCATCGTGGGCTTCGCTGCTGTAGCGCATGACTCGCACACGCATCCTTCCCTCGCGGAGGGCTGGGGACAGCCCTCCCTACCTCAAAAGCGCCACGCCAGCACACGGCTCTTCTTCTGCCCCTGCGCCATGTCGATGACCTTCACCTCCGCCGCCTTCACCTTCCGCAGCGTTTTTTCCAACGGTCCCACATGCTCGCTCTTGGACACCAGCGTGGTGAACCAGCCGCATTGCGCGGCAAACTCCGCGCTCTCTTCGATCATGCGGCGGATGAATCCCAGCTCGCCGCCTTCGCACCACAGCTCGTTCGCCTTGCCACCGAAGTTCAGCCCCGACTTCTTCCCGCCGAGATTGCGCAGCTTCCTCTGCGTGCCTTCCGCCGCTTCAGCAGCCGAACCGTGAAACGGTGGATTGCACATCGTGAGATCAAAGTGCTCGCCGGGCTGGATGATGCCGCGAAAGCAATGCGGCGCTGATTTTTGCAAACGGCATTCGATCAAGCCCTTCACAGCCGGGTTCGTGCTCACGATCTTTTGCGCCCAGCGCCACGCCGCTGCATCCACCTCCGCCCCCACAAAGCTCCAGCCGTACTCACTCGCGCCGATCAGCGGATAAATGCAGTTTGCCCCCGTGCCGATGTCCAGCACCCGCACCGCTGCACCACGCTGCATCCCGATCAGATCCGCCAGATGATGGATGTAGTCACTGCGCCCAGGAATCGGCGGGCACAAATAACCCGGCGGGATGTCCCAGTGCTCCACGCCATACGCCTGCCGCAGCAGCGCCGCATTCAGCGCCTTCACCGCCAGCGGGTCCGCGTAGTCGATGCTGTCATCGCCATGCGCATTCGGCTTCACAAACGCCCCCAGCGCAGGGCTGCACGCCATGAGCTGCGGAAAGTCGTAGCGCGTGTTGAAGCGATTGCGCGGGTGCAGCCCGGCTTTGCGAGCCTTGTCCATATCAGAAGCAGTCATGAGGTTGGCCGCAAAGAAACGCAGAAACCGCAAAAAGGTCGGAGATTATAACCAAGGCTTCCCATTCTGTTTTTGATTTTTTTTGTGGCCATTCCCTCCTTATCTTCCACCTCCCGGCGGCGTGCGGTCATCGCCAAAGTATTTCTCGCTGCGGTAGCGCAGCCACACGCGCAGCACCTGCGGCACCTTCTCGCGCTCCGCCTCGCTCAGCGTCTCATAGAGTGCCATCGCCTTCTCACGCTCGCCACGGCAGGCGCGGTTGTTGTGCGCATCCCAATACGCCCGCGCCACGCGGATGCGGCGGCACACCTCTTTAACTAAAGCGGCGCCGGTCAGCGGCTGGGTGCTGGGTTTCTTCTTCGCGGGCATGGGTGCATCTTGGCTTACAGAACCGCCTGAGGCAATGCGTAGTAGCTCCATGCCCGCCCGCATCGCCGCTCTCGCCCTTATTCTTGCCACCCTCGCCCTTGCGCAAAGCGGCACCATCCCCGCTGACCGTCCCAGAGCACGTCCCGCCTCCGCGCTGACCGGCTGGGCGGACTGGGAGAAAGGCGAAGAACTGCTCAAGCGCATTCACGTGCCGCCTGCGCCCGTGCTTTCCGCCGAGGACGAAGCAAAGACCTTCAAGCTCGCCCCCGGTTACCGCGCCGAACTGGTGGCGTGCGAGCCCATGGTACAATGCCCCATCTTCTTTGAGTTCGATCCCGAAGGCCGCATCTGGGTCGTGGAATACCAGGGCTACATGCGCGATGTGCAGGGCAGCGGCGAAGGCGATCCCATCTGCCGCATCGTCGTGCTCGAAGATGAAAACGGTGATGGCAGGGCCGACAAGAGCACCGTATTCCTCGACAAGCTCGTCATGCCCCGCAGCTTCGCCTTCGTGAAAGGCGGCATCCTCCTGCAGGAACCGCCGAAGCTGTCGTTCTGCGAAGACACGGACGGAGATCTCCGCTGCGACAAGCGCACCGAAGTCGGCACCATGGGCGTGGGTGGCAATCCGCAGCACACGGCCAACGGCCTGCGCCGTGGCATCGACAACTGGCTGCACTGCGCCGACTGGCCGCACCGCTACCAGTGGAAGGACGGCAAGCTCATCGACCAGCCCACGCTGCATCGCGGGCAGTTCGGCGTCAGCTTTGATGAAACGGGCCGCTTCATCAGCTGCTACGAAAACAGCGCCATGCACATGGACCTCATCCCCGCGGAGTCGCTGCTGCGTCATCCCAACCTCGCCAAGCTCGCGCAGCGCGGTGGTCGCGGCAGTTTCGGGGTGAATGTGAACGTGGCGAAGGATGCTGCCGAGTGCTTTCCCATCCGCGTGACACCGGCTGTGACGCTGGGTGCCCTGGAACTGCGCGATGATGGCCGCCTGCGCACCTACACCATCGTCTCCGGCACCTGCTTCTATGATGGCGATCAATTTCCACCTGAGATGCATGGCAACGTCTTCGTGCCCGACTCCGCCGGGCATCTGGTCGGTACGCTCAAGCTCAGCGGCGGCATCTCACCGCAGGCACAGCGCTTCTTCCCCCGATGAACGCTTTCGCCCCGTGAACGCCCGTGTGGGGCCGGATGGCACTTTGTATCTCGCGGACATGTATCATGGTATTATCGAGCATGTGATCTTCATCGTGCCGTGGCTGACGAAGCAGATCGAGCAGCGCAAACTCTACGAAGGCAACGATCACGGTCGCATCTGGCGGATCGTGCATGACGGCCCACCGCTGCGGCAGCGTCCCTCTCTTTCCAAAGCCAGCACCGCAGAGCTGGTGGAGGCCCTGGGTCATGCGAATGGCTGGCAGCGAAACACAGCACAGCGCCTGCTGGTGGAGCGCCAGGAGGACATCGGAGATCCCAATCGCTTTGCCGCGCCACTCCAGCGCCTGCACGCGCTGTGGACTTTGGAAGGCACCGGCAGTCTGACAAAGCCGATGCTGCAAAAAGCCGCGCAGGATGCCGACCCACGCGTCCGTGCGGCGGCTGCGAGATTGGGCGCGGAGATTTCACTCAACGCAGAGCCAGATGCGACGGTGCGCCTGCAGGCCCTGCTCACGCCGCAGAGCACCGCCGCCATCGCCGAGCATCTCACCCAGCATGAAGACGACCTCAGCCGCATCGCCGCGATGACCGGTATTCATGGCCGTGAGGTGGAGTTGCTGGACCTGCTGCTGAAGCAGACGGCTTGGCAGAAGGAATCCGCGCATCGCCGCGAAACGCTGCGCCTGCTCACCCAGCTCATCGGCATGGATGATCAGCACGAAGCCGTGGTCACACGCATCGAGCAGACATCCAACTGGCAGCGCATAGCATTGGTGGATGGCTTCCTCGCCACCCAGCCGAATGACCCACGGCAGATCAAGCCCGTGAAGCTCGCTGCGAAGCCAAAGTTCCTCGATGAACTGGCGGCAAACCGCGACATCACCGCCCGCGAACGCATGCAGCGCCTGCGCATGTGCCTGACATGGCCGGGTGCGGACAGCGTGGTCACCGCCGCCCGCAAGCAGCCGCTCAGCGCTGCTGCGCACCAGCAGATCGAGCGAGGTGCCGCCGTGTATCAGACCGTGTGCGGCCTCTGCCATCAGCCCACGGGCTACGGCATCCCCAATGTGGCTCCGCCTCTGGCCGAGAGCGAGTGGGCGACCGGCGAACCGGAACGCGTGATCCGCATCGCGCTGCACGGCTTGTATGGCGAGATCGAGGTGAACGGGCAGAAGTGGAACCTTGCCATGCCCGGCCAGGGAGAAAACCCCATGCTGGATGACGCGAAGCTGGCCGACGTGCTCAGCTACGTGCGCAATGCCTGGGGCAATGAAGCCAGCGTGATCGATGCCGCCCATGTCGCAGCCGTGCGTGCACAGACCAAGTCCCGCAAGATGCCCTGGACGGCAGACACGCTGATGCAGGTGGATGTGAAAGGCGGCAACGCCATTCAGGCAGATGCCGATGGCGTGCTGCTGCTTCCCGCCAGTGCGGCAAAAACGTACGGCCAGAAACTCGCCTACCGCGCCGCGCTCAATGTGCTGGCCCCATGGCGCATCGACACCGATGTGGCCGAGTGGTTGATCCAGGTGCCAACACCGGGTGAATACGAAGTGCGCGTGACACTCGCAGCCGATGAAGCTTCCGCAGGCGATGCCTATGTGATCGAAACTGAAAGCACCAGCGTGAAGGGCGTGGTGCAGGCCACCGGCGGCTATGAGAGTTTCAAAGAGCAGTCCGCAGGAACCCTCAAGCTCAAGGCTGGTGTGCAATCCCTGCTGATGCGTCCGGACGGAGCCTTGAAGCAGGAGCTGGCAGATGTGCGCGCCGTGCGGTTGGTGCGCAAGTGAGCGAGCGACTCCACACTGGCTGCTTTGGGGTGCGAACGCCCGGCAGTACGACAGACACTCCTTGTATGAGTGGAGTTGTCCTGATTCTGGGCTGAGATTGAACTCAAGCTTGGAACTCAGACTGGGTGGTGACGGCCAACCAGCCTGAGCGCGTGTGGGACAGACCGGAGGCACTCTTGATCCTTTGAGATCGTCAGGCAGCCAGTCGCTCACACGCCAGGACAAGCTCGAACTCGAACAGTTGACTGAGCCTGCCACAGGCCATGCCTGCAGCGGAAGCTCGCATCACAAGGAAGAAGTCGAACACTCAAACTCATCCTATCCATGAACACCCATTCTACCTCTGCTGCTGAGGTTGTCCATGTTGGCGTCGATGTCTGCGCCGAATGGCTCGACATCCACGGCATTCCAAGCAAAAAGAAGGCCTTCAGGCTGGCCAACACCACTGCCGGCCACCGCAAGCTCATCGCCATGCTGCCGCCTGGCGCACACGTCATCCTTGAGGCCACCGGCGGCTACGAGCAGGCCCTCTGGCTGGCCCTGCTGCGCGCAGGCAAAGCCGTAAGCAAGCTCAACCCCGCCCGCGTGCGCCACTTCGCCAAGGCCAGCATGAAGCTGGCGAAGACCGATGCCATCGACGCCGCCGTGCTCGCCGCCTTCGGTGCCGCGCTCAAGCCGCAGCCCGACACCCTGCCTCCTGACTGGGAGCTCGAACTCTCCAGCCTGGTCGGCCGCCGCGAGCAGCTGGTCACCGCACGCGCCATCCAGAAGACCCAGCTTTTGCAGCTGAGCCACCCGCAGATCATCACGCAGGCCAAGGTCCTGATTAAAGCTTTGAGCAGGCAGATCGCGCAGCTCGACAAGCTCATCAAGACCGCACTGGACCATCAGGACGCACGGGAGAAGGCCGCGCGGCTCCAGCAGATGAACGGCATTGCCCAGGTGGCCGCAGCCACTCTGATGGCCGAGCTGCCCGAACTCGGCAGCCTCGACGACTCGCGCATCGCCTCCCTCGCAGGTCTCGCCCCGCATCCCTATGACAGCGGGCCGATGCGCGGCCAGCGCCACATCCAGGGCGGACGCAAAAAGGTGCGACGAGTTCTCTACATGGCCGCAGTGCGTTGCGTGAGCATCAACCCCATCCTCAAAACCTTTTATCAGGGGCTGCTCAAACGCGGCAAGCCCTTCAAAGTCGCCATCACCGCAGTCATGCGCAAAATGCTCTGCGTCCTCAATCGCTTGATCGCCGATCCAAAATTCCAGCTTGCCAACTGACACAGTTGCTGTCTGTCGATCAGCGCTCACTCAGGCTGATAGAACATTGCACAACCATCCGCATGTTCTGCTTCCGCTGGTGCGTGGCATGCCTGCGGTGCCGCTGATCGACGGGCAAGAGTGCCCATCGTACCGATGGCCAACCGCCCACAATCCCCGCTCTCCCACCTTGCCATCCCCAGTTCCCCGCTCTATCTCGCTCCGTGGAAGACACCGATTACAAAGTACGACTCGAGATTTTTGAAGGCCCGCTGGACCTGCTGCTCTACCTCATCAAGAAGGAGGAGATCGACATTTACAACGTGTCGCTGGAGCGCATCACGCGGCAGTACCTCGATTACATCGACACCTTTAAGGCGCTCAACATCGAGCTGGCCAGCGAGTTCATCGTCATGGCGGCCAACCTCATGTACATCAAAAGCCGCGAACTGCTGCCGCAGGCCGTGCAGCCGCCGGAGGAGGATGCGGAAGAGAACGACCCGCGCTGGGAGCTGATCCGTCAGCTCATGGAGTACAAGAAGTTCAAGGAAGTCGCGCACTTCCTGAGCGCGCAGGAGGTGAAGGGAGACGAGCTCTTTGTCACCACGCCCGAATTGCCCGATCTGGATGCTCCGGTGGAAACCATCGGCCAGGTGGGCATCTTCGACCTCATCCGCGCCTTCCAGCGCATCCTCAAGCGCTTTGAAAACACCAGCGACTTCCGCGAGATCGTCAATGACCGCTACACCGTGGCGGACAAGATCGAGGAACTCCTCCAGACCGTCGCCGTGGGCACCAAGATCAAATTCGAAGACCTCTTCACCAGCGCCGCCAGCCGCGGCGAGGTGATCGTGACCTTCCTGGCCATGCTGGAGCTCATCAAGCTTAACCACCTTCAGGTGGAGCAGGAGCAGCTTCTGGGAGAGATCGTGGTCGTGCGCCCGGCAGTGTAGGGCAATCGTCCCGATTGCCTGAAACAAGCGGGACGCTTGTGCTACTTCCGCTTCGCCACCGCAGGCGTCGGTGTCGGGGCCACCCGGCTGATCTTCGTCCCCTTCCCCAGCAGCCAGAACATGCCGCCGATGCTGCCCAGCAGCACGCACGCCACCAGCACGGTCCAGAGACCGGGAATGAGGGGTTTGCGGTAGCGGCGGCGTCTTGCCATCGGTTAATGTGACACGACTTGCCGCATTCTGCCAGTGCGGCTATGCTTATTGATGCTTCCCTGGTTCGAAAACGACCGCTTTCCTCTCTATCTGGCCCCCATGGCCGGGGTCACGGACGTGATCTTCCGCCATTTGTGCAAGGAACAGGGCGCGGATGTCATGGTGACGGAGTTCGTCAGCGCCGAGGGCATCCTCCAGCGCGATGACCGCACCCGCCACTACACGGACTTTGACGACTCGCAGCGCCCGCTCGGCGTGCAGCTCTTTGGCTCCGACGGCGTACGCATGGGCGAGGCCGCCCGCAAGATCATCGACTGGAAGCAGCCCGACTTCATCGACATCAATTTCGGCTGCCCCGTGAACAAGGTCGTTTCCAAAAACGGCGGCTCCTCCCTCCTCAAAGACTGCCCCCTGCTTTCCAGCGTGGCGCGTGAAGTCGCCAAGGCGGTGTCCATCCCCGTCACCGCGAAGATGCGCATCGGCTGGGATGCCAATCTCGTCAATGCCATCGAAGTCGCACGCATCCTGGAAGACTGCGGCATGCAGGCCATCGCCGTGCATGGCCGCACGCGCGCGCAGGGTTACACCGGCCTCGCCGATTGGGAAGTCATCGGGCAGGTGGCCGACGCCGTGAAGATCCCCGTCATTGGCAATGGCGACATCTCCAGCGGTGTGGATGTGGAGATCCGCCGTGCGCAAACGAACGTGAAGGGCATCATGATCGGCCGTGCCGCCATGGTGAACCCCTGGGTCTTCAAAGAAGCGAAGCATTACCTCGCCACCGGCACGCATGCCCCGCATGCCACGGTGGAGGAGCGTTTCAACTTCATGCGCCGCCACTGCCAGATGGCCATCGCCCGCAACGCCCACATGGGCGAACTGCCCACGATTCGCTCCATGCGCAACCGCCTCATGAACTACACCAAGTCCATCCCCGGCGGCAAATGGCTGCGCCAGCGCTTCTCACAAATCGGCAGCGTGATGGAGCTGGAGGACATCTTTGCCGCGTATCTGGTGCATCAGGCCGAGCATGGGCATGAGCACGTGGCGAGCGTGGATGAGCCGACTTTGAACGCCGAACATTAGATCGTTCTCGAATAGCGGGACAGCTCTTCACGTAGGTTGGGCGTGTTTGGCAGGCTGGGGTTCCTTGTCATCCAGAGACTGCTCCGCCAAACCGCCCGACTCTGGGAGGCTGCGAGTCATGGACGGTGCCATGCGCTGATGGACGGGCGGGCTGTCGCCACGCCCATCCTACAACCGCGCCTCCCGCACCATGTGTAAACACCTCTGATGAAGGACAAATCTATTGAGTCCTGTGCCAGGTGGCGTTCGGCCTCCACGCGCCGCCTCACTTCCCCAGCACCTTCTTCAGCCACGCATCCACCACGGGCGTCGCGGGATAATCCGGCTTGCCCAGATCGCGGTTGATCTCCATGTGCCCCTTGAGGCCTTGTCCCGCGAATCCCTTCACCTCCGCAGGCGTACCCGCTTTGCGCAAGGCTTCACCCAGAGCGATCGACTGGGCGGTGCCATCCACGCGCTGGACATGAAGAATGAGGAAAGCCGGGGCATTGGGCGCGGCGGCCTGCAGGGTCGGAGAGAGCTTTTTCTGCCGCTCCGACTCGGTGCCAAAGGCTTGCAAATAGGTGTCATGCATAAAGTCGCCGCCTTCGGCTATCTGCCGCGGCACATCATACGCCGCACCATCCAGCGGGATCACCCCACGCACGGCCTTCGGTCCCACCTCCGCGATTTTCAGGTAGCTCAGATCCGTGCCTACCAAAGCGACCAGATGCGCCCCGGCGCTGTGCCCGATCAGCGCCACACGCTTGCCATCAAAGCCCAGTTTCCCGGCATTCCTGATCAGATACGCGATGGCATTCGCCACATCCTGCGCCTGCTCCTCCACGCTGCAGGCCGGTACCAGGCGGTAGTTCACGGACGCAAAGGCGTAGCCCTGCTGGAGGTAGTGGCTGCTTTTGTCCCCCACGGACATCGACTTGTCCCCGCGCTTCCAGCCGCCGCCATGCACAAAGATGACCAGCGGAGAGCCGGGCGTCGTGGGCTTCCAGTAGTCGAGCTTTTGCAGCGGATCGCTGCCGTAACTGAATTCCTGCCCGGCCACCTGCGCGGAGTCCGGGCCCGGGCCAGCCTGTCTGCGGTTGGCAATGAGTTCACGCAATCGTTCGCCGATCTGCGCCGACGCGGAAGTGATGCAAACAACGCTGAACACAAGAAGGAGGGCTTTGAACATGGCGGAAATGGAGGTGGTTATTGACTGAAATGCCGCACAGCGCGAGTGGTTCCATTCTTTTTTTGGAACACCGCCCCCTGCGGATTCAGCGTATCCCTTTTCACCCTCTTCACCCGGCCGCCGCCCCCCTTCCCTCTCGCATGTCTCTTTCCAATCCCTGGTTCATCGCCGCCGTCGTCGGCGTTCTTGGCGTCTTTCATCTTGAGATCATCGCCACCTTTCTGAACCTCGCCCAGTTCCGCCACGCTTTGCCTCAGCGACTGAAGGCGATCTTCTCAGATGAAACCGTGCAGAAGGCAGGCGAATACGCCGGAAAATCCTCCCAGCTCGATCTGCTGCGCAGCACCTTCTCCGTAGGCGCGCTGGTTTTGTTCTGGTGGAGCGGCGGCTTTGACTGGGTGCAGCGCTGGAGCACGAGCTGGGGCCTGAGCGCAATCCAGACGGGCGTGGGCATCATCGGCCTGCTGATGCTGGTGCAAAACATTCTCTCTCTGCCCTTCGATGCCTACGACACCTTCAAGATCGAAGCCGAGTATGGCTTCAACCGCACCACCGTGGGCACCTTCATCGGAGACCGCGTCAAAGGGCTGCTCCTCACCGCCCTGATCGGAGGGCCTCTGCTGGCGCTGATCCTGTGGTTCTTCCAAACTCAGGTGCATGCCGTGCTCTACACCTGGCTCACGGTGGCAGGATTCAGCGTCGTCATGGCCTGGCTCTCGCCCCGCCTGCTGATGCCCCTGTTTCTCAAATTCCAGCCCCTCGCCGATGGCCCCCTGCGCGAGGCGCTCCTGGCGCTGGCCGCACGTTTAAAGTTTCCCGTCGTCGATGTTTCAGTCGTGGATGGCTCCCGCCGCTCCAGCAAGGCCAATGCCTTCCTCAGCGGCTTTGGCAAAAACAAGCGTATCGCCCTCTTTGACACCCTGATCGAAAAACACTCGCAGGAGGAACTGGAGGCCATCCTGGCCCATGAAATCGGGCACCACAAATGCCGCCATGTTCCCCAGCAGCTCATCCTTGGCCTGCTTGAAAGTGGACTCATGTTTTACCTGCTGCACGCCGCCCTGCAGTCGCCCGCCTTTTTCCAGGCTTTCGGCGTCACCGGCCAGCCGCTCGGTCTGGGACTGGTGCTCTTCAGCATCCTCTATCAGCCCGCCAGCCTGCTGCTGGGCCTCGTGAGCAGCGCCCTAAGCCGCAGGCATGAGTTTCAGGCCGATGCCTTCGCCCGTGCCGCCTGCGGCAACACCCCTCTGATCGCAGGTCTGCAAAAGCTCTCGCTCGACCACCTCACCCACCCCAATCCGCACACCCTGACCGTCTGGCTGCATTACTCCCACCCGCCCATCGGTCAGCGGCTCGCGGCGCTGGAGGCCTAAAGAGCTTATTCACAGTGTTTTTTCGCATCCGTGATAAATGCCTCCCCTCCAGCCCGTAGCTTGATTAACCCCTTGATCCTATCTTTATGAAAAGCCCCCTGCGAGCTTCTCTCTTCACACTCGCCATCACGTCCCTCGGTTTTGCTGCTGATCCCGCAGCGCCAGCCGCCACCCCTGCTGCAGCAGCAGCTCCTACAGCGGCAGCCGGAGTCGATTTCGTGCGTGATGTGCAGCCCATCTTGGAAACCAAGTGCCTGGAGTGCCACAATCCCAACAAGATCAAAGGCAAGCTCCTGATGGACTCCGCCGCTGCGCTGCTCAAAGGCGGCGCTGAAGGCCCTGCCCTCGTCGTCGGCAAGCCTGACGACAGCGAGATGATCAAGCGCGTCATCCTTCCCAAAGACCATGACGACATCATGCCTCCGAAAGGCGGGCCGCTCGCCGCGAAGGAAATCGACGTGCTCAAGCGCTGGATCGCCGCCGGTGCCCAGTGGCCGCAGAACCTCACCCTTCAATACAAAACACCCGAGCAGCGCCAGGCGCTGGCCGAGCTGCAGAAGAAACTGCCCACGCTGAAGAACCTCCAGATTCTGCCGGACAAGTACTCCCTGGAAACCAAGCGTGATTTCCACCGCGTCGTCGTGCTGGCCACCTTTCAGGATGCCACCACCAAGGACGTCACCAACGTGTGTGATCTCCGAGTCGCTGACAGCAAGGTCGCCGCACTCGACAATCTGACGCTCAAGCCCGTCGCCGACGCCGGCAGCACCGAAGTCATCGCCACCCTCGGTGGCCAGACGGTCAAAGCCGCTGTCGAAGTGAAAAACGGCACCAAAGATCGCGCCATCTCCTTCCGCCTCGACTGCATGCCCGTGTTCATGCGCGGCGGCTGCAACCAGGGCGGCTGCCACGGCGCTGCACGCGGCAAGGACGGCTTCCGCACCTCCCTTTTCGGCATGGACCCCGCTGGCGACTACATCCGCATCACGCGTGAAATGCCCGGCCGCCGCATCAATCTGGCCATCCCCGAAGAGAGCTCCCTCATCGAGAAAGCCGTGGGCGCTGTGCCTCATTCCGGCAACCAGTGCTTTGAGCCGGACTCCGTTTACAACAAGGCGCTGCTGGAGTGGATCTCCGCAGGTGCACCTGATGACCCCGCTACTGTGGCCAAGGTCACCGGCATCGAAGTCTTCCCCAACCAGATCGTCATGGAAGGCAAGAACGCCACCCAGCAGATCACCGTGCGCGCCACCTACTCCGACGGCACCGACCGCGATGTGACCAACCTCGCGCTCTTCATGTCCAACAACGACCCGACCGCGACCATCGACAAGCAGGGCCTCGTCACCTCCGGAGATCGTGGCGCTGCCTTCATGCTCGCCCGTTTCGATGTCTACTCCGTCACCGCCCAGGTCCTCGTGATCCCTGCGCAGCTCAAGTATGAGCGGCCCAACCTCGCCGAGACCAACTACATCGACACCCTGGTCGATGAAAATCTCCACAAGCTCCGCATCCTGCCCTCCGGCATCTGCACGGACGAAGAATTCGTGCGCCGCGCCTTCATCGACATCGCCGGTGTCTACCCTGAAGCCAAGGACATGCGCGCCTTCCTGGCCGACAAAAGCCCCAACAAACGCGCCGCCTTGGTGGACAGCCTGCTGGAGCGCAAGGAGTTCACCGAACTCTGGGTCATGAAGTGGGCCGAGCTGCTGCAGATCCGCTCAGGCATCGCCGGCAACAACAACGTCCCCCCCTTCTACAAGAACGCGCTGCTCTACTACAACTGGCTCTCCGAGCGCATCGGCAAAAACATCCCCATCAATGAAATCGTGATGGAGCTTCTCTCATCCACCGGCGGCACCGTCTCCAATCCTGCGGTGAACTTCTACCAGACCGAGCTCGACCAGCTCAAGCTGACCGAAAACGTGGCCCAGGTGTTCATGGGCATGCGCATCCAGTGTGCCCAGTGCCACAACCATCCCTTCGACCGCTGGACCATGGATGACTACTACGGCTTCAAAGCCTTCTTCTCCCAGATCGGCCGCAAGCCCACGGACGACCCGGCAGAAGTCATCATCTACAACAGCAAGGGTGGTGAATCGAGGCACTTCCTCACCCAGGCCGTCATGAAGCCCAAGTTCCTCGGTGGCGAGATCCCGGAAATGAAACCCGGCCAAGACCGCCGCAAGGTGCTCGCCGAATGGATGGCCTCCCCTCGCAATCCCTTCTTTGCCCGCAACATCGCCAACATCATCTGGTCCCACTTCAACGGCGTC
>NZ_JBGANL010000017.1:0-113205 GCF_044222345.1 Prosthecobacter sp.
GTGCTTTTCAGCCTGGTGGCGTTTTCGTCCATGGCGCAGCAGCCTGCCCCGCCGCGCGCCCTGCCAGTGGAAGATGATGTGCCGAAGGCCATTCCTGTGAGCCCGCCGAAGGCACAGCCTGTGCCGGATGCGCCGCCAAAGACCAAGGGGCCAGATGATGACATGTTCGACTTTGCCACCCTGGCCTATGACCGCCAGGAGTGGGCCATGGCTTCGCAGTCCTATGCGAAGTACCTGCAGCAGTACCCCAGCGGCAGGCAGGTGCCCGACGCACTGTACCGAATTGGTGAGTGCTACATGAAGCAGAACCAGCTCAAGCAGGCCGCGGGCTATTACGAGGAAGTCGTGAACCGCTATCCGGACAGCGAGGGTGCCCCCTCCTCCGCCTATCGCCTCGGGGCGATGATGTTCAACGATTCCAAGTTTGCTGACTCGGCCAAGTTTTTCGGTTTTGCCGAAACCAAAACCAAGATCGCCGCCGTTCGGCTGGCCGCCGCCTACAACAAAGGCCGCGCCTATGAAATGCTCGGAGACAAGGCCAAGCAGGCCGCCGCCCTGAGCAGTGTGATCGCGGTGAAAACGGACAATCCCTACCGGGAAACTTCGCTGCTCACGCTCGGCAGCCTCTACCTCGGACAGGACAAAAAAGCCGAGGCGCTGCCCATCTTTGACGAGCTCGTGAAGACCAGCTCCGACCGCTCCATCATCGCCGAGGCCAGCATTCGTGCGGCGGTGCTCTATGCCGAGCTGCAGAAGCCGGAGGAATCCATCGCGATGTTTGAGAAGGCGCTGCGCATGCCGGAAACGAGCGAGCAAAACCGGGGCATTTCCCTCGTGGGCATCATTCAGGCACTCTACGCCAAGGGCGATTACGACGGCGTGATCGACTACTACAACAAGAACTCTGAGGTCCTGCCACAGGGAGCTTCACGTGCGAAGATGCTGCTGCTGGTCGCCCACGCCTACCGCATGCGGAAGAGCTACGCCCGCGCCGTCGAAGTTTACCTGCTCATCGAGCAGTACCATCCCGACACCGAGGAAGCCTTCAGCGCGGGATACTGGAAGCTGTACTGCTTCTACCTGCTCAATGACAAAGATCTGGGCGAGTTCGCCACGGCCTTCATCACACGTCAGGCGCCAAAGCACCCGGATCATGAATACCTTTCCCTGGCACGTCTGATCCGCGCTGACTTTTACTTCAACAAAGGCGACTACCAGCAGGCGGCGCTGAGCTACAATGAGGTCAGGCTCGACAAACTGCCTGAAAAGCTGCGGCCGGGCACGCTTTTCAACATGGGCTGGGCCCAGGGTGAGGCCGGACGCCATCAGGAGGCCGTCGGCACCTTCACCCGTTTCATCAACGAAAATCCCGGGCACGAATTCCTCCCCAAGGCCTATGCCCGTCGTGGCCTCGCGAACCGTGATGCCCGCGATCTGCCGAAGGCCAAGGCTGACTTTGAACACGTCACCAAAGAATTCCCCAAATCTGACGCCTGCGAACTTTCCTGGCTGCAGCTCGGCTTCATCGCGATGGAGCAGAAGGATCCGAAGGCCACCATCACCGCCTTTGAAATGCTGCTGAAAAAATTCCCCACCACCACCGCCGCCGCACAGGCCTACTACGGCATCGGCCGGGGGAACTTTGACCAGAAGATCTACGACAAGGCTGTTCCCGCCCTGCGCCGTTCCATTGAACTCGACAGCAAAGGCTACCTCGAAAAGTCCAGCCAGCTGATCATCCTCTGCGACTACGCACGTCAGAATGCTGACAATCTGGCCAAGACCATCGACAGCTACCTGCAGGCCAAGCCCGAAGGCGTGGTGCCCCCGAACATTTTGAAATGGCTCGGTCTCAAGCTCTACAGCGGGGACGACTACAAGCGGGCCGCCCGCTTCCTGGAACTCGCCGTCACGCCGCAAAATCCGGAAAACACCGAGCCCGTCGTGTGGAACTACCTCGGCATGGCGCAGCTGAACAACCAGAAGTATGACGCCAGCATTCAGGCGACGGACAACTTCCTCAAATCAGAACCCGACAGCGCCACGCGCTCACGTGCATTGTTGACCAAAGGCCGCGCCCAGCTCGGCAAAGGACTCTTTGATGAGGCTGACAAGGTGGCCCAGGATGCACTTCAGGTCGTCAAAGACGGCAGGCTTCAGGCCGAACTCCTCATTCTTGAAGGCGACATCTATGCCGCCCAGGGCGACAAGCTCGCAGCGGAAGGCCAGAAGGATGCCGCCGTGGCCAAATGGAAGGACGCCGCTGCCAAGTATGCCGTGCCCAGCCAGTTCTTTGACGATCCGGATGTCACGCCCAGCGCGCTCTACAAAGCTGCGCAAGTGCTGCAGAAAGCTGGAGACGCCGCCAAAGCCAAGCAGATGCTGCAGCAGCTTCAGCAGCGTTATCCGAAGTATCAGCCGAAGTGAGGAATCGGGGAACTCGTGAGGCGAGCGGTGTTGGTGATCAAGACCGCTTGTTGCGATCCCAGCTTTCACCCTGACCGCGTCTGCCGCCGCCTCCATCGCCAAAATTTCGCGGTGGGCGCTCCTCCTTCGGCCGTGCCTCGATCACCCGTAGCGGGCGTCCGCCGACATCCTTGCCATTCAGCGCATTGATCGCCGTGAGCGCTTCGGTTTCCACCGGCATCTCCACGAACCCAAAGCCGCGTGAGCGACCGGTCTCACGGTCTTTGACGAGACGGGCGCTGGAGACATTGCCGAAGGGGGCAAACTCGCTCTGCAGATCCTCATCCGTCAGGGTGTAGGGAAGATTGCTCACATAGAGGTTCATCGCATCAGGTATTGAAGACGAGCCATGGAGCACGTTTCAGAGAACAGGTCATGGCGTGAACCCGATTTTCCGTGTCTGCATCCATCGAGGGGCGCACACGGGGGTGAAGGTACGCGCTGGGCGGAGGGGTGTCAAACCGTCCCTGCACCGCCCCAGGGGCCGGTGGGGAAAGTTTCAGTTGCGGAGAATCCCTGAATTCGTATCCGAGTTCCTCGTCCCCATATCAACACGCGCACCATGAAATACATTCTCACCCTCGTCGCCTCTCTCAGCCTGCTGGCTGGCGTTTCCTCTGCCGCCGAGCCGCTGAACACCGTCTGCCCCATCTCCGGCAAGCCAGCGAGCCCGGCCATCACCAGCACCTATTCGAAGACTGTGGCCGTCTGCTGCAACCGCTGCAAAGCCCAGTTTACCGCCGCTCCCAAGGGCTACCTCAACAACATCCTCGTTGCCACCGCCGGCCAGTGCCCGCTGAGCAAAAAGAAATCCGATCCTTCCATCACCGTGACCTACACCCGCCAGGTCGCCTTCGCCGATGCCGCCAGCAAGTCCGCCTTCGACGCCGCACCTGACAAACACATCAAGGAAGTGCGTCAGTAATCGACCTTCCATTCCTCAAAGCGGAGCTGCGGCATGCGGCTCCGCTTTTTTTGTGAGATGAGTGTGGCGATAGTCCGCCTGCCCGTGAGCGTATGACAACATCTTGAAAGCCCAAGCCGCCACATCCACCGTCGATGCCCTGCGCGATCTTTTCGACGTGCTGCCGGACGTGCAGGCATGGATCAAGGATGCGAAACGCCGCTACCTTTGGGTGAACCATACTTTCCTGCTGAACTATGGCATGCACCAACTGGACGAAGTGCTCGGCAAAACGGATGATGATCTCTCGCCCGCGCACCTCGCGGCGCATTTCCGCGCAGGTGATGAAGCAGTGCTGGCCGGGCAGACGGTGCAGGGCCGCCTGGAACTTGTCGGTCGCTTTGATCATACGGCGGCCTGGTGCTTCACCACGAAGCGGCCTGTCTGCAATGCCCGGGGGCGCATCGTCGGCACGGCAGGCATCACGCGTGCGCTGGATGCCGCGCAGATTGATCAGCGCAGCGACATCCGACTCGGCGTGGTCATCGCACTCATGACCCGCCGGCTCGGTGAATCGGTGACGAATGCCGACATGGCACGCACTGCGGGCATGTCGGCACGCGCCTTTGAGCGCAGCTTTGTGCGCGAGTATGGCCTGCCACCGCAGCAGTATTTGAAACGCCTGCGCATTCAGACGGCCTGCCGTCTGCTGGTCGACACGCGCGAGTCCATTGCCGCCGTCAGTCTGCGCTGCGGCTTTGCCGACCAGAGTCACCTCACCCGCGCATTTCGCCGCGTGACGGGGCTCACCCCGGGCGCCTACCGTGACAAATACGCCGCCGCGAATATTCCACGCCCTGCCGCTTCTGTTCTATCCACGCGCCAAGCGAAGCGATAGCATGCGAGCACCATGAAGCTCCAACCAGGCACCACCGTCATCAAAAACGGTCAGCTCGTCGATGGCACGGGCAGGCCAGCCGTTCCCAATGCAGCGGTGATCATCACCGAAGGCGTCATCACTTACGCCGGGCCTGCCGCAGATGCCCCGCCTGCTCCTGACGCGCGTGTCATCGACGCCCAAGGCGGCACGATCATGCCGGGGCTCATCGAGGCGCACATCCACCTGACCTACTTCAATGTCTCGGAGCTGCAGGACCTCGACATCAAATTTCCCGTCGAGTACGTCACGCTGCAATCCGCCGTGAATGCCAAGACCGCGCTGGAATGTGGCTACACGGCGGCACGAAGCGGCGGCTGTCTGCACAACATCGATGTGTGGATGAACAAGGCCATCGAAGAGGAAATGATCCCCGGCCCGCGCCTCAGCACCAGCGGTCGCGAGATCTGCGGGGCAGGCGGCTTGATGGACTGGAATCCTGACTACCGCCGCATTGGCATGGAGGGCATTGTCTTCATCGTGAACGGTCCTGAGCAGGCGCGCACTGCCGTGCGCAAACTCGTCAAAGACGGGATCGAGTGGGTCAAAACTTATCCCACGGGTGATGCGGCCTCTCCCGACATCAACGACCATCACACGCTGTGCATGACCTTGGATGAAATGCACGCCGTCGTGGCCACGGCGCACAATCACGGCCTCAAAGTCACCGGCCACTGCCGCGCCACCGAGGGCATCCGCAATGCGCTCAAAGCCGGATACGACGCCATCGAGCACGGCACCTTCATGGATGACGAATGCCTCGACCTGCTGCTCAAGCGCAACGTGCCGATGTGCCCCGGCCTTGGCTTTGAGCTTTTCAGTGTGCAGCGCGGCAAGGAATTCGGCCTGTCTCAGCGGGTGCTGGACGGTCATCAGGAAACGCTGGAGGCCGGTGCTGAAAGCTGCCGCAAAGTCCTCAAGGCTGGTGGCACCATGGGCCTTGGTGGTGACTACGGCTTTGCCTGGACGCCCCACGGCACCTATGCGCAGGAACTGACGTTCTTTGTGAATTACGTCGGCTTCTCCCCGCTCGACACGATCAAGTGCGCCACGCTCGGCGGTGCAAAGATGATGGGGCGCGACAAGGAGATCGGCACTCTCGAAGCAGGCAAGCTGGCCGATGTCCTCGTGGTCAAAGGTGACGTGCTCAAGGACATCTCCATCCTTGAGAACCGCTACAACCTTCTTGCCGTCATGCAGGGTGGCGTGGTGAAAGCGGGAACGCTCGTAAAGCCTGCGAGTTTCTGATGCACCGTTCCGTTCCATCGTCATGAAGCCAACCCTTCTCCTCGCCGCCCTCCTCTCCGTCCCCGCTTTTGCCGCCGAGTTCAAGGTGGAACAGAAAGAAGACTCCGTCCTGCACTTCAGCACCGGTGGCAAAGCCATCTGCGATTACCAGATGGAAGCGGGCGATGTCCCCGAGGGCGTGGCCGCCGTTTTCAAACACGGCGCGCATCTGCACCCGGTCTATTCCCCCAGCGGCAAGCTCGTCACCGGCAATCACCCCGAAGACCACCGCTGGCATCGCGGCATCTGGATGGCCTGGACCAAGACGGAGTTCGGCGATTCTCACCCCGACTTCTGGAACCAGGGCAAAGGCGAAGGCAAAAACAAAAGTGGCGATCAAATCCTCGCCGAAGTGCGCTTCTCGAAACTGGAAAAAAGCTGGGTCGGTCCTGACGGCGGTGGCTTCATCAGCCAGCATCTGTTTCTCGATCACAGCCACGCGCCTGATCAAAAGGTGCTCAATGAAACGTGGGAGGTCGCGGTGGCGCAGAAGGAACTCGACGGCAGACCCGCCAACATCATTGATCTCACCAGCACGCAGACCTGTGCGGGAGCGCTGCCGCTGAAGCTGCCGAAGTACCACTACGGCGGTCTCGGGGTGCGCGGCAATCTCGCCTGGAATCAGGTCGATGCCGTGACGATGCTGACCAGCGAAGGCCATGACCGTGCCAAAGGTGACTCCACCAAGGGCAGATGGGTTCACATCGGCGGTCAGGTGGATGGCGCCCCCACTGGCATGGTGATCCTGATTCATCCCTCGAACTTTCGTTTCCCTCAGCCGCTGCGCCTCAATCCCAAGAACCCGCAGCTTTGCATCGCTCCATCGCAGGACGGCGACTGGTCCATCGAGCCGGGCAAGCCGTATGTCTCCAAATATCGCATCCTCGTCTTTGATGGCGCTCCAGATGCCAAATGGATCGAGACCCAATGGGCCGCCTATTCTTCTAATACCAAATAAACTTTCCCCATGCTCACCCGCCTCCTCGCTTTAGTTTTTTTTGCGTCTGCACTTGGTCAATCTCAGGGAGCCGATGCGCTCTTTGATAAATCCAACCTCGCCGCGTGGTGCATCGTGCCGTTTGATGCGGGGAAACGCGGTCCGGAAGAACGCGCGGCGATGCTGGAGAAAATGGGCGTGAAGAAATTCGTCTATGACTACCGCAAGGAACACATCCCGCAGTGGGATGAGGAGCTGAACGCGCTGAAGAAGCATCACATTGAGCTCATGGGCTGGTGGTTCCCGACGGTGCTGAACGACGAGGCGAAGCAGACGCTGGAACTTTTCAAACGCCATGGCGTGCATCCGCAGCTCTGGGTGAATGGCAACGGTGGCGCGATCCAGGTCAAAGACGAAGCGGATCAGCAGGCCCGCGTGACGAAGGAGGTCGCACGACTGGAGCCGATCTGCGAGGCCGCCGCTCCGCTGGGCTGCCAGGTGACGCTCTACAACCATGGCGCGTGGTATGGCGAGCCGGAGAATGCCATCGCCATCGTGGAGGCGCTGAAGGCCAAGGGCATCAAGAACGTGGGCATCGTGTACAATCTGCATCATGGCCATGGCCATCTGGATCGTCTGGCCAAAGTACTGCCGCGCATGCTGCCGCATCTGCTGTGCTTCAATCTCAACGGCATGGACATCAACGGCGAGGCCAAGGGGCGCAAGATCCTGCCGCTCGGGGTTGGCACTGAAGATGTGAAGGTGCTGCGCATCGTGCGAGCGAGCGGTTACAGCGGGCCCATCGGCATTTTGAACCACACCAACGAAGATGCTGAAGGCCGCCTGCTCGACAACCTTGCTGGTCTCGCCTGGCTGGTGCCACAGCTTGATGACAATCCGCCTGGACCGAAGCCGAAGTATCGCACCTGGAGCGACAAGCCAGCCGCCACCAGCTTCATCCTTAAACCTGCCATGACCGGCGAGGGCGTGCCCTCTCTGAGCAAGGAATTCGGCGAGGCGCTGAAGGGCAGCTACTTTGAGCAGGACAACGAGGCCTTCCGCACGCTGCCGATCACCCTTGAGTGCCGCGCCAAGCTGACTGGCAAAGATCACTACAACATTCTCATCGCCTCAGACGCCAAATCCTCGGCCACGCATTGGGAGCTCTACACGCATGCCAAGCGCGGCACGCTGGCGCTTTTCATGCCAGGACGCGGGGGTGATTTTGACTCAAAAGTCGATGTCTGCGATGGTCAGTGGCACGACTTCCTCGTCAGCATCGATGAAAAGAGCGTCGTGTTTTGGATCGACGGCAAACAGGCTTTCGAAAAACCGGTGCAACCGATCAAGGGCACGCCAGCAGCCGGAGGCATCGCGTTTGGCAGCCTGGTCGACGGCAGCATCGGCTGTGACGGGCTGATTGACGATGTGCGCATCGCGCGCGGCGTGATGAAGCCACGCAAAGGCACTGCGCCGCGCCTGCGCATGGACAACACGATCGGCATCTGGGACTTCGATCATCTCGACGCCCTCATGCCACCCAAGGCTCCGCCGCCTGCCGCCTTCAAGCCCGACCTCAAGCCGCTCCATCCTGAGGACAACGTGCACTGGCAGGAGTTTGTGAATCGCGAGCGCGTCTTCGACTTCTACGGCAAGCAGGCGCTGCAGTTCATGAAGCAGAAACCCCTGCCCGAACTGATCCCGCAATTCCCCGGCCTCGATGGCGGCCAGCAGGGCCACTGGGGCAATCAGAACGACCAGGTGACGTGGAAGGACGGCCGCTTTGCGAAGAGCGACTTTGGCTCGGTGTTCAGCTGTGTTTTCAAAGGCGCAGGACTGACGATTCCGAAGGCGGTGTGTGTGCGCTACGACGAGAAAGCCGCCGTGTTCAACCCGGAGACGCTGTCATTCCCCGTCGTTTGGACAGGCGGCTTCATCAGACTCAATGACAACCGCCACGGTTTCATGGGCGGGGCAATGATGGATGGCAAAAAAATCGGGCAATGGGAAACGCCGAAACTACCTGCTCATCAATATCACGGCTTCTATCGACACGGGGGAAAAGTCATTTTTTCCTATTCCATCAATGGCAAAGAAAGCCTCGATGCGGGCCGTGATCATTCTGACACCGATCTGAAACCGTTCACCAAAGGCGGCCCCGCCCAATGGCCCAAGTGGATCGAAACGAAAGGCAAGCTCGGCACGCAAAAGCCCTTCGCCACCGACACCATCGAGCTGCCCTTCGAGAATCCCTATGGCGCGCTGTTCTTCATCACCGCGCATGACTTCTTCAGCGATGGTACCGCGGCCATCGCCACGATGACAGGTGAAGTCTGGCTGGTGAAAGGTATTGATGAGAAGCTCGAAAAGGTGCGCTGGAAACGTTTCGCCACCGGATTGAATCAGCCGCTGGGCATGAAGATCGTGAAGGACAAGATCTACGTCCTCGGCCGCGATCAGATCACCTGCCTGCAGGATCTCAATGGCGACGATGAAGCGGACTTCTACGAGTGCGTGACGAATGCGATGCAGACCTCGCCGGGTGGGCATGATTTCATCGTCGGCCTCGAAACTGACAAAGAAGGCCGCTGGTATTTTGCCTCCGGCAATCAGGGCGTGTGCCGCATCACCGGTCGCGATCAACTCGAAGTTCTCGGCACCGGTTTCCGCAATCCCGATGGTCTCGGCATCTCGCCGGATGGCCGGTTCCTCACGACCAGCGGACAGGAAGGCGACTGGACCCCCGCTTCCTCCATCTTTCAGATCGAGATGGACCACAATCTGGGTGCGCACTTCGGTGCCGGCGGCCCGAAGAACGGCCAGCCGCCCGAGCCCGTGCTGATGTACATGCCACGTGGCGAGGACAACAGCGCCAGCAGCCAGGCCTTCATCACGGGCGACAAGTGGGCCTCACTCAAAGGCGATGGCAATTTCGTTCACCTCTCCTCCGGCGGCGGCAGCGCGTGGCTCGTGATGCGGCAGAATGTCAAAGGCCGCTGGCAGGCAGCCTCCGTGAAGATCAGCGGCAACTTCGACTCCGGTCCGCAGTGCGCGCGCTTCAATCCCAATGACGGCCACCTCTACGTGAACGGCATGCAGGGCTGGGGCAGCTACACGCCGAAGGACGGCTGCTTCCAGCGCGTGCGCTTCACGGGTGGTGAAAAGCCGGTGCCGATCGGTTTCGAAGCCCGCGACAACGGTGTGCTGCTGCGCTTTAACCAGCCGGTGAAAGACGCGGATGCCGCCACCTGCTTCGCCCAGTGCTGGAACTACCGCTATGGCCCGCAGTACGGCTCGCCCGAGTATTCCGTGAAGTATGCCGACACCCCTGGGCATGATCCGCTGGAAGTCCGCAGCGTGCAGAAGCTCGATGGCGGCAAGACGCTCTTCCTCGAAATCCCGCAGATCGTCACGGCGAGTCAGATTCATCTGCATGTGAGCACCGGGCATGACCTCTTCCTCACCGCCCACGCCTTGGCCGAACCCTTCACCGAATTTCCCGGCTACGCCAAAATCGCGAAGACGAATCACGCCTCGCAGATCGGCCTCGAAGCACCGAAGTCTGCCAAGCCCAACCCATGGGCCAAAGGCGAGGGTGGTCGCGAACTCATCATCGAAGCCGCGCTGGGCCTGCAATACGTGCAGAAGCAGCTCACCGCCAAAGCCGGTGAAAAACTCACCATCGTCTTCAAGAACCCTGACGTGGTGCCGCACAACTGGATGCTCGCCAAGCCGGGGACGCTGCAGAAAATTGGCAACCTTGCCAACCTCATGATCACCGATCCGCAGGGTCTGGCGAAACACTACGTGCCGGATTCCGACGACGTGCTCGCCTACACGGACATGACGAATCCCAAGGAGCAGTTCATCATCCACATCACCGCTCCGAAGGAGAAGGGCGACTACCCCTATCTATGCACCTTCCCCGGCCACTGGATGGTGATGAACGGGGTGCTGAAGGTGGAGTGACCGGCATAAAAAAGGAGGCCGTTCTGACGAACGGCCTCCGGATAAGTTAGAGCTCTGAATGACTTCAGGCAGCCGCCACAGCCGTCTGCCCCTGCACACCAAGGCCTTCGACGCCGAGTTCGATGACATCGCCAGCCTTCATGAAGACAGGATCGGGCTTGAAGCCGAGGCCGACTCCAGGAGGGGTGCCAGTGGTGATGACGTCTCCGGGCAGCAGGCTCATGAACTGGCTCAGGTAGCTCACCAGCTTCTGCACGCCAAAGATCATCTGCGCGGTGCTGCTGTTTTGAATGGTCTTGCCATTCAGCTTGAGCCAGAGTTTCAGATTCTGCGGGTCCGGGATTTCATCGCTCGTGGCGAGGAAGGGTCCGAGGGGCGCGAAGGTGTCGCAGCTCTTGCCCTTCACCCACTGGCCACCGCGCTCGAGCTGCCATTCGCGCTCGCTGTAGTCATTGTGCACGCAGTAGCCGGCCACATGGCTCATCGCATTCTCTTCGGAAACGTAGCTGGCCTTTTTGCCGATGACGAAGGCGAGCTCGACTTCCCAGTCGGTCTTCTTGGAGTTGCGCGGGATGACCACATTGTCATTCGGACCGACAATGGCGCTCGTCGCCTTGAAAAACACAATCGGCTCCGCCGGAATTGGCATGCCGCTTTCCTTGGCGTGGTCCACATAGTTCAGGCCGATGCAGATGATCTTGCTCGGGCGTGCGATGCAGGGACCGAGGCGGGTGTCAGCACTCACCGTCGGTGCAGAGGCCGCGTTGGCCTTGGCCCAGGCGGCGAGACGTTCCAAACCATCGCCTCCGAAGAATTTTTCATCGTAGTCGCTGCCAAAGGCGCTCGCGTCGATACGGCGGCCATCTTCCAGCTGCAGGCCGGGTTTTTCTTCTCCAGGGTTTCCAAAGCGGATCAGTTTCATGGTGGGTTTTTAGTTGGTGTGATCTTGTTGTTTCAGCGGGTCGCCTTCGTGATTCGTGTAACGGCCGATGAGCGGATACTGCTCCAGCTCCGCCACGGTTCCGGTGACGGGGAAGCTTTCGCGGCCGACCCAGTAAACAGCTGCGGCAGCGATGTCTTCCGGCATCAGCAGGCGGCCCATCGGGACAGCGTAGGCAGGCAGTCGGTCCGGCCAGCCTTCGCCGAGTCCGTCGCCGAGTTTCACCTGATATTCGTTCTCCGTGAGCGTCCAGCCCACATTGAGCTGGTTCACACGCACGCGGTCGGTGCCGAGGGCGTCGGCCAGATTGCGGGTCATCGTCATGAGCGCGCCTTTGGACATCGAGTAGGCCAGCAGATTCGCCTGACCGCAGTGGGCCAGCACGGAACCGATGTTCAGCACCACGCCCCGGTTCTTCTTCAATTCAGGCAGCAGCGCGCGGATCAAGAGCATCGGCGCACGCGCATTCACGGCGATGATGCGATCAAACATGGCCGCATCCGTCTCGCCAATTTTGGCGCGGTTGGTCAGCGCCGCGTTGTTCACGAGAGCATCCACCTTGCCGAAAGCGGCAATCGCGTCGGCAGCCAGTTTGGCCGGATACGCGGCATCCGCGAGATCCCCCTGGCAGAAGGCCGCCTTGTCCTTGCCGAGTTCCTGGCACAAGGCCTCGCCGCGCGCCGCATCGCGGCCATGGAGGATGACTTTGGCGCCTTCGGCGACGAAGCGCCGCGCCATGAATTCGCCGATGCCGGTGGTGCTGCCGGTGATGAGGATGACCTGGTCTTGAAGTCGCATGTTCGTCGGGGTGATTTTGGTGAGCTGTTTTCTATGGCGAGCACGAGCTGGTGCTCAAGGCTGCAACTCCAACATTTTAGGATTCGTCGTTGAACGGATGGGCAGGTGAGCTGGAGAAAGATGCCTCACTTCTCCAACGCCCAGGCGATGCCGTTCAGCAAGAAGCGCCGGAAGGCGGGCAGCTTGAAGTCATCCCAATGCCCCAGCGAGGTGTAAAAGATGCGGGCCTTCTTCTCGCCATACCTGTGAGTCCACGCGACGGGCTCCGTTGCCATGCCGGGGAGTGTTCCCATGAGCAGAGGTGTGGTCCCTTTCTGCAGCGGTGTGTTTTTGTACAGACCACCATGGCCGACCAGTTCGGCAACGGTGACTCCCTTGAGAATGGGATGCGACTCCGCACCCGGCACCAAAGTGATGGTGGCGGCGTCTTTGCCATAGTGGCCGGTGTAGTTGCCGCCCAGCACCTGGGGGTCAAAATCCTGCCAAATCGCCAGCCCCGCCTTGGGCGCGGGCTCCTTGGGGCGCAGGGCAAAGCAATGGCTGGCGGTGCGGATGCCCACCAGCGGCTTGCCAGCGGCCAGATGGGCGCGCACGGCATCGATTACTTCCGTCGGGGGAGTGCGGCGCCGTACACTGATGAGGAGAAGATCCGCATCCCGCATGGCCTCCACGAATCCTGGGAACTGGTTCTTGTCCGTCGCGTCCGCCTGAATGAGGGTGACGCGATAAGGTGCGGCCTTCAGTTCTTTGGCCGCAAACTCCGGCAGGGTCTCCCAAGTGTGGTACTCCTCCTCGCCAATCATGATGACGATGTGAGGTGGTTCCGCTGCCTGCAGCTGCCATCCGAGAACGGCTGTGAAGAAAAGCAGCGCGCGAAAGACCAAGGATAAGTTCATAGGATTGGAAGTCTGTTCAGGGTTTCGATGCTGCTTGAAGTGTCGCCTTGGCCACCGCCCAGTTCTGGTTTGGCAGAGCCTCCCACACGCGCAGATGGCGGAAGCTGGCCTCGGTGCCGGCCCCCAGCATGATGCTGTGCTTGGCGACGCTGATGAGCGGATTGCTCAAGGTGGTGCTCTTGCCGTCCAGCGTGCCCACGACTTCGTCGCCTTTGATTTCCAGCACGACCGTATGCCATTCGTTGAGTTTGATAGGGGTCAGCACGCGGCTCACCGGCCCTTTGTCTCGTTGTTTGGTGGCGGGATTGATGCGGTCAGCATCATACGGGGTCAAAAACAGACCGCCCGGGCCGATGCTGAGGGAGATCACATAATCCTTCACATCCGTCGCCTTCACAAACAACGAACGATACTTGCGCCCCTCATCAGGCACGTCGTTCAACCGCACCTCGCATTGAATGATGGCATCGGCGAACTGGAACCCAAACGAGGCTGTTGCCGGATGGTTGGCACCGGGGCTTTCGACGCCGGTAAAGCAGCCATCGGCCAGTTTCCAATACCCCGATTTGCCACCAGCAGTCCCGGCATTGTAGCGCCAGCCGGTAAAGCCGCTGGCGAAGCCCTTGGGTTTGCCAACCACCGGCGCAAGAGGTGGCGTGAAGTCTTCGCTGACCAGCAGTTTGCCACGCGTGGTCATGAGCGTTTTTGGCAGTTCATCAGCGGCCAGGGCAACGCAGGTCCAGGCGCATAACAAAAGAGTGAGGGGGGCTTTCATGGGGATGGTTATCGGCTGAGGTTGGTCAAGACTTCCAGCGCTTTGGTCTCAAAAAGTTTCTGCCACTCAGGTGCGACCAGCGTGTCGCAGTCCTCCTGAGCGTAGCCGGGATTGAGGCGCTGTTCCACGGTGGGGGTGTACCAGATGTAGCCGTTGGTGTAGCCGGAGACATGGGTGTTCGCATCCTTCGCGGCTTTCTTGATGTTCAGGCCCACCTGCACCGTGACCTCACCGGGAAAAGTCACCCATTTGAAATCGCCGACTCGCAGGCCGCAGACCTCAGCATCGAGCGTTTGGTCACCTGCCGCCTGGGTCTGTTTGAGGTGCATTTTCAGCAGCGCCAAGTTCGCGTTCAGCCGTGTGAGCCGCTCCATGATTTCGATGTTGGCGAGGTAGTTTTCCACCAGCAGTCGGTTGTCCGCATCGAGCTGAGAGATGGCCTTCCGATCGAGGGCCTGATCGTGCAGATAGCTCTGTGAGTAGTGCGAGGGCGTGTCCGGCCAGAGTCTGTGCTGGAGCAGCAGCGGCAGGAAGGTTTTGAAGTTGATGTTCGTGGGCTTGAGCGCCGCGACGAGTTTTTTCTGCTCCGCCTCGATGTTGCTGATGCGTGCGGTGTAATCCGCCGCGCGTGGCACGGCGATGGTGGCATTGCTTATTTTGAGAACGCCATCGCCTTTGGTTTCGATCTTTCGTACTGCGGCCAGAACGGTCGCACCGAGCATTGAGCCGAGTGGCTCCGCATCCGGAGTGCGCGTGACTTCCTTGTAGCGCACGGGATTGATGTCTCCACCGCAGCCCTGCACAAAGAAGGCCATCGCGCCGCCGCCGAGTGCTTCTTCGATAACCTTGGAGGCAAAGCCCGGATAATCGGCGGAGCAGCCCTTGCTCGGCGGATTCATGATGGGATGACAGGCGAACTGATAGAGCACGGCCAGCGGTGTGCCATCGGCACGATCAAGCCGCAGCAGCCCGACCTGAGGATCGATCGGTCCCACGCTCGCGACATCCTCATCTCGCGGCATCGAGTAAGCACGGCGCATGTCCACAGTGCTGCCATCCTTCATCTTGAGCCGGCGGTTTTCGCTGATGCGCGTCTCCGAGCCCACGCCACAGCCCGCTTTCACGGGGACGAGATTCTTTGCCGCCTCCTTCACCGCCTGAATGACGAGTGGTTCAAGATCGCCACGCACGATGCCATGGCAGTGGCTGGCATTGACCACGATATTGGCGGGCGGAATGCCCAGCCCCTGCAAGCCATTGCGCACGGTGGCCATGAAACCATTGCCGACGCGCCCAATGCCACCCACCGCCACGGCATCCAGCGTGATCAGCACCGCCGTGGTGCCGCCGCTTTTCAACACGAGCGCCTTGGCGAAGCACGGATCATTCACCAGCGGAACGGTGCGGTCTGTGATGTCAACTTTGGCGATACCGGCGAGCATTTCGGCCCTGGCAGTGGCCACAATGGCAAGAAGGAAAAGGCAGATGGTTCTCATGGTTCGTTATTTCTGCAGGGTCCACACCACCGCATTGAGCAGCAGCCGCCGCACATCCGCGCTGCGCATGTCTTCGGGCGCACCGAGGCTGGTGTAGAAAATGCGGGCCTTGGCAGCACCGTAGCTGCGTGTCCACGCGACCGGCTGCGGAGGTGTGGTGGCTCCGGCCTGCGCAGTGCCGATGAGAA
Source organism: Prosthecobacter sp. (assembly GCF_044222345.1). GTDB lineage: Bacteria > Verrucomicrobiota > Verrucomicrobiia > Verrucomicrobiales > Verrucomicrobiaceae > Prosthecobacter. The sequence goes on from NZ_JBGANL010000017.1 coordinate 15,594, forward strand.
TCGGCGTGGCATCTGCGGCCAGCGGCAGCACTTGATACAGCGACTGATATCCGCGGATGTTCGCCACATTCACGCCATCCAGCAGCGGCGTCTTGACTCCATCAGGCACACTGACGCTGTAAGGCAGGCCCTTGGTTTCATAGCCGGTGTTTTCACCACCGAGAACCTCATGCGTGAACTCCGGCCAGGGAGCGAGACTCGCATCCACGACCTCCTTGGGCATGGGAAGAAAGGCGTGGTTCGCCGTGCGGATGCCCAGCAGCGGCTTGCCTGCAGCGAGGTGCGCACGGATGGCGGCCATCTGCTCCTGCGGCGGAAAACGGCGGCGTGAGAAAAGCACCAGCAGATCCGCATCCTTCAGCGCCTCGACGAGTCCGGCAAAGTGATGCATCTGCGGCTTGTCCCCATCAATGACCGTGACGTGATGCCCCAGCGGCCGGAGTTCCTTCTCCGCGAATTCACGCATCGTCCTCGGCGCTTCGTAGTTGTTGGGGTCTTCCACCGTCATGATGACGATGTTCGCGGCGGGCGCGGCGCAGGTGAGCAGAGCGAAACAGAGCAGGATAGATTTCATGGTGATCAATGAGCATCCCAAAAACGCTTTGGCATGATGAGATTCAGCAGAACAATTTGTGTCATGACATGTTCACGGCGTCACCGTGACCGAATAATCCGCCTCACGCGGAGGCACGTCAAAACGCAGCGCGTCAGCACCCTCGAGCTTGCATGGCGTCGCGGGAATGACTGTGCCCTGCGTATTTTTGATGCTCACGTTTGGCAGCTTCCATGCTGGCGGCAGCGCCATTTCAACCGTGAGCGGCTGATCGTAGAGGGAGGCATCGGTGGCGCAGGTGAGTTTGAAACTGAGCTGCTGCGCGTCTGATTTGATCAAGGTGAGCTTCGCGGCATCCCGCTCGGTCAGGTATTTGTAGATGTCTGCCATGCCTGCGATCCAGAGATCAGCATGATGTTGTCTGGCGATGTCCATGGCCGCACGGAAGTTCTCCTCGGTGCTGCTGAGGCCCGCACCAATGTAGTGGTAGTGAATGCGGCACCAGAGGCCGCGCTGGAGGTGCTGCTGCAGAATCCGTCGAAAATTTTCGACACGATTGCCATAGCTGTCGTCCATGCCCGTGCTGTTTTCTGAGGCATCGAAATGGTGATACTTGTCGAGGTAGTAGCGCAGGGAGCGCGTGGTCTCCCAGCGCGTGCCGCCGCCAAGGTTCAAAGCGGTGAGCCTGCTCCTGCCGGGTGTCATCTGCCAAATTGCCTGAGCGGCCTCGCCAATCTCGGCCTCCATGTCCACATCACCCAATCCACCCCGGTGATGCGCCGAGTGGTTGGCGAGTTCGTGCTTGCCTTGCTTTGCCAGCGCTTCCCAAGCCGCACGCTGCTGGTTAAATTCGGAAACGCGACGGCTGCCCGGTTCGGAGGCGCCGGGATTGACCATGAAGGTGCCGCGAAAGCCATAGCTGTCGAGAATGGGCACCGCTTTGCTGAGATGCGTGGGGTGTGAGTCGTCAAAGCGGATGCTCAAGGCCGCATCCCGGCCATCGTGCCATTTCGCGATGTGCATCTTCACGCCGCTGATGGGATCTTGAATGGTCCGGTCTTTCTCCGTTGTGGGCTTCGTCCAGCCGCCAGAAGGCGGGATTGCCTCAACGACGCAGCTCGTCACGCCCGCAGGCAGCGGGACGAGGAGCTTGAACCACTCGATGCCACTGCGACGAACCAGCAAAGCGTTTCCTCCGGGATCGCGCACCACCACATCAGCAGCGGGCCAGGCCTTGGGGCCGCTGTTGGGCAGATCGATGCGGATCGTTTGCGGCGCTGCCTCCGAATTCGGAGCCACGCTGATCTGCAGCTTGAATGGCGCGGCAAGCACAGCGGTGATGGCGGCCTGACTGGCGGGATCAGCGGGCGCGACCTTCACGCCGCCCAGATCTGGCGATTGAGCATGAAGGGCGGCCGCCAGCAGGCTCAAGACAAGAGCAGCGAGTGCTTTCATGAGATGTTCACTTCAGTTTTTCAAACAGCTCCTCCAAGCCCGCGACGATCTTCGTCGAGGCGTCAACTTCGAGGCAGGCTGACCGCGCACGCCACGTTTCGTAACCCCCGAGCTGATGCTGTTCCGGCGTGGGCAGATAGCCGTGGTAGGCGTTGGCGAGCGACACCGTGAAAGTCTGCGGATGACGCTTCTTCATTCCGAGGCCGATCTCCACAAAGACTTCCGCAGGGATGGCCGAGACACGCAGCTCTCCAATTTTGAGGACTTGCAGCGGGGCCGAGACTTCCTTGGGGAAATCCGCCAGCAGAACCGTTTCACGCGCATACACCTGCTCCATCGTCTCCATGCGGGGGAAGAGCTTCGACTGCTTTGTCACCGCCCGCGCTTTCTCCACTTCCTCCTGCGAGGGGATGCGCAGGCCCAGCGTGATCTCCTTCTGCGCGACGCCCAGCGGCACCCAGTCCTGATACTTCAGCGTTTTGCACGCACCTGCCACGGCCTGCGCCACATCATTGGCCACGATCTTGATGCGGCCATACGGCCCCTCTTTGGCCTGACCGCCACGGAAGTCGATGTTGTTAATGTCCCCGCTCGTCCCGTTCGACATGATGCCCACAAAGGGCGGGTCCTGACGATCCGCGCCGATCAGTTCACCGACGCGGTTCGCAAACACACCGTAATAATCCGCCGAGATATGCCCGGGTCCCACCCCGCCCACATAATGCAGCGAGTAGTTGGCATACAGGGCAATGGGTTTCCCCTCTGCTGATTGCACGCTGATGAAACTAACTTGCGGATCGGTGGGACCAGCGGGCTCAAGCAGGTTGGGGTTGTTGATGCCAGGATTCGTCTTCACCTGATCGGTGGTGACCCCGTGCGGCGTAGGAGGAATGCCGCCAGGCTTCATTTTCCAGCGGCGGTTGTACACATGCTGCGGCACATCGACGCCGCCCCATGCGATTTTGGCAGGCGCCAGATTGTTCAGTGCGCAGCGCACGCCATCGGCAATGCGCCTGGCGAGAAAACGCTGATACAGCGGGTTTGGCTCGCTCTGGCCCACGGCCTGCGCGGTGCCGCAGGAGTGCGAATGCGTGGCGGACATGAGCATGTTTTCCAGCGGCAAACCGGTCGCTTCGTTCACCATCTTCTTCGCATCATCAAAAATGCCACGGCCAATGACACAGCTGTCCGCCACCACCAGCACGAGCTTCGTTTGCCCATCATCCAGCGCCAGGCAGCGTGCGTGCAGTTCATCGTGGATGAACACGGCCTTGCCATCTTGAAAGCCTCCATTGATCGAGCTGCCAAGCTCCGGGGTGATGTTGCTCGTGGCGGCTCCGGCTTTGAAAACACGGGCGGGATCAGCCGCGTGGGCAGCCTGTAACATGACGCAAAGGGCGAGGAGCAATGATCTCATTCTCCCAATACGCACGCAAAACCCGGCCTCAATCGCTCAACTCCTGCGTCTTCATGTCCGGCGCCCACCAGATGACGATGATGCCCAGTGCGTAGATGGACGCACAGATCGCACCGACGCGTGCATAGTCACCGCCCAGCGCGGTGAAAAGAAAGCCCGCTGCCAGCACCCCCGCCGCCGTGCCAAAGCGGCCCGAATTGTACGCCAGACCGCTGCCCGTGGCGCGAACACGCGTGGGAAACAGCTCCGGCAAATAGAGGGCCAGCCAGCCAAAGAACAGCGTGGCGACAAAACCCTGGGCGCAGACAATGGGATGAAACGAAGGCTGCAGCGGAGCCGTCAGCTGAAACATCGCGAGGGTGATGCTCACCGTGGCGAGGCTGATCAGGCAGTAGCTCAGCCTTCGCCCCAGCCAGATCGCGCACTGCCCGCCCATCAAGCTACCCAGCGTGGCGCCCAGCGCCCACCAGCCTTGAGTGGCGGCCTTGTAGTCGCCTTGCGCAGCACCGGCGATCTTGTCAGCCCAGGGAATCATCCACTTGCTGGCCGACCATGCGCCGACCATCGGGACGGAGCTCAATACAACGCCCACGAGAGTGAGGCGGAGCAACCCGGGCTGAAACAATTCACGCAAGGGAGTCACTGGGCTCTTGGCCATGCCACGCGATGCGAGCCACTTCGGCGATTCGGGCAAAGACAGGAGAACGAAGACACCCAGCAGCGCAGGCAGGCCCGCAAACTGAAACACCCAGCGCCAGGAATCCGGCGTGATGTGCCACTGTCGCGCCACCTGGGAGAGCGCCAGGACGCCGAAGTTCAGTCCGGCCATCATCGCGCCTGAAACCAGCGGGCGTGAGGCGCTGGACCAGCACTCCGAGACGAGCGCGATGCCATTCGGCCACAAGCCGCCGACTCCCAGCCCCACCAGAAAGCGCAGCGCCAGCATCTGCTCCTGCGTCTGCGCATAGGCACCCAGCGCGGCAAAGAGGGAGTAAAACAAGATGGATACACCCATCGCCCGCGTGCGCCCCACACGATCGCCAAAGCTGCCGAGTGTGATGCCACCGATGGCTGCACCGAGCATCAGTGCCGCGGTGAAGCGTGCGAACCACGCGCCTCCAAGCTCTGCCGTGAACCCAGCCCCCAGCAGGCTTTTAGACACCGAGAGCGATGCCACCGGCATCAGGCCGAGTTCCACTCCGTCAAAGACAAGTGCCAGAAAAACGGCGACCAGTACCAGATAGCGTTGGGCGGGACTCATGGTTCTAGAATGGCCTGGATTACCGCGCTGTTGTCCGCTTCGCCATAACCGAGCGCCTCCGCTTTTTCGAGCAACCGCCGATGAGTTTCGCTCAGCGGCAACGGCAGTTTGCTGGCAGCCTGCATGAGACGCACATCCTTCAGATGCTGCGAGAGTTTGGCCTGCGGCGTGAAGTCCTGCGTGATCATCTTCTCGCCTTTGGTGTCCATGATGCGGGAGTAGGCCATGCTGCGGCGCAGCACATCCAGTGTTTGCGTGAGGTCAAGGTCCAGTTGCTGCGCAAATGCGAGTCCTTCCGCCAACGCGGCGCGATTCAGACCAAGCACGAGATTTGTCACCAGCTTCATCTTCGCGCCGCTCCCGCAAGGCCCCACATGGATCACCTCGCGTGCAAATGATGCGAACCAATCACGACAGCGCTCGAACACGGCCGCATCCCCTCCAACCATGACCAGCACGTCCTGCTGCAACAACTGCGCGCTGCTGCCGGAGACCGTCGCATCGAGATAATGCACGCCACGCGCCAGCAGCTCCGCTCCTATCGCCGCCATTTCACGCGGATCTCCGGTGGTGGTATCCATGATGATCTGCCCCGGCCTCAAAGTGGCTGCTCCGAGCACGGCGCGGACGACGTCGGAGTTTGGCAGGCAAAGGAAAACCCCATCGCAGGATTCAAACACATCGCTGGCAGCCGGGGCATTCACACAGCGGGCAGCATCCGCATCCCAGCCCAGCCCCGCCCCGGTCATCTTCATCACGGCACCGCCCATCAGGCCCATGCCGATGATGCCAAGAGAATTAACCTTCGATTCACTCATGAAAGACCAAAGAGCTGCCTCGCAGTGCCCGAAAGGATTTTTTGCTCATCTGCGACAGGAAGTTTCAGGGAACGCAGGGGCTCGATCATTTTCTTCGGCTCCACCCAGGGATGATCGCTGGAGACAAGCTTCTCTTTAATGATCGAGCCATAGAACTGCACCCCCAGCGCATCGGGGGTGCCGGGAGCCCCTCGCTTCACCACAGGGTTGTCCGGATGCCGTGTGGGCTGGCGCATTTCCAGCCGGAGATTTGAATCGAAACGCTGTCGAAAGCGGATACCGTTGTCGCCTTCGTCTCATCAAAGTAATCCGCCGCATGGGCGGTCAGTGCACCGCCCATCAGCACCAGGCTGACGATGCTGATGGACGTGAACTGATTCATGCGCGTTTAGCCGTCGATGTTCCAGCCGTCGCGATACTCCTTCTTCATGAAGGCGTTCGCTTCGGGCGTGTCCGGGCTGGTGCCGGTTTTGCCATCGTACTGGATCTTCTTGCCAGTGCGGTAGGCTACGAGGCCGAGCAGCATCATCTCGATCATGTTGGCGCTGTAGCCAAAGTTGCAGGCGGTGGGCTTGCTCGGATCGCGGCATGCATCAAACCACTGCTTCTGGAAGTGGCCGAGGTCAGGCAGCATGTCCTCCTTCTTGCGCGGCTTGTAGTAGCTCATGTCGGCGTCGTTGCCGTAGGGCAGGATGAGACGTGAATCGAAGTCGGCGATGAGGAAACCCTTCGTGCCTTTGAACATGGCACCATGGCCGATCTGCGTCAGGTCGATGTGCTTCTTCGGCGAGCTCGGCATCGCGCCACCCTGATACCAGGCGACCGTGATGGGGCCGCGCCAGTCGTTTGCGGGGAGTTCGAAATGCGATTCGCACTTCACCGGCGTCACGTCGGAGTTGTAAGCGTCGCCCTTGGCTTCGGCGGAAGTGGGCAGGCCGCCGTCCACGGCGTTCCAGAGCAGATCCATGGTGTGGCTGCCCATGTCGCCGATTTGCCCGGCGCCGAAGTCCCAGAACATGTTCCAGGAAAGGCAGTTCGCACCGGCTCCCCCGGAGAAGTAAGCGGGATTGTAAGGATGGAACGGCGATGGGCCGAGCCACAGATCGTAATGGAATCCTTTTGGCGGCTCACCTTCCTCAGGGAAGTAGCCGGGCTTGGGGATCTGGCGGTTGCCCCAGGCGTAGGCGGCTTTCAGTTCACCGATGGCCCCGTCGCGGATGAGTTCGCGCACGCGGTTGAAATTTGGGTTCGCATGCCGCTGCATGCCCACCTGCGTGGCCAGCTTGTCCTTCTTGGTCTCCCAGGTCGCGCGCACCGTGCGCGCTTCATTCACTGTGATGGCCAGCGGCTTCTCGCAGTAGCAGTGCAGGTTGCGCTTCAGCGCCCAGTTGGCGATGAAGGCGTGCGTGTGGTCCGGCGTGCAGACGACGACGGCATCGAGCCCCTTGTGATCAAGGCACTTGCGCCAGTCGATGTAGGTCGTGGCATTCGGAAAACGCTTCAGCGCATCGGGAAAACGCGCCTCATTGATGTCACACAGCGCGACGACATTTTCCTCTGCGATGGAGTCGTAATGCGCGAGACCTCGGCCCCAGACACCGATGAGGGCGACATTGAGTTTGTTGCTGGCGGCGTTCTGGCCAAACAGCGGACGGGTGATCATGCTCCCGGCGACGAGACCGGCAGCACCGACGAAACGGCGACGTGAGAGAGGCGTGGGTTGGGTGCTCATGGCACGGCATGAAACGACGTGTGGCGTCGTTCTCAAGCAGCAAGGTTGGTCGATTCCCGCTTTTCCCCGGCCAGACCGGCGGGGAAAAACGATGCTTGCTTATCAGCCGCCAATTTCAGAAAATCAGATAACAACCTAAAAGCCATGGATATTCCTACCGCAGCCAAAACCCTGTTGGAGCACAAGGGCCGGGACATCTGGACCATCCCGCAAACGGCCACGGTCTATCAGGCCATTCAGATGATGTCTGAGAAAAACATCGGCGCCCTGCCAGTGGTGGAAGGCACCAATCTGGTCGGCATCATTTCAGAGCGCGACTACATGAGCAAAGTGGCGCTCCACGGCAAATCCTCCAAGAAAACGCCGGTCAGCGAGATCATGACGCGAGATCCGGTGACCGTGGGGCCTGATCAAACCGTCTCCACCTGCATGGAGATCATCACGGAGCACCGCATCCGCCACCTGCCCGTGCTGGATGGCGAGGAACTGCTCGGCATTGTTTCCATTGGTGATCTCGTGAAATGGATCATCGCCACCCAGCGCATGACGATTGAGCAGTTGAACGCCTACATCTCAGGCGGCTACTCCGCCTGAGCGCATCACACCAAGGTGTTCGGCCTGTTCCAGCGAATCCTGCCCAGCAGCAGATCGCCTTTGAATCCATGCTTGGGCAGCATGCCGCCGTCGGTCACCCACGATTCATGCGGTGAGATGTTGGTGGTCTGGAAATTGCCCATCAGCGGCACTTCATTCGGCGCATTCACCCCGTCGCCTTCCAATGGCAGCACGATGCGCTCCGTGTCGCGGATGAGACGCAGCGTTTTCAGATCCACCTGGGCCATGAAGAGCGGCGCGCGCCAGCGCATCACCTTCACATTGCTGGCGTCTTTGCGGGTATAAACCAGATGCAGCGCCTCGCTGTGTGGCAGCCAGTGCTGCTGCGTGGTGCTCATTTCCAGCGGTGTGCCATCATCCCAGCACCATGGCTGCTTTTCTTCGAAGTCGAGTCCGTCATCACTCGCGGCGACATAACCGCGATTGTCCTCCGCACGCAGCGTCGTGTAAAACTTCCCGCGATACCGCACGAGGGATGGCTCCAGCAGTCCGCGACCTGCGGCGTGTTTGATCTCGCGCCCCACCTTTTGAATGGCCAGCGTCTCGCCATCAAACGAGCAGCGTACCCCGGCGGCGGAGCGGCTGGTCTGCTGTGCGCCAAAAGACATCACGAACGCAATGCTGCCGTCTTCCAGCACCTCACGCTGGCCGCAGTTGTTTGTGTAAATATTCGCGCCGCGCGGGTCATCCCAGAGCAGACGTTTGCGCTCCGACCACCGGCCGTCCTTATAAACCGCATACACTGGGCAGCGTGCCGGCTGATTGCGGTCAAACTTCGGACCTTTGTAAAAGACGTTGTGGCCCATGGCCAAAACGGTGCCGGTTTTCGCATGGTACTGCGGCACCACATCGCACACGCCCTCTTCGCCTCGACCGTCCGTCGTCGGCACACGGCCCAGCGGTGGCACGGGCTGCGGTTCCGACCACGTCTGGCCCAGATCACGCGATTCCATCCAATGCACGGGCAGAAAGAAGTCTGAGCCACGGATCTCCTGCATCGTCATGAACACCACCGGCCCGTCCTTCCCCGGCACCAGGCAGGGCCGTGGATGAAACCACGAAGGACCGCTGCCGTTACGCCCACGCTTGAGCGTGATTTTTTCCACCGAGGCAATCAGCGGAGACGCTGACTGCCCGGAGGCCAGATTGGCGGCCAGCAGGCCCGCCGTGCTTTGTTGAAGGAAACGACGGCGGTTCATGGTGGCGCAGGCGCTGAGTTATTTCGCTTTAGGCTTCGCCGGCAGACCCTGGCCGGGCTTGGGGTCGAGATTGGCCGTCATGTCTTCATCCGTCACGGTCGAGGCCACGCCATCCGCAGGAATCTTGGCCTTCGCCGTCCAAAGGATCGCGTTCAGCACCAGCTTGCGCTGCTCGTTGTTCGCCCATCCCTTGTGGTAGTGGCCGCCGGTAAAGCCAAAGCCACGACCGCCATCGGCACGCTCGCAGGCCCAGGCCACATGCTGCTTCTCCTGCTTCTTCACGGACTCACGCACGGTTGGGTTGCCGCTGTGCGCACCATCCGGGCGGCTCATGGTGGATTCCGGAGCCACATCGCTCAGGATCGGAGTGACACCTTGCATGTTCGGGCGGAAGCGCATGAAGAAGTACCATTCGTCGTTCGTGCCGAAGGGTTTCACGCCGGAGCTGATCGGATGCGCAGGCAGTTCTTTGAAGTTGGCATCCCAGTGCGGGTTCACGCTCCAGTTGATCTCAAAGCAGCCGCCCATCCAGTCGATGAACTCCTTGCCGCCCTTTTCAATCGTCGGCTCCACCGCGTAATGCAGCGTCAGGAAACCGCAGCCGCGCTTCATCTCCTTGTCGAGCTGGGCCAGGCGATCGCCTTGCAGAGCCGGATGTCCGCCGCCGCCGTCGGAGTAGATGACGACCGTGTCAGCCTTGGAAAGCTCCTCCTGGGAGGGCCACTCGCCATTCAGGTGAAACTTGATGTCCACCTGGTCCGCCGCGCCCTGCTCCAGGCACTTCTTCAAAAGCTGGATGCCCGCATTGTGCTCATGCTGGCCTGGGCCGTGGGAGGGCTTGCCCGCGATCATGACGATGTTTTTTTTGTCCGCCGAAAACGCGGAGCCGAGAAGTGAAAAGGCCAGGAAGGCGGTGAGCAGATGCTTCATAGAGTGAGGTTGGACTGTGGAATGCAAACGCCCCGAGCGCACGCAGCATTTCAACCAGCCGCGACGAACTTCGACAGCCGCCCCGAGTTCTGGCACGCCTTCCGCTAATCTTTCTCCTCCGCCCGACCGCATGCCCATCTCCAAGAGCCGCCCGCAGACCAATGTTTTCTATGCCTTTGCCTTCGTGGGCGTGGTCATGGCGGTCTTCACCGTGGGCTACCGGGTGGCGGGGTGGTCGTGGAGTGATGCCTTCTACATGGTCGTCATCACCGCCTTCAGCGTCGGCTATGGCGAGGTGGCGCCTATCACTGACCCGTGGCTTCGCATGTGGACGGTCATGCTGATTCTCTTTGGCTGCACCGGCATCATTTTCGTCACAGGTACGCTGGTGCAGTGGCTGACGGAGGCGCAGATTCAACGAGCTTTGGGAGGCAAACGCATGGAAAACGAAATCGAAAAACTGACCAACCACGCCATCATCTGCGGCTACGGCCGCATCGGCCGCATGATCGCCAGCCAGTTGCAGGCTGGTGGCATCCCCTTTGTCATTGTCGATCAAGCGACGGACCGCGTGGCCGAGGTGCGGGAGGCAGGCTTCCTCACGCTGCAAGGCGAAGCCACCGACGAAGCCGTGCTGAAACACGCCGGCATCAGCCGTGCCCGGGTGCTGGCCACCGTGCTGCCCAATGACGCAGCCAATGTCTTCATCACCCTCAGCGCGCGGAATATGAATCCCACGATTCAGATTATTGCACGCGGTGAGGTGCCCTCCACCGAGCGCAAGCTGCTGCAGGCAGGTGCCAACCGCGTCGTGCTGCCCGCGCACATCGGTGCGGACCGCATCGCCCACCTGATTCTGCACCCAAACACGCGCGACCTGATCGGCGGCCAGACCAAGGCCAGCATCGACTTTGACCACCACCTCACCGAACTCGGCCTCGACATGGAGGAGATCGAGATCCGTGCGGATTCGCCTTGGGTGCATAAGCGCATCTCCGAAGTCGAAACCGGCACCGCCGGGCGCATGCTCCCAGTGGCGATCCTGCGCAAGGAAGGTGCCACCGATCTGAACCCCAGCCCCTCCGCGATGCTCATGCCGGGTGACGCGCTGGTGGTGATGAAACGTGTGCTGCGGCGCTCCATGAGCTAGGACACTGCATTTTCCAGTCAAGCTGGCTCGCTGCCTGCGTCTGCACTGCGGACCATGCCCAAGCAACCCGACCGCATTTTCAAAGTCGCCATCATAGGTGGAGGGTTCGCTGGAGTTTACTGCGCGCGAGAACTTCTTCGACTGACTGAAGATGTGGCCAACATGACCCTGGGCATCATTGCCAGCGAGAACCACATGGTTTTCCAGCCGATGCTGCCAGAAGTCGCGGGCGGGTCACTCTCGCCGCAGCATGTGGTCAATCCCATCCGCATGATCTGCCGTGGTGCGGAGGTGCTGAAAGGCGAGGTCACGCACATTGATCTGGAAAACCGTATCATCACTCTGAACGGCGGCAACTTTACACCGCAGGTCACTGTCGGGTTTGAGCACCTCATGCTTGCCCCCGGCGCCGGGGTGGACCTCAGCCGCATTCCAGGCATGAGCGAGCATGCCTACCTCATGCGCACCGTCGGCGATGCGATGAAGCTGCGCGCCGCCATCATCAGCCGTCTGGAGGAGGCCAATCTCATCACCAACCCCAAGCTGCGCAAAGAACTGCTCTCCTTCGTCATCGTCGGCGGCGGTTACTCCGGGGTGGAAACTGCCGGGCAGATCCAGGATTTGATCCAAGGTGCACGCCGCTTCTATGAAAACATCGAGCCCGATGAACCCAGCGTCACGCTCATCCACAGCGGCGACCGCTTGCTGGGAATGCTGAGCGACAGCCTCGGCACCTACACCGGCAAATGCCTCACTGAGATGGGTGTGAAGATCATCTTCAAAAGCCGCGTGCGCGCCGTCACGGCACGCACTGTGCAGCTGGGGGATGGCGTCTCTCTTTCCGCCACACTCGTGGTCTGCACGGTGGGCAATGCGCCGCATCCACAAATCAAGGCCTTGGGCGCCAGCGGCAGGCTCCCCGTCGAGAAGGGCAAGGTCGTGGTCGAAGCCACGGGACAGGTCAAAGGCCTCGCCAACGTGTGGTCGGCAGGAGATTGCGCCATGTTTCCCAAAGCGGACGGCGGCAACTGCCCCGAGACCGCGCAGTTTGCCATGCGTCAGGGGGTGCTTGTAGCCAAAAACATCGCCGCCAGCATGGTCGGACGCGCCCTGAAACCGTTTCGCTTCACCGGCCTCGGTGAACTTGCCACCATCGGCCATCGCAAGGCAGTCGCTCAGGTCTTTGGCATGCGCTTCTCCGGCATCATCGCCTGGTTCATGTGGCGCAGCATCTACCTCATGAAGCTCCCAGGCTTTGACCGCAAGCTGCGCGTCATGGCGGAGTGGACTTTCGAACTGTTCTTCCCGCGAGACATCAACCTGCTCACCCCCAGCTTCTCCTCACCCCTCGGTGAAATGCACCTCGAACCCGGGGACTCCCTCTTCCATGCCGGCGAGCCTGCCCAGTCCTTGTACGCTGTCAAAAAAGGAAACGTCAACATCACCGATGCCCAGGGCCAGATCGTCAAAGCCGCCGGACCTGGCGAGCACTTCGGCGAACGCGCTTTGCTGAGTGATGGCATCTGGCGTTTCGATGCCACTGCCACCGAATCCAGCGAACTCGTCGCCATTGATGGCCAGACCTTCAAGACCCTCGCCCAAAGCATCGGCTCGCTGGACGCCCTCTTCCGTGGCACGGCGCAGCAGTACCATCTGCCGGAGGAAATTCAGAACACGGTGGACATGATTCCAGAAGCGACACGCAAAGCCTGCGCCGCCGATGTCATGACGCGCAACATCGCCTCCCTCGATGCCAGCGTGACCGTGCAAGATGCCGTGGCGGAGTTTCAGGCCCATCCGCACAGCACCTATCCGGTGACCGCGGATGGCTGTGTCATCGGCCTGCTGCGTCGCTCCGTTGCCTATGAGTGGCTGAAAAACCACGGCCTCACCTGCGTGGACAAGTTGCAGACCCTGCCCCTGACCAAGCCCTTCTGCGTCACTGCGGACACCCCCGTGCCCGTCCTCGTCGGCACCCTGATGCGCAGCGGGGTCAGCAAGGCGGTCGTTGTCGATGAGGAGAAACGCCTCCTGGGTATGATCACCTTGTTTGATCTGCTCAAGGGCGCTGAGAACGTGTGAGGGCACCCCGCCACGCAAGGATCCCGCAAAGTCCAAAGCCAAACGCATTCAGCGTCCCATGGATCGCCCACATCTGGGGCATCGTCAGCGCGTAGTTCGGAATCAAATAGCGGATGCCAAAACTGAGCGCGAGGACCATGGCAACGACGAGCGATGCGCCTGAAATCACAAAGCCCAGGCGCGACCATATCGTGTGCTGTTTCTTCAAGCCTCGTCGGATTTGGGAAGCGGCGACGCCGAGCGCTCCCATCACCAGAATCGCCACGCCCAGCGGCTCCACGAGCTTCAACACCCCAAAGTGGGTGCAAGTGATGCCTGCGGCCACCAGCGGCACTCCAAGCAAGATCGCCACACACGAAAACCTTGTCCAGCATCCCGGATTTACCTTCGCATGCAAACCTGCCATCAACGGTAACGTGAATCCCGCATGATGGAAATGCGCGGCTGTCAGAAGAACGATCAGCGGATCAAAACCCCATGGCGTCCAGCTGGCCCGATGTGCAACGAGCCATGCAGCACCGATGGCGGGGAAGATGCGTGCGCATAAAAGCGGCAGTTCCGCAGGATCCTCCAGCGTCTCTTTTCTGCAATTTCGGATCGCTTCAAACGCCGCCACCGAACGAATCAGCAGCCATGGAATGACATAGACAGCCGAATTTGCGATGAAACTGACAGCCATCAAAAGAGCACATCCGAGTTCCACTTCTGGTCGCCATGCCTGATGGGATTCAGCATCCCAAAAACGTCTCGACAGCGGCATCAGGAACATCGCTGAAAACAACAGCAGGATCACCACCCAGTAGCTGTCTGCGGGAAGGTGCTTGAGCATCCATAGCTGCGCAGCCCATGCCAGCAGTCCGGCCAGCCATTCGTATTTGAGCCTGTTCGGCGCTTTTTTCATAGGCTGGTCATCCTCGCCTGCGAATCCCGCACAAACCGGCACTGCCACCAGCGCGCCAAAGGAAAGCCAAGCCATGCCATCCAATGGCGCGGATGTGAAAAGGCGCGAATCACATACCACACAGTGCCATCGGGTCGGTGCTCGATGATGAACTGCTCCTCGCCGCACTCCGCGTGCTCCGGCAGGGTGCCATAGACAAAGCCATGCGTGTGCGCCGAATCGCAGCGCCGTAATATCCGGCAGGGGTTCACCCACCACAGGCCGCCGATGCGCGCCACCATCGCCACAATCTGCCCGACCTTCTGGCCTTTGGCTTCCAGGCGGCTGACTTCCGCCCAAGTGGGAAACATGACCCACGCATCCAGAGCCTCGCATGCGGTCCTATAAACCTCTTCACCGCTGCCCAGCCGCACCTCATGCTCGTCGGCAATGAATCCGTCCACCAGTGGCGGCGTGTAGCTCAAAGGCTCATCTCTCCAAGAATTCAGAAGTCCTCGCAGTCGTTCGGTGGCTGGTCGTCGTAGGCTGAGCATCGTGGCAGCACGCTGCCATCTCCCTGGGCTCGAACGAAATGGAAAGCATAAAAAAGTGCGCCGCCAGTTTTCACAGCTTTCGAATCTTTTGCATGTTTCGATACTTTCGGCCATCCATCCGCATGCCCCCACCCATCCGCGCCGTGATCTTCGACTTCGACGGCCTCATCGTTGACACTGAAAGCACCGGTTATCACACCTGGAGAGAAATCTTCGACCAGCACGGCCACGAGTTGCCCGTGGAGCGCTACGCCCAGGCCGTCGGCACCGATTTCCTCACCGGCATCTACGATCCCAAGCGCGATCTCGAACAGCTTACCGGCCGTGACTTTGACTGGGATGCGGTTGAGGTGCAGCGCAAGACCCACGAAAATGAACTGCGCAAGCACCTGCAACTGCTCCCCGGTGTCGCCGACCGTCTGCAAGAAGCCGCCTCCCTTGGCCTGCTCATCGCCATCGCCAGCAGCAGCCCCCGCGTGTGGATCAACTCATGGATGGACCAGCTCGGACTGCACGATCATTTCCACCACATCTCCACCGTCGATGACACCGGCAAGGTGAAGCCCGACCCCAGCCTTTTCCTCCATGCCGCCGAAAATCTCGGTGTCGCACCCGAGGAGGCCGTCATTTTCGAAGACTCCCTCAACGGCCTCCGCGCCGCCATCGCTGCCGGCATCCGCTGCATCGTCGCCCCGGGGCCCATGACACGGCACCTGGACTTCACCGGAGCGTGGCGGCGGGTGGAATCGCTGGCGGAAGTTTCGCTGCACGAACTGATATGAGCAGGTGTGAAAGCGATTTGGGGGCGCACAGATAAAACCCAAAGCGAGGAAGAATGCGAGGCGAGGGCCATAAATCTGGTGGCATTCGACGAAGACCCCTCCTTGGTGCTGAACGCCCATGACGCCGCTCCCGCTCGCCGACCGCTATTCACGTTTCCGCGACGCCGTGTTTTCCGGCGTGGCCGAGACGCTGCCC
Source organism: Prosthecobacter sp. (assembly GCF_044222345.1). GTDB lineage: Bacteria > Verrucomicrobiota > Verrucomicrobiia > Verrucomicrobiales > Verrucomicrobiaceae > Prosthecobacter. The sequence goes on from NZ_JBGANL010000017.1 coordinate 31,218, forward strand.
GGTTTTGCCGAGCCCATGACGGAGATGGAACTGCAAAGCCTGTGGTTCTCCGGCTCCTTTGGTTGTGAGTTCACCACCACGGATGGCAAGGCCGTGCGCATCGCTGATTTTGGGGTCTGGAATTCTGGCGCGGGCCCGGACTTCAATGGCTGCGCCATCGTGATCGATGGTCAAACGCTGCGTGGTGACATCGAGCTCGATCCTGATGCCCGCGACTGGGAACGGCACGCGCACGGCGCCAACGAGAACTTCAACCGCGTCATCCTGCACCTCTTTCTGCACGCGCCGGAGGAGCGATTCTACACTCGTAACAGCGCGCACCACGCTGTGCCACAAGTGCTGCTGCAAGCCGGCATGCTGCCGGAAGGCATCAAGCCCAAGAGCAACCTCGCTCAAGCAAGACTGGGCCGTTGCGCCGTGCCCCTGCGCGACATGGGGTCCTCACAGGTGCAGTCCATCATCGAATCCGCCGCCCAGCATCGCCTTGAGCTCAAATCCAAGCGTCTGCACCGCAGCGTGGCCGCTCAAGGCCGCGAGCAGGCGATCTATCAGGCGCTGGCGCAGACTCTGGGCTATCGCAAAAACCAGCAGCCCTTCGCCATTCTTTCCCAGCGGCTGCCCTTGAAGAAAATCACCCAGCTCGATGCCGCCAAGCGCGAGGCCTGGCTTTTCGGCGTCTCCGGTTTCCTCGAAAGCGTGCGCAGCGACGACACCGAGCCCGCCACGCGCAACTACCTGCGCGAGCTCTGGAGCGAATGGTGGAAGCTGCGCAGCGGTGTGGAGCGCTGGCTGGACGACCGCCAGCTCCTGCGCTGGAAGCTCAACGCCATACGCCCCGGCAACCACCCGCAGCGCCGTCTTGGCGCCCTCGCCGCGATGCTGCGTTCCTGGTCGTCCATCGTCACCCCGCTTGCCGATGCCACACGCTGGAGCCAGGCCGCTTGGCGCGAGTCCCTGCTCGCCCTCACGCATGACTTCTGGGCCAGCCACTACACTCTCCTCTCAGAAACGGCGGAGCGACCCGTCGCCCTGATCGGGGAAACTCGCGTGCAGGAGATGCTCGCCAACGTCGCCTACCCGCTGCTGGTGCCGGAGCGCACCCGCCTCTGGGCCGAATACCTCGAACTCCCCGCCCTGCTGGACAATCAAAAGGTGCGCCGCGCCGTGCTGCGGCTCTTTGGTGAGGACCCGCGCAGCCGTGATTTCACCAAGAAACTGCACCAGCAGCAGGGCCTGCTGCAGATTTATGAAGACTTCTGTCTCGAAGACGGCTCCGCCTGCGCCGGCTGCCCCTTTCCGGAAAGATTGAAGGAGTGGAGCTGAAACCGACGTTTTCGCGCCCAGCCATGCGTCCGCTTCTTTTTCTCGCCCTCTCCTCGTCGTTCGCTCTCGCCGCAGATCTGCCTGATCCCGCCGTCATCACGGCGGCCATGAAGAAGGCCGTCACCTACGCCCACACCCATCTCGCACGCGAAGGCGGCTATGCCTCCTCCTATGACAAGGAAGGCAAGATCGGCGAAGTCGAGCACGCCAAATCATCCACGATCATCTCCATCCAGCCGCCGGGCACCACGACGATGGGCCTGGTGATGCTGCGCGCCTATCAGGCCACCGGCGATGACCTTTTCCTCACTGCAGCCAAAGATGCCGCCAAGGCACTGCTCAAATGCCAGCTCGCCTCCGGTGGCTGGGACAGCGACTTCGATTTCGATCCTGAGAAGGCCAAAAAATACCACCTGCGCAGCGACCTCGACGCCGGAGACAAGGAGCCCGGCAAACGCCGCAACAACACCACGCTTGACGATAACAAGACCGAGTCCGCGCTGCTCTTCCTCCTCGAAATGGTCCATGAGCCCGCCTGCAAAGACGATGCCGAATTGAAGCGCTGCACCAAGTTCGCCTTCGACGCCCTGCTCGCCGCCCAGGCCCCCATCGGCGCCTGGCCGCAGCAGTTCTCCGGCCCGGCGGACCCGACCGCTCCGGTGCTCAAAGCCAGCTATCCCGAAACATGGAGCCGCACCTTTCCCGCCATCAAATACACCAGCTTCTACACGCTGAACGATGACAACCTGCAGCAGATCGCCCGGGTGCTGTTCCGTGCCTACGATCTCGAAAAGGACGAGCGCTACCTCACCGCCCTCAAGAAACTTGGCGAGTTCTTCCTGCTGGCCCAAATGCCCGAACCGCAGCCCGTCTGGGCCCAGCAGTATGACCGCGACATGCACCCCGTCTGGGCGCGCAAATTCGAGCCACCATCCGTCACCGGCAACGAAAGCCTCGGTGCCATGGAAGTACTCCATCAGCTCTGGGTCGTCACGGGAGATGACAAATACCTCAAGCCCATCCAGCCCGCCCTCGCCTGGTTTGAACGCTCAAAACTCCCCGACGGCACCCACGCACGCTTTTACGAACTGCACACCAACAAGCCCCTCTTCTTCGTCAAGGACACCTACGTCCTGACCTATGACGACAGCAACATGCCCACGCATTACTCCTTTAAAGTCAGCCAGCAGAGCAATCTCGACAACTTCAAGAAGCAGCTCGCCAAAAGCCGCGAAGAACTTCAAACCAACCGCGCCGGTCCACAAACGCCCAAGGAATGGGCCAGCCGCGCCAAAGCTGCCAGCTCCAAAGCCAAAAAAGCCGCTGAATCTCTCGACAGCGAAGGCAGCTGGATGAAGAACGATGAAATCGATTGCGCTGAATTCGTCAAACACATGAACGCCATGACGAATTACTTGGAGGCGCGAAAGAAGAGCGGGGAGTAGCCAGCCAGATGGTTGTCACCGCCTGGCCACCACAAACGCGCTCATCACCAGTCCGATAATCACACCCGCCGCCGCGATCAGCCAGAAGTTCGTCGGCGTGTCGGCCACATCCGCCCGCACATACATGCTGAACAGGCCCGTCAGCGCGGTGAGCGGCAGAAACAGGGCCGCCATCACATTCAGGCGATGCGAGGTGTTCGCCATGATCTTCGCGCTTTGCGCCTGCGCCTCGGCCTGTTTCGCCACCGTGAAGTTCAGGCCAAACTGCGCGTCCTGCAGCAGCAGCTCCGCCGTGCGCTCCACGCTTGCCCCCTGATCTCGCAGATTGATCACGTCGCGGTCTGCTTTCACAAACTCACGCGCCTGCTGCAGTGCACGATGCAGGCCGCGCGAGCTGCGCAGCACCGGGGCGATGGCTTCCAGCACCTTGTGGTACTCGACGGCGGTCTGTGCAGCGTGCTCCTGCTTGTCCAGTTCATCCAGCCGCGCCACATAGGCTGTCAGATGGTTTTGCAGCGCCAGGCTGCCGCCGCTTTCCGGGCTGGATTTCCAGCTGCCATCCGGCTGCCGCCAGAACAACGCCGGCCGCCGGTCAAGCTCATCGGGTCCGGGCAGTTGATGAAGGATGATGAGCAGGTGCTCCTCCTCATAGATCGCACGCTGCGTCCCGGCCTCACGCCCCACCCGGTTGCGAATGGCCTCCGGGATGGTGGTCCAAAGTTTCGGAATGATTTGAATGTCTGGTTTCATGATTGGGAATATTTTTAATCCCGCCACCATGAGAGCAGACCCCGCTCGTGGAGGCGATGACAAAAAGCGGCCAAGATTTCAGGCTCCGAGAAGTCCCCTTCTTGCCCCCGCGCGAATCACGGCCTAGCTTCCGCGCTCATCCCATCATGACCCACGCCGTCCTCAGCCTCCTCAAAGAAAGCCGTCACCCCATGCGCATCGACCTTATCGGGGTCGCGGGTTCAGGCATGAGCGGGCTGGCGCTCCTGCTGCTGGGTCTCGGACACAAGGTCAGCGGTTCCGACAAGGCGACAACGGTGGAGACGGACCGCCTGCAAAAGCTCGGCCTGCAGTTCTTCCACGGCCACACGGAAAAAGAAGTCGAAGACTGCGACATGGTCATCTACTCCAGCGCCATCAAGCCCGGCAATGTGGCTTATGAAGCGGCCTACAAGCAGGGCATTCCGCTCATCCGCCGCGCCGAGGCGCTGGCCGCCGTGATGGCCAACAAGAAAGGCGTCGTCGTCTGCGGCACGCATGGCAAAACAACCACCTCCGCCCTCACCGCGCATGTGCTGCGCCAGGGCGGTCTGAAACCGAGCCACTACGTCGGTGCGGAAATCCCCATCCTTGGCTCCAACGCGCACTGGGACACCGAGGGCGAGCTCTTTGTGGCCGAAGGGGATGAAAGCGATGGCACGCTGGTCAATTTCCACCCCGAGCACGCCATCGTGCTGAACATCGAGCCTGAGCATCTCGATTTCTATGACGGCATCGAGGCCATCAAGACCGTCTTCCGCCAGGTCCTCAGCCAGACACGCACCCACTGGGTGTACTGCGCCGAAGATCCCGTGGCCAGTGAAGTCTGTGCCGGGCCCCAGGGCGTGAGCTATGGCTGGAGCCGCGACCACGATTTCTCGGCCAACATCCTCTCGATGAAGCCGGATCATTCCGAGTTCGAGGTGTATCAAAAAGATCAGCTGCTCGGCACGGCCACGCTCGGCATTCCCGGTAAGCACAACGTCAGCAACGCGCTCGCGGCCATCGCCCTCGCCACCCGATGCGGCGTCACTTTTGAGGCCATCCAGCGCGCGCTGCGCACCTTCCGGGGTGCCAAGCGCCGTTTCGAAATCCGCCACAGCGGCGAGCGATTCACTGTCGTGGACGACTACGGTCATCACCCCAGCGAGATCGCCGCCACTCTGGCCACCGCCAAAGGCCTGAACGCGAAACGCATCGTGTGCCTCTTCCAACCCCATCGCTACAGCCGCACGCAGCTCTTGAAAAAGGAGTTCGGCGCCAGCTTTGACGATGTGGATGAGCTGTTCGTGACCGACGTCTACCCCGCCAGCGAAAAGCCCCTTCCAGGCGTCAGCGGCGAGACCATTCTCGAAGAGGTGAAGCTGCAAAACGATCACACCAAGACCGGCAGCACACCCACCATGCCCATCGCGCGCGACAAGGTGGGCAACGCCCTCCGCCCAGGTGATCTGCTCATCACCCTCGGCGCAGGCAATGTGCATGAAGTCGGCCGCGGCATCGCCCGCGACCTGCCCGTGCTCGAAAAACTCTGCGCCATCTTGGACGCCAACGGCGGCGGTGTGGCACGTCTGTACGAGCCCATGAACCGCCACACGACCTGGCTCATCGGCGGCCCCGCGCAGTACTGGATCGAGCCCCGCAACGAGGCCTCCTTCGCCGAAGTGGTGCGCTACCTGCGCTCCGCCTCGATCCCCATCCGCGTCATCGGCCGTGGCTCCAACCTGCTCGTCAAAGACGGCGGCATCCGCGGCGCAGTGATTCACACCAAAGGCGACTTTGAAAACGTGACCGTGAATGGCGACCTCATCACCGCCGGAGCCGGAGCACGGCTCAAAAAGATCGCCAGCGCCGCCCGCAATGCCGGCCTGGGCGGCTTTGAATGGATGGAAGGCATCCCAGGCAATCTCGGTGGTGCCATCCGCATGAACGCCGGTGCGATGGGCTCCGAAACCTTCGACCAAATCGTCAGCGTGCGCTTCATCGACACCGACGGCAGCATCAAAGAAAAGCCCCTGGCCGAGATCACCCACCACTACCGCAGCGCGCCCGAATTTGAAGAGCGCTACGTCGTCTCCGCCGTGTTCAAAGGCACCCCTGCCCCGCAGGCCGAGATCGACACCAAGCTCGCCGCCTCCCACCAAAAACGCCGCACCTCCCAGCCCGTCGGTGCCAGCGCCGGCTGCACCTTCAAGAATCCCGAACTCTGCGGCGCAGGCAAACTCATCGACGATCTCGCCCTGAAAGGCCGCAGTGTTGGCAAGGCCGTCGTCAGCGACGTCCACGCCAATTTCATCGTCAACCAAGGCGGCGCCACCGCCCGCGAAGTCCTCGACCTCGTGGCCCAGATCAAAGACACCGCCATGCACGAACGCGGCGTCACTCTGGAGATGGAAGTGAAAGTTATCGGCGAAGACCAGCCCCTGCCTCTCTGACAACAGTCTGACAACTCAGACGCTTTTTTCAGTGTCCAATCCCTGAGAATCGGTGTTCAGTTCCCGCTTGTTCCGTCTGCGGGCGGTCTTTTGACATGCAGAAACTCGCCTTCATTCTCTTTCTCCTCGGCCTGTTCGTGACCGGACTGCTCGGCACGGAAACCCGGCTGCTCTTCTTTTGGCCGGGATGTCTGCTGCTGGGCCTGGCAGGCTTGACCGCCGTCCTGCGCTGGAAGCTGCGCGTGAGTTTTCAGCCGAGTGACTGGTGTTTGCTCACCGTGCTCATGCTCGCAGGCTACGTGGGCTGGCGGGCGTGGGTCTCACCCGTGGAGGTGTATGCGCGGGAGGATGCGGCCGTGCTGCTGGCGGGTTTCGTGGCCTACTTGTTGACGGTGACCGCCGTCAGCGACTCGAAATGGCGTCTTGCCATTGTCTCTGTTCTGCTGGTGCTGGTGGCGGGAAATCTGACCGCCGGCTGGCTGAATTTCAAAGGGCGCTGGGACTTCCATCTGGTGCCGTATTTCTCACGGTCCTTTCCTCCCGGACGCATCGGCGGCTTCTTCAACAACCCCAATCACCTCGCCGCGTTCCTGTCCTTCACGGCCTTCCTTTCGGCAGGGGTGATGCTGTTTGCGCGCATCCATATTGCCTCGCGGTTGCTGCTGGGTTTTGCCATTCTTTCGATGCTCGCAGGAGTGGCCCTCACCGCCAGCCGGGCGGCAATGCTGGGACTCGGCGTCGGCGGTGGAGTGTTTGTGCTGCTCACGCTGTGGATTGTATGGCGGACCAAGCGGTCGCTCTTCAAATGGCTGATCATCGCCCTGCTGCTGGTGGGCGGTGCTGCGGGCGGCGCGCTCTACAAGGTTAATGAGGAATCCATGGTCAGACGGCAGCTGACGAGCCCGCTGGGCGAGGACATGCGCGTGAACATCTGGCGCGCCGCGCTGGCACAAAATGCCGAGTCACCGTTGACTGGCGTGGGATCACGCATGTTTTACGAAGGCAGCATCACGCATCGGGATCCGGATTCTTCGCCGCACATGGGAGATGCGCTCTTTGCCCACAACGAATACCTGCAGACGCTGGCGGATTACGGCTGGGCCGGGCTCGCGCTGGTGCTGCTGGTGGTGCTGGCACACTTGCTGAACGGCCTGCGTTTCCTGCGCTGGTTCACCCTGGAAAAGTTTCCGGCCACCGGCATGCTCGGCAGCAATGCGCTGGCGCTCACCCTCGGCGGCATCACCGCACTGCTGGCCACTCTGGTGCAGGCGGTGTTTGAATTTCAGGGGCATATCCCGATCACGGCCCTGATCGGTGCCATCCTCCTCGGACTGCTCGCCAATCCCGGGATCGAGAGCGAAGTATTCAAAGCCCGCCGCATCCGGGGGCTGCGCTTCCTCATGAAAATCGCCATGCTCGCAGCCTCCGCCGCGCTGCTGGCTGCCGCGGCGATCTTCGGCACGGCAGATGGCTATGCGGCCTATGCCCGAGTCCAAATCCGTCGTGGCGAAACCGGGAACGCCCTGGGTCATTTCGCTCGTGCAGTGCTCCTGGACCCACGCAACGCTGTGCTGGCCTATCAGCACGGGGTGGCCTTGATGGACTCGATCCATTCCAAGATGACCAAGGATGCCTACCTCCGCACGGTGGACGCCTCGCTGAAAGAACTCACCCGGGCGACGACGCTCAATCCCTACAATTACCTCTACCAGCTCGCCCTGGCGGATGCCCTGGATGCCGCAGGCAAAAACGACGCCGCGTTTCAGGCCATCCAGCGGGCGCTGACCCTCGCCCCGCTCTACGAGGAGCCCCGCCTGGCCCTGGGCATGCACTATCACCGCATGAAACGCTATCAGGAGGCTGAATTTGCCTACCTCTGGGCCGGAAAAGCGAAGGCGCTGAACCCCGAAGGCACCACCAACTGGCTGGACAGCTACCGCGAACTCCTGCGCCAGACCGCCCTGGAGGCCGATCAGGCACGGGCCGCCCTGATCCAGCAGCAAGGACGCTGAGATGTGCATTGCCCTCACGCCGAATTCCGTTACTGTCGCACCCCTCATGGCACTCGCAAAAATCACCCAAGTTACCGGCAGCGGCGTTTACGTTCCTGGCTCGGACATCGACACTGACCGCATCATCCCGGCACGCTTCATGAAATGCGTGACCTTTGACGGACTCGGCGAATTCGCCTTTTACGACGTGCGTTTCGACAAAGACGGCAAGCCCACCGGCCACCCCCTTGACGATCCTCGCTTCAAAGGCGCCAACATCCTGCTCTCCGGCACCAATTTCGGCTGCGGCAGCTCCCGTGAGCACGCCCCCCAGGCCCTCTATCGCTTCGGCATCCGTGCCGTGATCGCCGAAAGCTTCGCGGAAATCTTCTTCGGCAACTGCACCACGCTGGGCATCCCCTGCGTGTGCGCGAGCGCTGCAGACATCCGTGTGCTGGCCAATGAGATCGAGCGCAACCCGAAGCTCGAAGTCACCATCGACGTCGCCGCCGGCAAGGTGTTCTTCGAAGACCAGGAATTCGCCATCACCCTGCCAGGGACGGCGCTCGAAGCGCTGACCACCGGCAAGTGGGACCCCATCGCCGAACTTCTTGAGAACAAGGACGCCGTGCATGCCCGCATCACGGCACTGGGTTTTGCCTGAGCTTGTCCCCTCTTCACCGCCTGACGCATGGCCGCTACTCAAACAGCCGCGACGGATCATTCGTCGCTGATCGTCCGCATTTCCTCGGCTTTGCGTCCGGCCACCTCTCCGGACACGATCCACGTGATCGGGCATCGTAATCCCGATACGGACGCCATTTGCTCCGCCATCGGCTACGCAGCCTTTTTGCGGGATGTCCGCGGCATGAAGGCGGAGGCCGCCTGCTGCGGCGAGCTGAGCGTGCGCACCAACTGGGTGCTGCAAACCGCAGGCGTTCCCGGCCCCAAGCTCCTGCTCGATGTCCGGCCCACCGCCGCCTCCATCTGTCGGCGTGATGTCTTCACCGCCAGTCCGAGCCAGACCTTCCTCTCCGTGTATCGGATGATGATGGATCACAACTTCCGCAGCATCCCCATCGTCGATGACGAAGGCCGCCTGCTCGGCATGCCAGCCATTCAGGAGCTCGCGCAGCTCTTTCTGCCGGCGCAGACAAACGACAAAACGGACCAGGCCAATCGTGAAGTCCGCAGCAGCCTGCTGAACATTGTCAATGCTCTCGACGGCATCCTTGGCGGTGCCGCCGCCGATCTGGAAACAATTCAGGATTTCGTTCTCGTCGTCGCAGCATCCAGCCTGGAGACCACGTACAAACGCACCCAGCAGTTCCCGGCAAACCGCCTTGTGATGATCACGGGCGACCGCCCGGAGATTCACGAACTGGCGATCAAGATGAATGCGCGCTGCCTCATCATCACCGGCAAGTTCAAAGCCACCTCCAGCATTCTGACACGGGCCGCACAGCAGGGTGTCGCCATCATTTATTCCCCCTACGACACCGCCAGCACCTCACAGTTGCTGCGTTTCTCGCGCCCCATCGGCGAGGCGCTGACGCATGAGTTTCTTTCCTTTGGCTCACGCACGCCGATCCGTGAAATCGTCCCTGCAGCGCAGCATTCCAGCCAGCCGCTGTTTCCGGTGGTGGATGAAGAAACACAGAAGCTGCTGGGCGTCTTTTCCAAGTCGGATCTCATTGACCTGCCGCGCATGAAGCTCGTGCTGGTGGATCACAATGAATTTGCCCAGGCCGTGGCCGGTGCCGATGAGGCTGAAATCATCGAGGTGATCGACCATCACCGCCTCAGCGGCAATCTGCGCACCAAGGAGCCGATCCGTTTCATCAATGAGCCTGTGGGCAGCAGCTGCACCATCGTGGGCATCATGTACCGCATGCGGGATGCCGCTCCAGACAAGGCCACGGCGATCTGCCTCTGCGCCGGCATCATCTCCGACACACTGCACCTCACCAGCCCGACGACGACGAACACGGACAAGGAGATCCTGGAGTGGCTCAGCGGCATCGGCGGCATCGACAGCGCGCAGTTCGTCAAAGACTTCTTCGCCGCCGGCTCCATGCTGCGCGAGAACACCCCTGACCGCGCGCTGGAAAGCGACCGCAAAGTCTTCGAGGAAAACGGCTGGCACATCAGCATCTCCCAGATCGAAGAGCTCGGCCTCGACGAATTCTGGAAGCGCGAAGCCGACCTCCAAGGCGCGCTGCAGTCCCTGCTCACCAAGCACAATCTCCACTTCGCCTGCCTCATGGTCACCGACATCACCCGCCACCACAGCGTCCTGCTGGTGGCCGGAGACCAGCGCGTCATCGACGCCATCGACTACCCGCAGGCCAAGGAGCACGTCTACGACATGGCCGGCGTCGTGAGCCGCAAAAAACAGCTCTTCCCGTACATGAGCCACGTGGTGACGAAGCTGGCGGCACCGTGAGGTGTGGCTGACGTGATCGGAATGTTACCCCTCACCCAGCCTCTCCCCGAAGTTTGTCTTTAAACAACATCGACGTTCGGGGCGGGGAGAGGAGATACGCGTTAGACCATTATGAAAGCGAGTCGGAGCCACAACGCATCCCCCTCTCCCCGCCCCTGAGTGCGCCGCACCAAGATGAACTTCGGGGAGAGGCCGGGTGAGGGGCCGCCCAAAGCATCCTTGACGCCCTCTTGCACCTTATGATGTAGTCCCCCATGCTCACGCGACTCGAAAAAATTCATTATGAGATCACCGGAGAACGCCTCCACCTCATCGAGTTCGCCCGCAAACTCCGCCAAGACGCAACCGACCCTGAAGCTCTTCTTTGGGCCTGCCTGCGGAACCGCCGCGTGAATAAACGCAAGTTCCGCCGCCAGCACCCGCGGGTGCCTTATGTCCTTGATTTCTACTGCGCGGATTTGAAGCTCGCAATCGAACTGGATGGCGGACAGCACAACACCACCGAAGGAAAGCAGCACGACAAAGCCAGAGAAGCATTTTTGCGATCCCAAGGCATCGAGACATTGCGGTTCACGAATGACGAAATGATGCAGAATACCGACGGCGTCATGAACGTGATCTGGGATCGAACCTCCTTCACTCCTTAAAACTCCCCGTCTTCAAAAACCGGTTCACCGCCCTGAAAACCGCGGGCTGCAGGATGATCGTGGCATGATTCGTCGGCAGCAGCACATGGTCCGCCTCGCCCTCTCCGTGCGAGCTGGCAATCGTCACCACACCATCCGATTCCGCACCCAGCAGGCGTCGGAAAATCGGCAGAGTATCCTTGTTTCCCATGATGACACCCGTCTCAGGCGGCAGCGACCCCAGCGTGTTCGGCGTGCTGGCGGCATCCGTACCCAGCTCCGCTGACACCGGCCCCAGCAGCCAGCGTACCCAGCGCCACTGGCCCAGTTCATCAATGATCTGGCTGCCCTGGTTCGGCGGTGCCAGCAGCACCGCACGACCCAGCGGAAACGCCGGATCACGCTGCGCCGCCCAAGCCCGAAACACAATGCCCCCGAGCGAATGCGTCACAAAATGCACTCTAGAGCCCTCCTCGATCTCCAGCCGCTCCAGCGCCGGATTGATATATTTCTGCACCGCATCCGCAATGGAACTGCGGTGAGAGGGATAGCCGATGCTCTTCACCCGATACCCGCAAAACTTCAACCACAGTCCCACCAGCCACATGCTGCGCCGCGAACGGCCGAGTCCGTGTATGAGGACGACGGTGGGGGTGGGAGTGCTTGATTGACCGTTCTTCATGGCATTCGGCTGCGGAGTTCATTCCACCATTCATCAGGATCACGCCGAATGTCAGCCACTCCGATGATGACAACACCCCGCGATTCTGGGACATAAAACAAGGCGATTTTACGCCGCCTTATCATGAGACGCCGAACTGGAAACCTCCAGCTTGGAGCCATGCGTGGAAATTGAGTCAGCAAAGCTGAGGCTGTTTCGACCTGAGTCAGCAATTCCACACCCTTTCCTTCTTGGAAGTCTTCGGCTTCGTCAAAGAAACGCTGCATGTCGGCCTCGGCAGCCCACGTCCAGACGATCTCTCGTTTCATGCACGAGAAGCCAGGATACGAGCTTTGACATCACTCCAAGGGGACACTTGATCGGGATGCTGCTGATATTCCTGCCAACGCTGTTCTACAAATTCGGCCAACGCAGGATTGTCATCCGGCGCGTCGTCCATGACATCCTTCCAAAGCTCGGCCATGAGAGTCATTTTGTCCTCGTCGGGCAACTGCGCGAGTCCTGGAAAACGTTCGACGATCATGACTGGAAACTATAATGCCGATGCCGTCGAGTCAATCCCCGACGGTGGCGCACAACAAAGCTACGTTGGACTGCCCAGCCTCAGTGATTAAACAAGAACGCCGGTGAATTGATCAGCGCCCAGGCCAGATCCTGCGCAGCCGTCAGCCGCTTGTTGCCGAGCTGACTCTGGCTCAGCCCAGCGTCACGCCGAAGCTGCACCAGCTTGGGATCGAGCACGATCGGCTTCTGGCTGTCGGTGTGCTTGGTTTCCAGCGCCACGAGCTGCGCATCCACCGGCAGCGGCCTGCGGGCATTGGCGAGCACCTTCTTCTGCGTCTGGTAATCCTTGAACTGATTGAGGAAGTGCTGGGTCAGCAGTGTCTTTTGTTCGGGCTTGCGCGCCGCAGCAGGAGTCTTCAACGCGGCGGCGACAGCAGCCGGTGTGCCAAAGCGGACCGTGGGGCTGGTGCTGACCCACAGGCGGAAACGGCCCGGATTGTATTTGCCGTTCTGAAAGTTGGAGGTCATCACGATGCTGAACTGCGAGCCGCCGTCATGGGCGATGGGCTTGGCAAATTCAAAGATGGCCTCATGGCGGAAACCACCCTGAGGGCTCACAGCCCAGCCGCGATCACGATTGCCTTTCTTGAGAGCTTCGGTGACGGCAAAGTTGGTCTGCTCGAAGTCAGCCTTCGGATTTTTCAGCAACTGCTCTTCACCACCGCGCTTGTTGCGCTTGGCGTCCATCGGGTCCGTGCGAACGGTGAATTCGCCGAGCACAAAGTTGCCATCGGGCGCGAGGCCGGGGCCGTTGCTGGGCAGGCGGTCATCAGGCAGCATCTCCAGCTTGATGGCCGTGATGTTGGTCAGCGTCGTTTTGCCGATGAGCATGTAGTTGCCGGCGGTTTCACGGCCTGCGGGCAGCGCGGTGGCAAAGAGGCTGCCATCCGGCTGCACTTCGAGTTTCTCCACGCCTGCGGCACGCTGCACCTTGATGTTGTCAAACGGCTGCCATTCTGTGGTGAGGTCCAGGTAGTTTTCCCACGCAGGCTGATTCGCAGCGGCGGTGTCCTGCACGGTCTTCACCTTGGCTTCAGCAGCGGTGATCGCAGCCTTGCGTGCAGCTTCTTTTTTGGCGATCTCAGGAGCCATCCTGACCTTGTAGGCTTCGAGTTCTTTCTTCGCGGCATCAATGGCGGCAAGACGCTCCTGCTCGGCTTTGGCAATGATTGGCTTCTGCTCTGCCTCCTTGGCCTGCAGCGCAGCGGCGAGCTGCTTGTTCTCTGGATCAAGCTCCTGCATGGAGGCCAGGACGGCGTTGATTTCCTTCTCGCTTGCATGGCTGTTGAGGATGCGCAGGAAGATGGCATCCACGAGCTGGCGGTCGTCTTTGATCTCGCTGGTGAGTTTGGCAATCGCATTGCCCGGGTCGCTGATGGCATCGCCCACCGTCGGGCCGCTCATCAGGGCCATGACCGGTCCGAGATTCACCTCATTGCTGCGTTCGCACTCGCACACGGACTCGCGAGCGGGTTTGCCGAAGTTGGCCAGGAAGCCGTCCTGCAGCTTGACCTGCCCATCCGCCAAAGCGGCAGCGCGAGTGCCTTTCGGCATGCCCGGGATGTTCGGCATGCTGCCGGTCACGGCAAAGACGGAGTCAAACAGCACCTCGGCAGGCAGGCGGCGCGCCTTGGCGTGGCTGTAGTTCGTCTTGTCGTCCTCGTTCCACTTGTTGGTGGCCAGGCTCAGATTGTACGTGCGGCTGTTGGCGATGATCTTCATCAGGTGCCGCACGTTGAAGCCGCTCTGCACAAATTCGTTCGTCAGGTATTGCAGCAGCTCAGGATTGCTTGGCGGATTGCCAGCACGGATGTCGTCCAGCGGTTCGATCACGCCCGTGCCGGTGAGGTAGCCCCAGATACGGTTGGCATAGCTCATGGCAAAGTAGTCGTTCTGCGGGCTGGTCATCCAGGTGGCAAACTGCTCACGGCGTGTGCTTGCAGTCTTGCTGACGAGTTCCGTTTCGAACGGCACCTGCGGCGCGACGGGCTTGTTGGTGCGCAGATGCAACACGTCTCCATCCTTTTTGTCAGAGACGATTTCAAACAGCGGCTTCGCGCCTTCAACAGCCGTACCGCCGATGGTCTGCCCCTTCGCGGCAGGATCGCCCTTGAGGTCGATCTGCGCGAAGTAGGATGCCGTTTCATAGTACTGGTCCATCGTCCAGCGTTCGAAGGGATGGTCGTGGCACTTGTTGCAGTTGAAGCGAGTCGCCAGGAAGAGGTGCGTGGTGTTCTCGCTGATCTCCTCGGCCGTGCGCACCGTCTTGAAGTAAGCCGCAGGCGGGTTGTCCTTGTTCGAACCCGTGGCGGTGATGATACGATACGCGAAGCGGTCATACGGCGTGTTGTCCGCCACCTGCTGTTTGATCCAGGTGCGCAGACCACCGGCACCTTCCGCACCGAGGAATTTCGCGTTCACCTGCAGCATGTCGGCCCACTTGTTGGCCCAATGCTCGACGAAATCAGGATTGCCGATGAGCTTGTCCACCACCTCGCTGCGTTTGGTGCGGGTGTCACGCTTGTCAGCCAGGAAGGCGTTCACCTCCTCAGGCTTCGGCGGCAGGCCCGTGAGATCCAGATGGATGCGGCGCAGGAAGTCCTCGTCACTGCACAGGCCGCTCGGTTCGATCTTCATGCGCTGCCATTTTTGCGCCACGAGTTCGTCGATCTTGTTCCACTTCTCCGGCTCCTTCCAGGCAAAGCCCGTGCGATCGCCCATCACCGTGATGGTGGTGGCCGCGTAGGCACCTTCAAAGCGGGCGAGGATCGGTGCCTCGCCACGGCGCAGGCTCGTCATGAGCCCCTTCTTGTCGGCTTCGATCACATCGCCATTGCCGCTTTCCAGGAAGGCTTCAGCCGTGACATCTTTGACATAGCCATCCGCATAGCGCGCGATGACGCGCAGCTGCTGGCGGCCGCCGATGCGCTCGATGACCGGATTCTTCGGCGAGAGTTCGATGCTGGTCACGCGTGGCGTCTTCAGGTCCAGCTTCGCGCCCTGGCCGATCCACGCTTTCAGAGACTCATAGTAAAGTTCTCCCGGCACGGTGAGCTGGCCCCCTTCATGCGGCACGCTGCCGCTGGCCTTCAGCAGCATCAGCGAATGCTCCGGCGAGGCGACGTTCGCACGGCGGCTGGAAAGGTCATCCGCAAAGGCGAGCACATCATAGACGGGGTCATAACCGCGCAGCGAGAGCTTGAAGCCCGCCTTGCCTTCCTTCGCGCCGTGGCAGGTGCCTTGATTGCAACCCAGCTTCGACATGATGGGCATCACATCGCGTACGTAGTCGGGTTTGAGCGCCACGTTCATGCCGCTCACGTTCACCGGAATGTTGGCGGTCTTGCCGAGGAAGGAGATCTTCACGTTGGTCGCTCCATCCTTGTCCGGACGCACCATGCCCCGCGTGTTCACGTCCACGACTTCAGCGTTTTCAGAAGTGATCTTGGCCATGCGTGTCACGTCGGCACGCGTGCCGTCGCTCATGCGCGCGGTGACCAGAAGCTGCGCGTATTCGGTGGGCTTGCCGATTTTGATCGTGGTGGGTTCCACGTCAATGGAGGCAACCGTCGGGCCCGTGTGCAGTGTCTCGATCTTGTTGTCCTTCTCGATCACCACACGCACGCTGTCATCCACGATCACATCCGTGGCTGCCAGCACCTGCCCCTTCACCAACGGCACCGACACAAACTCCCGGGCGATGGCGCCGGTGGCCGCATCGATCAGACGAATCTGCCCGTCCTGACCTGCCACAGCAACCCTCTTGCCATCGGGGCTGAAGGTCACGCTGAAGATGCCGCAGGGAACCGCCGTGCTGCTGAGCTGCTTCACGTCCTTGGTGACCCAGGCATCCAGTTCCGGGCCCTTGCCGTTCACCGTTTCGACGAGCTTCTTCACCGCCTCAGGCATCGTGCTGTCGTAGTCGCTGGAGTAGATGTTCACCGCGCCCACGCCTTCATTGGAGGAGCCCACCGCGATACGCTTGCCATCCGGTGCGAAATCCACGCCAAAGATGCGCCCCTGCATCGCGGGGAATTTGCGGATGAGGTTCGCGTTGTCACCAATGACACGCTTCGTGATGCGCTCCATGCGGTAGATCGCAGGCACGCCATCCGTGCCGCCGATGAGCACTTCATTGCGCAGCGGATGCCGCGCCAGCACCTGCACACCGCCTTTGAGTGCGCCGGGAGTGATGGAAGTCACATTGTCCACAAACCGCTGCGTGGCCACTTCAGTGAGCTTCACGCTCATGTCACGGCCGCAGGAAACCACATGCTTGCCATCCACGCCCCACACAGTGTCCAGCACCCAGTCGCTGTGGCCGCCCATGAAGAGCGTTTCTTTGCCGGTGGCCACCTCGATGGCACGCACCGCGTTGTCACCGCAGCCGAACGCGAGATATTTGCCATCCGGCGACCAGCTCGCACCATACAGCGTGTCAAACGTCAGTGACTTGGAGAGCTCCAGTTTCTTCGCCGCCACGTCCCAGATCTGGATTTCCCCCATGCGTGCCGGGCTGCCGCCAGTGAGCGCGATCTTCTTCCCATCCGGCGACCACGCCAGCTTCTGAATGCGTTCCGCAAGTCCCACAAGGCGTGCCACGATGCCGCTGCCATCTGCCTTGTGCACCAGAACCTCATGATAACCCGCCACCGCGATCATGCTGCCGTCCGGCGAGTAATCGATCGATGTGATGGCCGGGGCCTTCACATACACCGGAGGATGGGCCATGTCGTATTCCGCTTTGGCCGAGGCGGGCGTGTCATCCTTCGCACCTTCAGCGATCCAGCGTTCGATCAAGGCGATCTGAGTTTCATGCAGCGGGTCCGCCTTCTGCGGCATCTCCACCTTGCCCTTTTCGTCCGGTTTGATGAGCTTCAGCAGGTTGGATTCGGCAGGTTTGCCGGGCACCACCGCGTGGCCTTCCTCGCCCCCTTTGAGCAGCGCCACGAACTCCGTCATGATGTAGTCGCCCTTTTTCTTCGCCGGCTGATGGCAGCCATTGCACTGCGCCTGAAAGATCGGGCGGATGTGCTTGTAGAAAGAGACCGGCTTGTTCGGGTCGATGCCCTCCTCCTTCTTCGGCGGTGCGGCATGCACAGCGGCGGCGAGGAAGAGTGCAGGAATGAGGAGACGTGTCTTCATGGGTTGGCAGGCGTTTTTTGACAAAATCAGGGCAGCCCAGCACAACGCCGGTCCAATGAGTCGTCTTGCGCCCCGCCCGCCCCACGGCGGAATCGTCCATGCTCAGAGCGGAGAATGACCGGGCAGTTGCCTCGGCGGGAAGTCTCCGCATGGTGGAGGGCTCCGATGCTCCCCGAATCTCTCAGCACCCGACTCAGCCGCAGCGTCTCGGCGGATTTTTTCCGTCCGCTCGCCCGGCCCTCTGCGCCGGTGTATGTGGATTGCGCAGACCGGCTGATCGAGGAGGCCGGTGAAGCAGGGCGGCTCTCACAGCGCGAAACCAACGAAATCATCCGCGAAGTCATCGCCCGCCATCCTCTCTCTCTGCTCTCCGAGGATGAAGGTGCCGCCCTGCGCGATGCGCGGCAGCGTGCCGGCCAGTTTTTCAACCGCCTCATCGCCGCCGGCTGGCTGGAAGATCAGACCCTCGGCCTGCATGAGCGCTGGGCCGTCATCACCCCCGGCCTGCGCCCCCTCCTGCGCATGCTGCGGGATCTAGCCGAGGATCGCGTCGCGGAGCTCAAAACCTTCGCCGACACCCTGCGCGGCCTCTGCCAGACGCTGGAGGAGCGCGGCGTGCTCGATCCCGTGCTCCAGCAGCCCGATCAGCTCCGCTCCACTGTCACCGATCTCTCCCAGCGTCTCGAACGAGCCATCGAGCAGCTCCATGCCGTGGAAAAAATCGTCACCAGCTTCGAGCAGCGTCAGCGCCAGAGCGCCACGGCAGCCGACACGTTGAGTCTCCTTTACGAAGAGTTCGGCCAGGGCCAGCACATGGTCTGCTACGATGCCCTGCGTCGCGGAGGGCTGCTCATGCGCATCGAACAAGCCCGCAGCTATGGGTACGATAGCTCCGAATCCTACGACCTCGCCGTCTCCCTGCTCACGCGCCTGGACCGCGATCTCGGCGGACTGAAGCGCCGCGCCGAAGCCATCGACCTACGCATGGCCGCCTTCAACCGCCTCAGCCAGCAGCGCTACCGCTACCAGACTGAGCTGCGCGGCCGCCGCCCCGAGATCATCAAAGCCTACTGCGACGCCATCAACACCGCCCACGCCGGCGGTCGCTTCTCCGAACTTGGCGCCAGGCCAGCCGACTTCGCCCCGCGCTGTGTCGAGACCCGCTTCTTCTTCGGCACCGAATCCCTCTACAAACCCCGCCGCACCAAAGCCCACGTCGATCTCACCTTCGGCCAAAGCGGTGCCGTCAAACAAAGCGAAGACGACGTCCTCGCCGCATGGAAAGAGCGCCAGCGCCTCGCCCTCACGCCCCAGCGTGCCGCGAGACTCGTCGCGAAACTCCTCCCAACGAAAAAAGACAGCACCAGCACCGAAGACATCCACCTCGAAACCACCGACGACCTGCTCGACCTCCTCGCTGTGGTTGCTTACGAGCACGCCCCCGCCCTCGCCGGCAAGCGCGTCCGCTGGAGCGTGGACGGCCTTCGCCGCCGCAACGGCCTGGAGCCGCATATTCTGGAACACGACACCCACGCCGGACATCGCATTGAGCGATTTGCCATCACAAGAGAGGGTTGAGCTGTTCTCCAAGCTCCTCCATCATCCGCGCCCCATGTCCTCCTCCACCTCCGATCCTCTCTGGCCCCGCTCCTTCTGGAGTGATGTGCCGGATGCTGACCGAGCCGCGCTGCGTGAGGTGCTGGCAGAGCTGCTGGGTCGTGGCGTCCTGCTTGGAGACGAGGGCAGCGGGCGCGAGCTTTACCTGCTGGCCCGCGATCATTATCGCACCCACATCGAGGACTACCTCGCCCCTCTGGCGCTGGAGCTGATTGTCGATGAAGACCATTCGCTGCTGCAGGCCCGCCCGCGCACGGAGTCCTGCCTGCTGCTCGCTCGTTTTGACAAGGACGAGACCTTGGTGCTCCTCGCGCTGTGGCGCTTGTACGATGACGAAATCAGCACCGGCAGCCAGGAGGCCGTCATCGTCACCGTGGATCAGCTCTGGGCAGCGCTAAAAGTGTACTTCGACAAGGTCGCCACCCCGGAAAAATCCCAGATCGAGTCCTGCCTCGTACGCCTGCGCCGCCACCGTCTCGTTCGCACGCTCAAGCCCGAGGGCATGACCCAGGCCGGAGAAATGCAGATCGAGATCCTGCCCAGCCTCTCCCGTGTGATCCCCTTTGATGACATTGCCGCATGGCAGGCACGCGCAGAAACATTTCAGCCGCCCAAAGACGGCAGCGCCACTGAGGAGGTGCTCGCATGAGCCAGTCGCGCATCACCCTGAGCCGCATTCTCGCGGTCAACTGGTACGGCTACCGTCAGATCGTCGATGTTTCCGGCCTCTCGCTCATCACGGGTGCCAACGGCAGCGGCAAAAGCGCCCTGCTCGACCTCATTCAGTTTGTCATGCTGGGCGAACAGCAGAGCAAGTTCAACAAAGCCGCCGCAGGTGCGGGCAGCGGGCGCAGTCTGCGCGGCTACTGCCTCTGCGACACCAACACCACCGGCCGTGATGGCAATGAGCGCTACCTGCGCCCCAGCAGCGTCACCCTCGCCGCACTGGAGTTCACCTGGCCTCTGCAACCTGGCGAAGAAGAACCGCGGCGCGAGACCTGGGGTGCGCGCATCGAGTACGAAAGCCCCACCGCCAAGCCCTCAACCATCTGGTTCTGCGCTGGCCGCCGCCTCGCCTGGCAGGATTTCCTCAACAGCGAAGCCGGACCCCAGGCGATGCAGTTCCTGCAAGAGGACGAGTTCCGCACCCGCGTGAAACGCGAGCTCGACGGCGACGTGTGGGACCGCCAGAAAGCCTACCTCGATGAGATGGCCATGCGCAGCCACCTCGGCTTCGATCCCGAGCAGATGGGCAAGACCCTTCCGCGCGCGATGGCCTTTGAGCCGGAGAGCAACTTCGAAAAATTCGTGCGCGAGTTCCTCCTCGAACCCGGCATGCCGGATGTGAAAGCCGTGAAAGCCAGCGTGGATGCCCACCGCCGTGCCCAGGAACGGCTGGAGAAAATGCACGATCAGCTCGAGCGTCTGAAACGCATCTCCACGCATCATCAGGACTGGATCAACTCCAAGCGCGAATCCGCCCTCTACACGCACCTCAGCGATGCCTTGAAGCACGAGGAAGCGCTGGAAAATCTCCAGCGCAGCCGTGCCGAGCTCGACGAAAAACAAGCAGACTACGAGGACAATCGCAAAACGCACGAGCAGACGCTCGAAGAGCGCGACCGCCTGCGCCGCTCGGTCGAGGCCGCCCGCGCCGCCCTCGGTGACAAAGCCGTGCGCATGGAGGAAAACGACCGCCGCCGACGCGAAGTCTCCAAAGAGATCACGCGCCTCGAAGCAGCCGCCTCAAGTCTGCATGACCAGATCCGCTCGCATCTGCGCCACTGGCAAGACTGGACGCTTCATGCCGCCCGTCTGGGCCTGCAAGACACCAACGACGCCTCCGCCGCCATCTCCGGCATGCAGAGCAAGGACGAGAGCAAAGCCCTCACTGCCGCGCGTGATTCCTCCCATGCCTTCATCAAGCTCCGCGACGAAGCCATGGAGCAGCTCCGCCCCGTCGAGGCTCGTCTGGCTGAGCACGAAATGCGCAAGTCCGCGCTGCACAAAGACCTCACGCAGCTCCGCGAAGGCCAGGCATCCCCTTCTCCTCTTCTCAACGCTCTGCTGTCTCGTGGCCAGAAAGCCGTCGCACTGGGCCGTGTCGTGGAAGTGAAACCCACGGCTGAAAAATGGTGGCCGCTGCTTGAGACCGTGCTCGGCACAAACCGCCGCGCCGTCATTCCCGATGACTTCCGCGCCGCCTGGGATCAGGCGCAGCAGACACTCAGCCCGAACGAGCTTCTCATCCATCCCGAGGAGGCCGCCAAAACCACCGCCAAGGTCGAGAAAGGTTCCCTTCGTGAGATGCTGGAAACCCAGCACCCCGTGGCTGGCAAAGTACTCGATCACCTCCTCGGCGGCATCGTCGCCGTGAACAAAGCCTCGCAGCTCGACAAGCACGAACGCGCCTTGTCACTCGACGGCTGGCTGAAAGACCCGCCACGCCGCGTGCGCCTCACGCCGGAAAAAGAACTCACCCTCGGCGAAGAAGGCCTGCGCCGCCTGCGTGACATCCGTGAAAACGAACTCCGCGAAACCGACGCCGTCATTGAAGAAGTGCGCCAGGATCGCGATGACCTCCGCGCCTTCGTCAATCGCGGCATGGAGTGGCGTCTCGATCGCTTCAGCGTGCCCGATGGCGCGGACGAAGTGCCACTGCTGCCTAAATTCCGCAAAGAACTCGGCGAGCTTCAGGCCACCTGGGATCTGCTGGCCACGCCGGACAACGTGAAGGCCATGGAAAACCTCCGCGTGGAAAACGCCTCGCTGGAAGGCATTCACGAGCGCATCGGCAGCCTCAAGTCCGCCATCACCGCCTTCGAACTCGACAAGGCCCGTCTCGAAGAATCCATCAGCGAAGACATCTTCCAGGAGGAGCAGACCCGCATCGCCCGTCAGGCCTCGCGCACTCTCGTTCGTGGTTCATCAGACGATGAAATCAACACGCGCATCAATGCCGAGCGCCAGAAATCCACCTCCTGGCGCAAATCCATCGAGATGGCCGCCGCACTGGCCATCCAGCTCGACACGCATGCCCTGGAAGCCCGCCGCCTGCGCGATGTGCAGCGCCAGGAACTCGTCTCCGCTCACGCCGATCTCAGCGATGCCCTCGATGCTGAAGCCGAGGACAACGAGGCCTACGACAAGCGCCGCGAAGATCTCGAAACCCACGAACTGGAGCGCTACAAGACCGCCGCGCTCGAAGCCAAACGCGAGTGGGAGGACCGCCTGCAGCACCAGGTTCTCGATGTGCTTCGTGAAAAACTCAGCGAAGCCGACCGCACCAAGCGCGAACTGAACCGCGCCATGGACCACGAGATCGGCGGCTGGCGCTACCAGCTTACCAGCCGTGCCGACAAGGCGCACACCGCCATCTGGACCCTCGTCGAAAAAGGCCTGCCCAGCGGCTCCGAAATGGAGCTCTTCAACGCCGCCGGCCGCGAAGACATCGAACGCGCCAAGAACGAGCTCATGGCCGCCATCGACGCTGCCGACAATCCCGAAGACAAGCGCCACCAGCGCGCCTTGGACTACCGTTACTACCACCACTGGGACATCGAGGCCAAACCCGCCGGTCGGGGCGATGCCGCCGCCATCAGCTTGAACAAAAGCGCCAAGAAGCAAAGCGGTGGCGAAAACCAGGCCCCCTTCTTCGTCGCCACCCTCGCCGCCTTCCGCCGCGTCTATGACCTCGGCCGCCGTGACGATCCGCAAAACCTCGGCCTCGTTGTCATGGATGAAGCCTTTAGCAAGCTCAGCGGCGACCGCATCGACGACTGCCTCGCCATGGCCCGGAACTTCGGCCTCCAGCTCATCATGGCCTTCCCCGAGGACCGCCTGCCCACCATGTTCCAGCATGCCGACACCGTCGTGCAATGCCGCGTGGAGCGCACCTACGATGAAACCAGCGAGCAGATCCAAAACATCGAAAACTGGGTCGTTCGCGTCGAAGGCGCACGTCTTGCAGAACTGATGGAATGAAATGGCTCGCCCAGTTGCACAAGGACTGGATGGCCGCCAGAAAACGGCGCGTGACAGCATCGGTGCAGCCGTTTCGTCGCGATTGGGAACAGCTGCTTGAAGATGCCGGCATCCGTTCAGCGGAAGATCAACAAGCCGCCCTGCGCGAGGCCCGGCAGCTTGCCAAATTTCAACTGCCCCCTCGCAAGCGAAACCCACGCTTCATCGACAAGATCATCGTCCCATTGGAATCGGAAGCCTGGCTGCACCAACAGTTCGGCACCCAACCCGGCGCAGCCACACAGCAGCACGCTCTTGAGATAGTGACGGCATGGTCACTCAAAACACATCCACTCATACCCGAAGCATGGAGTGAACTATGCCTCCGGTTGGAGTCCTCATTCAACATCCCAGGAGTTCTCGAACCCTTCCGCTGGCTGGAGCCAATCCGCGTGAATGAACTGCTGACCCTGCTCTTCCAAATCACCAGCCGCGAATGGCCCGCCGGCACGCTGATTCGTGATGCAAGCACACATCTCGGTTACGACTCCAAACATCTCGAATCCCGGCAAAGCTACCTCGAACGCGCCTTGGAAACACTCTTCGGACGCGAGACACCGCTGGAAGCAGTCGGGATTCAAACCAGCAACAGCACCCTGCATTACTGCGGCCCGCTGGTTCTGCATTTCGCCGACCACTCCAAGCCGCTTGATCTGCGCTACGAGGCAGCTCTTTCCGTCGCGGAACTCGAACAAACCACGCACATCACCACCACCGCCCGGCGCCTCCTCACGGTCGAGAACCGCAAAACGACCTTCCTCCAGCTCGCGCGTGCGGATGAGCACCGCAGCACCCTGATCGTCGCCACCTCCTTTCCCACGCAGGCGGTGAAGCTCCTGCTGCAAAAACTGCCACCCTCTCTACCCCACCACCATTTCGGCGACACCGACCCCAGCGGCTGGGACATCCTGCGCAAACTGCGCGAAATTCGCAGCGCTTCCGTGCAACCTTTCCACATGTCATGGCGGCCTTCCGCCCAGGCAGCACCTCTGACCCAGCGCGACCTCCAGATCATCGACCGCCTTCTCACAGACGCTCGCATGGCAGACTGCCATGCTTCTTTGCGCGCCATGCAAAAATCCGGCACCAGAGGCGGCTTCGAGCAGGAAGCCCTCGGACGTCCATCATTAAATGAATGGCCGTTTTATGCAGTCATGTGACTGCAACGCCAGTTGACCCGGAGCCTCTGAGGGCAGACGCTCTGCCATCATGGCAGCCCACCCCGACCGCACCCACACTATCGCCGTTTTCTGCGACTTCGAAAACCTGGCCATCGGCGTGAAGGACGCGCAGTATGACAAGTTTGACATGAGCAAGGTCCTCGACCGACTCCTGCTGAAAGGCAGCACTGTCGTCAAGAAAGCCTACTGCGACTGGGACCGCTACAAAAGCTTCAAGGCCGCCATGCACGAGGCCTCCTTTGAACTCATCGAAATCCCCCACGTTCGCCAGAGCGGCAAAAACTCGGCAGACATCCGCATGGTCGTGGATGCGCTCGATCTCTGCTACACCAAGCCCCACGTGGACACCTTTGCCATCGTCAGCGGCGACTCCGATTTCTCACCGCTGGTGAGCAAGCTGCGCGAGAACAACAAGACCGTCATCGGCGTCGGTGTGAAGCAGAGCACCAGCGGCCTTTTCATCGACAACTGCGACGAATTCATCTTCTACGACGACCTCGTGCGCGAAGAAGAAAAGACCAAGAAGCGCCTCGCCCGCGCCAAGCCCGCCCCTGCTGCTGCCAAACCAGCCGCCACCACCACCCAGGAACGCAAACCCGGCGGCGATCCCGAAAAGGCGATCCAGCTCGTCGTGGAAACCGTCGAAGCCATGCTCGGACGCAGCGGCAGCGACACCGTCTGGGCCGGCCCTGTGAAACAAGCCATACGCCGTCGCCAGCCGCAGTTCGATGAACGCTTCTACGGCTTCAGCACCTTCAGCGCCCTGCTGGAAGCAGCCGCAGATCGCGGCCTCATGAAGCTCGAGAAAAACGAAAACGGCTACCGCATCAAAGTCTCAGCCTCCGAAGAATAGTACGATGGGCACTCTTGCCCGTCGATCAGCGCCACCGCAATCCATGAGCGTCGCCGCACCTCACTGTGCACTTTTCTCAAACGCCTCCGCCTTGTTCTCCAACAGCGCCAGCGCTTCGCCCGCCAGATAAAGCGATCCCGCAATCAGCACCCGCCCCTCCAGGTTCACCGTCTTCAAAGCATCAGCGACTCGCGCATGCGTGGTCACAGCTCGGGCCTCAAGTCCCAGCCCATCCCACATCTCCCGCAGCGCCTCCGGAGTCAGCGCACGCGGCGACTCAAATCCCGTGAAATGCCAGCAAGCCGCGATGGGTGCCAGCTCACGCAGTACCGCAGCGGTGTCCTTGCCTGCCACAGCACCAAAAATGATATCCGCCTTCTCGTTCGGAAACTGCTCCCTCCAGGTTTGCGCCAGCACACGCGCAGCATCAATGTTATGCGCGCCGTCAATAATGCAGCCGCCCGCTTTTTGAAATCGCGCAGGCCATTGCACCTCGCGCAGCCCACGCCTGGTCACCTCCGCATCGAAATCAAATCCGGCAGCTCTCAATGCCGCCACAGCCATGGACGCATTCCACCGCTGATGCGGACCCGCGAGTCCCGTTTCCCCAGTCCAAGGCGTTTCGACAATTATGAGAGGCGCTTCACGCTCGGCAGCCGTGCGCTTGATCACATCCAGCACCTCAGCATCCTGCGTCATCGTCACCACCGGCACCCCCGGCTTGATGATGCCCGCCTTTTCCGCAGCAATCTTCGCCAGCGTGTCACCCAGCATGTCCATGTGATCCCATCCGATCGGAGTAATGACACTCACCGCAGGTGTTACCGCATTCGTCGCATCCAGCCGCCCGCCAAGGCCCGTCTCAAGAACCACCCACGGATTGCCACGCTGCGCAAACCACTCCAGGGCCAGGGCCAGCGTGAGCTCAAAAAACGTCGGGTGCGGCTCCCACCCCGCCACGCGCTCTCTCAGGCGGCGGATGCCTCCCGCGATTTCCTCCGGCGTGATCATCCGCTCCGCATCACGAATCCGCTCACCAAAGTGAATCAAGTGCGGCGACGTGAAAAGCCCCGCATTGATACCAGCCTCCCGCAAAATCGAATGCATGAAAGCACACGTCGAGCCCTTGCCATTCGTACCGGCCACGTGGATGAACCGCTGCCCCGCCGCAGGCAGCCCCAGTTCCCGCAGCAGCCGCTGCACATTGTCCAGCCCCAGCTTGATGCCGTAGAACTGCGTGCTGTAGAGCCATTCGATTTCTTGTTTCGCCGTGTCGTTGATCATTCCTGGGGCGCACGGTGCCTGCGCCGCAGCAGGGGTGCAAGCTGCCAAGAAACAAGATCCGCAGATGGGTTTCCCATTTCCCACCCGTCACTCTCGGCTATCATGCCCTTGAATGTCTTTGACTCCCGCTTCTGATTCCTCGACCTGGATTAAACGCTTCTGGTGGCTGCTGGCCGCCGTCTTCATCGCGCGCATCGGCGTGATGCTGCTTTTTGTGCATGGGGCGGATCTCGCGGGAGACGAGGCCTACTACTGGGACTGGGGCCGCAGGCCGGACTGGTGCTACTACAGCAAGCCGCCCATGATCGGCTGGATGATGGGCATCATCGGCGCGCTCACGGGCAATGCCGAGTGGGGCATCCGCTTTGCGGCACTGCTGCTGGGCACCGCCACACTGGTCATCATCCACCGCATCGCTCTGGTGCTGTTTGATGCACGCACGGCCTTTCTTGCCTCCGTGCTCGTGCTTCTGACCATTGCCAATGCCGGGCTGAACCTCCTGTTCACCATTGATGCTCCCCTTCTCCTGTGCTGGACGCTCGGCCTGCTGCTGTTCTGGTATGCCGCGCAAAAACCAGCGTGCAACACCCGCTGGCTGGCCCTCGCTCTCGTCATCGGCGTCGGCACCCTGAGCAAGCAGATGATGCTCGCCTTCCCGGCGCTCATGCTTCTCTTCGCCGCTGTTTCCCGTGAAGATCGCGCGCTGCTGCGCAATCCCCGCATGTGGCTCGCCATCCTCTGCGGCATGGCCTTCATCATTCCTGTGCTGCAGTGGAATCAGAACCATGCCTGGATCACCCTGGAGCATACCAAGCATCATTTTGACGGGGAGACTCGCAGCTTTGGCAAATGGATCGGCCGTACGTTGGAAAACGTCGGCCTGCAGGCGCTCATCTACACACCGGTGACGTTTGTCGCGTTGGTGGCCGCCATGATCGCGGCGGTAAAACAGCGGAAAAATCTCTCGCGTCCGCTGCTGTTCCTCATGCTCGCCTCAGCTCCCGCGCTGGCCTGTTTTGCCCTGCTCTCGTTACGTCAGCGCATCAATCCAAACTGGCCTGCCGCCTTCTTTGTGCCCGCGTTCATTTTGGCGGCGGCATGGCTGCGGGGAGTCACTCCTTTCAAACTGCATCCCGGCTGGGAGCGCTGGTCCCTGCGGGTCGGCGGTGCCTTGGTCCTCATCGTGCATCTCGCTCTCGTCATCATCTTCACCACCGAGCTGAAAGGCATCGACAAGCTCGCCAGCCTGCGCGGCTGGAATGAAGCAGGCATCGAGGCCCAGAAGTTCCTCGATCAGGTGCCAAGACCCAAGAACACCTTCGTCATGGCCCTCGGCCATCGCTACCACGCCGCGGAGATGGCCTTCTACATGCCCTCGCATCCGCGTCTTTATCGCTGGGAGCCCAGCGACTCGGTGCAGTCCCAGTATGAAATCTGGCCCGGACCCGAAGAACGCATCGGCGACGATGCCCTGATTCTCGAACCCGGCCCCGTTCCAGCCCTTTTGCAAAACGCCCTCTTCACCAACGCCTTCGAAAAACTCGAATTCCGTGGCAGCATCCGCGTCCCGCTGGGGAAGGAAGTGCGCGAGTTCAGTGTCTATCTCGGACACCATCTGAAAAGCTGGAAGCCGGTGCCCACAAAATGAACGCCTGGGATCTCAGCCTGCTGCATCAAATCAACACCGCGTGGTCTCATCCGGTGCTCGACTGGCTGATGCCCGCCCTCTCCGCCATCGAGGCCTGGCTGCCGCTCATCATCGCTGCCGTGCTCCTCACCGCATGGCGTGGCGGCAAACGCGCTCGCATCATGCTGCTCTGTCTCGGCATCGCCATCGGCCTCGGCGACGGCGTGATCTCCAACACCCTGAAAAAATCCATCGGCCGCGTGCGCCCCCGCGATGCCAGACCCGAGGTCATCGTGCGCGATCTCGGCACCGCATCACCCGCCTTCATGCGTTTGTTCGAAAAACCCGTGGTCAAACCCAGCGAGCCGAGCGGCGCCACCACTGGCAAATCCTTTCCCTCCAGCCACACCGTCAACATGTTCGCTGCCGCCACGGTCATCGCCTGCTTCTACCGCCGCGCCGGTCTGTTCATGTATCTGCTGGCAGCAGCCGTCGGCTATTCACGCGTTTACTGCGGCGCCCACTGGCCCGGCGACATCCCGCCCTCGATGGCCATCGGTGTCTTGGTCGGCCTGGGCGTGGTGGCCGTGGCCAGACGGGCGCTGGCTCAGGGCTTGGAAAAGCAGGGATAGCAGCTGAAATTCCCTCTTCAGTCTTTTACAACGGCCATTCGATTTCCGTCTCGCCATGCATGATTTCGGCGAGCACCGGCACATCCAAAAAATGTTCCAGCACCATGCGGTTGCTGATGCTCGCAGCATCGCGCTCTCCCTGGACGTAGTTCAAAATGATGCCGGCACACGTGAGGCCGCGGGCCTGGATGTTGCGCACGGTCAGAATCGTGTGGTTGAGGCAGCCGAGCTTGTTGTTCACCACCACGATCACCGGCAGCGCCAGCCGCTGCGCAAAATCGGCCATCGTCGAAAACTCATTGAGCGGCACCTCCCACCCCCCGGCTCCCTCAACGAGGACGTGTTCGTGCCGCTGCGCCAGTCCCTGAAAGCCAGCAATCACCTCGTTCAGTTCAACGCGCCGATTTTCCATCAATGCAGCGGCGTAGGGTGCGGCAGGCACCTTGAACCACACCGGATTGACGTCCTCGACGCTCAGCCCTTCGCTGCCCGCATTCGCCAGATGAATCGCATCATCACGCGACCCACACACAAAAGGCTTGAATCCGGCCACGGTTTTCCCGCTGCGCTTCAAAGCTTCGAGCAGCAGACAGGTGACGTAAGTCTTGCCTGCGTCCGTGTCGGTTCCGGTGATAAAATAGTGGCTCACTTTACTCTTTGTTTGCGATCTCCCATGCCTGCTTGAGCAACCACCCGCCAAAAGCGATGGCAAGAAATGCCCCAATCAGTCCTGAAACTGTGCCAAAAGCCATGGCTATCACACCACATCCGATGATGATGCAGGCTCCCACAGCCAAGGCCGGTTCGAACTGGTTTTTCATTCCGGGACAATTTTAGCCGATCTGCGCAAGCACTGCCGACGCAATCTTGTCCGCCTGCGCTTCGAGGTATTCCACATCCCGTCCTTCAACCAGCAGACGGATGAGCGATTCCGTACCCGAGTAGCGCAGCAGCACACGGCCGTAGTCACCAAGCTTCTTTTCCGTCTCCTTGATGATCTTGTCAGCCTCGACAAGCTGCTCGATGGGTGGCTTCGTGCGCACGCGCAGGTTGCGCGAGCACTGCGGGAATTTTTTGAGGCACTTGCGCAGCTCGCTCAGCGGCTCGCCCGTTTCCTTCATGATGCGCAGGATCTGCAGACCCGCGACCAGGCCGTCCCCGGTCGTGGCCCAGTCGCCAAAGATGATGTGGCCGCTCTGCTCGCCGCCGAAGTTCAGTCCGCGTGCGCGCATTTCTTCGAGCACATAGCGATCACCCACACCCGTGCGGATGACACGCCCGCCGAGACGCGAAACCAAGTCGTCCAGCCCGTAGTTGCTCATCACCGTGACGGCCAGCGTGTTCTGCTTCAGCGTGCCTTTGCGCAGCATGGATTCGGCGGCGATCGCCATGAGCTCGTCACCATCGAGGGCGATGGCTTCCTCATCGCACAGCGCGCTCCGGTCCGCATCGCCATCATGCGCGATGCCTGCCTGCGCCTGGCACTGGCGCACGATGCGCTCGATCTCATCCGCGTGCGTGCAGCCGCATGCTTCGTTGATGTTAAAGCCATCCGGTTCGGAGTGGTACACCTGCACGTCTGCCCCGAGCTGCTCCAAAGCAAGCGCGCTGGTGAATGACGAAGCGCCATGCGCGTTGTCCAGCGCGACACGCATGCCATCGAGGCGGACACCCCCCATCGAGGCAACCGCATGCGCCACGTAACGGTCCACGCCGTCCGCCAGCTTGGTGATGCGGCCAATGCCCCGGCCTTCCGGACGTGGCGTGTCTTCATTGCCAAGCACCAACCGCTCAATCGCGATCTCCGTCTTGTCATTGAGCTTGTGGCCGTCCCCGTGCACGAATTTGATGCCGTTGTCCTTGAAAGGATTGTGAGAGGCCGAAACGATCACCCCAAAGTTCGCGCCGAGCTGGGAGCTGAGCATGGCCACCGCCGGCGTGGGCACCTGCCCCACCAGGATGACATCCACCCCTGCGGAATTCAGACCCGCCGCCAGCGCGGACTCCAGCATTTCGCCAGATGCACGCGTATCGCGTCCCAGCACGGCTTTGGGGCGTTCACCGCCCTCCGGTTTGCCGCCGAGCACGACGGCAGCTGCCTGCGCGAGGCGCATGACAAACTCAGGGGTCATTGGGTGACGATTGGCCACGGCACGGACGCCGTCGGTGCCGAAGAACTGGCGCTTTTCAGACATAGGACGGCGCTTCTAGCGCAGGACTTCCAGAGTGTCAAAGCCCGGCGCTGCCACTCGCGGCCGTCCCTGGCACGCGCGCAGGCGGAATCGATGCATTCGGCGGGGAAAGCATGGGCTCCAGTTCTGAGGGGAGCTGCACCGGCGCTGGAATCACCGGCGTGAGCTGCGAAGGCGCGGGTGAAGTCGGCACGGGAATCCTCGCGGGCGGCGGCATCGAATAAGACGGCATGTTGCGGGCGTCCTGCGCCTTGATCATGAACCAGAACAAAAAGGCCAGCACCAGGGAGATGATCTTCTCCCGCCAGTTGCGCATGATCAATTCTTTAAGCTGATTTCCCCAGTTCATGACTGCCCTCCGTTGCGGATTCTGATCCTGCCGCTGCACCTTCGTTGAGAATTTCATTGATGCGCTGGCGCAGTTTCATCGGCTCCAGATCATGCTCCAGCCTGCCCTGAAAACACAGCGAGAGCGCCCCGGTCTCCTCGGAGACGACCAGCGCGATCGCGTCCGTCTCCTCCGAGATGCCCATGCCGGCCCGATGTCGCAGGCCGATGGCACGGTCCTGAATATCACGCTGACTCACCGGAAAAACACAGCCTGCGGCTGAGATGCGGCCCTGGTCAATGATGGCACCGCCATCATGCAGCGATGTCTTGGGCTGGAAAATCGTGGTGACCAGTTCATTCGAAATGACCGCATCCAGTTCCACGCCCGACTCCGCATAGGGTTTGAGATCAATGCCGCGCTTCAGCGCAAACAGCGCCCCGCAGCGGCGTGACGACAGCTGCTGCATCGCCTCCATGAGCACATCCAGCACCTCGGGATCCGGCCGGTTGAAGGAAAAAATACGGCTGCTCCCCAGCTCCGCCAGCACTCGGCGCAGCTCCGGCTGAAAGATAATGACCAGCGCGATCGCCAGGAAGACCGAGAAACGTTGCAGCAGGCTGCTGATGACGGACAGCTCCAGCAGCAGCGAGATCAAGGCCAGGCTCAGCAGCAGCACCAGCAGCCCCGTCAGAATGCGTGCGCCACGCGTGGCACGGAAAAACAGATACCCATGATACGCCAGGGCGGCGAGGATCAAAATCTCCACGCCGTCGCGCCAGTGCTCTGTCAGAAAGTTCCACATGCCGTTCGCTCCGTCCTGCTCTGTGAAACTATCGCACGGGGTGATTTGTTTCTCAAAAGAAGAATCGTTTTGGCCTGTGATTCACGGCGGCTAGGATGCACCCCGCATGCCACGCACCAGCCCCAGCGCCGCCCCCACGCCAAAACAGAGCGATCTGTTTGGCGCGCCTGTGGTTGAGACGCCCGCTCCACAGGCGGCCGTGCCAATTGCCCGCGTGCAGCTGGAAGGTGCCGCCGCCATGGAGCTCGACTACGCCATTCCGGAGAACCTTGCAGGCGGGATCGTCGTCGGCTCGCGCGTCATGGTCCCCCTGCAAAACCGGCGGATGAATGCCGTGGTGCTCGAACTGCTGAATGAGTCACCTCATCGCGGCCGGCTCAAGGAGAT
Organism: Prosthecobacter sp.; assembly: GCF_044222345.1. Lineage (GTDB taxonomy): Bacteria > Verrucomicrobiota > Verrucomicrobiia > Verrucomicrobiales > Verrucomicrobiaceae > Prosthecobacter. Next base: position 63,572 of record NZ_JBGANL010000017.1, read on the forward strand.
CTCCTCCATCGTGGCCAAGCGGCCCATGTTCACCCCCGGACTGCTCAAACTTGCACGCTGGATCGCGGAGTACTACCTCGTCTCCGTCCACACCGTGCTGCGCACCATGCTCCCGCAGGCGGTGCGGGACAAACCGGGCAGCTTCGTGATGGACAGCCATCTCAAACTGCTGCGCGAACCTGCTCCGGACGAATTCGAAAAGCTCCGGCACAAGGCGCCCATGCAGGCGCGCGTGCTCGACATCCTGCGCAGTTGCAAAGGCGAAGCCACTCTCAGTCAGATCCGCAAGGACGTACCCCGCGCCGCCTCCATTCTCACCCCCCTGATCAAGGCAGGCTGGATCACCCGCAGCGAAGTCCGCGTGGAACGCGATCCGTTCCACGACGAGGCCTTCCTGCCCAGCCAGGCGCTGACATTCACCGAGGAACAGCAGGCTGCCTACACCCGCGTCGCCGCAGCCATCGACTCCACCGAGCAGACCAAGCCCATCCTGCTGCATGGCATCACCGGCAGCGGCAAGACCGAAGTCTATCTCCAGGCCATCGCCCGTGTGCTGGAGCGTGGCGGCACCGCACTCGTCCTGGTGCCGGAAATCGCGCTGACTCCTCAGACCATCGAACGCTTCAAGGCCCGCTTCTCCGATCGCAGCGATCGCATCGCCGTCCTTCACAGCCATCTGAGCGACGGCGAACGCCACGACGAGTGGTACAAGATTCACGAAGACCGGGCCGACATCGTGATCGGTGCCCGCAGCGCGATTTTTGCCCCACTGGAACGCCTCGGCATCATCATCGTGGACGAGGAGCACGAGCCTTCATTCAAGCAGGACGAAAAGCCCCGCTACCATGCACGGGATGTCGCCGTGGTACGTGGCAGCATCGAAAAATGCGTCGTTCTTCTCGGCAGCGCCACGCCGAGCCTTGAATCCTTCGAAAATGCCACGAGCGGCAAGTACGAGTTGTTGAAGATGCTCCAGCGGACAGACGGGCGCACACTCCCGCTGATCCGCATCGTCGATATGCGCATGGAACGGCGCAAAGGCACCGGCACCAGCGTGGCGAATACCGGCATCCTCTCTGAAAAGCTCCGCGCTGCGATCACCGCACGCCTGGAGAAAAAGGAGCAGACCATCCTGTTTCTGAACCGTCGTGGTTTCAACACCTCCCTCGCCTGTCTGGCCTGTGGTGAGACCGTACAGTGCCAGGATTGCAGCATCCCCATGACCCTGCACAAGCATGAGAACCGCCTCGTCTGTCACGTCTGCGGTTCGCGGCGGCTGCCGCCCTCGAAATGCCCCTCCTGCCAGGAGCCGGGCCTCAAATTCGCCGGTTATGGCACGGAACGCGTCGAAACCGTGGTGCGCGAAGTCTTCCCTCACGCTCGCATCGCCCGTGTGGATACGGACACCATCCAGCGCAAAAACCAGCTCCGCGATCTCCTCCGCGATTTCCGCGCTCAGAAACTCGATCTCATCATCGGCACCCAGATGATCGCCAAGGGCCTCGATTTCCCCAATGTCACGCTCGTCGGAGTCCTGAATGCCGATCTCGCCCTCAATCTGCCAGATTTCCGCGCGGCGGAGCGCACCCTTCAGCTACTCGTTCAGGTCGCCGGCCGCGCCGGACGTGGCGAGGTCAAAGGAGAGGTCGTGGTACAAACCCACGCGCCGCACAGCCCGGCGGTGCAGTTTTCCCGTCACAACGACTTCGAGGGCTTCGCCCAGCAGGAATTGGAGCAGCGCCGCGCCTTTCATTACCCGCCGTACACCCACGTGGTCATTCTTGCGAGCCGGGGAAAACACCAGGCCATGGCCGAATTTGCCCTGCAAACGCTGCACAAGCGCCTCCTGGAGAGCCTCTCAGAAGACGTTCTCATGGGTGAGCCCGCCCCCTGTGCCATGGCGAAGGCGCACGGGCAGTTTCGTTACCAGCTCCTGCTCCGGGCGGCCAAAATCCGCCCCCTCTGCCGCCACATCCAGCAGGTCCTGCAGGCCACCACCCTCCCCCAGGACGTCATTGTGACGTGGGATGTCGATCCCGTGTCACTTTTGTAAATTATCCTTTGTCGATTCGAAGAATCGAAGGGAACGTTGACATCAAGCGTCCCGATTCAATATTGCCCCCCTACATGACGACAGAGAAACGCACCTCCTGCCTCCGCCTCGGATGTCTAGCCATCCTGGCCTTTGCGCTTTCTGCCTGTTCGAGCACGACGAAAGGTCCGGGCGGCCAGATCTCCAAGGTGAAGTACTACCACCTGATGCCGTTCTTCACGCCACAGACGACGAACCCGACCATTCTGTTTGAGCGCCAGCACTTCATTTACGGCGCGGTGACAAAAAAGGACATCGTGGACCGCTTCGGCCACTACTACGCGTTTTTCTGGAAGACCACGGACCGCACCGGTCCGGTAACGATCAAGTTCGAATACCAGCAGGCGAAGTCAGGCCTCAGCAAACGTGTTCAAGAGCAGGTCGTCGAAGATATTCATCGCAGCAACGTTTCCAAATTCCAGGTCGTCGGCCCAGAATACCAAAAAAGTGGCCGGGTAATCGCATGGCGCATTAGCATTTTGCGCGGCAAGGAAGAGCTGGTCAGCCAGCAATCCGCGCTCTGGAACTAACTCTGCAACGCATGACTCCTCCCACTCATATTCTTGTTGGCACCATCGGCCGAGTTTTCTGGATGAGGGTGGACGGACGAGGCACCTTTCAAAACAGCCTGCAGGCCAAGAAGGCTCTCCAGCGCGTGGTTTCTCAGGGCATGCGCAATCTCGTCGTCGATCTCGAGCGCTGCCCCATGATGGACTCCACCTTTCTCGGCATGCTGACCGGTGCCGCCCTGAATCTCCGCGAATCCGGCGGCGGCTCTTTGAGCGTCGTAAACGCCAACCAGCGCAATCTCCAGCTGCTCACCAGCCTCGGCTTGGACCACATCTTGGAGCTGGACCGTGACGGCAAGCTCTGGGAAGCCGAACGCAAGGAAGCCTGCGACGCTCTGCAGCACTGCGGCGAATCCACCGCCGAATGCAAAGAAGTGCAGACCCAGCACGTGCTCTCCGCTCATCAGGCCCTGGCTGATGTCAGCGACGCCAACGAAAGCCGTTTTCACGATGTGATCGAATTTTTGGAAAAAGAGCTGGAGGCTGGCACATCTGCTGTTCCTGCCTAGGTGCCCCCCGGATGAGCCGGGCCGCCTCCCACACCCATGATCATCGCTCTTCTCGTCCTGATCGTACTGCTGATGACGGCGGGACTGGTAATGCTGGCAAAAATCGCACGTCAGCAAAAGCACGCCATCGTGGCGCTCCGGGCCGAGGAAGAGGCCATCGTGGCCGAAGAACGCCGCATGTTTCACTACCTGCACGATCTCGGCGAGGCCATCTGGCGCGATGACCAGCAGGCCTCCATGTACCGCTTGATTGTTGAGGGAGCCATCCGGGTGACCCAGAGCACCGGCGGCGCCCTCTACCTCTACGATGAAGCTTCGCAGCAGCTCGTGCCACGGTATTACTCCGACTTTTGCGCCCCGCTCATCAGCCTGCCAGAGCGCGTGCGGCAGCAGATGAAGGAGAATTCAGCCACTCTCCTCAGCACCTTGCGCATGCATGCAGAAACCGTGAAGTCAGGCCTGCTCGGCGGTGTTTTCATGCAGCAGGAAACCGAATTGCTGCCAGATCTCGGCAAGGATAAACGCCTTGGCCAGCACTTGGTGCCCTCCCAGCAGCATGTCACCGCCATGATCGGCCCCCTCAGCTTTGGGGTTCGCAGGCTCGGTGTTCTGGCCGTCACCTCTCCCAAAGAAGGTCGCAGCTACAACGCCAACGACTTCGAGGTCTTCAATTCGCTCATTGAGCAGTCTGCCTTCGCCCTGGCCAATGCCATGTCTCATCAGGAGGCGGCCAAGAACCGCATGGATCAGCAGGAACTCCAAAACGCCAGCCAGATCCAAAAGGTGCTCCTGCCAGATCGCGACCCCCAGGTCCCGGGCTTCATCATCGCCGGCAAAAACATCCCCGCCCGCACCCTCAGCGGTGACTATTTTGATTATTTCAATCTGCCCGACGGTCGGTTTGGTGCCGTCATTGCCGATGTTTCAGGCAAAGGCCTCGGTGCCGCCATGATCACGGTCATGTGCCGCACCCTCATGCGCGCCAATGCCTCCGGCTCCGCCTCCCCCAGCACCGTCCTCGCCGCCGTCAATCGCCAGATCGCCCCTGACATCCGCGAGGACATGTTCATCACCATGTCCTACGTCGTGGTCGAGCAGGACGGCTCCAACCTCACCCTCTCGCGCGCAGGTCACAATGCCGCGCTGCTCTGGCGCAAAGCCACCGGCAAGGTCGAGACCATCCACCCCCCCGGCCTCGGCGTCGGCATTGACAAAGGCGCAGTCTTTGAGCGCGTCACCAAGGACACCACCTTCGAAATGCAGATCGGCGACTGCCTCCTGCTCTACACCGACGGCGTCAACGAGGCCATGGACCCCAAAGGCATCGAATTCGGCGAGGAGCGCGTGGAGGAAGAGCTCGCCAAACATGCCCCCAACGGCCCCAAAGCCGTCATCGGCGGCATCATTCTGGATTTGGAGCACTTTTTGAAGGGGCGGCGCTCCCATGACGACATCACCTTGATTGCTATCCAGAAGACGGCATAGTCGCGGCCCCCCAAATCACCGCGAAAACCTATGACCGAGCCGAGTCCCGATACGACCCAGCAAGCACCTGAAATCCCCAATCCTGAAGCCGCAGCTTCAGTGGAGGAGGCAGCACCGCTTGACCCCATCACCGCTCTGACCCAGGAAGCCGAGCGCTGGAAAGACATGGCCTACCGCAGCCAGGCGGAGCTGGACAACTTCCGCAAACGCTCCGCCCGTGAGGCCCAGGAAACCCGCGCCTACGCCAATGGCGATCTCCTGCGCGCCCTCTTCCCCATCCTCGATAATTTCGACATGGGTCTCGAGGCCGCCCGCGCTGAATCTGAGAAGTCCATGATTTTCATGGGCATGAGCATGGTCAGCCGTCAGTTGCAGGACTTCCTCCGTGAAAGCGGCGTGCAGGAAGTTGAAGCTCAGGGCAAAGTCTTTGACCCCAACCTTCACGAGGCCGTCGCCCAGGAAGCCAGCCCCAGCGTCCCCGAAGGCACCGTCATCCGCGTCACCCGTCGTGGCTACAAGCTCAAGGACCGCCTCCTGCGTGCCGCCAGCGTCATCGTTTCCAGTGGTCCAACGCCCCCTGCAGAGGCGTAACCCTCTTTCTACCCAGCTATGGCCGATAAACGCGATTATTACGAAGTCCTTGGCGTCTCCCGCGACGTCTCCGCCGAGGAGTTGAAGAAAGCCTACCGCAAGCTCGCGGTGAAGTTTCACCCCGACAAAAATCCGGACGACAAGTCGGCCGAAGGTAAATTCAAGGAAGTGGGCGAAGCCTACGACGTCCTCAGCGACGAACAAAAACGCGCGGCTTACGACCGCTACGGCCATGCTGCTTTCGCGGGTGGCATGGGCGGCCCGTCCGCCGGTGGTCACGATCCCTTCGACATTTTCCGTGAAGTCTTCGGCGGCGGCGGTGGCGGCGGCATTTTTGAGCAGTTCTTTGGCGGCGGCGGTGGTGGTGGCGGCGGTCGTCGTCGTGACGGCCCTCAACGCGGCAGCGACCTGCGCTACGGTATGGAAATCTCCCTCGAAGACGCCGCCCATGGCGTGGAGCGCGAGATCGAGTACGAGCGCAGCGCCTCATGCAAAACCTGCTCCGGCTCCGGCTCGGCCAGCGGCGGCGGTAAAAAAACCTGCCGCACCTGCGGCGGCGTCGGCCAGGTCATCAGTTCACGCGGCTTCTTCCAGATCCAGCAAACCTGCCCGGATTGCAGCGGCAGCGGCGAAATGATCAGCGATCCCTGCCGCACCTGCAGCGGCACCGGACGCTCCAAGGAACGCACCAAAGTCCGCGTCAAAGTGCCGGCAGGCATCGAGGACGGCTCCCGCCTCCGCTCCACCGGCAACGGGGATCTCGGCGTGAAAAACGGCCCTCCTGGCGATCTCTACATCGTCGTCCAGGTCAGAGCGCACGAGATCTTCGAGCGCGAAGGCAACGACCTCCACTGCGACATCCCGCTTTCCTTTGGCACCGCCGCTCTCGGTGGCGAACTCACCGTCCCCACCATGGAGGCCAAGGCTTCCGTCAAAGTGCCCGCCGGCACCCAAAACGGCACCACCTTCCGCCTCCGCGGCAAAGGCATGAAAATCCTCGGTGAAGACCGTTTCGGCGATCTCTACGTCCACGTCCAAATCGCCGTGCCGACCAAACTCAACGCCGAACAACGCGGCAAACTCGACGAATTCGCCAAATCCCTCGGTGAACAAACCTCCCCCCTGGAGGAAAGCTTCTTCGAGAAGGCGAAAAAATTCTTCCGTTAGCTGACTTGAGGATTAGACTCCGCCAATGACTGCCACACTGGATGCCCTCACTGCTGACGGACGTGTCGTGATCACGTTTCCCGAATCCGCCGTCCCCACCCAGGAACGGGAGAGCTTCATTTCCTTCCTCAAGGCCGAATGGACCGCACGCCAAAGCCGCTTCACGGAAAGAGATGCCAAAGCTCTGGCCGATGAAGTGGACACAGGCTGGTGGAGCAAAAACCGCGAGCGCATCCTGCGCAGCATTGGCGAGGAATGAGCCGGAGCGTCGTCATTGATGCAAACCGCATCTTTTCCGAACTGATCGCTGCGAATCACAACCTGCGGCGTGTTTTTGCCTCGCAGCCTGAGACAGAATTTTACTGTCCGAAGTATGTGTTGGTGGAGCTGTTCAAACACAAGGAGCGTATCGCCAAGGCCACTGGTTTGAACGAACCCGAGCTGCTGGCGCTTCTTCACACACTGCTGGAGCACATTCGTTTCTTTGATGAAGACGCTGTCAGTATCGGCAGTTGGACCGAAGCCTGGCGAATGTGCAGGGATGTGGACGAAAATGATGTGGCCTATGTCGCTCTGACCTTGGAACTCAACGGCGATTTGTGGACCAGCGACCGGGAGTTGGAAGTCGGCCTGCGCAAAAAGGGCTTCACAAAGTTTTACTCACCACCCCTCATTTAAACCATCCAAGGGACATGTGGCTTGCGACGACGCCATCCCTTCACATGATCGAATCAGCCCCCAAATCCATGACCACCCGCGACCTGCTGACCCTGACGAAATTCCGCCTTAGCGCGCTCGTCATCGTCACGACCTTCGTGGGTTTCTGGCTGCGTGCGCCCAAAGGCTTCGATTTCTGGCTGCTCTTTCACACCATCATCGGCAGCACCCTCGCTGCCTTCGGCGCGGCCGTGTTCAACCAGCTCATGGAAATCGAGCCCGACTCGCGCATGCAGCGCACGTTGGACCGCCCCCTGCCCTCCGGGCGCGTCAGCCCCTCGGCGGCATTCGGCATCGGCTGGCTCCTCAGCGCCTGGGCGCTCATCCATCTCACCATCCAGGTGAACATGGAGGCTGCGGCACTCACCGCGCTTACCCTCGCGGTATACCTCTTCATCTACACCCCGCTCAAGCGTCAAAGCGCCACCAACACCCTCGTCGGCGCGGTCTCCGGCGCTCTGCCACCCCTCATCGGCTGGGCGGGCGCCGCCGGCCCCCTGCCTGCAGGTACCGCTCCGCATTTCCGCTGGGAGCTCATGATCGAGCCCGGTGCCATCTACCTCTTCCTCCTGCTCTTCCTCTGGCAGCTTCCGCACTTCCTCGCCATCAACTGGATGTACCGCGACGAGTACCGCAAAGGCGGCTTCGTCATGCTCGCCAATGACGATGAACAGGGCGCGCGCACCTCGCAGCACGCCCTCGCCTACGCCGTGAGCACCGTGCTGCTCATGTTCTACCCCGTTTACGCCGGTGCCGCCTACGCCTGGTGGTTCCTCCCTCCGGCCCTGCTGCTCAGCGGCTGGCTCTGCGTTCTCGCCCTGCGCTTCAACCGCCAGCCGGAACGCGCCACGGCTCGCAAGCTTTTCTTCTGCACGCTGATGTACCTCCCGGGCATTCTGACCGTATCCATTCTCGCCTGGAAGCACGCGTAACCCCACCGCCATGAACGATTCCCCCCCCAAAGCCAAGCTCAGCCCCTGGACCATCTGGGTGCCCGTCATCATCGCCGTCCTCGGCCTCGTCGTCTTTTACAACTACCTCATCTACCGCTCACGCATCGACAATGACGTGAACCGCCCCGCGATCCTTGGCCGCCTCGAAAAAGACCTCGAACTCACCGAGCGCAGCGGCAAGACCGTCCATCTCGAAGACTTGAAGGGCAAGGTCCTCGTCATCTCCTGGGTCTTCACCCGCTGCCCCCGCGGCTGCGCTGCCGTCATCGCCAAGCTCAAGAACCTCCAGGCAGAATTCGCCAACGAGCCCGGCCTTCAGTTCGTCAGCTTCACCCTCGACGCCGACGACACCCCGGAAATGATGAAAAAATTCGCCGACGGCCTCGGCATCAAGGAAGACGCCAACTGGTGGTTCGTGAACGGCGAGAAAGACGCCGTCCGCAAGTTCATGACCAGCCAGGCCCAGTTCCGCCCCGTGCAGGACATGCCCGAGGCCGACCGCCTTTCCCCGGATGACAAATACATCCACGACCTCCGCGTCGCCGTCATCGACCACCTCGGTCACGTTCGCAGTCTGGCGGACATCCTGAATCCCGACCCCGAATTCGCCAAATTCTGGGACGAAAAGCTGCGCAAAGACCTGCACTACCTCCTCAACGAACAGAAAAAGACCCCCTACGTACCCGCAGCCTCGAAATAAGTCATGGACGTCACCGAACTCCCCAAGCTCTACACGATTTTCAACGGCTGCGCCCTGCTGCACATCATCCTCGGCCTGACGATGATCAAGCTCGGCCACAAGAAGCCGCACATCGTCAGCATGATCATCGCGCTGCTCTTCTCCACCGCCTTCCTCGGCTGCTACCTCTATTATCATTACCACGCAGGCCACGTGAAGTTCGCCGGCACCGGCCTCACCCGTCCGGTCTACTTCACCATCCTCTTCACGCATATCCCGCTGGCCATCCTCAGCCTCCCGATGATCATCATGACCGTCGTCCCTGCCCTGCGCAGCCGCTTCGACAAACACAAGCGCGTCGCCAAATGGACCGTCCCCGTCTGGCTCTACGTCTCGGTCACCGGCATCATCGTCTACCTGATGTGCTACGTCTGGTATGGCCCGCCCATCCGCGCATAACAGGTTGAGAAGCAGATGCCATGTGGGCGGAGTCACCGAAGCGGATCGGTGATAAGAAGGGCGTGCCGAAACGACCCTGAACACGGCCAGGCAAACTCTCCAAAGCGCCCGGCTCCAGAGGTGTCTGCAGCACGCCATCACCTCCTGGCGATGGGCGGCAGCTTATCCGCCAGCCGTGAACGCAGATCCTTCAGCACCTCCGCATGCTGCGGATCATGCACGAGGTTCGTGTACTCCTGCGGATCCTTGTCGTGATCATACAGCTCGATGCCGTTCCGGCCTTCATCCCACTCCGTGCAGCGCCAGCGCGCAGTGCGGATCGTGCGCCCCCAGAATTCAGCATTCGCACCTCGTCGCGCCTGCGTAAAAGCCTCCGCATGCACGGACGCCGCCGGGTCATTCAACAACGGGCGCAGACTCAGCCCTTGCACCTGTTTGGGCGCAGGCACTCCGCAGAGCTCACACAAGGTGGGATAGACATCCAGCAGTTCCACGAGGCCCTGGCTCTGCCGCCCGCCCGTCTTCATGCCGGGTGTGTGCAGGATGAAGGGCACGCGTGCGCATTCTTCAAACAGGCTGCGTTTGTGCCATAACCCATGCTCGCCCAGATGCCAGCCGTGATCGCTGGTGAAAAGAATGATCGTGTTGTCATCCAGCCCCATCTCCTTGATCGCGTCCAGCAATCGTCCTGCCTGCGCATCCACGTAGCTCAGGCAGGCCAGGTACGCGCGGATCGCGGCACGGCGTTGCTCGGGCGTGGCGGTCAGCGCATACCCCGGCACGGCTCCATTGCGCGCTGGCGCAGGGATGTCAGCCTCATCGTCAGCAGGCGCTTCAGGCAGCGTGATGCTCTCCGGCGGATACATGTCAAAATACTTCGCCGGAGCCACCAGCGGGAGGTGGGGCCGATGAAATCCGACCGCGAGAAAGAACGGTTTGTCTTTGTCGCGCCTCCCGAGCCATTCGATGGCCGTTTTGGCGAAGTTCCCATCCACCAGTTGATCATCATCACCCGGGATTTCCTGCCATCCAAGCCCCTGCTTCTTGCCAGTCTTCACCTTGACGCTGCTTTCCCGCTTCGGCGGGTACGGCAGCTCGCTTTTGAACGGCGTGCCAAAGTCCCACGCCTGCGGATCGTCCATGCTTTCAAGCCCGGTGGGCACTCCGAGATGGAAAATTTTACCGCAGCGCGCCGTGGCATAGCCGTTGTTGCGGAAGTGACGCGGCAGCGTCAGCACCTCGGGAATGTTCGTGTACAGATTGTCCTCGTTGTTCGTGACGCGCGTTGTGTTCGGTCGCAGGCCGCTCATCATCGAGGCGCGTGATGGATTGCAGTGCGGAAACTGGCAGTAAGCCCGGCTGAACAGCACGCTGCGCTTCGCCAGCGCATCAAGATTCGGCGTCTTCGCCTGCGGATGACCGTAGCAGCTCAGCGTCGCCGCCAGATCGTCCGCCATGAGCAGCAGTACGTTCGAACGCTTCGTTTCAGCAGAAACGTCCCATGCCGTGCACAGCAGGCATGAAAAAATCAGCAGCAGATGTTTCAAGGCGGGCTGGGGCAGGCGCATGCCTCGCTAAACGCTGCGCTGGCCCCCGCCTATCGGCCTACTTCAGCTCCTTGATCCGCACGTTGCGATACCACACACGCAGCGCCTCGTCCTGAAAAGCGATGTGACCCACGTTCGGCCTGTCAGCCATCTTGATGTCATCCAGGCTAGCATCGATGACCTGCTCCCCATTGAACACCACCTTCACACTCCGCCCTTTGACCGTGATCGTGTACCGGTTCCACTCCCCAGCAGGCTTCACCAAGTTCTTGGATGGGCCGATGCCACCCACGATTCCGCCGCAGTCATGATGCCCCGGTTTTTCGAGACCGTAGGTGTCGAGAATTTGCACCTCAAATCCCGTCTTCACCGGCTCCTTCATGTCGCCCACGCGCATGAACACCCCGCTGTTGCCCTTGGCGTTGATCTTGAATTCCAGGTCCAGCACGAAGTCGCCGTACAGTTTCTCGGTGGCGATGTAGGCATCATACCGCTGCCAGCCCTTCTCGCCCTCACGCGGGTGCAGCGAGACACTGCCATCAGCCTCCACGAGCCAGTTCCCCGTCGTTTTCCAGCCCGCGAGATCCTTGCCATTGAAGAGCGGGACAAAACCCGCCGCATCCGCCGCAGGGTGAAGATCTTCAGCGTGGAGAGAGGCAGCAAGGCAAAGGCAGGCAAAGAGGGAGGCAAGTTTCATGGTGGTCAGCTTCAAACGGTCCTTCTCAGCCGGATAAATCCCCGTTTGACATCACGGCATCCATTTGGAACATATCAACGTATCCTGATACGTTGATCCGTTCCATTTCACCCTAACCTGAACCCACGACACCCACACCTCATGTCCGACTATAAAGTAAAAGACATCGCCCTCGCCGACTTCGGCCGCAAAGAACTCGACATCGCCGAGAGCGAAATGCCCGGCCTCATGGCCACCCGCGAGAAATACGGCCCCAAGAAGCCCCTCGCAGGCGTCCGCATCACCGGCTCCCTGCACATGACCATCCAGACCGGCGTGCTCATTGAGACCCTGAAGGAACTCGGTGCGGATGTCCGCTGGGCCTCCTGCAACATCTTCTCCACTCAGGATCACGCCGCCGCTGGCATCGCCGCCACCGGCACCCCTGTCTTCGCCTGGAAGGGCGAGACCCTCGAAGAATACTGGTGGTGCACCTGGAAGGCCATCATCTTCCCAGGAGACAAAGGCCCGCAGCTCATCGTCGACGACGGTGGCGACGTCACCCTCCTCATCCACAAAGGCTATGAGATGGAAAACGGCGACAAGTGGGTCGACACTCCTTCCGACAACCACGAAGTGAAGGTCATCAAGGACCTCCTCAAGGACATCGCCAAGAACCAGCCCGGCATTTTCCACACGATCGTCAAGGACCTGAAGGGCGTCTCCGAAGAGACCACCACCGGCGTGCATCGCCTCTATGAAATGGCCAAGGCGGGCAAGCTGCTCTTCCCCGCCATCAACGTGAACGACAGCGTCACCAAGTCCAAGTTCGACAACCTCTACGGCTGCCGCGAATCCCTCCTCGACGGCATCAAGCGTGCCACCGACGTCATGATCGCCGGCAAAGTCGGCGTCGTTTGCGGCTACGGCGACGTGGGCAAAGGCTGCGCCGCCGCTCTCCGCGGCATGGGCGCCCAGGTCATCGTCACCGAAATCGACCCCGTCTGCGCCCTCCAGGCCGCCATGGAAGGCTACCGCGTGATGCCGATCGAAGACACCCTCGGCACCGGAGACATCTACGTCACCACCACCGGCAACAAGGACATCATCCGCCTTGAGCACATGGAGAAGATGAAGGACCAGGCCATCGTCTGCAACATCGGCCACTTCGACAACGAAATCCAGGTCGACAAGCTCAACGCCCGCACGGACGTCAAGCGTCTCAACATCAAGCCCCAGGTGGACAAGTACACCTTCCCGGCTGGCAACAGCATCTTCATGCTGGCTGAAGGCCGCCTTGTGAACCTCGGCTGCGCCACCGGCCATCCGAGCTTCGTGATGAGCAACAGCTTCACCAACCAGACCCTCGCTCAGATCGAACTCTGGGAAACCAAGGACACCCGCCCCGTCGGCGTGACCGTGCTTCCAAAGAAGCTCGACGAAGAAGTCGCCCGCCTCCACCTCGCCAAGATCGGTGTGAAGCTCACCGTCCTCTCCAAGGATCAGGCCGACTACATCGGCGTCCCCGTCGAAGGCCCCTACAAGACCGACCACTACCGCTACTAAAGTAGCCCAGTTGCGCCGCAGCTGGCGCAACAACAATTACCCCACCCCAAAACCCAAAGCGCGGACGGTCGAAAGGCCGGCCGCGTTTTGTTTTTCGGATCAATTCGCATGGCAATCTCACCATGGTGAAACAGTGAACCATTTGTTTTTGGCATCCCCCGTCGTAAAGATCCGCGCATGAGTCCAGACCATCTCTCCCAGGACAAACCTCGCCGCCGCATCCTGGCGTTGGATGGCGGCGGCATCCGCGGCGTTTTCACCATTGAGGTGCTTGCGCGCATGGAGGGAATGCTGCGGCAGCACACAGGTAAAAACGATCTGGTGCTGGCGGATCATTTTGACCTCATTTCCGGCACCAGCACGGGGGCTATCATTGCCACCTTCCTCTCTTGGGGAATGCCAGTGGACGCCATCCGCCACCTCTACTCCGAGCAGGCGCAGCGCATGTTCACGCGCGCGCCGTGGTGGCAGTTTCACCGGGGTAAATTTAGCGACATCAACATCGCGGACATGCTGCGCAGCATCTTTGTGGAGGAAGACGGCACGCCCGCGTTGCTCGGCACCTCGCGCCTGAAGACCCTGCTGCTGATCGTGATGCGAAACGCCACCACCAGCTCCGCCTGGCCGCTTTCGAACAACCCCAACGCCCTCTACAACCAGCGCATCAACGCGGACGGCAGCCCCAGCGAGGAGTGCAATCTGAACCTGCCGCTCTGGCAGCTCGTGCGTGCCAGCACGGCTGCGCCCGTCTATTTCCCGCCGGAGAAGATCACCCTCGGCAAGCAGCACTTCGAGTTCTTGGACGGTGGCATCACCGCCTACAACAACCCCGCGCTCATCGCTTACCTGATGGCCACGCAGCCCTGCTACCGCGTGGGCTGGCCCACCGGGGTGGACCGCCTGCACCTCGTCTCCATTGGCACCGGTCAGATCCGTTCACGCTTGAACGCATTCCTGCGCCGCATTCTGGGAAATCTAAGCTTTGCCGCCACCGTGCCATCCGGCCTCATGGACTCCATCTCACGCGAGCAGGACATGCTCTGCCGCACCCTCGGCCGCACGCTCCACGGCGCCCCGATCGACAGCGAGGCCACCGAGATCCACGGTCTGGATCAGTTCAGCTACGTACGCTACAACCGTGAGTTCAGTGGTGCAGAAGTGCTCGCCGCTGAAAAAGCCCACGGCGGCGGCTTCAGCCTCGACAACCTCCGTATGATCCGCTTCCTCACCGAGGAAGGTCAGAAATTCGGCGAGCAGGTGCAGCTCGGTCATATTCTCTGACCGCACCCCTCCCCGCTGGCAGAGCACCCAGGTCAGCGGGTCATCTGCACGATCTTCTGCACCAGCTCCTGCACCTGCGCCCGGGACTGCTTCACAGGGCGCAGCTCGCCGGCGGCATTCAGCTTCAGCCCGGAGAGGGCTTCGCCCAGCTCTGCGAGAACGGGATAAAGCTCAGGCTTGGCGCGGTGCAGCAGCAGACCTTCCACGTTTGCGTTTGTGTCATCGAGATGCGGCTCATGCGTCATGTCCGGTTCTTCCAGATTGCTGTCCCAGCGGAAGAGGCGGTCCGTGAGCGGCTCGCCAGAGGCGCAGTCCCACAGCATGGTCCAGTTGAGCGAGCCGTTCGGCGGCTCCCAATGCAGGCTGCGGGTTAGCAGTGTGGAGCGGTCTGGCGAAAGCATCGCCGCCTCCAGTTGGTCAGCCGCATGCTCTTCGGTGAAGAAGGCAGATTCATCCAGCGGCTTCGCCAGCGGTTTGCCTGAGGCCAGGTCAAAGACCTGATACTCAAAATGCCGTGTGAGCGCCACCACGGCGTCTCCCCGGCCCACCGCCCGCAGGTCTGCCACCAGGCCGCGCAGCGTCTGCTGGTGCGCGCCGTGCTCGGGATCCAGCACGATGTCGCTGCCCATTCCGTTGGCCACCAGCCGGGCTTTGCCATCCTGCAGCACAAAGGCGCTCACCACGCCATCGGCCCTGTCCACGCTGATGCCCGTGGGCTCCTCCTGCGCGCGCACGTTCAAGATCTTGGTGTTCATGCTGCCTTGAAAGACGGTCTCCGGCTCCCCGGTCAGCTTGCGGCTCACATTCACCTGGGTGTCCTCTTCCTCAGTGTAGGCGCTCAGGCGGGCGCGGGGCTCGGCCTTGCCGGCCAGCGCTTGCGCCGGCACCTTGATGGCATGGTGAAACTTGTCACCTGCCTGCAGCATCACACCGCCTTCCGTGCTCGCCTGAATGCTATCCACAGGCTGCTCAAACTTCAGCACGGGCACGCCTGCACCTTGCAGATTGCCAGGCGCTGGCGTGAACCACACCTCCGCATCGTCAGAAGCCGTCACAAAGGTTTCTTCCGTGCCCGGCAGGAGCTGCATGGCGCGTACCGCCGCATGGTGCGGCACCACAGCCACCTGATTTGTGTAAGCCTCATCCTCCGGATTTTGCGGTCGTGTGATGCTCAGCCAGTACGCGTCCCCGCGTGATGAACCCGCCAGGAAGGTGCAGCTCCTTCCTTGCTCATTCTGCTTCTCCGGCGTGAATGACACCGCCGTGAAAACAGCACCCTGATAGTTCGGGTGCCGCCCCGTGGCCACCAGGGTCTCGCCCACCTGCCTGCCGCGACGGAAGTCCCAAATTTGCAGATACTCCGGCTGTCGCCAGCGCTCCACCCCCACGGCCAGCCAGGTGCCGTCCGGAGAAAAGACCATTCGATTGATGTTGCCCACCCAGAAGTCCGCCTCCGCATCGGCCTTGATCCAGTCGCACAGCGGTTTCCCCGCCGCATCCCACACCCGGAAATGGTGCAGTCCTGCGCCGGCATGATTCGACCCCTCATCCGACTCCACATCCTCGCACCACGATACGGCGACCAAGCCGTTAGGCCCTTTGACCACACGGTCAAATTTTCCCGGCTCTTTGTTCTCCGGGTTGGGAGGCGGTGGCGTTACAAAGGCGGGCACTGCGATTTTTTCTTCCTCCTTGGCCGGAGGGGCAGGGGGCGCAGGCACGGCTCCCACCTCCTCACAGATCCACACATCCCGCTGCTGCATGAAGGTCAGCAGGCGGCGTGCAGAGGTGGCATGCGCATGCTCACGCACTGCCCGTGACAGATACGCCAGACCCTCCAGCGCCGTACGCCGCTCCTTCAGCCGGGCGCTTCCCTCACGAAAATAAGCGATGCCCAGTGTGTCTGACAGCTCATGGGATTTCGCCGTCACCTGGTCGCGCTGCGCCTTGGCTTCATTCGCATTGCGCACCGCCAGCACCCCTGCGATCAGCGCCGCCACCGCCAGCCCGCTTACCGCTGTCAGCCAGCGGCGCAGCACCTTGGCGCGCTGCTTCTGTTTTTCGATCTGGTAGGCCTTGTCACGCGCCGTCAGCACTCCCAAGGGAACGCCCAGCACACCGGCCACGATTTTCAGCAGCATCAGGTTTTGCTGCCGCATGTACACATTCACCTGCTCGTTCGCCGCCTTGTCCGGCATCCTGGCGGCCTTCAGCACATCCCGATACGCCGCAGGCGAGGTCCACCCCTGCCCGCCATCATGCAGTCGAAAATCCGCTGCGATGGGCTCCGCCAGTTTTTCAATGAGCTGGCCGTTCTCATCGATCGCGTGCCGCAGCGGTCTCGGAAAGCACTCGCGCTCCATGTTGGTGGCCATGGTCGGCTCGCCATACAGGATGGCTGCCAGGATGCGGTCCTGTTTGCCCAGTTGTTTAAAGCGCAGAAT
The DNA here is from genome assembly GCF_044222345.1 of Prosthecobacter sp. Classification (GTDB taxonomy): domain Bacteria; phylum Verrucomicrobiota; class Verrucomicrobiia; order Verrucomicrobiales; family Verrucomicrobiaceae; genus Prosthecobacter. The sequence goes on from NZ_JBGANL010000017.1 coordinate 80,307, forward strand.
TTCATCCGCCACAAACGTGCTCCGCACGGCGTTTGGCGAGCACAGCACCACCAGGAAGCGGGAGTTCTGCAGCGCCGCTTCGATGGGTGTGGAAAGGCTCGCATCCGCCGGCAGTTCCTCCTCGTCGCGGAACACCGGGAAGATGCGTTCCGGGATCACATCGCCGCGCTGGTTCTTCGTTCCTACCAAATCCGCAGGCACCTCGTAAGTCTCCAGCGTCTGGTGCAGCCAGGTGGCCCATTGGCGGCCTGGCTCCTTGTTGTCCGCATGCCGGTAGCTGATGAAGCACCAGTACTCGCGTTTGAGGCGGTCATTCGCTGTCTCGGCAGACAGGTCTGTTCTTGATGAAGATGCTGGATCAGGCATGAGATGTAAAAAAGGGATGCTGTGCGGACCTCAACGCTTGCTGGAGCTCATGGCATGGCGCCATTCGCGCAGCTCGTCCTGCAGGATGTCCTCGCTGCGCACCACCGCACTGCGGATGGTGGATTCCGTTTCCAGCCCTTCGAGAGCAGAGCGTATGCCGCGCAGGGCTCGCACCATCTGCGGGTAGCGTTGCTTGCGCCGTCCTGCGTCCAACGCGTGGTGCAGGCTGGCCGCCACCCCCGCCGTCAGCGGCAGGGCGATCGGTAGAAATCCCACGGCCAGCCAGGTCATGAAGTGGTATTCCAGCTCCCACCCATCGGGTGCATGCCAGATCTTGCTCAGCTTGTTGAGCACAGAGCTTAGCACAAAGGGCGGCGCCAGTTTTGCACACCAGTCTCCCAGCTTGCCCGTAAAGCTCCACCACCACAGCGTCCCGGGGCTCATCTCGGTGTAGTGGCGTATCTGCCCGTCCGGGTGTGTCTCACTCAGCCGGGTGGAAAGGTAGTGGTCACGCTGCGCCTTCGTGCTCGCGCGCGTGTGATCTGACTGCACCAGCAGCCCCGCACTCAGGGCAAAGCGGTGCCACTCCTCATCACGCCAGGCTGTCGCAGGGTGCAGCGGGTCCACCAGCGGCACGCTCGCACGCAGGCCGCGCACCAGCTCACAGGCAAAGCGGCAGCGTATCCACCGGTCCCGCACGTGGCGGCGGCGCAGGCGGTAGTTCATCCATAAGGCCATGCTCACCAGACCCAGCTCTGTCAGTGAAATGGCCCATTTGTACTTCTCCCACAGCGCCTCCTTGTCCATCACCTTGAAAGTGACCAGCGCCGCCAGGATCGCCGCGACCCCATGAATAAGGATGATGCGCACCAGCGACGGCCGCAGCTTTTTCGCCTCGCTCATCGCAATCTCGTCCAGACGTCGCTGCAGTTCGTTCGATGTCGCAGCCTCCTGTCCACTGACATCCTCGCTGGCCTTCGCGATGTCATTGAGTTCGTCTAAAATCGCATCTCGTTCGATGGCTTCATCAAAGCCCTCGTCCTTCGTGGCTGATCCGTCCAGCGGCAGAATGTGCAGCACCGGAATGCCCATGGCACGCGCTTGGGCCACCACCTCGGCCGTGCCGCCGAGTCCCCGCGCCGGCTTGCCATCCCACACCGCGATGAGCACATCCACCGCATCCAGCATGACCATGGACTGGTTGAAATAGCACTCGGGGCGAGTTGTCTCTCCCTCGACTACGCGCAGGGAATCCCTGCCCGGCAGCATCGCTGCACGGTCGATCTGGGCCTTGGAGCGCGCCCACGCAGCCGGCGTCGAAAAATCTTTCTCAAACTCGCCTGCCACCAGCGGGAGCAGCACGTGCACGGGCAGGTGCAGTTCACGTGCCACCTCAAGGCAGACCACGTCAGTGCCTTCAGCGGCGCTCGCATACAGCTCGATCTCGCCTCCGGTCTCTGCCGCGCGCTGCTGTAGATTTTTCAAAGCGGCAGCCAGGGCGGGGCGGACCGCCTCCTCCGAAAAGTGGGCACGATGTCCGCAAAAGCCAGCCAGATAACGAGTTCTCAGCATACGGTCACAGGAAGCAATCTCCAGGCAGCTTGGCAAGCCCGACCCGTCAGTTTCTCACCTGCCATGAATTTTTATCCTGCAGAATCAATCAGCGCTGCGCACAATTCTCGGCCATGATGATGACGCCCGATCACAAGCTGGCACCGGGTCAGGGTATTCGTTTCATTGCCCGTGACTGGCAATGAGGCTCATTCAATCAGCCACTAGGCAGCGGCAAATTCACCGCACGTCCCTTAAATCAGCCGTGGGTCTTGCGGCCCGCAGGAAGGGGCTTGGGCTTTTCCTTCTTCGGCTTTTTGACTTCCTTTTTGTGAGCGTTGTTGCCTTTGGCCATAATGGTGAGCGTGTTGTTGGGTGCGTAGAGACTGTGGCTGAACTGAATGCATCTTGCAACCCGTGGCTGGCACATTTTGGATTCTGCTGTCAGGAAAGGGGAGATGCCATCGTTGTGTAATGACCGCCGCGATCATCGTCACAACGCTGAGCCAGATTCTCAGCGCCCCCGCCTGGAGCTTCTCTTCACGCCTCGCCAGTTTTCCTGCCACCCAGACCCCACACCTGCGCATAGTGATGTGCCAGGCGCAGCTTCTGGGCCGCTTTCACCGAAATGACGAAGGGGTACAGCGCCGGCTCACCGAGGCTGTGTGAGATCTCGTTAAGCACCGTGGAGAGGCACATCCACCGCTGCAGCCACGCGAGAAATTCACCATCCTCAGCAGGCATGGCAGGCAGCACCGCCGGGAGCGTTCCCGACTCCACCGGCAGGATGACGAGCGGCAGCGCGATGAACTGCACCTGGATGCCCAGGCTCTCACAGGTCTCCAGTCCGTCGATGATCTGCAAATAATGCGCCCAGGTCTCCGCCCAGTCCTCCCACGGATGCGAACAGGCATACGCGGAGATGTAGTTCTGCCCCCAGTCGGCAGGCGCACCGTCTTTGTAATAAGTGCTGAGCGCCGCCGCGTAGTCAGTCCACTCATCCCCGAAACGTTCACGAAACGCCAGCCGCAGCGGATCATCCCATGCCAGTTCCGACAAATTCCGCTGCCACAAGTAGTGCGCACTCTCATGGCGGAAGTGTCCCAGCAAAGTGCGGCTGTTTTCCCCGAGCTGCTGCCGGTTGAACTGCCGGTAGCTGTCATCTGCCTCCTCCAGGTTCACCGTGATCACCCCATTGAGATGGCCCGTCGTCACCGTGGGATTGGCCAGCGTGCTCACGATGTCAAAAGCCAGCCCGTTCTTGGGATCTTCCTTTTTCGAAGGCAGGCCTATCCCCAGGCGCAGCAGCGTGTAAATCAGCCGCCGTTTCGCCATCTCCATGCGCGCCCACAGCATGTGGTTCCGGTCCGCGCTCAGATCGGGGATCGTGCGGTTCATCCGGCACGCCACACAGAGCACCGCCGTGGCGCTGGCCGGCAGCAGCCAGTTGCAGACATTGTGCTTCACGCCGTTCAGACAGCGCTTCATCGTGCTGCCAGGCCGCACACGTTGCATCGCCCCCCGTTGCGGATCATAACCCACATCGCTGCTGCACTTCAGACAGCGCGAGCTGCCGAAGAAAAGCACATTGCCGCACTCACAGGTGAATCGTTGCATGACGTGGGTGTCTCCTCGACGCGGACCGGGCATTTGTCATGCGCTCGTTCACACGGCTGCTCGTCCCTTCAGCGGCGCCCTTGCATCCTTCGCCTTCGGATTCATCGCCGTGATGCTGTTCAGGAAACTGATCGTGACACTGTCTCCGTCAAACTGGCACGTCACCCTGTCGCTGTGCGGTGTCTCATAGTAGCGCCACTGCATCACCAGCGTTTGGTCATCCGTCCACGCCGCGCTCGCGGCGATCTTGGAAGGCAGGGGCTTCTTCGGCATCCCGCCGGAGATCAGACGCGGCGGCGTTCCTGGGAAGGCCGCTTCGCCACGCTGCCAGGACTCAAGCCCGCAGGTGATCGCATGGTCATCGGCGGAAAAGCTGCAGACCCCGTCGCCAAAGCTGAATGCCGCGGTGTTGAGGCCCAGTGCATTGGCCTCCAGCTTGAATTTCTTGCTGATCGCCGCCGGTGAAGTTTTGCTGCCCTGCTGCGGCGCCAGTGCCAGGGTCTTGAGCCTGCCCAGATCAGCCACCTGGGGTGATTTCGCATCGATCGCAGGCAGCAGATGCTTCCACACCAGATCCAGCTGGCCCTGCATGTTTTTGTTCTCGCTCGTCATCACGATCACCGCATCCTGCTCCGGCAAAACAATCGTGAACTGCCCAAAAGCGCCATCGCCACGGAAGGCCGTGCCCTGGCAGCGCCAGAACTGGTAGCCATAGCCCTGCAGCCAGTCGTTCTGCGCCTTGGGCCGGTCCTTCTTGTCTCCGCCCGGCTGCTGAATGTGAAAGCGCGTCGCCTCTTCAATCCACGCGACGGGCAGCAGTTGCCTGCCGTTCCACTGGCCCTTTTGCAGCAGGAACTGACCAAACTTCGCCAGCCCCTCCGTCTGAATGCTCAGCCCCCAGCCGCCCGTGTTGACGCCATGCGGACACGTCTCCCATTTCATGCCCTTGATCCCCAGCGGCGCAAACAAGCGCGGCGTCAGGTAGTCCAGCACCGTTTGATGCGTCACCCGCTGCACGATGGCCGAGCACATGTACGTCGCCGCGCTGTTGTACATGAACTGCGTCCCCGGCTTGTGCGCGATGTTCTGCGCCAGAAACGTCCGCGCCCAGTTCTCTTCTTTGACCATCACGCCCGTCGGCTCCTTCTCATTGCCGGTGGACATCGTCAGCAGATCCTTCACCCGCATCGCCGCCAGGTTCTCGCTGATCGTCGCCGGCAGGTCATCCGCAAAAAACGACACCACCTTGTCCTCCACGCTCAGCTTCCCTTCGGCCACCGCAAAGCCCACCGCCGTGGAGGTGAAGCTCTTGCTCATCGAGTACATCGTGTGCACGAATTCCGGCCCATACGGCTTCCACCACCCTTCCGCAATCACCTTGCCATGCCGCAGCATCATGAAGCTGTGCAGTTCAAACTTCTCCCGCTCGATGGCGTCAATGAAATCAAGAATGCCTGTGGCGGTGACACCCTGCTCCTCCGGCACGCTGCGTGCGAGCTGGAGCGTTGTCTCCTCGGAGAAAGCCCGCGGAATCCACAGGCTGAAGGGTGCAAGGCTGGCGGTGCGAAGAAAGGTGCGGCGTGAGGTGGTCATGCGGAGAGATTACAATGAGTCCCGCATGAATGGCACCCAATTATTGAGGCTCGCGAAATAGGCTGGCATTGCTTGTGCGTTTCATGGCGCAGGACTTCCAGCGCTGTTTGGGCCGGGTCTTTCGCAGGAAAATCCTTTGCTTCACACCAGCCCTTGCCATTCTGCACGCTTCCATCCCGCATGCATCCGGACATCTCCCCCATCGCCGCAGATCTTGGCATCGCGCCAGAGCATCTCATTCTGCACGGCCGACACATGGCCAAAGTCAGCCTCAAGGCCCTGCACAACAAGCCGCAGCGCGGAAAACTGATCCTCGTCTCCGCCATCACCCCCACACCGGCGGGCGAGGGTAAAACCACCGTCTCCATCGGTCTCTCGCAAGGTTTGAAGAAGATCGGGCAAAGCGTGGCCCTGGCACTGCGCCAGCCTTCCATGGGCCCGGTGTTCGGCCGTAAAGGCGGCGCCACTGGCGGCGGTAAAAGCACCGTGCTGCCCGCGCATTCCATCAATCTGCACTTCACCGGCGACTTCCACGCCATCACCTGCGCGCACAACCTGCTCTCCGCCGTGATCGACAACCAGCTCTTCCTCGGTGAAACGCGGCTCTCTCCGGACCGCGTGCTGTGGAAACGTGTCATGGACATGAACGACCGTGCGCTGCGCATCGTGCGCACCGCCGTCGGCAAACCCACGGAACGCGTCACCGGTTTCGACATCACCGCCGCCTCCGAGATCATGGCCATCATGTGCCTCGCCGAGTCCCTGCCGGATCTGCGCCATCGTCTCGAACGCATCGTCGTCGGCTTCACCGCCGAGGGAGATCCCGTCTATGCCAAAGAATTTCGCGTCACCGGCGCCATGATGGCTCTGCTGCGCGAGGCGCTTCCTCCCAATCTGGTGCAGAGCGTCGAAGGCGTGCCCGCCTTCCTCCACGGCGGCCCCTTTGCCAACATCGCCCACGGCTGCAATTCCGTGCTCGCCACCCGCATGGCCCTCGCCCATGCCGACTTCGCCGTCACCGAGGCCGGATTCGCCTTCGATCTCGGCGGGGAAAAATTCATGCACATCAAGTGCCGTCAAAGCGGTCTCGCGCCTGCCGCCATTGTCATCGTCGCCACCGTGCGTGCGCTCAAGATGCACGGCGGAGCCGCCTTGGACCAGCTCACGCAGACCGACACCGCCGCCCTGAGCCGCGGGCTGGAAAATCTCGCAGCACACCTCGACAGCGCCGCGCAGTTCCAGCGCCCCGTCATCGTCGCGGTCAATCAGTTCACCAACGACCACCCGGACGAACTCGCCCTGGTGCATGAGTTCTGCCAGTCACGCGGCGTCCCCAGTGCCACGGCCAATGTCTTTGGCGAAGGCGGGGCAGGTGCCGTCGAGCTCGCCGAAAAAGTCCTCGCAGCTCTGACTCCGGAAGTCCCGCAGCTCCCCTTCCTCTACCAGCCAGAAGACAGCGTCGAAACCAAGCTCACCGCCATCGCCACCAAGATCTACGGCGCAGACGGCGTGCTGCTCACCGAGGAAGCGCGGGCCAAGCTGGCGCTGTTTGCCCGCAGCGGCTTCGATAAACTGCCCCTCTGCATGGCCAAGACCCAGGACTCCCTCTCCGATGATGCGAAAAAGCGCGGACGCCCGCGCGGCTTCACCATCACCGTGCGCGATTTCGAAATCGCCAACGGCGCCGGATTCCTCGTCGCCCTGACAGGAACCATGATGCGCATGCCCGCCCTGCCGAAGATCCCCGCCGCCGAGCGCATCCAGGTCACCGATGACGGCATCATGAGCGGCATTTAGCGATGTCTTGCCGTCACGGGGCGCACGCTCTAGCTTGCACTGCGCATGATTTTGGCCCGCACGTTCATCATTGGTTTTCCGTTGCTCATTGCGGCAGTGGCTGCATGGGCGGTGCATGTGTCCAAACTCAGCCGCACCGGTCGTACCGGCGGTGTGGTTGTCATGCTGTCGCAGAAGGAGCCGGCCCTGAATCCTTTTCTCCCCGCGACGGAGATTGAGCGCGAGATCACAGATCTCGTGCATGAGCCCCTGATCCGTCTGGGCCCAGACGGCACCTTGCAGCCCGGACTGGCGGAGTTCTGGCGCTGGACGCAGGACGTGACCTGCTGGTTTGCGGATGAAGCGACCGCCAAACGCGCGCAGGAGCTGCTTCAAGCCCAGATCGGTGAAAAAAACCGCTGGGCCGAGTGGCATCTCAGCTCCGCCCGCGTCCTGCAAAACCGGCTGTTGCTGAGCTTCTCCGAGCCCAACTCCGCAGGTGTCCGTCAGGCATTCGAAGTCGTCGCCGGGCTGGATCTCAAGCCCGTCGTATTCTGGCGCATCGAGCGCCGCACCCCGCTGCGCAAGTCATGGGACCTCTTCATGGCAGGCTCCTCGCAGGCGGGCCTGATCCAGCACGTCTGGTTCGATGGGGCAAACGCCTGTGAGATCGTCGTGGCGGGGGATTCGCACCGGCTGCTCGAAGACCTGCACCGTTTCCTGGACATCAGCAGCGAAGAACCGGCGGCCATCAGTCCGCTCGCCGAAGTCGGTGCCTTGAGCGAGCCCGTGCTCGATCTCGACATCCGCCCCGGCCAGCTCTGGCATGATGGCAAACCCGCGACGGCAGAAGATGCCAAAGCGACTCTCGAATTCCTGCGCGCCAATGACTGGCCGCTGCCGAATCGTGAAGCCCTCAGCAACATCCAGACACTGGAGTCGCAGAACAACGGCTCCCGTTTGCACGTGTCCTTCCGCCGCCGTCAGGGCACCGCCCTCTGCGTCTTCGTCAATCTGCCCGTCCTGCCCGCTGAGTGGCTGCGTGCTCATCCGGCAGCGCAGGATTCTGATTTCACGCACCAGTCACCGCCAGGGGCGGGCACCCACCGCATCGCTTCGCGCGACACCCGTTCGCTTCTGCTCAAGCCTGTGCATGAGGACAAATCGGTGCCGGGATTCTTGTTCAATTTCTCCGCCTCACCGTTGGTGACGCAGATTGGCATGCGCACTCAGACCGTGGATCTGGTATGGCCTGCGGCCGATCGCACACAGTTGGAACAGCTGCGCTTCACCCCGCCGCGGCAGCGCCTGGTCGTGCTTTGGAACACCCGCCATGAAATTCTGCAGCATGAGCGCTGCCGTGAGGCGCTGGCCCTGGCCACGGACACGGATGAACTCATTCGTGCGCTGCCAGGGCGGCTCGGCCACGTGGATGCCAGCTTGTTCGCTCCCGGCCTCTGGTTCAGCACGAGCGCCAAGAGCCAGCCGTTTCAGTTGGAGCAGGCGCGGCAGATCCTCACCAAGGCAGGCTGGACGCACGATGACAAAGGCGTCGCACGCACGGCAGGGCATCCGTTTCAGTTCACGCTGCTCGTGCCCGGTGGCGACACTCTGCACACACGCACGGCAGACCTGCTCGTGGCCCAGTGGCGCCGGCTTGGAGTGGAGGTGAAGATCGAGCACGCCCCGGACGCACAATCTCTCTCCCAGCGCCTGCATGAGCACCGCTTTGATGCCGTTCTGCTCGACCAGCGCTTCGAGGTTTCCTGGGACCAGCTGCCCTGGTGGCACTCCGCGCAGGCCAAAACGGGCGGCAGCAATTTCTGCGGCATTGCTGATCCGCAGATCGATCTCATCCTCGAAGCGCTCTCCGCTGAATTCGATCCCGCGCAGGTGCCTAAGCGCGTGCGGGAGCTGGAATCCAGGCTGCTTCCGCTTCATCCCATGCTCACCTTGTTCACCACCCATGACGAAGCTGCTGCCATGCCCACCCTCCATGCACAGGGTTCCACGGGCGGTCCGGTCTCCGGCTGGACCCTGCAAAATCTCATGCTCCCACCCAAGCACGCGCAGCCAGCTCCGGCAATCAAGCTCCAGCTGCGCTCCCGTGATGAAGAGCCGGAGGTGCAGCGGCCCAAACCACCGGCCAGCCCCATCAGCAAACTCCAAATGCGTCTTCCGGAATGATCAGTCTGCAGTCCTTCTCACTGCCGCCACGGTGGCTGCCATTGCGCCTCCTGCCCGGCGGCATGATCGCCGCAGGTGCAGTGTTGCTCTTGAGACGTCACACTTCGGCGGCCCCCTCTGCAGACATCTGGGCGCGCTGCGGCTCCAGTCTGGTCATGCTCGCCATCGCGCTGCCGCTGGCGCTCTGCATCGGAGTCTTCGTCGGGCTGCTCGCCCGGCAGATGGGTCCGCGCATGGAGCGCTTCATCGCGCTGCTGGGCCGTGCGCTCGCGTTTGTGCCCGTCGTGGTCCTGGTCTGGGGCTTCATCGGCGGCTGGATCGGTCGCATGGGCTGGCCGGTCGAGTCGCTGATGCCAGCCCAGTTCCCGGATGGTCAGGACTCCCGGCAGGTGCTGCTCGCACATGCCCTCTGGGAATATCTGGCCCCGTCCTTGATCCTGGCTCTGCCTCTGTGCGGTGAAATGATCCACGCGGTCATCATGGAAGGCAGGGCCGTTTTGGATCTCGATTTCTCACTGCGCGCTCGTGGCGTCCCCAAATCATCGCGGCTCTGGCTCCATCATCTCAGTCAGTTGCTGCCACTGCTGCGGGTGCACCTGCAGGCGCTGTGCCTCGTCGCGCCGGTTTATCTCATCGTCATCGAAGACGCGCTTCACTTCATGGGCTGGGGAGGCAGGATGGCCCAAAGCCTCCGTGCCGCTGACGCCCCCGGCATCGCCCTCGGATTCGCCAGCGCCGGAGCCATGCTGGCGCTCCTGGGCACCTGTCTGCACCTGCTGCCGGGCAGGCTGAAATCCGCCGACGGCTTCGTGGCCACGCTCGCTTGGCAGCCTTGGCTGCTCTGGGCGCTTGGCATCCTGGCCCTGCTTCCTGCGTCCTTCTTCTCATGGGCCATTCTCTGGACGGCCATGCTCCTTTCCGGCAGCGCCAGCTGGCATCAGGCATGGAACCGCATCGAGGCCAAGCTGCCCATAGACGCCGCCCGCGTCTGCGGCGCTACGGACTCCATGATCTGGCGCAGTCACATCGCGTTCATCCTCTTTCGCATGCTCACAGCCTGGCTGTGCACCGTGCTTGCACACACCCTGCTGGGCATGGCCGCCGCCTGCGCCCTGCTGCCCCGGTTGATCGATGCGTTGAGCGCACCGCTTGCCAACATCTACCGCCCCCTGGCCATCGCCTCGGCGCAGTCCGCCATGCAGACGCTGGTAGATCCCACCGCGCTGCTCCAGTCCGGCGCTTGCATCGCTCTTGCCGCCTTGTGTTTGATCCAAGTCAGCCGCATCCTGCAACCTCGACTCTCCTGAGCCCATGTCCGCCGAAGCCACTTCTCCCAAAGATGCCCCGCTGCTCTGCATCCGCGATCTGCAGATCGAATTCAGCCGCCATGACGCCGCGCCCACCAAAGCCGTCAAAGGCATCAGCCTTGAGCTCAAACGCGGTGAATCCATCGCCCTCGTCGGTGAAAGCGGCAGCGGCAAAAGCGCCACCGCACTCTCCTTCGCCCGCCTCCTCCCCGAGCCGCCCGCCAAAATCACCGCACGGCAGATGACGCTCAACGGCCACGAAATCCTCGAGATGAACGAGCGCGAGCTTCGCGCCATCCGTGGCAAAGAAATCGCCTACATCTTCCAGGAGCCCACCACCTCGCTCAATCCCGTCCTCACCATCCGCACCCAGATCGGCGAGGCCCTCGCCCTGCATCGCCCCGATGTCTCCAAGGCCGGACGCGATGACGAAATCGTCAAGTGGCTCGACAAAGTCGGCATCGTCGATTCCCGCAAGCGTCTCCACGCCTACCCGCACGAACTCAGCGGCGGCATGCAGCAGCGCGTCATGATCGCCATGGCCCTCTGCACCCAGCCCCAGCTCCTCATCGCCGACGAGCCCACCACCGCGCTCGACGTCACCATTCAAAAACAGATCATGGACCTCCTCGCCCAGCTCCGCCGGGATCTCGACATGTCCATCATTCTCATCACCCACAATCTCGGCATCATCCGCAGCGTCGTGGACCGCGTCGCCGTCATGTTCCGTGGCGAGATCGTCGAAACCGGCCCCGTCGATGAAGTCCTGCGCAATCCGCAGCACCCCTACACCAAGGCCCTCCTTGCCTGCGTCCCTCGCATGGGCCCCAAACAGCCCCGCCTCAAGGCCATCGACTACACCGCATTGGACGCGTAATCGCGTCATACCGCTAGAGCAACACTGGCTTGAGCTCCCGGAGGGAGCAAAGAAATTAGCCGGTGGTGAAGCGAGGCTTGGCGAGCGAGAACCACCGGACCTGTCACACGCACCGCCTCTTCTCAAGGACGCATGCCGGAGGTATGCGAGAAGTTTCCAACAGCCCAGGACTCACGAAAACTCCTCTCGCATATCTCCGGCAGCAGTAGCCTTCCCACAGGGCTGGCGCGGTCTCCAGACATCATCTCTGCGGTCTTCTAAACTCTGCGTTGTAAAATCAGGCCTCACAATCCCCATTGCACCCCACCATAGGCCCATGGTAGCCTCCCGCCATGAAAGCCTGGCTCATCCTCCTTGCGATGACGGCACCCCTTGGCGCCCAGGTGGTCCTGCCCACCACCGGCAAGAAGTTTGACACCCGCACCATCAATGGCAGCGGCGGCACCACCGGAGTCAGTGTCAACAACACCGCGCCGCCCACCAAGACCCGGCTCACCTCCTACTTCATCCTCGGCGAGCCCCGCCAGTGGAAGAGCACCGATGGCAAATCCCTGCTCGGCACCATCATCATCTTTGAAGATGCCGTGATCGAATTCGAAGCCGCCACTCCCGCCGCCGCCCGCGAAGCCGCAGGCAAAGCTACGCCTCCCAAACTGCCCGAAAAGCCCACCCTCATCCGCGAGGGCAAAATTCGCCTCCTGGTCAGCCAAAAACCCGTCGAGGTGCCCCTCGCACGTCTCAGCGAAGCGGATCGCAAGTACGTCGAAGATCTGAACGCCCGGCTCCCCAAGTGATCCCTTTTATGAAACACACCACCACCCTGATCCTCCTCACGGCAGCTCTGCTCCCCGCATGCAGCGTTCTGACCGACAAATCACCCCCCAAAACCGAGCGTGAAATGCAGGAAGAAGCCCGCCGCACCCACACCGTCCCCGACAACATCCGCGACCCCCGCCCCGAAATGCCCCCCATGGGCCCCCTCTCCATGCCCATGCGCTAGAAAGTGGGATGAGTGTGGCGACAGCCCGCTCGTCCGCCAGCGTGCCCATCCCCCCATCACTCCGCACACCCAGCGCAGGGTAGGGAGGCTTGTCCCCAAGCCTCCGCCGAACGTCTCGTGAATCCATCTCGCCTGTCAGCTCCGCCCCCCTGTGTCAGGTAAGAAACGCCTCCCCATTTGCAAAGCGGCCGCTTTCCCCCATCTTGGCCGCCCTTTATGCCCGAACTCGACAAGACCTACACACCCGCGGAAGTCGAAGCCCGCTGGTATCAGCGCTGGCTGGATGACAAATGCTTTGAAGCCGACCCCGCTCGCGTGAGCGAGACCCGCCCGGCCTACTCCATCGTCATCCCCCCGCCCAACGTCACGGGCATCCTCACCCTCGGCCACGTCCTGAACAACACCATTCAGGACATCCTCGCCCGCCGCGCCCGCATGCTCGGGAAAGAAGTCCTCTGGCTCCCCGGCACCGACCACGCTGGCATCGCCACCCAGAACGTCGTCGAAAAGACCCTCAAAAAACAGGGCGTCATCAAGCACCGCGATGACCTCGGCCGCGAAGGCCTCGTCGCCAAAATCTGGGAGTGGAAGGAAAAGCACGGCGGCATCATCATCGAGCAGCTCAAAAAACTCGGTGCCTCCTGCGACTGGAGCCGCGAGCGCTTCACCTTCGACGACGACTACAACGCCTGCGTCATGCGCGTGTTCGTCGATCTCTACAAAAAGGGCCTCATCTACCGTGGCAAGCGCATGGTCAACTGGTGCCCCTCCTCCCTCACCGCCCTCAGCGATGAAGAGGTCGTCATGAAGCCCCAGAACGCCATCATGTACCACTTCAAAGTCGAAGTGGTCGAAGAACCCGGCACCTGGCTCACCATCGCCACCACCCGCCCCGAAGTCATCCCTGGCGACACCGCCATCGCCGTGAATCCGAAGGACGAGCGCTACACCCATCTCATCGGCAAGCACGTCCGCCGCCCGCTGCCCCTCGAGAATCAAGAACTCCTCCCCATTATCGCCGACGAGCACGTCGATTTCACCTTCGGCACCGGCGTCCTCAAAGTCACCCCCGCGCACGACAAAGCCGACTTCGAAATCGGCCAGCGCCACAAGCTTCCCGTCATCGACGTCATGCACCCCAATGGCGTGCTCAATGACCTCGCCGGCAAAGACCTAGCCGGCATGGAGCGCTTCGCCGCCCGCAAACGCGCCGCCGAGCTCCTCACTGAAATCGGCAGCCTCGTCAAAGAAGAGCCCTATCAAAACAACCTCGGCTTCTCCGAGCGTGCCGATGTCCCCATCGAGTCACGCCTCAGCGAACAGTGGTTCCTGAAGTATCCGAGCGTCAAAGAATCCCAGGAAGTCGTCGCCAGCGGCGAAATGAAATTCCACCCCGACCGCTGGGCCAAAACCTACGACCACTGGATGACCGGCCTCCAAGACTGGTGCATCAGCCGCCAGGTCTGGTGGGGCCACCGCATTCCCGTGTGGAGCAAGCAGCATTCTGGCTGGACGAATGAATGCAATAGCGACCACGCAAAGGTTTGTGCAATCGCTGCACAGCGGAAGGATTTCATCGTTCAAAAAATTGATCCTGATCTGATTGGGCCCGACAATCTCGACAAACCAGTCGTCATCTACGTGGCTGTTGCTCCTGACGAGTCGAGCGATTCCGATCAAGCCAATTACATCAAGGAAATTGAAGCCCTCGGCTTCACCCAAGACCCCGACGTCCTCGACACCTGGTTCTCCTCCTGGCTCTGGCCCTTCGCCACCATGGGCTGGACCGGCAACAAAGAACAGGACTCCACCAATCCAACACTCCGCGCCTTCTACCCCACCACCGATCTCGTCACCGGCCCAGACATCATCTTCTTCTGGGTCGCCCGCATGATCATGGCCGGCTACGAATGGATGGGCGAACTCCCCTTCAAAAACGTCTATTTCACCGGCATCATCCGCGACAAGCAGGGGCGCAAAATGTCCAAGTCCCTCGGCAATTCCCCCGATCCTCTGGAGCTCATCGCCACCTACAGCGCCGATGCCCTCCGCTTCGGCATCATGCGCAGTGCCCCGCTGGGCCAGGACATCGCCTTCGATGAAAAGAACGTCGAACTCGGCCGCAACTTCTGCACCAAGCTCTGGAACGCCGCACGCTTCCGCCAGATGCAGGGCGGCACCACCGAGACCGAGATCAGCGCCGCCCTTCTCAGCAGCGACGACAAGTGGATCCTCCTCCGCCTCAACACCGCCATCGCAGAGGTCACCACGGCCCTCGAAGAGTACCGCTTCAGCGATGCCACCGCCACGCTCTACCGCTTCTTCTGGAGCGAGTACTGCGACTGGTACATTGAGGCCTCCAAGGCCGTGCTGCAAGGCACCGATGAAGCACGCAAAGCCAACACCTTGGCCGTCATCGACTTCGTTCTCAGCCATACCCTGCGCCTCTTCCATCCCTTTATGCCCTTCATCACCGAAGAGCTCTGGCACGGCATGGGCTTCAACACCGACCTCCCCGCAGACCAGGGCGGCAAAACCATCATGGTCGCCAAGTGGCCCAAGCCTCTGGACGCGGACGAACTCGCCTACTTCGGCATCCTCCCCGAAGACGAAAAAACCGCGAACGACAAATACGAAGCCGTCAATCTCGGCCGCGGCTTGAAGAGCACCTTCAACATCAACAAGCGCGTCCGCTTCGTCCTCAAGCCAAATCAAGAGCTTCCCGCTCACGAAATCGAAGTCCTCCGCATCCTCCTCAACGCCGAGCCTCTCGATGTCGATGCCTCCTTCGCTCCCACCCAAGGCACCCCCAGCGCCCTCACCCCGCTCGGCACCCTCTACCTCCCCCTCGACGGCCTCATCGACGTCGAAGCCGAGCGCGCCCGCATCGGCAAAGAAGTCGCCAAAGTCGAATCCGAGCTGGAGAAAGTCACCGCCAAGCTCGCCGACGAAAAATTCACCTCCAAAGTCCCGCAAAAAGTGCTCGATGAGCACCAGCAGCGCAAAACCGACTGGCAGGAGAAACTCGCCAAGCTCAAAGAAATGATGTCCGCCCTCGGCTGACCAGAGTAAGTAGTTCGGGCTGTAGAGAACTAGAGCAGATGAACCCATGACGTTCATCTGCCGAGGAGGGCTTCAAAGGCGTCAGCAAAGGGGGCCGCACACTCCGGGTGCGGCTTTGGGCAGTCGAGCCCGCTAAGAACTGCCCATACTGGGCAGTATTCGCACCTGCGACAGCCTCCAACCCTCAATTCCTCCTCAAGCCGCCACAAGCCCAGTGCCCTTGGAGCGCGGAATTCATTCCGCAGCACTCCGTCAGCATCCAGCGCTCTTCCCTGCGCCCGTGCGAAGGCCCGCCGCCCTGTCCTCGTCCCATCCCGCCCACCACCGCAAAGAAGCAGAAGGCACGCCATGAAGCCAGCCGTCAGCTTCTCAAGCACCGCTCAAAAACCAACCATCACTTCCCGGCATCCCCGGCATCAAACTTTTAAACTTGTCGGCACATCGCCTGCGCCGCCATGATCCAGCGCCTCTCTCCACCCAAACACACACACCTCCATGCTCAAACTCCTGCACCTCTCCTTCCTGCCAAAGTCTGCCTCCTTCGGCCTGCTCATCCTCCGCCTCTCAGTCGGCCTCTCCATGCTCCTCCTTCACGGCCGCGGAAAACTGATGAACTTCTCCGCTACGGCCGCAAAATTCCCTGCGCTTTTTGGCCTGTCCTCCAGTGTAAACGCAAGCCTCGCCGTCTTCGCAGAAGTCGTTTGCTCCGCGCTTCTCATCCTCGGCCTCTTCACCCGTTTCGCATCTCTCATGCTGGCCATCACCATGAGCACCGCCTTCTTCATAGTGCATAAAATGGCGCTCACAGGTGAGCACAGCGGCGAGCTCGCCCTCGTCTACCTCTTCGCCTACGTCACCCTCCTCTTCACCGGCGCCGGCAAGTTCTCCGTGGACCGCGCATAAAAGCTCTGGCCCGTAGGATGGGCGTGGCGACAGCCCGCCCGTCCACCAGCGCGTAGCAACAACCCTCCCCGCTCGCGCCACCCAGCGCCGGTAGGGAACCGCTGCTGCGGGTCCCAAATTTCGGGTCTGCAGCATCGCAGGCTCCAAAAAAGGTCCGCCGTCCATAAAGCAATGAAAAGCATGCCGATCACCTGGCATGAAGCTCCGCCGCCACCCATCTTTTCTTGCATTCCCTGGCAGGCGGTGAACCGTCACCATCTTATGGCAAAAGTGACTCTCGGCCTGGTGCAAAGCCGGGCCTTCTCAAGCAAGGAAGAAAGCGTGCAGCAGCATGAACGTCTCATTCGTGATGCCGCGGCCCGTGGCGCGCAGATCATCTGCCTGCAGGAGCTCTTCAACACCCCCTACTTCTGCATCACGCAGGACACCGAACTCTTCAATCTCGCCGAAGCCGTCCCCGGCCCCACCACCGACAAGCTCGCCCCTCTCGCCAAAGAACTCAGCGTCGTCATCATCGTCCCCCTCTTCGAAAAACGCGGCCCCGGCCTCTACCACAACACCGCCGCCGTTATCGACGCCGACGGCACCGTTCTCGGCAAGTACCGCAAGATGCACATCCCCCAGGACCCCGGCTTCGAAGAAAAATTCTACTTCACCCCCGGAGACCTCGGCTACCGCGTCTGGGACACTAAATTTGGCCGTATCGGCGTCCTCATCTGCTGGGACCAGTGGTACCCGGAGGCCGCACGCCTCACCGCGCTCATGGGCGCGGAGATCCTCTTCTACCCCACCGCCATCGGCTGGCTCCCCAGCGAAAAAGCAGAACTCGGCAAGGCCCAGCACTGCGCCTGGGAGACTGTCCAGCGTGGTCATGCCGTGGCCAACGGCTGTTACCTCGCCGCCGTCAACCGCGTCGGCACCGAGCAGCAGAGCGAATTCTGGGGCCAGAGCTTTGTTGCAAATCCGTATGGAGAAATCGTTGCAAAGGCCTCCGTGAGCGATGAAGAGATTTTGATCGTGCCGTGTGACCTTTCTGCGGTGGAAGATTTCCGCCGCATCTGGCCTTTTTTCCGTGATCGCCGCATTGACACCTACGCTCCCCTGACCAAACGCTATATCGATGAGTAAAGCCTCCTATCCCCAAAACTACCGTCTGCCCGCCGAATTCGAGCCGCAGGAGGCAATCTGGCTGTCCTGGCCTTCCAACAAGGAAAGCTGCCCCAAGACTTACCACAAGTTGCAGGACAAGTTCGGCGAGATCGCCAGCGTCATCTCCCGCTACGAGCGCGTGCGCATCAATGCCCCGATGCTCAGCCACATGAACATCCGCCTCAGCATCGCCGACAACGAGGGCGATCTCAGCCAGGTCGATCTTTACGAGAACAACACCAACGACGTCTGGTGCCGTGACCACGGCCCCATCTTCATCAAGCACAACGAAACCGGCCAGGTCGCCATCACCGACTGGGAATTCAACGCCTGGGGCGGCAAGTTCCCGCCATGGGACCTCGACAACGCCATCCCCGAAAAAGCGGCCGCCGCTCTCAAGATGGAGCGTTTCACCTCCAAGATGATCCTTGAAGGCGGTGCCATCGAAACCAACGGCAAAGGCACCCTCCTCACCACCGAGGCCGTCCTGCTCAATCCCAACCGCCATGGCGGCAAGCCCGGCAACAAGGCCGAGGTCGAAAAAGAACTCAAGGCCATGCTCGGTGTCAAAGACATCGTCTGGTTCAAGAAAGGCATCGAAGGCGACGACACCGACGGCCACATCGACGACATCGTCCGCTTCATCCGTGAAGACGCCGTCATCTGCATGGTCGAGCCCCGTGATTCCGACCCGAACCACAAGGTGCTCAAGGAAATCCGCGAGCGTCTTGACGACGTCAGAGCTCCCGATGGCGGCAAGCTCGAGATCATCGAAATCGAAATGCCGCAGGCCATCGAAATGAAGGACTGGCGCCTCAGCCGTCTCCCGGCCAGCTACGCGAACTTCATGATCATGAACAACGCCGTGCTCGTCCCGCTCTTCGGTCACAAGAAGAAGGACGCCGCTGCTGAAGACAAGATCTCCGAATGCTTCCCCGGCCGCGAAATCATCTCCATGATGGCCAAGGATCTCGTCACTGAAGGTGGCGCCTTCCATTGCATCGGCATGCATCAGCCGAAGTAAGCCGCCTGGTCCGCAAAATCTTGAATATTCAGCGCCCTAAATCAGTGGCGCTGAATATTCATACTGAATAAATAGACCCTAAATAAAGCGACTTCTCCTTACAAAGACTTACTTGGAGGTCGTTTTCGGTCTGGTACGTTCGTGGTTCTATGTCGGCTCCACGAAATCATGCTCTCTTCATGTTCTGTCGGGTGACAGCTTCACTGTCGGCGCTGTTGTTCCTCGCGGCCTGCGCACTGCCTGCGGACGCTTTTAAAAATTACTCGGCGGCCACCAAGGTCAGCCAGTGGAACAGCATGCTGGATGCCCTCGGTGGCGGCAGTGTGAAACGTGCGGAAAGCGCAGGCGATGCTCCGCTCTTCAACGGTGCCGTGTCCATGAATGTGCCCACGCACTCGGGCTCCATCAATGACATCTCCCGCTTGTTTGCCGGCATGGACTCGTCCTACAGCCAGACCGCCGCCGTCACCGCGCACAAGCAGCGCATGGACAGCCTCTGGGCCGCCCACCAAAACCTCCGCCGCGGCCCCTTGCAGTCCTGGGCCAGTGAAGAGATCGGCGACATCAGGAATGCAAACGCCATGTTCTACCCCTTCAGCGGGCCGGACTTCCTGTTTGCCAGCGCCCTGTTTCCCTCGGCAGAGACTTACGTGCTCTGCGGTCTGGAGCCTGCCGAACCCCTCCCTCGCCTGAGCGATCTGTCCCAGTCCGAAATCGACTCTGGCCTCACCGGTCTTCACAACGCCGTCGCCAACATCATGCAAAACGGCTACTTCATCACCACCGAGATGCGCAGCAATCTGCAGGCCACCCGGTTTCGCGGCGTTCTGCCGCTGCTCATGGCCTTCATGTCGCGGACCGGTCACACAGTAGATTCCGTCGACACCGTTCGTCTGGATGGCGCGGGCAATGTCACGCTCTCTGGTTCCTCAGGAAACACCGGCCTCATGATTCGCTGCCGCAGCGGCTTGGGGGCCTCCAAGAGGGTCTTCTACTTCCGCCAGGACCTCTCCAATGGTGGCGTCACCGCCAGCGGCCCGTTTCTGACCTTCGTTTCGCGTCTGGGCCGCGTCCCTGCCTTCTTGAAAAGCGCCTCCTACCTCATGCATGAAAGCGGCTTCTCCAACATCCGCGACTACCTCCTGCGCCACAGCAGCGCCATCGTGCAGGATCCCTCCGGCATCCCTTTCCGTGACTTCGGTCGCTACGGCTGGAATCTCTGGCTCTACGGCAACTATCGCGGCACCTTGGAGATCTTCTCCGGCCACCAGCAGCCGGATTTGGTCACCGCCTACTCCTCCGGAAGATACCCTGTGAAGCCCTTGAATTTCGGCATCGGCTACCTCATGAACCCCCAAATGACCAGCCTCATGGTGGGTCGCCCGACCCGCTGAAGCCGGAAAGGCAGACTTTTGGTTGACGTCAGTCTCTCCTCGGCTAGTATCGCGCCCCAATTTTTCCCCAGAACTCATCATGGCTACCATCTGTCAAATCACCGGCGTCGGCGTTACTCGCGGCCACCACATCCATCGCAGCGGTAAAGCCAAGAAAGAAGGCGGTATCGGTCGTCACATCACCAAGCGTGTGAAGCGCGTCATCCTCCCGAACCTTCGCAAAAAGCGCATCTTCGTTCCTGAGCTCAACAAGTTCATCGACGTCAAGCTCAGTGCCCGCGCCCTCAAGACCATCGACAAAAACGGCGCTTACAACGTCCTCAAAGGTGCCGGCCTGATCTAATCAGCCACCGTTCATTTTCCCCCACGGGCGGATCTGGCAGCAGATCCGCCCTTTTTCGTGCCCCCGCGTAGGATGGGTATGGCGACAGCCCGTGCATCCTTCGAAGCACGCAGTGCGAAGAATGGACCCGTCTGTGAGCGCGTGACAAACGCCAATGCCGCCAATCCTCCCCAGCCTCAGGTGGCGGGGGCTAGTGATGCCCGGAAATCGTGCTGCTCCCCGGAATCCCCGCCCCTGAAACCACGCCCGAATGCGGCTGGTCAAAGAGCACCGGCAGGTGGTTGTTCAGGTCCGTGTACCCCAGCGTCGGACTCCAGCTCACGTTTGGGAAACCATAGAAGTTAAGTCCATGCCCCTGCGGCACATACACGCCACCACTGCCCGCGCCAATGTGGGAGTTGCTGGGGCTCCAGCCACGATTCCGATACATCCCGTGTCCATGATAGCCCCCGCCATAATACGCTCCCATCTGCCCTAGCCCCAGCACGGGTGCCAGGCTCTGCATATAGCCGCCATTCGGCTGCTGCACATACACCACCGGCTGTTGCGCCGCATACTTGGCCTGCGCGGCGATCATGGCCTCGGCCATCTTCGTTTCGCGCTCGCGTTTGGCCAGCTCGGCCGCCTTGCGTGCCTCGGCCTGCCCTTTCTCATACGCATCCGCTTTGAAGGCGTCATACCCCAGCGCATTGCGCATCGGTTCGGACAGATCCGAAAACAACACTTTTGCCACCCCCTTGCTATGGGAAAACAACACCCCATCCGGGTCACGTTTCATGATCTTGCACCGTTCATAGGTTTTCCCTTGAGCAGTTTCAATCGTGGTTGGCTCTCCTGCACTTGCACAAACCGCGAATCCCAATTGAAGCGTGACAATCAGAAGTGAGAACGTTTTCATAACCGTTGTGGATTTGACTCCAAAACGCCACTTTTGCCAGCTCTTTTAATGCTTCACATAGACGAAGCAAATCTCTCAACGGTGGTGATGCATGCCACCGAATCCAAAGCCCCCTCCGCCGATCCCGATGTGAATCCCATGCCCCAGATTCCATTGGCCGCTGATCGTTGGGCCATAGCAGCCCCCATAAGACCCTCCGTAGCTCGGGTATCCCCCGTACGAGTAGCCGCTGTAATACGGGTAGCTCCCATACGAGTAGCCGCCGTAATATGGGTAGCTCCCATACGAGTAGCCGCCGTAGGGGTAGCCGTAACCGTATCCAGAAGAGTACCCGCTGCCCGAGTACCCATACGGATAGCCAAAGCGCGAGTAGCTGCTCCCACTGTAGGACCGCCCACCCACCGCTGGACCCGTGATCGGCGTCCCCACCCACGAAGGAGATGGAGCGCCCGCGGTCGATGCTGACGTGGCCGCAAGCTGGCTCGCAGTCGCCAGATAGCTCGCCTCAGCCATCTTCGCCTCCATCAGTCGTTCCTGCATCGCGATCTCCCGCTGCTTCTGCCGCTCCTGCTCCGCTTTACGCAGCGCAGCCTGCTCCTTCTGATACTCGGCCTCCGCCTTCGGATCGTAGCGGAATTCACTCCTCAGATTCTCAGGCAGCTCTGCGAAGAGGATTTTAGCCGCGCCATTCTTGTGCGAGAAGCTCACCCCGTCCGGGTAGATGTGCAGCACCCGGCACTCGTAGAAAGACCTGCCGTCACGCGTCGTGATGGTGCCATAGCTCTTTGGAGCAGCGCTGGCCGGAAGCACACTGAGCAGCAGGGCGGCAAACAGAACAGATCGTTTCATGAGAGACCTCCAAAAAGGTGATGTCCAATACGACAACGAAGGCAGGGCCGCCGTTGCATCTAATTAAACGTCAAAACTCCAAAAACATTCAGCCGAGGTCCTAGACCATCGGGCAGCTCAGCCAAAACGTGGTCGTGTTGTTCTCCGACGCCACACCCAGCTGGATGTTCATCTGATGGCTCAGCATCGCGGCAATCGTCAGCCCCAGGCCGAGGTGATTGCTGTTCTTCGAACCATGGAACGGACGGAAAACCTCCTGAATCTTCTCCGGAGCGATCTGGGATCCAGTGTTGCTCACCAGGATGTCCACCCGGCGCTGTTCAGCCGGGGTGATCGTGCCAGGGCCGCAGATCTTCAGCGCACAGCGGCCACCACCCTTGGCGGCGGCTTCAGCGGCGTTTTTCAGCAGCTCGGTCAGGATGTCTTTGAACTTCGTCGGATCCACCAGAATCGGCGGCAGGCCGGCCTGCACATCAGCCTCGAGCTGTACGCCCTCCTTTTGAAACGGCTCCATCACCGCGCCCTCGATGACAGGGAGGTATTCATTCAGACCGAGTGACTGCGCGGTGATCTTCGCACAGCCGCCGGCGGAGCGAATGCGCTCGCTCAGATTGGTCACCCCCAGGGACGCCTCACGGATGTGCTGCATGTTTTCGCTCACCCCGGGATCCAGGTCGTCCGTCATCAAAATCAAACTGCTGAAGCCCTGGATCACTGCCAGCAGGTTGTTCAGCTTGTGCGTCAGCCCTCTCAGCAGTTCCTGGTGAAAGCCTTCGCTATGTTCAAGGCCGAGATTGAGGGTTGTAGGGAAATAAAACTGCATGACAAGAAGTTACTGGGACAGACCGAAGTAATGCAGTCGGGCGGCGGCGGTGTAAACGCGAATTTGGCGACTTCTTCTGGGCGGGTGTGACTAAAAACTGGCATCCCCTCCGGCATCACGCCAATGTGCCTTCATGGCACTCCTCGAAGTACGACACCTCACCAAGCGCTGGCCCACCGGGCGGCTCGCTTTGGATGACGTCGGCTTCGAAGTCCGCGAAGGCGAGATCCTCGGCCTCCTCGGCCACAATGGCGCCGGCAAAAGCACCATCATGGGCATCACCCTCGGCATGGTGCGTCCGGACATGGGAGAGGTCCGCATCGGCGGCCGCAGTGTGCAGCAAAATCGCGCCGCCGCCCTCCAGCAGATCGGTGCCATCTACGAGGCCGCCGTCTTTTACGATTACCTCAGCGGCTGGCAAAACCTCCGCGTCCTCTGCTCCCTCTCCGGCTGGTGGGACGAGGCCGAGGTGAAGCGCGTCGTGCAGATGGTCAATCTCACCCGCGCCATCCAGCAAAAAACCGCCACCTACAGCCACGGCATGCGCCAGCGCCTCGCCCTCGCCCAGGCCCTCCTCCCACAGCCCAGGATCCTCCTCCTCGACGAACCCACCGACGGCCTCGATCCCGAAGGCATCCGCGAGTTCCGCGAGCTCATCCTCCACCTCCGCAAGCACCACGGCATGACCATCATGCTCAACTCCCACCTTCTCGGCGAAGTCGAGCAGATGTGCGACCGCTGTGTCATCCTCAAGGACGGCAAAAAAGTCTTCGAAGGCCCTGTGCCGCAGCAGGAAAAATCCCGCCGCATGTTCCAGCTCGAAACCAGCGACATCGGCCTCGCCCGCGAAGTGCTCGATCGCAGCGGTGCCACCATGGACAAGCACGGCATCGTCGAAGTCCCGCTCAACATGGAGCCGCATGAGCTCGTCACCGCGCTCGTGAATGGCAAAGTACAGGTCCATACCTGGCAGCCCCACCGCCGCACCCTCGAAGACCTCTACATGGGCCTCTCCTCCAAATCATGACGCTCTTCCTCCAGCAGTGGTATGGCGAGCTCCTGAAGCTCTTCGCACGTCGCCGCACCTACATCGGTTTTGGTGCCTTCATCGCGCTCGAGATCCTGATCCTCATCCTCATCAAAAAATTCGGCATGGGGCCGATCCAGAAAGCCATCGTCGGTTCGGGCCAGAGCTTCGAGTACTACTTTTCGGCGCTCACCGTGGCCAGCACCATCATGGGCTTCTCCATCTTCCTCCTAGGTGCCTTGTTCCTCACCCTCGTTGCAGGCGACATCGTCGCCAAGGAAGGGGAGGATGGCCACATGCGCCTGCTGCTCGCACGGCCCGTCAGCCGCTTCCGCCTGCTGCTTCTCAAGTACCTCACCTGCAGCGCCTACGCATTCTTTCTGGTGCAGTTCTTCGCATGGACGTCATTCCTTCTCGGCCTCATCCTGCGCGGCTGGGGCGGCGGTTACTTCGCCATTGTGCCTGAAGTCTCCGTCGTCGCGTTCTATGACTGGGGCCCCGGCTTGCAGCGCTATGCCCAGAGTTCACTCTATCTCGGCCTCAGCATGACGGTGGTCAGCAGCATCGCGTTTTTTCTCTCCTGCTTCCGCATCAAGCCCGCCGCCGCCACCATCGGCGCTTTGACTTACATCCTGGTGGACTTCATCATGCGCAACAGCGGCTTCATGGACAACTACCAGCATCTGCTGGTCACCAAGCACATGGCCGCCTGGGGGCGCATCCTCGCCGAAAACATCGACTGGCCGCTTGTCTGGCGTGGCTACGCCGTCATCTTCGCCGTAAACGTGACACTCTTTACCCTGGGCTACGCCGTATTTGAATCCAGAGACTTAAAATCATGAACGTCATCAACAACATCCGCCAGCTTCGTTCCTGGAGTACCATCAACAAAGGTGTCCGCTGCGTCTTCGTCCCCACCATGGGCGCCATGCACGATGGCCACGCCGCTCTCATCCGCACCGCACGTGAGATCGCCGGCCCGAACGGCAATGTCGCCGTCAGCATCTTCATCAATCCCCTGCAGTTCGGCCCCGGTGAAGACTTCAGCAAATACCCGCGCACCCTCATCGAGGATCTCAGCCTCTGCCGCGACAACGGTGCGGACATGATCTTCGCGCCGAAGGCCGAGGAGCTTTTTCTCCCGGATCGCAGCATCGTCCTGCACGAGACCAGCCTCTCACAGCACCTTTGCGGTGCCAGCCGCCCCGGCCATTTCGAAGGCGTCTGCACCATCGTCGCCAAGCTCTTCAATCTCGTTCAGTGCGACGACGCCGTTTTTGGCAAAAAAGACTACCAGCAGTTCGCCATCATCCGTCGTCTCGTGCGCGACCTCGATTTCAATGTCGTGCTGCATGGCGTCGAGACCGTGCGTGAACCCGACGGCCTCGCCATGAGCAGCCGCAACCGCTATCTGACCCCCGAGGAACGCACCGAAGCCCCCGCAATCCGCACCGCGCTCCTCGCCGCACGGGATGCCTGGAAAAACGGCGCGCATGACCCCGATGTCCTGCGCCGTCTCATCACCCAGATGATTCAGGAGAAGGCCCCGTCAAGCCGCATCGACTACATCGCCGTCGCGGATGCCAGCACCCTGGAGCCCGTCTCGGCCACCACCGAGCTCGTCGTCATTGCCGTCGCCGCCTACTTCGGCACCACCCGTCTCATCGACAACATCGAGCTGAAGTAGTGCGGGCAATCCTGCCCGCTCAATCGCCCTGTCATCCAAATGTCCGAACTCCCATCCAGTCACAACGCCGAAGGCCGCAAAGACGAATTCGGTGCCTGGATTCACCGCACCGACTATCGCAACCGCCATTCCGACTTCGGCTGGGAGATCGCCGACTATGGCTACAGCCGCCGCAGCATGGGCCTCGCCTCATTGCGCCCCATGCAGTGGCAAAATTACCTCGACTTCATGGTCGCCGCCCGCAACCAGGCCGTCGTCACCGCCGACGGCCTCCGCAACGCCCGCCGCCTGTTGTAGCAGACCCCTTGAGATCCGGTCACAGGGCGGACGAAGAACGCCGCCTGCCCCAAAAGTCATGCCCAATGCCCTCCGGCATCCCTATGCCTAGGCCGCCCGCTTCTGCTTCTTCTTGGCCTTCAGGTTCAGCATCTCCACCATCATCGAAAAGCCCATGGCAAAATAAATGTAGCCCTTCGGAATTTCGAAATGAAGCCCTTCGCCAATCAAGGCCGTGCCGATGAGAATCAGAAAGCTCAGCGCCAGCATCTTCACCGTGGGGTGGCGTGTCACGAACTCACCCACCGCTCTGGCAAACACCATCATGAAGCCCACGGAGATCAGCACCGCCGTCACCATGATGGAAATGTGCTTCACCATCCCCACCGCCGTGATCACCGAATCGAGCGAAAACACAATGTCCAGCAGCGCAATCTGCACCATCACCGCGCCAAACGCCGCCCCTTTGCCCACGCTCTGGCGCACCTCGCCCTCAGGGTCGCCTTCAAGTTTTTCATGGATCTCATGCGTGCTCTTGTAGATCAGGAACAGGCCGCCAAAGATCAGCACCAGATCCTTCCCGGTGATCGAATGCTCCAGCACCGTAAACAACGGTGCCGTCAGCGACATCACCCACGTGATCGACATCAGCAGCAGGATGCGTGTCAGCATCGCCAGCCCCAGGCCGATGAAACGTCCGCGCGGCCGGTCCGCCGCCGGCAGCTTGTCCACCAGGATCGAGATGAACACAATGTTGTCGATCCCCAGCACAATCTCCAGCAAGCACAGCGTCAGCACCGCGATCCACGCCTCCGGATTCGCAACCCAGGAAAAGTCGAGCACATTCAAATTGGCGGTTACAGCAGCAGCAGCGTTGGCAATCATCGGGCCGCGACCCTAGCGGAAAATACCGCATCGGCAAACTCCACGATGAATTTGCTGCGGCGCGCAGGCCCTACCTCATGCAGTAAAAAATTTCCAATGTCGAAAACCCGTTCATAGGTACGCCCATGCCGCCCGCCAGCCTCGCAGATCTAGAAGAACGCCTTAGCCGCCCGACACCCGCCGTGATCGAGATGATGAGCCAGCTCCCTGGCGACATCCTCATCCTGGGTGCCGCAGGCAAGATGGGCCCCTCCCTCGCCCGCATGGCCAAACGCGCCAGCAATGAAGCAGGCACCCCGCGCCGCATCATCGCCGTCTCACGCTTCAGCTCGCCCGGTGCCGCCGAGGAATTCCAGCAGCATGGCATCGATGTCATCACCACCGACCTCCTCTCTGCCAACGCCGTCGCCTACCTCCCGCATGCCCCCAACGTCATCTACATGGCCGGCATGAAATTCGGCTCCACCGGCCAGGAATCCATGACCTGGGCCATGAACGCCTGGCTCCCCGGTCTCGTGTGCGAGCGCTACCACCGCAGCCGCATCGCCGCCTTTTCCACCGGCAATGTCTATGGACTCGTCCCCGTGGGGAGCGGCGGCAGCCGTGAGGAAGACGCCCTCAATCCCAAGGGCGAATACGCCATGAGCTGCCTCGGCCGCGAGCGCATCTTCGAATACTTCAGCCAGACCCACGGCACCCCCGTCTCCCTCATCCGCCTCAACTACGCCTGCGACCTCCGCTACGGCGTCATGGTGGACATCGCCCGCCAGGTCTGGAATGGCCAGCCCGTGGACGTCACCATGGGCTATTTCAACACCATCTGGCAGGGCGATGCCAACGCCCTCTCCCTCCTCAGCCTCGCCAAGGCCCACAGCCCCGCCTGGGTCGTCAACCTCACCGGCACCGCCACCCTCAGCGTCCGCGCAGTCGCCCACACCTTCGGCAGGCTCTTCGGCAAACCCGTCCAGATCACCGGCACCGAAGCCCCCGACGCCCTCCTCAGCAATCCCTGCCGCAGCTCCGTCGATCTCGGCATCCCCCTCGTCCGCGACGAAGAACTCACCGAATGGGTCGCCCACTGGATCTCCACCGGCGGCGAATCCCTCGGCAAACCCACCCACTTCGAATCCCGCGACGGGAAGTTTTGAGGGCGAGACGTCCAGAGTTCACCACTTGAATTTTCACCCAATCACGTCATTCTTTATCCCTGTCGTTGACTGCCACGCACCTCACACCAGCACTGATTCTTCGAGAATTGGGCAAGCTGAACGTGACGGACATGGAAGGCGTACTGCACAAGCTCCAGATGCTGGCTGCGACCAAGAAAGGCGCTCTCAAGGCCGACGAGGCAAAGCTCCTGGAAGCCATCAATGCCACGCTGCCCACAGATCAACGCACGATCTACCGTCGCCTCTCGACCAAGCGCAAGAATGGCTCGCTTACCCCCGCCGAGCATCGTGAGTTGCTGCGACTTTCCGATTTGGTGGAAACGCTGCATGCGCGTCGAATGCAAAGTCTGGTCAGATTGGCCGCCCTGCGCAAGACCACAGTGCCCGAACTGATGGGACGACTGGGGCTGGAATCTCTACCCGCTCATGTCTGAGCATGTCAGCGCGGCACTACGCCGGCTCGTCCGCACCCGCGCACAGGGGCGTTGCGAATATTGCATGACGCCAGAGGCCTATGCACCTGAGTCATTTTCAGTGGAGCACATACTTCCGCGCAGCAGACGTGGCGCATCCACTGCCGAAAACCTCGCACTCTCCTGCCAGGGCTGTAACAATCACAAGTTCACCCGTACTCGTGCCCTCGATCCAGTGACCGAACTAACTGTGGCACTTTACCATCCTCGCCAGCATGCATGGCAAGACCACTTCGTCTGGCTGCCAGATGCACGGCGGCTGCTTGGTATTTCTCCCACTGGACGAGCAACGGTGGAAATGCTGCGCCTGAATCGTCCTGGTTTGATGGGATTGCGCGAAGCTTTGATCGCCCTCGGCGTTCATCCGTAATTTGTCCGTGCCCCAGCGCCCCCTCTACTCCGCCGCCCCCGGCCTCAGCCAGTACAGCACGCTCATCCTCACCGCGATCCCATTCTCCACCTGCTGGTTGATCAGGCACCTCTCATAGTTCATCCCCGCATCCGTGATCTCCACCCCGCGGTTCACCGGCCCCGGATGCATCAGGTGCAGCCCGCGCTCGCGCAGCACTTTCACCCGTTCATCCGTCAGCCCGTAGTTGCGGTGGTACTCCGCTGAGCTCGGAATCAGCGGCTCGTCCAGGCGCTCCCCCTGCACACGCAGCAGATAGATCACATCCGGCTTCCATTCAAAGGCATCCGTCCAGTTGCCAAACTGCGGAATCTCCTGCGGCACCTCGCGCGGCATCATCGACCCCGGGGCCAGATACGCCACCTCCATGCCGAGGCGGCGGAAGATCAGGCTCGTGCTGCGTGCCACACGGGAGTGCTGGATGTCGCCCACAATCAAAACCCGGCAGCCGCTCAGGTTTTTGTGAATCTCCCTCAGCGTAAACGCATCCAGCAGCGCCTGCGTGGGGTGTGCGTGCCAGCCGTCCCCGGCATTGATGACGCTCGCGCGCGTGTTCTTGGCGATCAGATTCGGCGTCCCCGCCTGCTTGTGGCGCACCACGATGTAGTCCACCCGCATGGCCTCCAGCGTCTCCACCGTGTCCAGCACGGACTCCCCCTTCACCACACTGCTCGACTCAATGTCAAAGTGCGTCACATCTGCGGACAAGCGGCTCGCGGCCACTTCAAAGCTGGAGCGCGTGCGCGTGGAGGGCTCGTAAAACAGCGTCAGCATCGTCTGCCCCTTCAGCGTGGGCACCTTCTTCACGCTGCGTTTGAAGAGATCCTTGAACGGCCCGGCGTTGTCGAGCACGAAGGCGATTTCCTCATCCGTGAGCGAGGCGATGTCGAGGAGGTCTTTGCGCGGGGTCATCTCGTTGAAGCTTGGGTTTGCACGGTGCAGGCGTCCTCGCCGTCCACTTCGGTAAAGTGCACCGCCACCCGCTCTCCGGGTGCCAGCGTGACCTTGAGGGCGGAGAAATCCGGCTGCACAGGAAATTCACGGCCGCAGCGGTCCACCAGCACGGCCAGCTGCACCCGTTTGGGGCGGCCAAAATTGAGCAGTTCATCCAGCGCCGCACGCACGCTGCGGCCGGTGTAGATCACCTCATCACAGAGCACCACATTGAGGTCGTCGATGTCGAAGGCGATGTCCGAGCCCTCCAGCTTCGGCACCATCTGAAAGGTGCTCAGGTCATCGCGATACTGCGTGATGTCGATCGTGCCCAGAAAGACCTTCACGCCGCCAGTTTTTTCGATCTCGGCCGCAATGCGTTTCGCCAGCGGCACCCCGCGGGTGAAAACACCCACCAGCGCGATGCTCTCCGCACCAGGATTCGCCTTCAGGATGCTTTGCGCCAAAGCCTGCACCCCTGCGGCCATCTGGGCCTGTGTGAGTAGCGTACGTTCATTGCCGGGCATGGTGGAAAAAGGGTGCGCGGACAGTCCGGCGATTCACCGTCTTGTCAAATCGGGGGATCACAGCAACCGCACAGAAGTTTCGCACCGGCACGCGCCTCCAGGGTTGCAAAGCAGGCGCGTCTTTGATTTGATACGCTCATGCAAAGACTCCCCCGTGCCATTTTGATGCTGGCCCTGACCACCCTGCTTGCCAGCTGTGACATTCTCCGCGAGAACAAATTGCTGATCACCACGCACGTGCAGACGGACCAGCTGGAACATCAAAGCGAGCTTATGCCAGTCACCATCGCAGGCGAGCAGATGATCTTCAAAAAAGTCCCCGAGTTCAGCCAGCGCAGCATCTCCGGCTTTGAACCCTTCGAAGCAGACAACAACGATGGCTACGGCGTGGTGCTCCAGCTCGATACCAAGGGCCGCACCGCCCTCGATCTCGCCTCCCGTCAGTACATTGGCATGACCTTCCTGACCATGGTCAACGGCCTGCCCATCGACTTGATCGAGATCGACAAGCCGATCACCGACGGTCGTTTCACCATCTGGCGCGGTCTCTCGAAGCAGACGGTTGATGAAATGGACAAGTTTTATCCCCGCATCAAATACATGAAATCCTCCTCTCGCTGGATGGATGACATGCTGCCGTCCACCTCCAAGGAAAAATTGAATTCCCGCAGAGATGCCAGGGCCTTGGAGGCCGCCGAAAAAGCCGCTGCACTTGACAAGGAACGCGGCATCCTCCCCAAGGTGCCCAAGACCAAGGATATCCCGCTCGAAGGCTACAAACTCCCCGGCACCTGATGTTACGTCTCGCGCTGTCATTCTCACTGCTCGCCCTGCTCACGGGCTTCTTGCCCGCGCAGCAGCTGCAGCTGCCTACGGCCAACCACGCCCTGTTTGGCTCACCTGCGGAGTTCTTCCAGTTCGTCGACCGCGACTTCGATGGCGCCAAGACCACCCCTTGGGAGGGCGGCCAGTTTGGCTTCGTCCGTGATCCCCGCCACATCGGAGGCCGCATCGCCTATGCCCGCTTTCACGAAGGCCTCGACATTAAACCCCTGCAGCGTGATGCCAAAAGCAATCCCCAGGACGAAGTCGGAGCCATTGCCGATGGCGTTGTGGCTTACGTGGCCGCCTCGTCCGGCCTGAGCAACTACGGCCGCTACATCGTGGTCCAGCACAACTGGGGCGGCAGCCCGTTTTTCTCCCTCTACGCCCATCTTGCCTCCGCACAGGTCAGCGCCGGGCAGAAGGTCAAGGCGGGCACTACTCTGGGCATTCTCGGCTACACCGGCAGCGGCATCGACCAGCGCCGCGCTCACCTCCATGTGGAGCTGAACCTCTTTCTATCCAGCCGCTTTGAGTCCTGGCACAATGCGAATTTCCCAACCCCAAACCATCATGGTTTGTACAACGGCCTGAATCTCATCGGGCTCGATCTCCAGTCGCTCTACCTCGCGCAGCAGAAAAATCCCAGCCTCACCGCCGCCAGTGCCGTGCGCGCCACAGAAAGCAGCTACCGCGTGGCCGTCCCAGGAGATGCCGAGATGGAGATCCTCAAAAACTACCCCTGGCTGCTCGACGGTCCCCGTCCTTCAGGCAAACCCGCTAGCTGGGAGGTCACCTTCAGCCGCTGGGGCCTGCCGCTCGCCGTGAAAGCCTCCTCATCACCCGTTGCAGCCCCTTACGTCACCTGGGTCAAAGACGCCGGCATTCCCCACTTCACTCACACCCGCGGCTGCGTCACCGGCAGCGGCAGCACCGGCAGGCTCACCACCGAAGGCCTCCGCTTTGTGAAGCTGGTCTGCGGCTGGTTTTAGTCTGGACAAATCATGGCCCTTCCTTTCTTGTGGAGCCTGCCATGAATGATTCCATTAATCCATATGCTCCGCCGCAGTCGGATATTCTTCCTGCGAGCAACCCCGATGAAATCCAACAGCTCGCTTCGCCATGGCGCCGGCTGGGTGCCAGCATTCTGGATTCCCTGATCCTGATGGTGATAGCCCTGCCCATCATGTATTTCAGTGGTTATTTCTCCCGCATCATGGAGCAGGCAGGAAAGCCAAGCTATTTGACCATGGAGCAGCTGGTATGGGCAGTCGTGGGCCTTGGCATCATGCTCGCTATCAACTGGAATCATCTGGGTCGCGGCCAGACCATCGGCAAGGGCATCATGAATCTGCGCATCGTGCGGAAAACCGGCATGCCGGCGGAACGCTCTCATATCATCCTCAAGCGCATCCTGCCCCTCCAGCTCATCGCTCAGGTGCCCTTTCTTGGAGGACTTTTTCTCTTCGTGGACACTGTTTGCATCTTCCGTTCCAAGCACAACACGCTCCATGACGACATCGCTGACACCAAGGTCATCGATCTCCGTCAGCTCCCTGCCGTTTAATCCGGCTCACGGCTTCACTTCCGGCTCCGGCACATAAAACCGGCCCATGTGCTCCAGAATCTTCGCCCGCAGTTCATCCCCGTCGATCGGGCCGTTGTGGCGAAAAATCACCTCTCCTCCCGGCGCCACCACCAGCGTGTGCGGGATCGGTCCTGGCCACTCCGGATCCAGCGCCTTGATCAGCCCATCCTGGCTCGCTTCGCTGAAAACATAAGCGTTGCCCTTGCGCCCCTCCGCCTTGAGCGAAGCCTTCAGCTTGTCCGGCACCACCGCGTTGTGCTTCTCCAGAAACGTCTTCACCTCTCCCATGTCCTTGGGATCGTCCATGCTGATGCTGATGAACTCAAACTCACGCAGGCCAAATTTGCGCGACGTCGCCACCAGCTGCGGAAACTCCTCCACAC